>JAQVBU010000019.1 GCA_028690155.1 Alphaproteobacteria bacterium | reverse complement strand
CGGGCTGCTCCACCCCGCGATCTTTAATAGCTACCGGCGTTCTGGAGCCCGGTAGCTTCATCTTTATGCCCTTGCTTCGCAAAGGCTAGGGCGGGCTGCTCCACCCCGCGATCTTTAATAGCTACCGGCGTTCTGGAGCCCGGTAGCTTCATCTTTATGCCCTTGCTTCGCAAAGGCTAGGGCGGGCTGCTCCACCCCGCGATCTTCAATGGCTATTATTCAAATTTAGACTAACTAGCCCAATACTTCACGAAAAAAGGCCTCAAGAGCCTCTTGTTCCAAGAAGTCGCGTTGTTTTGACGCCTCAAACGTTGAAAGTCAATCAACTTATTGAGTTCAGAAGAAAAAAACATAAAAAAGCGGCAAAACTTCTCGTTAATGGCGTTAAGACCCTGTTAATGGGACCTTTGTATGGTGACTTTCTCGGCAACAAGTGAAAGAATCAGCGCCGAAATTAGGGGCTCTCATACCTCGCGTACAAAAAATATAAAGAATCCAGCGCCATTCATATGACCGAACTTCAAACAAAAGAATCCAAGCCTCATCATCCCCCAACAGCAAGCTCTGAAAAGGCTTCTGAGGATCTCATTCCCGCAGCTCTTTGGGGCATTGGTTCCATGACGGGCCTCGGAGCCTTGGCCATTTTAATTCCCCATCTCATGACCGGCACCGCCGGAATTGGTGCTAGTTCTGTTGTTGGAGGGCTTCTTCTCGTCGCCGCTGGAACGACGTGGCGTCTTTTTAGAAAAATGCGCCGCCCCAGCGAAAACAAACATGAATTTCTTTTGCGCGAAGCCTTCCACAGTGTCCTCACGCCCCAGCTCATTACGGACGAGAAGGGCGCTCTTATTATGGCTAACCGCGCGTTTCGCGGATGGATCGATCTTGGTTCTCAAAACGCCGAAGCAGCCTTGGTCGCACGCTTTTCGGCAACGCCCGAAGGCTCAAAGGAATTCGGACAGATTCGCACTTCTTTGCAAAAAAAGCATGCAGGCATTGCCGAACTTCCCATTGTTCGCGGCGGAAAAATCATCGAATGGCGTCGGATCGTCGCTCGCCCGCTTGAGGGATCGTCAAATCTTTATTTATGGCGCTTTGACGATATCAGCGAACGCCGTCGTATGGAAAAAGCCATGCAGGGTGAACAAGCTAAGCTTGTCGATTTCATGGCGAATGTCCCGGTTGGCATTTATTCCGTTGATCAGCATGGACGGTTTTGTTTTGTGAACAAAACGCTTGCCGAATGGCTTCAGGTAACACCGGAAGAGCTTGTTAAAGGCGATATCCGTCTTCACGACGTGTTGCGCGATCCGCCTCAAGACATTGCCGCGCACGCTTTTACAAGCGGGCCTCAGGGCGAAACGATTGGCGAGGCCGTCATGCGCCGACGGGACGGCTCGTTGTTTCCCGTCGCGATTACGCAAACCGTTATTATGGATGAAAACGGCAAAACGCTACGAACACGTTCTGTCGTGCGGGATCAATCGCCCGAGAGAGAATGGCAACAGGCTCTTTCGGTTTCCGAGCATCGTTTCCAAAGGCTTTTTGCCGAAGCGCCTATCGGCATTCTCCTCGTCGATGAAAAATACATGGTCATGGAGTGCAATTATGCTTTCCACTCCATCATTCGACGAACGCACGGCAGCGTTGTTGGATCGCCCTTGGCGGAACTGATCGACGAAAACGATCGCAAGGAAATGATGGCCAAGCTTGCCGAGGTTCTGGGAGGAACCGATCAGGTCAAACCGCTTGAAGTCAAAATGGCCGGCGAGAAAGAAGTCATCGCTCAGGTTTTCGTCAAACGCTTCGGGCTCGTGAGCAAAGAGGCTCTGGGCGGTACGGAACAAAGCGGCTTGATGCTTTATTTTATCGACGCGACCGAGCAAAAACACCTTCAGATTCAATTTACCCAGTCGCAAAAAATGCAGGCTATCGGCCAACTGGCCGGAGGCGTTGCGCATGATTTCAATAATCTGCTTACGGCCATGATCGGCTTTTGTGATCTTCTCTTGCAACGGCACAAGCCGGGGGATCAAAGCTTCAACGACATCATGCAGATCAAGCAAAACGGCAATCGAGCGGCGAATCTTGTACGCCAACTTCTGGCCTTTTCGCGGCAACAGACGTTGCAGCCCAAGGTCTTAAATCTTGCCGATGTGCTGTCGGAACTCACCAACTTACTTCGCCGTCTGATCGGAGCGCAGATCAAGCTCGAAATGATACACGGACGCGATGTGGGCCTTGTTAAAGTCGATCAGGGGCAATTGGAACAGGTCATTATCAATCTTGTCGTTAACGCGCGCGATGCTATGCCGAACGGGGGAACCCTCACCATTCGCACGCGCAACCATCGTCAGGAAATGCATATTCTTCGCGGACAGGACGATATGCCGCCGGGAAATTATGTTTCGATCGAAGTTTCCGACCTTGGCGTCGGCATTCCCGAAGAAAACCTTCAACGCATCTTCGACCCGTTCTTTTCGACCAAAGAAATCGGATCGGGAACCGGTCTTGGTTTGTCTACGGTTTATGGCATCGTTCGCCAAACAGAGGGATTTATCGGCGTCGAAAGCACTGTTGGCGTCGGCACGACGATCACGGTCTATCTTCCCGTATACGAAAGATCGGCGGGCGAAGAAGACACCAAACCCGATGATGTGCACGAAGATAGGCCAGGGCCTGATTTGACAGGAGCCGGCACAATTCTTCTTGTGGAGGACGAAGATGCCGTCCGCGTCTTTTCGTCCCGCGCGCTCCGCAACAAAGGATACCAAGTGTTCGAAGCCCGAAGCGGTGAGGAAGCCATCGACGTCCTTGAAACGGAAAACGGCGACAAAATCGATTTGATCGTCTCGGATGTCGTGATGCCTCAAATGGACGGGCCGACAATGTACAAAATCATTCGGGAGCGTTGGCCGAATATCAAGGTCATTTTTGTGTCGGGCTACACGGAAGACCGCCTCCGCGAACAGTTCACCTCAGGCGAAATGATTTATTTTCTTTCGAAACCCTTCACCCTCAAGCAGCTTGCCAGCAAGGTGAAAGACGTCATGGAAGAAAACAAATAGCCTCGTCCCCACTCAGGCCAGAATATCGGAAGACCGAGACGGTTTCATAATCATCCAATGTTGGCGTCCAACTTGAAAGGTCAGCGTTCCGGCACACCCGACGCCTTCAAGGACATTTAAATAAGACGCGCGAAGTGTTTGATGAAGGCCGGAAGGCAAAGCTTTTTCGCTGCGCAAAATCATATGAAGCGCCTTGCCACGGACAAAACCATCCAGTTGCATGGCGCCAAGACGGCTCAGCGTCATATCGATAAGAAAACGCAAGCCGCCTTTATCCTCATTGGGACGCCCTCGTTTTCCCTGCTGCCACGAAGTCGGGTGAACATAAAGGGTCAGGTTCTGAAAATGCGGGTGCGCATAAAGAGGAAGGGTATACATGCGCCAATCGCCCACGATCGAATCCTGCGCCGCTCGACCGGTCATATCTTTTGACAAAAGATGAAGCAACTCGTCCTGTCCGTCTCCGCGCAAGGCCTCGACAGCCTCCGGGCCTAACCAGCCGGAAAGCTTCCCTTGCTTGACGGCGCTTAAAAAGAAAAGCAGCGACGCGGAAAGCGCCTGCGTCGGCTGCAAAAGGGCATTATGAAAAAGAGGGGCCTCGCTCTGAGCCAAAACCGAAAGCGCGGCAGGCAAAGAAGAAAAAGCGGCATCTTTGGATTCAGAAACGGGATCCCAGGACGCCAAACCAACGTCATCAACGGAAACAAGAAGAGCCGTTCCCGGAAGCGCTTCGATCGGCGTTTTGATAAGAAAAGCCATAGAGCCATCCACGTCGAGAACCAATCGGCTCCCGCCCATACCCGCCTCACGCACAACGGCAAGCATGGGTTGAACGGCAGCCTCTGGATTGTTCGAAACATTCCGAATTTGTTCGGGCAGGGACTGCAAATCCGACGAGGGTAAAATCGAAAGAATCTTCAGCGCGACGTCTTGCCCCGGCGAAAGTTTCGGGGACGAAGAAGAAACGGAAGGAAAAGACGATAAAACACCCGGCGTTGTCTCGGCAGCATACCGGGCCGTCCCGAAGAAAGGCGCCTTAACCATACTGCGGGTCACATCAACTTTTCCATCCTTTAGCAAAGAGGGAGGGACAGTTTCTTTCTCGGACAAGGCCTGCGTTTTTTTCAAAAGCTCTGAGGACAAAGAAGAAGAGGGCGCACGCGCCGCTTGTTCAGAACCAATCTTTTCAGCCAACAAGGAATTATTTGGTACGGCATCATCGGCTATCGATGACAAGCCTTGCAAAATCGTTTCAAGTTTGCCGATGGATTTCGAAACGGCCTCCGTGTTGATCTTAACAGAACCCCCTGACGCCAAAGAGGTTTTGTTAACCATAACATTCGCTTCATCGACAGACGGCGTCAGGTTGGAAGGCTGGGCGGAAAAGGAACGAACGCTCTGTCCCCTGCCCGCGCCACCCTGCCCTAAAGCCGCCCTGCCCACACCCTGCTCGGTTTTTTCCAAAAACGTTTCCGAAATTAGCGAAACGACTCCGTTCGACAGAAAGGGACGCACAACGGCTTGCTGGTCGAGGGCTTCTGAAACGCCTCGTAATTTTGAGCTTTGCAACGCATCCTCAAACAACGCCTCGTTCCCGATCTCTGGCATAAAAACAACGGCGCGTAGCGTGTCGCCGACACGAAGGGAAGGGCGGGGCAAAAAGGACGACGTTCCATCCGTCCCACGCGCAACGCGCTCCGTAACGCTGGGGATAGAAACGGTCAACAGCCCCGTTAACGAAGCGTCGTTTTTTTGCACCGTCATCATAAGAGGCTTTTGTTCCCGAACGAACGCTTCCAGTTGTTGGATTACAGCTTCGCGCGTCGTCGGGTTGAGTTCTTGAGGCAACGGAAGAGATAGGGGGCCCGCCCCAGGCACCGATAACGTGACATGCCCAGCCTTGGACACAAAAAGAGGAAGAACCTCAACCGAGGCCCCTGTGGAAGGTCCTGTGGCCTCAAGCGCCTTCGACATTGTGGGCAGGGGAAAGGAAATAAAAACCTCCCGCTCCAGACGAGAGGCCCCGTCCGTCGATGAAAAAATGGAAGATAAGGCGGGCGGGATATCAAGCATTGTCGCCCCTTGTTTATGCTAAAAAGGCAATTGAGCCGCGATCGTCTCGACATCCTTAGCCGCATCGCTAAGCGGCGAACGGGTTAAAAGCGCCGTTTGCGCCCGGATAGCATCGCGCACCTTGGAATCGCGACGAACGATCCCGGCCAAAAGCGGCTCGTAATTCAAGAAGGTCGCGCTTGCCTTGCGAATGGTCTCGTATGTTTTTTGTCCTTCCGCTACGCTGGAAGCCATATTCACGATAATGCGCAAATCCGCCGTCGGATTCGCCGCGCGCGATAACTTGATGAAAGCATAAGCATCCGTTAGCGACGTCGGCTCGTCAATCAACACAATATAAGTCATGGCCGCAGGCCCTGCCATCTGCCGAACGGGCCGATCAATGCCCGCGCCCAAATCGACCACCACGACGTCGTACGCCTTCGCCATGGAAATCAGACCATTGCGCATTTCGAAAAGCTTCTGTGAGGGCAGGGTGGCCAGATTACCCGATCCCGACCGTCCGGCTAAAATATCAAAGCGCCCTTCCTTATAAGGCGTCACACAATCTTCAAGAGCCCTATGCCCGTCTACAACCGCGCCCAAATCCTTTTCGGGTGTCAGGCCAAGCTGAATATCGACGTTGGCGAGCCCGAAGTCTCCATCGAACAACAACGTCTTCTTACCCCGTTGGGCCAAAGCCTGGCATAGCGTAATGGAAAACCACGTTTTCCCCACGCCGCCTTTGCCGCTGGCGACGGCCACCATGTTCGGGCATCGCAGAAGAGCGGGAACGGAAGACACTTTCTCCGTTCTCAAGGGAATGGGATCGGTCATAAATCAAGCTCCGAAGAAAAGAAGAAAAACGCGCTCATAAAACTGCCTTTCTTAGACATCCCGACGAAGCGTCGCTGCGCGAAGCCCCTGCCGTGATCCCCAGAAGGCGCCGCGCCAAAACAACGGGATTCATAGGCATCATCGGCTCGGTCACCTTGGCCGATGCGCTGAAATTCGTCAACGGCAACCGGGTTTCGAACGCCACGCGCAGAAGGTTGCCGACACGGCGAACCGTATCGAGCCGCGTCGCGAGAAGCCGCGAGGCGCCGAGTTCCTTGAACGCCTGCGCCATGTCCACTGCCTCGGCGGCATCGAGATCGGCCGGAAGCACGAGCGTCGCGTCACCCACAGCCCCGATAAAATCACGAATATATCCTTTTTCTTCGAGAACAAAGGGATTGCGCCCCGCCGTGTCGATGAAAAGGGGGCGCCCTTTGTTTACGGAAACAAGATCGCGTAAAGCGTGCCAATCATCAATTTCAATCAACCGAACCTGAAGAAGCTTCGTAAACGCCTCCAACTGCGCCATGCCTCCGGCCCGGTCGATGTCCGTGCTGGCCACCGATGGCCGAGCCTTGTCCAGTGTCGCCTGCGTCGCCAACTTGGCCGTGCAAAGAGTCTTTCCGGCACCCGAAGGGCCAACGAGAATAACGGGCCTTGCCGTATCCAAAGGCTCGAACGTCAAATGGGTATCGATTGCCGCGCCCAGACACAGCAAAGGGTCGTCATCGGCAACTTGAGTGGCCGTCGCCATCAGCCTTTCGGCCAAAGGTTGATAAACGCCATGATGCGTCAACGCTTCGGCCATCGATTCCAAGGCTTCCGAACCATCCGGCTTTTCAATAAAAGGGCGGGGGGCAGAGCGCGCCGTCTCATCGTCAATGGCCGCCGTCACACGAATGCCGCCGCCTTCGTCCTCGCGGGTTGCAACAATGATGGCTTCCTCGCCAAGCGCCTCGCGAACGGACCGCATAGCATCCGTCAATGTTGCGCCATGGAAAGATTTCAGCCTCATTTATATTTGCCCCAGAGTTTTTATCTTCGCCTTCGGATGAATCTCGTTTTGAGACAAAACAACCGTCGAAGGGCGAAAACGTTCCACAACAGATCGTACATAGCCACGAACGGCGGGACTCGTCAACAAAATGGGCGCCTCGCCCAAGGCGGCTTGACGATCGTACGTCTGACGCACCGATGTAATAAACTGCTGTAAGCGGCTGGGTGCCATAGCCAATTGCTTCGAGTCGCCTTCGCCGATGACCGATTCGGCAAAAGCCTGTTCCCATTCGGACGACAAGGTCAGCAGGGGGATGTAGCCCATCTCGTTCGTATTCGAATCCGAAATCTGCCGCGCCAAACGGGAGCGAACGTGCTCGGAAATTGCGGAGAGATTTCGCGTCACGGGCGTAATTTCGGCGATGCCTTCTAAAATCGTCGGCAAATCACGGATCGATACGCGCTCGGCCAAAAGATTTTGCAAAATGCGCTGCAAACCGTTGACGGTGATTTGGCTTGGAATCACATCGGCCACAAGCTTCTGCTGCTCCTTGTCCAACTCGTCCAAAAGCTTCTGCGTCTCGGTGTACGACAGAAGATCGGCCATGTTGTCCTTCACAAGCTCGGTCAAATGTGTGGTGATGACCGTGGGCGGATCCACGACTGTATAGCCCTTGAACAGCGCTTCTTCCCGATAGCTTGGATCGATCCATGCCGCCGCCAGCCCAAAGGTCGGCTCGACCGTCGCTTCGCCGGGAAGAGCGATGGGCTGTCCCTTGGGGTCCATGACAAGAAGCATGCCCGGGCGCAATTCGCCCCGGCCGGCTTCGATTTCTTTAATGCGAAGGACATAAGCGTTCGGTGGCAGTTGCAGATTATCCTGAATGCGTACCGAGGGCATAATGAATCCCATTTCGGAAGCAAGTTGACGGCGCAACCCTTTGATCTGCTCCATCAGGCGCTGGCCTGTCTCACTGTTGATAAGACTGAGCAAGGCGTATCCTAACTCAAGCCGGATCATATCGATGGAAAGCGCCTTGGCGATCGGTTCTTCCGCCACAGGCACTTTTTCGAGTTCCGTTTTTTCAAGCGTCCTCTGGACTTCCTTCCTTTCCTCCGCCGCCTGAGTCACGGCATAGCAGCCAAAACCGGACACGGCGCTGAGGATGGCGAAGGGAATAAAAGGCATGCCCGGAAGAAGGGCCAAAATGGCCAACATCGCTGAACTGAGTCCCAAAGCCATGGGATAACCGCTCAACTGCTTGAAAAGCGCCTTGTCGGTGGACCCGGCCATGTTGGCCTTGGTCACCAGAAGGCCCGCTGCGACCGAAACAAGAAGAGCCGGGATCTGGGTTACCAAACCGTCGCCGACGGTCAACCGCACATACGTGTCTGCCGCTTCGAGAACGGGCATGTCATGACGAAACGTGCCAATGGTGATGCCACCGATGGCGTTGATGAACGTGATGACCAAGCTGGCGATCGCATCGCCGCGAACGAACTTGGCCGAGCCGTCCATCGAACCGAAAAAGTTGCTTTCGTCTTCCAGATCCTTGCGGCGCTTGCGCGCCTGATCTTCGTTGATAAGCCCCGAAGACAAATCGGCGTCAATGGCCATCTGCTTGCCGGGCATGGCATCCAACGTAAAACGAGCGGCCACTTCGGCAATACGGCCCGAACCTTTGGTGATGACGACGAAATTGACCAAGGTCAAAATGGCGAACACAATCACACCAATGATGAAATCGCCGCCCATCACCAGACTGGCGAACGCTTCGACCACATGGCCTGCGGCATCCGTGCCTTCGTTGCCGTGCGTCAAGACAAGGCGGGTTGTGCCGAGGTTCAACGACAGCCGGATCAACGTCGCGATCAGAAGCACCGTCGGAAACGAGCTGAATTCCAGCGACTTGCCTATAAAAAGCACCGTCATAAGGATCAGAACGGAAAAGGTGATCGAGATCGAAAGCCCGATGTCGATCAGAAACGGCGGCAGCGGCAAAACCAGCGCCGTCAGGATGACCATCAGGCCTATACCCAGCCAGACCTCGCCGCGCTTGAAAAGCCCGCCAAAGAGGTCGCCGCCGCTTTCGAGAGATGTAGACTGATCGGTCATGGGGCAAAAAGGTCAAAACGAAAAAGCAAAACCAAGAACAACGAAAGCCGCTTACGACGCCGCACGCTCCTCGCCGCCTGGGACGGGTATACCCTCGTCGCTGTACTGCTTGAGTTTGTTGCGCAGCGTACGAATGGAAATCCCGAGAATGTTCGCCGCATGCGTGCGATTGCCCAAACAATGGCTAAGCGTATCGATGATCAGATCGCGTTCGACGTCGGCCACGGTGCGGCCGACAAATCCGCCCGCTTGCGCCGCCGACTCCGGGATCGATGAGGAGGGGACCCGAACGTCATCGGGAACCAGCGACGGACCGGAAAAGGTAAGGGCTGACGGTCCGATCCTGTCTCCTTGAGCCAGAAGGACGGCCCTATGCATCGCGTTCTCAAGCTCGCGCACGTTGCCGCGCCAATGATGCGTTTGAAGCAGCGCCGCCACGTCCTCCGAGATTGGACGGTTGGGAAGGCCGTTGGCCTTGGCGTACTTTCTCGCGAAATGCTCGGCCAAGGGCACAATGTCCGCAATCCGCGCCCGAAGCGGTGGCAAGTTCAGGTTCACGACATTCAAGCGGAAATAAAGATCCTCGCGAAAACGCTTGGCCCGGACCTCTTCTTCGAGATTGCGGTTCGACGTAGCGATTAAACGAATGTCAACCTTGATCGGTTGTGTACCTCCCACGCGGTCGATCTCGCGTTCTTGAATGGCGCGCAGCAACTTAGCCTGCAAGCGGCTGTCCATTTCGCTGATTTCGTCCAGAAGCAGAGTGCCGCCGTTCGCTTCCTCGAATTTGCCGATGCGCCGCGCCACAGCGCCCGTAAACGCGCCTTTTTCATGCCCAAACAACTCGGACTCAAGCAAATTATCGGGAATGGCCGCGCAATTCACCGACACAAAATTTGAAGTCGCCCGGCGGCTTTTGCGGTGAATGTAGCGCGCCATGACTTCCTTGCCCGTGCCGCTTTCCCCCGTAATCAGGATCGAGGCGTCACTGGGACCGACTTTGTCGACCATCCGGAGCAGCGGCTTCATCGACGGATCGTCCGCGATAAACGTCGCATCCTCTTCGGCCACGGCCTGAAGCACGGCCGCGATAAGCTCGGCATCCGGGGGCAGGGGAATGAACTCCTTGGCGCCCGCGCGAATGGCCTTTACCGCCGCTTCGGCGTTCGTGCCGATCCCGCAGGCCACAACGGGAATGCTGATCCGTTCGGACTTCAAACTTTTGATAAAAAGAGCAATGTCCAAGGAAACTTCGATCATCACAAGGTCCGCACCCTGGCCATTGCGCAACGCGTTCAGGGCACCGTCGATCGTCCCGATATGCGCCACCTTCGCCCCGCGTTGCGTCGCCATACGCCCCGCCGTGCCCAAGGGGCCCTCAAGCTGTCCTACGATCAAAAGTCTCATTGTTATCCTCTTTCAAAAACACGTCTCAAAAACCGAAACTTGTCTGTCCTCGTTATTAAGTGTTCCTGTCCGACTTAATGATTTCCGTCATGGTAATACCCAGACGATCTTCAACGACCACCACTTCGCCGCGCGCGACAAGACGGTTGTTGACGTAAATATCGATGGCTTCACCGACTTTCCGGTCAAGCTCGATCACGGCGCCGCGGCCCAGCTTCAGCAAGTGACTCACTTGCATCTCGGCTTTGCCCAGCACGGCCGCGACTTCGACCGGTATGCCGTATACAGCGTCCAAATCGTTCGCCGTAATCGGTTGGTCGTCTTTCGGTGCTTCGCCTTCATTGGCTTCAAGCTCGGTCAGCGCCAAGGACTCTTTGTTTTCCTTGTTTGCTTGAGTTTCTTTGTTTTCGTCGTCTGCCATAGAACACTCCTGTTAAGACGAAGGAAGGATGGTCTTTTCGACGGCATCGACGGTTTCCTTGACATTCCGTTCGATTCCGCCGTCCGTCCATTCAATGCGGCAGTCGCCCGCCGTAACGGCAGGGTCAGCCTGAATTAAAAGCTCTCCAGGGAAGGCCCTCTCTTTGGCCATAGCCTGAATTTTTTCCTGAAGAATCGCATGCTGCGATTCATTTAAACGCACAATCAGCCGCGCCTGATGCCCCATGCTACGCAACGCTTCGTCGATCAAAGATTCAATCTCTTGCGGGCCGTTCTTCTCGACGAAGGAGGGCAGGATCTTGCGTGCAATCGCCAGGGCAATCTGGCGCGTTTGAAGTTCTTGGTCGTGTTCAATCGTCTTTATGGCCTCAAGAACCGCGCCCAAGCTCTTGCCTACTTGATCAAGGATATGGCTTTGTTGAGCAATCTGTTCGTCCTTGCCCTCCATCTTGCCTTCGGCAAACCCCTTTTCGTAAGCTTCCTTCTTAAACGCATCAATCTGATCGGGCTTCATAAGAACGGCCTTACGCTCAGGCGCGCGATGCACGACCTTCGCGTTATCGAACGAATAGTCGAACATAAATTTCCGCGCCGGCGCCGTTTTGAAGGCCGTGTTTGCTTCGGCTGTTTTTGTCTCAATAGACAAGCTCGTCCTCCTCTGCGCCCTTCGAGATGATAATCGTGCCTTTAGCCGCCAAATCCTTGGCCGTCGTCACAAGATGCGCCTGCGCCTCTTCCACATCGCGCAAACGTACGGGGCCGAGCGCCGCAATATCTTCTTTCAACAGCTTGCCGGCACGCTCGGACATGTTCGCAAAGAACAGGTCCTTGATCGCATCCGACGCGCCTTTCAGAGCGGTGGGAAGTTTGCTCTTATCGGCATCGCGCAACACCGACTGAATCGCCGCGCCATCCAATTTTCCGAGATCTTCAAACGTAAACATCAACGCTTTGATCTTCTCGGCCGATTCATGGCTCCGTTCGTCCAACGCCGACATAAACTTGGACTCGTTGGTCCGGTCGAAACTGTTGAAAATTTCCGCCATCATTTCGTGAGAATCGCGCCGGTTCGTCCGCGCCAGATTGCTCATGAATTCGTTACGAAGAGTCCGTTCAATATCGTCAATCACATCCTTTTGCACCGCCTCCATCCGCAGCATGCGCGTGATCACCTCCATTGCAAAACTTTCCGGAAGCTGAGACAAAACGCGCGCGGCATGGTCGGGCTTGATCTTCGAAATAACGACGGCCACCGTCTGGGGATACTCGTTCTTCAAATACGCCGCCAACACCGCTTCGTTCACGTTGGCCAGCTTGTCCCACATGGTTCGGCCAGCTGGGCCGCGAATATCTTCCATGATATTGCTGACGCGGCTTTTATCCAAAACCTTCATCAACAGGCGTTCGGTGGATTCCAGCGTACCGACGGTGCCGCCCGATGACGACATTTGCTCGGCAAAATCAATGAGCAACTTTTCGACTAAATTGGAACTAACCGTCCCCAAATTCGCCATGACCTGAGACAAATCCTTAATCTCATCGTCCGTCATATGGCCGAAAATGCGCGCCGCGTATTCTTCGCCAAGCGCCAAAATAAACAGCGCCGACTTCTCCAGCCCCGAAAGGGACTTGATATCCTCACGAAGACGTTGTCCGGCCATCAACGACTCTCCTGATACATCCAGTTACGCAAAATGCTGATTGCTTCGTCGGGATGCTTATCGACAATCTCGCCAACTTTGCGAAGCGACGAGGCTTTGACCCGCCCTTCGACGCGCGAAATATCGATCATGCGCTCGATTTCGGATTCGGCCGCCTCGGTCGCCTCGGATAAAGATCCCGAGCCTCCGGGCGAAGGCAGCTGGGCAACACCGCCCGCCGACGCGCCGCCGCTCATGGCTGTACTTGAGCCGCTGAACAAGGCGGGCGTATCGCCCCCCAACACGCCATTGGGGCTTGCGTCCAAAATTTTCTTCAAGATCGGACGCACCAGCAACACGACAACCAAAAGGCCGATAAAAGCAAGGATGATCGTTTCGACGGCATGGAAAAGATCGGCGCGGGGAATCCCCATCAGCATATTGGGCGCTTCCTCGCCAAGCTCTTTGCTAATATCCGTCTGCGCAAATTGCATGTTCACGACTTCAATCACGTCCCCGCGCGTCGCATCGTAATTCACGGCCGAGCGAACCAACTCCCGAATTTTAGCCATTTCCTCTTCGGTGCGGGGCGTGTACGTGGTCGAGCCGTCTTCGGCCGTTTTATACGAACCGTCTACGACAACGGCGACGGAAAGACGGCGAATACGACCGCTCTCACGCACTTGATTACGAACGGTTTTGTTGATCTCGTAGTTGATCGTCTCCTCGGAGCGGTTGTTCTTGGTCGTCGAAGCACCGCCCATGCCGCCTGTAATCTGCTGGGGCGATGCCGGAAGATTGTTTCCCACCGACACGGTGCCGCCCGACGCCCCCTCGGCATTAACAGCATCTTCGATAATGCTTTGCGTCGAACGAACAACTTGGCTCTCGGGGTCAAAAATCTCCGAGCTTGTCGTAATCCGGTCGAAATCAAGATCGGCCGATACCTGCGCCCGGACTTTGCCGTATCCGAACGTCTGCGTCAGAAGATCTTCAATCTTACGAACTTGCGTCTGCTCGAATTGAAGGCGCATATCGTCCCGGTCGGCCATCCCCGTTCCGCCAACGGAACCCGCAGCGCCGTTACTTGGACGGGCAAGAAGATTGCCGCGGTCGTCGACAATCGATACCTGATTAGGCTGAAGCTGCGGCACCGCCGCGGCAATAAGGTGCTGGATCGCCGCAATCTGCTCGCGCGATAAAACGGCGCCGTTGCGCATTTTTAAAAAGATGCTGGCTGTTGGCAACTGGGTCGCGTGGCTGAACAATTCGCGCTGAGGCAAAACCAGATGCACGCGCGCGTTCTGTATAGGATCCATCGCGCTAATCGTGCGCGCCAACTCGCCTTCCATCGCGCGAAGATGATTGATGTTCTGAACAAAGCTTGTTGTTCCGAAGCCTTCTTTTTGATCAAAAATTTCGTAGCCAATCGAACCGCCCTTAGGCAAGCCATCGGCCGCCATCAACATGCGTATTTTGCCGACCTGATCGGATGGAACGCGGATCAGGCTTCCACTGGAATCGACTTGATAAGGAACTTTAAGCGCATCGAGTTTCTGGGCGATCGCCGCCGAGTCATGCTGGTCGAGCTCCGTATAGAGCAGGGCTAAAGGCGCCGTCGAAACGCGTGTTGTTATGAAGCCCAGCATCCCAAGCAAGCTAAGCCCCACAACAGCGATAGCGACAAGCCGCATAGGCCCGAGATTGCGTAGGGTTTGTAAGAAAGCGTTCACGTCCACGTACTCCTAACTCAACCTATAGACCTTTTCGAACGAATCGCTCGACATCTTGATATTAACCATAACGAGGCAGAAATTGCCTAGTAAATTTATTATTGGTTAACTCAAGAATTTTTACTGAAGGAACCTTTAAGAAATGCGGCAAAAAATGCCGCAAGAAGGGAGGCATCGTTTCGCCCCCGAATCAACGCCCGAGAACGCAGAATTAAGGTGATACGATTCAGAACCGAAGAAGGTCAAGGGTCTAAGCCCCATTGAAAAAAAGAATTCTGTGGACAAAAATTTCTCAAATTTTCATTTCGCATGAAAAGCCTATAAACAGAGGTTTTCGACGTCACACGAGAAAGAAGAATTGTCACGATCCCGAAACGTTCGAGGAGTCAAAAGCTACAAAAACATGCATGCATTTTTTGTGCCGGAAGAATCAGGGAGCCTTGTGCAAGAAGCCGCCCGTCATAGGAGAAGGGACGCCTGTCGTCTTGGGCAAGCTTAACGGCAAACGCAAAATCGAACGCACGGCAAGCCATGCAAACGCTTGTGCCTCCAAGGCGTCGCCGCTCCACCCAAGCTCATCGACGGTATGCACGGCAAGGCCCGTTTCGTCGCCGATCCAACGCATCAGCGTCCCATTGTGACGCCCACCGCCTGCAACATAAATCTCTTGGGGAATTTGGGGTAAAAAAGGCAAAGCCAGTGCCACGGCCCGCGCCGTTATTCGAGTGAGCGTCGCCGCGCCATCCTCAACGCTTAGAGAACGGGTCAGCGATCCTCCGAAGGCATCGCGATCCAACGATTTTGGGGGAGGCTCCCGGAAAAAGGGTTTTTCAAAAACGCATGCGACAAGATCTTGCGCGACCGTTCCAATAGCTGCTAATTCGCCATTATGGTCGTAAGGCCGTCCGGTATGCGTCAAAACCCAATCGTCAATCAAGGCATTCCCCGGCCCAACGTCAAAGGCTAACAATTGTTCATCCGCCACGCCACCGATCCACGTGATGTTCGACACGCCGCCGATATTAAGGATGAGCATAGGCTTGGGCCGGATTGCAACCAAGGCCCTGTGATAAAGGGGAACAAACGGTGCGCCATGACCCCCGGCCAAAACATCGGCCGAACGAAAATCATTCACAACATCGATCCCCGTTAATTCGGCTAACAGAGCGCCATCGCCAAGTTGAAGCGTCTCATGGGCCGCAGGGTTATGATAAATGGTTTGCCCGTGAAACCCTATGACGTCCACCATCTCACCAGATTGAGCCAAAAAATCGCAAACAATCTCGGCATGTTTTTCGGTCAAAGTCCGCTCAACCGACGCCATGGAAGGGTTGTTTTCTGTACGTCGATGGCCCAACTGCTGGCGCAAACTGTTCCGAAACCCTTCATCGTACAGACGCCCCATAGCCCCCAAAGGCCGAACATAATCAGCGCCATCGGTCTCAATCAAAGCAAGATCAATGCCGTCCAACGACGTTCCGCTCATTAAACCAAGGGCTTTGTAAAGTTTGGGCTTCATGTTTTGCAACGGGTTAGATAGTATAACGGTCCACTTATATCCTATCCTGTTTAACGCAGAATAGGCTATGGGAAAGTGTTTTTTACCGTAAACTTTATACAAGGGCCGTTGTCATGCCGCGTTTTAAATCCGATCTTCTTAACGTATTGAGCGAACGGGGGCACATCAACCAGTGCACCGACTTTGAGGCTTTAGATGCCAAGGCGTCCCAAGGCACCATCACAGCCTATATCGGATACGACGCGACCGCCAATAGCCTTCATGTTGGCAACCTTGCCACCATTATGATGCTACATCGGCTCCAACAAACAGGGCATCGACCCATCGTGTTGATGGGGGGGGGCACAACTAAGGTCGGCGATCCGTCGGGCAAGGACGAGCTGCGGAAAGTTCTCTCGGACGAAACGATTGCCTCAAACTTCGCCGGAATCCGCAAAGCCTTCGACAAATTTCTGACGTTCGGCAACGGGCCCAAAGACGCCATCATGGTCAACAACGCCGACTGGCTGGATGAATTGGGCTATATCGCGTTTTTGCGCGACATCGGACGGCATTTCACGATCAACCGCATGCTGACGTTCGACTCGGTCAAGCTGCGGCTGGAACGCGAGCAGCCGCTGACCTTCCTCGAATTCAACTACATGATCATGCAGGGCTATGACTTTGTCGAGCTGTACGACCGCTACGGCTGCACGCTTCAAATGGGCGGCGCGGATCAATGGGGCAACATCGTCAACGGCGTTGAGCTTGGTCGCCGTATGAAAAATATTGAGCTCTTCGGCCTGACCACGCCTCTGATCACGACGTCTTCCGGAACCAAAATGGGCAAAAGCGTCTCGGGCGCGATTTGGATAGACAAAGACAGGCTGAATTCCTACGACTACTGGCAGTTCTGGCGGAACACCGAGGATGCGGACGTCGTTCGGTTTTTGAAACTCTTCACGGATCTGCCGTTGGACGAGATTGCCAAGCTGGAAAAGCTCCGCGACGCCGAAATCAACGAAGCCAAGAAGATTTTGGCCTTCGAGGCGACCAAAATGGCCCACGGTGAACAGGCGGCCCAAGAGGCTGCCGAAACGGCCCGCGCGGTGTTCGAGGATAAAGCGTCAAGCGATAATCTTCCCACCTACGATCTGGCCAAAGGATCGGCGCCTCTTATCGTCGATGTAATCGTCGCACTGGGCATGGCCGCTTCCCGCGGCGAGGCCAAACGCCTGATCGAACAAAAAGGGGTCAAGATCAACGACACCATCATCCCGTCCGTTTCAACGCCCATAACCGACCAAGATGTCGGTTCCGGCGCGAAGCTAAGCGTCGGGAAGAAAAAGCACGCCCTCATCAAAATTGTTTAACGTTCAGGACCGTTTCGTGGATCAAAAAAACACACCTTCCATCAACCTTACGGCTTTGCAAGCAGGGAAGCCCAAAAATACAAGCGTTCTTTTGAAACGACTGATCCGGTCGTATCTGCTTCCCTACAAAAAACAATTCCTTGCCGCGATGGTGTTTATGGCCGGCGCCGCCGCGATGCGCGGCGTTTTCACCCATCTGTTACAACTTGTCGTGGACGGGATGATCGACAAGCGTGGACTTGCCTATATGCTCGGCGTATGCGGGATGATCGCCGGAAGCTTCTGGATACGCAGCGGCATGGTTTATCTGCACACCATCCTTATGAATCGCATTGGCCAACGCATCGTCGTCAATGTGCAACAGCAGATGTGCGGCCATTTGTTGCGAAGCGATCTTGCCTTTTTTCATGCCAATTCATCAGGCACCTTGGTTTCGCGCGTGATCAACGACGTGATGATTATGCGCCAAGCCGTCAATGAATGCCTATTGAACTCGTTCCGTGGCGGCCTTGAATTGACAGCGCTTATCGGTGTCATGTTTTACCAAGATTGGCATCTGACCTGCATCGTTATTGTGATTTTCCCGCTCTCGGCGTTCTACGTCGCAAAAATAGGAAAGAAAATCCGACGGTTGGCTTCCAGCACGCAAAACGCCACCGGTGACCTGTCGGCGCTCCTTAATCAGACCTTCCAAGGGATACGCCATGTCAAAGCCTACGGAAACGAAGCGCTTGAGTCCTCTCGTGTACGCAACTTGACTGAATCTATCTATGCCTTCTCGCTTAAAAGCGTCCACGCCGCGGCCCTGACAAGTCCTGTCATGGAAATCTTAAGCAGCATCGCCATTACGGCCCTCGTCTTGTTCGGCTATCTTCAGGTTGACCGCGGCATGAACACGCCCGGCGATTTGGTGGCCTTCATCGCCTCGTTCGTTTTGGCCTATGATCCTATGAAGCGCATGGGGCGGATCAGCGCCCAGCTTCAGGCCGGGCTTGCCGCTTCGGAGCGTGTGTTCACGCTTTTGGATGTCGAGCCTACCATTGTAAACAAACCCGGCGCCAAGCCTCTGACCGTTAAAAATTTCTCCGTCGATCTCAACGACGTCGTCTTTGCCTATCCGGACGGCACGCTGGCGCTCGACCATCTCAATATTCATGTGCCCTGCGGCAAAACGGTCGCCATCGTAGGCGCAAGCGGCGCCGGCAAATCAACCATCATCAATCTTATTCCCCGTTTCTATGACGTACAATCCGGCTCGGTTACCATTGGAGGGGTTGATGTCCGGGATGTACTCCTCAACAGCTTGCGTTCTAAAATTGCCCTCGTCAGCCAAGAAACCGCCCTTTTCGACGACACAATCCGGGCCAACATCGCCTATGGACGGCAGGGAGCCTCGCATGACGAAATCGAACAGGCTGCCCTTGCGGCCTCGGCCGACAGCTTTATACGCGAGTTGCCTAACGGCTACGATACGCATGTTGGCGAATTTGGTGTCAAATTGTCAGGCGGACAACGTCAACGCATCGCCATTGCCCGCGCTATGCTCAGCAACGCGCCGATCTTGCTGTTGGACGAAGCGACATCGGCCCTTGATAACGAATCCGAACGTGCGGTTCAAGCTGCGCTGAAAAAACTTCAGGAAGGGCGCACGACCATCGTCGTAGCCCATCGGCTCTCCACAATTGTCGATGCCGATGTTATCGTCGTCCTCGACCAAGGCCGTGTGGTTGAATCCGGCACGCACGCGGATCTTATGCTCCAAAACGGCGCTTACGCAAAACTTTATGGCATGCAGAAAACATGCGACGACGCCCAAGAGGGTTATTCATAATCACAGGTCGCGTCCGTATTTCCATTATAGGTGATCGTAAGCGTTTTGGCGCGGCTTCCTGAAGGCGCACGGCATTTGAAAGCCTTTAAAGACACTTCATACAGGCCCGAAACGCGAACGACCCTCTCGAGGTTCGAAGGCAAGTCATCTTTTTCAATCCGGCACAAAGCTTTTGCGGTCAAAGACGCCGTTTTAATGGTTCCCCCATAGGGGACCCGAAGGGTAGGGGCCGCACTCTCCCGAACAGCGAACATGCCATCCGTCGTCCATAACGTTCCCCGAAAGGAAAGACGGCAGGCCTTCGCTATTTTTTGCCGCCGAACCCCAAGCTTACGTTGAATCGTGGCGATATCGACCGCGCCATACCGCGAATTCTTACCAAGGGAAACCGTCAATTCATAAGGTCTCTCTTTCCCGGGACGATCCTTGCTTCGGGCAGAGTCCTCTCGATCAATGATTTGAAGAGAGGGTTTCTCCGATGCGGAGGGAATGGGCTGCGCCTGTGCCGACAAGTCGGGAAGAAGGGGATTCTCTGCCTTTGAGGCGGAAGACGACGTATGGGGCTCCGGCGAACGAACCGTCAGACCAAGATTGGGCAAAGAAGCCGGATCATCGGTCGTATCTTTGGGCAAAAGAACGGACGTTAAAGCCCAACTGCTGCCGCACAGAGTGCACAGCAAAAAGCCCCCAAAGACCGATCCATATAAAAGACGCATAAAAAGTTCCTCTCAAGACGTTGTCTTCGAAAAGAATATCTTCAAGGATACTGAAGGAATTGGTGCCGTCAACAAAATGAAAACTAAAATTTTCTGTTTTTATTGACTTGGGGTGCTTTTTTGAAAACAATCGCCCAGCTTTTCTTCACCCAATCGGCCTCCTATCGAGCGTAATGCCGATCTTATATTGTCTTTCTGAAGGAAAATGGGGGCGTTATGAAAACCTTTGCCGTTCTTGTCTGTTCCGCGATTCTCGCGATCATCCTGTTTACGTGCCATGCCAATAAGTCTCAGGAGGGCGGTCGTGCGCATGCGTTGCAATCCGCGCTTGCCCAAACAACGGTAACGATAACGCGCGGAGATGGAACGAGTTTTCCCTTCAATGTCCGAGTAGCCAAAACAAGCGAAGAACAAGCACAAGGACTTAAATCCGTCAAATCGCTTCCAAGCAACGAAGGCATGCTTTTTCCCTTTCCCAACCCCAAACAAGCCGCTTTTTGGATGGAAAAGACGCTCATCCCGCTCGACATTATCTTCATCCTTCCGAACGGCGAAATCGGTCGCATCAAACATAATGCACAACCCAAGGATTTAGCGCCCATTTTTTCGGAAGACGATGTTATCGCTGTGCTTGAGATCCCAGGTGGCGTTGCAAAAAGATATGGGTTGAAACGAGGCCATTGGGTCAAGTCGGACGCCTTGACGCTTAATCGGTAGCCAAAGCACCGCAACCATGATAAAAATAGAGATATTTAAAAATAAAGGGGAACGATATGCTTTCCACGCTAGCTTATAATGATCGAAATCTTGCGATGGAAATGGTTCGGGTCAGCGAAGCGGCCGCATTGTCCGCGTCGCTGCTTGTCGGACGCGGCGACGAAAAACAGGCGGATCAAGTCGCCGTCAACGCCATGCGACGGGCCTTGAATGCCTTGGATATCGACGGAACAGTCGTTATCGGCGAGGGCGAACGTGACGAAGCCCCGATGTTGTTTATTGGAGAAAAGGTCGGAACCGGTCGCGGCCCCAAAGTCGATATCGCGCTGGATCCTTTGGAAGGAACATCGATCACAGCTCGCGGAGGAGCAAACGCGCTGGCGGTCATTGCCTTTGCCGAAGAGGGCGGCTTCTTGCACGCGCCGGACGTTTATATGGATAAAATCGCCATTGGCGGGGCTCTGCCTACCGGCATAGTCGATTTAGATGCGTCGCCGGCCGAAAACGTGCGCAATCTCGCAAAAGCCAAAGGCTCCGATGTTTCGGACATTCAAGTCTGTATTTTGGATCGTCCGCGCCATAGCGAGCTGATTGCCAAAGTCCGCGAGTCCGGCGCCCGGATTATGCTGATCGGAGACGGCGACGTCGCAGGAGTCATGGCAACGTCACAACCGGAAACCGGCGTCGATATGTATCTTGGCTCCGGGGGCGCCCCAGAAGGGGTCTTAGCCGCCGCCGCGCTTCAGTGCATCGGCGGCTTTATGCAAGGACGCCTGTTGTTCCGCAACGACGACGAAAAAGCCCGCGCGGCCAAGTCGGGCGTGACCGATCTGAACCGCAAATACGAATTGAATGACTTGGCGCACGGCGATGTGATGTTCTCGGCAACAGGGGTCACAAACGGGACCCTCCTAAAAGGCGTTCGCCGTTTCCCCGGTGGCGCGGTAACGCATACAATGATGATGCGGTCAAGCAGCGGCACCGTAAGAATCATCGAAGCGCATCACAACTTCGTCAAGAAGCCCTTCATTGCCTAAACGAATATAAAAATCCCCCATCTTCCACATGGTTTTTGCCTAGGAAAATGGGGGATTTTTTTATCGTTCGGCCGTTAAGCCTTTTTCTTCTTGGCCGAAGCAGCCGTTGTCGTGAGCTTAATCTTTTCCTTCGGCTTCTCGGCAGTAGCCTTATCGTCGGCCTTTTTCTTCGTTGAAAGGCCGGCAAAGCGCTTGTTGAACTTATCCAGCTGACCGCCACGATCAACCAAGCGGTGCATGCCTGTCCAAGCCGGGTGAACCTTAGGATCGACGTCGAGGCGAAGCGTATCGCCCGTTTTACCATAGGTGCTACGGGTCACGAATTCGGTTCCGTCGGTCATAACGACGGTAATCTCATGATAATCAGGGTGAAGATTGTCTTTCATTTTCGAAGTTTCCTTGCAAACGAGGCCTTCTTCTAGAAAAAAGATCGGGAAAATGCAAGGATTACCGTTGCAAAAGACGCCTTCAAAGGTTAACAAACGCGCCATGTCGCAAGAATACTGCCGAAAAGCGCCACAAGACCCCATCCATGAGGCCTACCATAATGAGGAATACGGCTTTCCAATCAAGGACGAATGCCTGCTTTTCGAGCGTCTAAGCCTCGAAATCATGCAAGCCGGGCTTTCCTGGGGAACCGTTCTAAAGAAAAGAACCGCACTTTTTGAGGCTTTCGACGGCTTCGATGCAAAAAAAGTCGCCGCTTATGACGATAACACCGTTCAAAAGCTTCTCAAAAATGCCGCGATCATCCGAAACAAACTCAAGATTAACGCGATCATCCATAACGCGCATGTCGTGCTCACGCTACGCGACACGCATGGGGGCTTTGCCGCGTGGTTGGACAACCACCACCCTCAAAGCAAACGGGCATGGGTCGCTTTGTTCCGGGAAACGTTTGCGTTCACGGGCGAAGAAATTACCGGCGAATTTCTCATGAGTATCGGCTATCTACGCGGCGCGCATGTGCCATCGTGCCCCATCTATGGGAAAATTGCACATAAAAGGCCGCCTTGGAGCCTCCGTTAGAAAACCGGGCTCGACGCGCCGTCCCATGTTTCGTACAGGGCTTTTTCCGGCCGCACGGGCTCGGATTCGGATTCGCTTTCGAGACCGAAAGGAATTTTCGACGTCAAAAACCTATCGTAATAGGCTGTAATGATCGGCTTTGCCTTCTCGGCGGACGACACGAGGTAAATTCCGAGATCCTCGAGCGCATAAGGATTTTTCTGCATGGCCTTCAACATATCGGCACCGAGAATGTTTTCGATCTCGGCGTACATCGACGGCGTGTCTCCGACAAAAATCATCGCTTTGCCCCGCATCCGAGGATCGTCGTTCAAAAGGCCAAGAAGAACGGTCGTCGTTTCCTGTCCGGTTCCATCGCCACCGCCGACGGAAACATAAAGGTCGCCCGTATTCACAAGCATTTCGATCCGGGCTCCGATATCGTCGTGCAACTCCCAGTAATCGCACTGGGATGGAATACGTCCGTTGACGGTTTCGACTTTGACGATTCCCTTCGTACTTGCCCCCGTAAGATGGGTTTTGACCTTATACCCCTCGATAAGCGCGCCCATCGTATGCTGGTCTCCGGCGCCCGTACAAAGCGCCATTTTGGAATCGCTTAAAAACTCCGCGAGAACGCGCGCGTTATTGTCGCCGCTCAACCTGTCGCTCGACGCTGAAGCGAAAACGGTGACGCAAAAACACGGCTGTGTGACATAAGCGTCGTCTTTTCCCGAAGGGCTGGGGCCGCACAAAAAATCCGGCTTCTTGGTCCCTCCCAAAATCACTCCCGGAGCGGACCGGCCCAAAAGATCGACCATAGGGTCTTCGATGGCTTCGCGGCGTCGATAGTAGGCGAGCCGCTTGTCCAAAAGTTCAAAGGCCGCGGCGTCCAAAGCATCCCAATTGCGGCTGGTCAACACGTCGCAGAATTGAAGGGGCGTATGGACAACGCCCAAACCCGAGAGAAAGCTTCCGCCCTCTTTCACTCCATCGAAAACCTCCGGACGGACGAATTCTTTGCTGTATCCGTCCCGGGCATAGGCAGCGTGCGCCTTGAGTGCGGAGTCATAACATCCGCCGTAGTTCATGACGATAAGAGGCACATACGTCAAAGCCGGGTCAAGCTCCTTGGCGACAAGGGCATCGTTCAACCGGGCCAAATTGTAACGGCGCGCCGCTTCATCGTGCGGGTCAAACGGCGCAAAGATTATGGCGTCGGGAAATTCCGCAATATCTTTCTTCCTAAAATGAAATTTCATCGCCCGCGCGTCAATCAAATACTGCGCGTCCTGCTCTGTCTGAGGGTTAGGGTAAGCGCAAATGTGAACCTTGGCGCGTCCGACATTTTTGCCGAATGTACGCCCGACGTTTTTGCCGAAACTTCCACCAACCGAAGGCTGTACAATTTTCAAAAGCTCGCGCCCCCCTGATCGGCAAAGCGCTTCGCCTTCTCGGGAGAAATGTGCGTTGTTGCGAATTTCACGGATTAAATCTTTCTTGCTGAAAAGCTCTTCCCGTTCTTCCAAAAACTTAACCATCTGGTCCCAGATCTTCCGACGAGGGCTTTCCTCCAAAAGATACTTTGTATAAGTTTCGGAAAGCGGCCGCTGTTCAGGATCATTCTCGCGACAAAGATAAAATTCAGACGTTGGAATGAGCGGCCGAGGTTCGCTGTCCTTGAAGTCGCGCACACGAACAGGCACAAAAGATTCTATGGTTTTAAACGGGACGCCGTCTTCATCCGAAAGGCTCTGGATGGAACAGGTAACATGATTATAAATAATGAGCGGCTTTTTCTCGTACTTTTTGATTTTCGATGCGGCGTTGCGCACAAGCGTCCAGAAAAATTCGTGACCAACGGCTCCAAAAATAGGACCAATATCGGCGACAGCGACATAGCCCTTCCTTTTAGGCCAAACGTCGGCTTTCAAAGATCCCGGAACGACCCGCTTCCGAAGCTCGGGCAAAATGGCTTTCCAAATATCGGAGGGTATATTGACGGTCGTATCATCCGTCAGGCTGTATGTCCGATAATCCGCCATATCGTCGCCGCCAACAAAATCTATCTGTTCTGAAGCCAAAACCTGTTTAAAAATGCTTCGCCCGGTGGACTCTTTTTGGCGAAAACTCGAGAACGTCGCCTCGACTTCGGTCACTTTCTTTATAAGGTTCTTAAGGGCGGTGGATTGATCTTCGACGGCCGAGTGAAACAAACGATAGTAACTAAGCGGCTGAACCTTGACGGCCCCTTGGCTGCAGAACGATGCGATCGTCGCCATTTCTTCGATTTTCCACTGTGTGCTTGTTCCGAATAAAAAAAGCGCACGCGTCTTTTTCCGTAAAGAATCTACACCCGACATAAAAACCTCCCGACCATCGGACACAAAAACAAAGGACGAGGGAAAACGGCCATAACAAAAATGGCGGCACGTTGTGCCGCCATTCCAAACGCCCCCGTCAAACGAATGAGGAAGTCGTCCAACATCAAATTTTCAAGAACATCCCGATGCCGATCTCGTTGAACGAAAAAAAGAAAGAAACGATTCAAACAACACGGCCCCTTTGCATAGCTTTTTGCAACGCAAAAGACATACGCCCTAGCTGTAAAAATCATTTGAAAAGCCTACAAAAAACTTAATTGCCTCTAATGAAGCAAAAACTAGGAAACGAAATCATTTTTGTCAAATATAAAGAGGCCTTATCTTGTTCAATGTCTTTGTTTACCTTAACCTTTTACCCATGTTTTAAAGCAATTCGCATCGATTTTTACGGTTGCCACGCAAGAAAAAAACGCCTTTTAACAGTGCTCACACACTTGGTTTTTTAAAGTCTTTTGTGGTATTCTCCGCATGTCGGTTTTTCCGACTATGGCGATAAACGCCCTGTGGAATAGACGGAGCGGACCCGGGGGCGGTACCCGGCGCCTCCACCTGATTCGCCTGTTGCGGCACACAAAAAGGCAACGGCGAATGAGGCGGGGGCGAAACAGGATCGACGCACGCAGTAAAGACAAGGTTTTTGCCCGGCATGATACCGCCGTTATCGGGTCACTTTTATAAATGCCAACGATAACGTTGACATGAGCAAGGTTGCAATCGCTGCCTAATATCCGCTTTGCGGAAGTAAGGTAGTGTGCCTCTTGCACGCGGCTCGGGGGGAGCCGGGCAACAGAATCCCCCCACTTTAAATTCCATTTTCTTTTTTCAAGTTTCTTTAACGCGCAGTGCGTCTTGATAAAGACGAGCCCTTACGCCCAGCCGCCGTCGTTCGCCTCTCAATGGAGTGCCGCTTAGGCGAAGCCGCTACCGAAGACAAAGGGTGCGAGGATGCTTTTATTCGCCGTACAGCAACTTTCTCCAGCGCTTTAGAATCAAGTTTCTCGTCCAGTGCCGGATCGAACGTAAGCGTCAAAGATTTCAAACCCGCTTGCCAGGCCGCCAGCGTCATTTCGGCTCCATGCAACACACTTTGCTCCACCGGAAGCCGCAAGGACACATCGGTATCGCCGGATACAAAGCTCTGCACGGCCGCCGCCATGCGCAACCGCGCCTCGGCCGAAATCTCGTCCCCGCAGGCGAACAGGGGTCGATGACTCAAAGGAATAGTTTTGGCCTGACGGGCCGTTCCATGGCCATAGCAGTGAAGATCCGCCGCCGCGATGTCTTTTTCCGAAAAGCCAAGATAATTCAAAAGATCGAACGTCGGTTCTTTTAGCTTTTCCGAAGGAATAGCCAACGTTTCGCGGCAATACTTTTCGCCAACGATCCATGGCGTTACGGCAAGGCGTAACGACCGAACGCAAGGAATATAAGCTTCGATTTTTTCCAGAGCAACATCGTCAAGACCACGCGCTTTCAATGACGTCGCATTGATAAAAGGTGCCCGGCGAAGGGACAAAGCACCCACAATTTCTTGCATGGCCGACATCGTGACTGCACGGGAATAACCAAGCCGCGAAAACGCTTCAAAAACGGCAGGATGCAAAGAAAGAACCGTACTTCCCTCACTGTCGTTCTTCATTTCGGTCAGCGTCCGTATCGGCTCCAGCCCTTGAGACGCGCTGGTCATCAACAAAGACAGAACCGGCGAAACCGTTAAATCGGTCACGCACGTCGCGCGAAGGCCAAAGGCATGCGCCCAAGATAAAGCCTCGTCCCAACGCCGCTGGGCTTCAGCAACCAAAGAAAGATCCGGACAATTCTTTAACGGTAACGGGGCCGGAAGAACCGATAGTTTTTCGTAGTCGTTATTGTCGCCATACACGGCACGCCGATGATTGCGCAAAGAACGCATGACCGCTTCACGGTTCGAAACAAACGTTTCGCTCATGCCGCGCAACACGGAAATTTCCGCCGACGTCGCCACACACTCGGCAGTAACCAAAGCCGCAATAGACGCCGCCATCGCGCGACCCGCATCGCTGTCGTAGGCCAAGCCGAGGGCCAACAGAAGCGGCGATAAATTGGCCAAACCGATCGACACATCCGAGCGCCCTTGAAGATCCAGCAAAACCACCAAAAGCCGGACCGCGTGACGAAGGGCGTCGAGATCGACGCGTCCGTCGTCATGGCGCAAAGCCATAACATCCACAGCAGCCTGAGCCGGATTGGGAGACGACGAATGCCAATCCGCAGCGATATCGCAAAGGCGCAAGGAAACCGTCGAAGCCCCGCTGTTCCCGAAGGTAAAAAGTCTTTTCCATAAAGGCGCCGCCAAAACATCCTTGGAGGAACCAATCAGTGTATCGATTTCGGCATTGGAAAGAGAGGACGCGCCAAGCTCATTTTCCGGAAGAACCGGCAAGGGCTGTTCTTCAAGACCATAAGCCCAAGACAATCCCCACGAAGAAAAAACTTTTGGCGTAATCGCAATAGACCGTTGCATCAGGGCGTAACGGGTCTCGTCGTAGAAAGCACGCGCGTGCCGCTCGCTGGTAAAAAGGCCAAGTTTCCAAGCCTTGGCGGCTGCGGAGCCGACCATACGATTAATGATAACGCGAAGATCCGTTTCAACCTCAACCTCCGAACAACCCTTTTGCGCGCTGTGTTGCCAAAGCCAGCTCGGAACGGTGTTTTCTTCCTTGGCTCGGCGCGAGGAGGGAACGCGGCCACAAGCGGCCTCGGCCATGACCGAAACGGCCTCAGCGCGCCACATGACTGGCGACGCCAGATCGGGAAAACCTTCGTCACCCCAGAAGTCGCTCGATTGAAACGGAATAGAGGAAAAGGGATCCTCTCCCCCGTGCGTAAAAAGGCGCGGAAAAGGAAGGAAAAAATCGTGTTTTTTCACACTGTTGAACATAAAAACCTTTACGCCCAAAGAAGTTATCCACAAGATAAAGGGGCATGGGGTTGTTATGACACAAAATATGGTAGCGATAAAGAAAAAGTTATTAACAGGTTAACGGTCCTAAAAAAAGCGAAAGAAGGGGCTGCTTTTGACATAGAGATGGCCTCTTTTCATCAGAGAAGACGAACATTGTGTGTACAATTTCCTGTTCTCAACAAGATCAAGTAGTCTTATAAAGATTACAGTCCCCTCTATGAGTCTCTTTTCCCTCGCCCCAAAAGACCATGCAACAAGCCGAACCTTTTTCTTTTGTACGCCGGGTTTCCCAAATAGGAACGTTCCTAAACACGTTCTTTTTCGGACGAAGCGTTGGGCGCGATGAACATGGAAATCGTTATTTCGTCGCACGATGGGGCGCACCCCGTAAGGATGGAAGCCGTATACGTCAAAAAAGATGGGTCCTCTACAAAGGGGAGCCGGATCCGACGACAATTCCGCCAGAGTGGTATATTTGGCTTCATTATACCGCGGATGCGCCGATGCAAACCTATGGAAAAAAAGCGTGGCAAAAACCCCGCGAGCCGAATAAAACGGGAACGGATGAGGCTTGGCTCCCTCCGGCATGCCGGGGAGAGCCTCGACCCCACGCCCGTGGAGACTACCAAGCTTGGAAGCCCGAATAGCAAATCAAGGGAGACATTATGGGACACAATGTATTTGAAACAATTCTCGGCGCCATCGTCTTGGCTATGGGTGGGTTGTTCATTGTTTTTGCTTACTCCAGCGCCGACTTGAACAAAGTGGTCGGATACAAAGTCTCGGCAAATTTTCCCATGGTTGACGGCGTCAAAGAAGGGACGGATGTTAAAATCAACGGCGTCAAAGTCGGATCGGTTGAAAACATGCGTCTGAACACCGCGCCTGATGCCAATCAGTATCTCGTCACGGTCACCATGACTTTGGATAAGTCCATCGAACTGCCAACCGACACCATCGCCATGATTGCTTCCGAAAGTTTAATGGGGGGCAAATACATGTCGCTCGAACCGGGCGTCGATGAGGATATGATCAAAACGGACGGAACGGGACGCATTATGCGCACACAAGCGCCGATGCGACTCGATGATCTTATCGGCCAACTTATTTACAGCAACAAACGCAGCGACAGCGAAACGAAAAAAACAGCTGAAAAGCAATGAAACGAGCCTTCTTTTTTGCTCTGCTGTTGACGGTTTTTCTTCCCGCATCGTCGGCACATGCTGTTATTCCGACGCAAGAAAAACCGATTGTTGTGCTTCGCGCCCTCGATAAAATGACCGCGCGCGTCGAAGAGCTCAATCTTCCTGTCGGAGAAACGGTTCCTTTCGGCTCCATGCGCATCAAGGCCGAAACGTGCCGCGTTACGCTGCCCGAAGAAAGTCCCCCTGAATCGGCGGCCCATCTGGACGTCAAAGAAATCAAGCCCGGCACGGAAAAAGAAGTGACGATCTTTCAGGGATGGATGTTCGCATCAAGCCCGGCGCTATCAGCCATGGAGCACCCTATTTACGATATCTGGGTCATCGGCTGCAAAGACAAGACATCGCCGACCAAATGATCCCAGTTCGGATAACAGGGAAAAATTTTTGCCCGCGTGTTAATGGCGTCTTTTAAAAAAGAGAGATAGATCGAACGAACGACTTCGAAGGCGCCGAAGCCTTCGAGATGCGTTGTTTGAAACTGCGTATCAAGAAGCTTATAGTCATAAGCGCGAAGAAGCGCGACAAGATGAACGAGAGCTATTTTGCTCGCGTCCCGTTCGCGGCTGAACATGCTCTCGCCAAAAAAAGCGCTTCCCAAAGAAACGCCATAAAGGCCGCCAACAAGCTCCGACCCGTTCCATACTTCGATTGAATGCGCGTTGCCGCGGTAATAAAGCGCTGTGTAAAGACTCAAGATTTCCGCATTGATCCACGTCTTTTCGCGCCCTTTTTTCGGCTCGGCGCATCCCCTGACGACTTCTTGGAAGGCCCTGTTGATCGTCACCTTGAACGGCGTATGCCGCAAGGTTCTTACCAATCTATGCGAAACATGAAACCGCGCGTCGAGGGGCAACAAGGCACGAACAGGGGGATCAAACCAGTGAAGCCTCGTTGCTTGGGCGCTTTCGGCCATAGGAAAAATTCCCTGCGCGTAAGCTTGGATAAGCATGGAGGGTGTTAAAAAAGGAAGCGATCGATTTGACATGGATGTATTGAAAAGAACAAAAAAATAAGCGGGTTAGGGCCGGAGTATACATGAAATCTTGTGCAACGCCAGCACATCATATAAGTTGTACAAACCCTATTCATCAACAATCAAGGGGGGAAATCATGCATGGATACGACGTTACCGCAGGTCCAAAAACGAACAGCGCCCCCGACAACGCGTTTGATGGCGCGCTTCATCTCGAAGAATTCGTTGAAGAAATCACGTTGGGAAAAAAGGCTAAGGCTGAAGAACTTTTTCTTCTTGCCAAAGAGGCGCATCGCAAGCTTTTGAAACAGAAAATGATGGCCGCCTTCGAAGCCAAGATTGGGAAGAAAATGGACAGGGTCGCGGCTTTGGCCGTCGAGACAGCGCTTGTTTACATGCAGGATAAAATGAAAGAAAAAAACGAACGCGAACGCTTCGACCAAAACCTCATGGAAATTTTTCTGAGCGAACAAATGGGCTAACAAAAAAGAAAGCGCTCCGGCTGACTCCCTCTCTGTTGGGGAAGGAGAACTCTTTATGTCTTTACCAAAAATGGGGCTTGAATCAGAAGAACATTTTTGACTAGTTTCTTCTTAGAAAGAATCAACGCGGTTGTTCAATGAAAACGTGTACGCTGGATATCGGATCCCTTGATTTTGTCGAGCTGGAAGACAGCCTCGGCTTCGATAACGCACGGCTTATTTTGCGTACACTCGAATGTTTTGAAGGCATTTCGGAATACGGTGTGGCCGAGTTGTCTTATGAGGACCGGCTTGATAACGTCTTGTCCGTCATGCGCGACAACATGCGCTATCAGACACGGCACTAGAAGTCTATTGACAGAGTTTTTGTATAGACTGAACCACAACAGAAGGATTCACACTCGCCGCATTGACAGAGGCCGTCCAATACTCCGTTTTTCTATCGTAGGGTGTGTAGGAGCCTCCCTGTCCGACCACACCCCATAAGAGATAGACTAAGGCATCGGGACGTACTGCCGCCGCATAATACTCAAAAGTAGGGTCATTTTTGAAAGGAGGGGCAAGATACGTTGTGTCCGTGTATCGAATAAAAGCCCTGTAGGCACAATTTGTATCGAATGGAGCCGTATCGTTCAAAGGAACGTCTTCCCACGAGCCGCTCGCCACGGTTGATTTCCACACAAGAGAACCCTCGTCGTTCTTCAAGCATGCGATAATATTCTTTTGATCGTTATCGATCATGGAGCGCCCGACCAGATCGCAGGGCTTCCCCACGCAGACGCTTGACGAAGGATTGCATCCCGTCGCCGCAGCCGCCGGTTCCGGAAACAAGGGGATCAAGAGCAGGGGGCATAGAGAAAAAACGACCAAGGATCTGAAAAAAGACATCGCGCAGCATCCCCTAAAAGGTAGAAAAATAGTCTATGTTAGAGAGGATAATACGCCCTTCTTAAGGAAGGGTGAATCTTTGAACTCGCCTTAAAAATAGAGGGAATTTGGCAATCGACACACAAAAGGATCGAGAGACGCATCTTGACGGGGAAAGGAACCTGTGTGACTTACCAATCCCGTCGACAGGAGATTCAATGATTATAGACAGCCACTGCCATCTGGACTTTCCGACCCTTGTCAAAGATCGCGACGGTGTTATCGCACGGGCGCGCGCGGCAGGACTTGCGCGCATGGTCAACATCAGCACGAACCAACGGACGTTCGATACCGTCCTCTCAACCGCCGAGGCCTATTCCGATGTTTTCTGCTGTTTTGGGATTCATCCCGAGCATGCAGGCGACGAGGGCGAAGACCTTTCGGTCGAAACGATCGTCCAAAAAACGAACCATCCGAAAGTAATAGGGCTCGGTGAAACGGGTTTGGATTACTTTCGAAACACCGTACCGCAGGACAAGCAGCAACAAAGTTTTCGCCGCCATATTCAGGCTGCCCAACAAACAAATCTTCCGGTCGTCATTCATTCGCGTGCGGCGGAAGACGACACCCTGCGCGTTTTAAAGGACGAAGGAAGCGTGCAGGGTGTTTTGCACTGCTTCAGTTCACGGAGATTCCTTGCCGAAGAGGGGCTGAAGCTTGGGCTTTATCTCTCCTTTTCGGGCATTTTGACGTTCAATAAATCCGAAGAGCTGCGCCAGATTGCCCGAGACATACCCATGGACCGGCTTCTGGTCGAAACGGACGCGCCGTTCCTCGCGCCGGAACCTTTCCGCGGAAAAATTTGCGAACCGGCCTATGTTGTCAAAACGGCCGAGGTCTTGGCCGAAGTCAAAAGAGTCTCGTATGATGAAATTGCGGCACAAACGACGGAAAACTTCTTTCGTCTTTTTAAAAAGTGCCCTAAAAATAGTCCGGAGATATGATGATGAAAGTGACTATTTTAGGTTGCGGATCGTCAGGGGGCGTACCGCTTATCGGCAATAATTGGGGAGCGTGCAATCCGTCCAATCCTCGGAACCGGAGAACGCGCGCCTCCATTTTGGTCGAGAAAAACGGCACTTCCGTTCTTATTGACACGCCGCCCGACACAAGGCAACAGCTTTTATCCTTCAATTTAAAGCACTTAGACGCCGTTCTTTACACACACGCCCACGCCGATCACAGCCACGGCATCGATGAGCTTCGCAGCGTCAATTGGCTGATCCAAAAACCTGTCGATATCTATGCCGATCCCATGACCATGGGCGATCTTGTCAATCGCTTTGGATACATCTTTCATGGATCGACAAAAGGTATGTTTTATACGCCAGCCGTCATACCGCATGAAGTCCAAGGAACGTTTTCAATCAAAAACATGTCCATCACGCCGTTTTTTCAAAACCACGGCACCATTCGTACGCTTGGTTTTCGCATCGGAGATTTTGCGTATTCGACGGACGTCCATGATTTCGACAATGAGGCGCTAGAGGTCTTGAAGGGCATAAGAACGTGGGTTCTGGACTGCGTCCGCGAAAGGGAACATCCGACACATTTAAATGTCGAACAGGCCGTGGCGTGGATCAATCAAGTCAAACCGGAACAAGCCTTTCTGACTCATATGAATCATGAAACGGATTACGATACGCTTTCCGCCAAGCTTCCGGCGCATATCCGTCCGGCTTATGATGGCTTAGTCATTGAATGTTCTTAGTTTTTTGACTTTTCCATACCGGATATGCTTGGCCCAGAGCTTATACGGGTTTTTTAAACGAAAGCGTCTTGAACGAAGCGAAGGAATAAAAAAATCGTCGGTCCTTTTTATCCCAAGCGGCCCGTGTGGCGGGGAACAAAGAAACGATGGGCTAGGAAAAGGACCTCATAACAACATCACAACGTTCCCCAAAAGGTTTTAAAAGAAGATCGTGAGAGCCCTCTCTTGGAGCCCATGATTTAACATAATATATCTTATGCGACTTTCGTATAGGGTATTAGTTAATAAATAAGGGGACTCCCCCAGAGATGGGAAAGCCAATCAGCCCCCAAAAGATCGGGACAAAGAACGAGGAAAAGACAACACAGGAAACGCGAGAACAAAAAGCTCAGGCCTTCTTGCGCCGTTCATGACGCGTGCCGCCGATCTCATCAAGCTCGATCGTTTCCACGCGACGCTCCTCTTGGGCTATCCGAAAAAGCCTCTGCTCTTCCGCAATCTCGTACCGCTTCTGCTCCTCAAAAAGCTCGGCTAGCTTCTCCCTGCCCAACCGAACGGCCCTTTGCGCCAACTTTTTTTCTTTTTCCGCCACCTGTCTCTTGGCGATTAATCCCTCTAAAAAAGCCGGGTAGGTCATCATCAGCATGGGATTCTTTGACGCGGCACGATGTTCCCGCACCCGCGCCGCCTCTAACAGCTTGATTCTGTTCTCGACCTGCTCAAGCCGGTCCAAAAGCTTGGATAAAAGCTGCCGCTGCTCGTCAACGCGATTTTTTTGAAGCTTCACAAGCGTCGCAAAGCTTTTCATGGCGCTTCAAGCCCAAGAATTTTCGCTAATGCGTCATACGTCTTGGCGAAGGTCGAACTTTCCTCCTTTTCCTGACGCAAAAAGTCTTCGAGCGGCGCATAATATTTCATCGCCTCGTCAACTTCCGGATTGCTCCCCTTGCGGTACGCGCCAAGACGGATCATTTCCGCCATGTTCTCGTAAGCCGCCAAATGCCGCCGCGCCGTATTGACGAGAGCATTCTCCTTTTTGTTATTGCACGCGGGCATCGTCCGCGAAATGCTCCGTAAAACGTTAACGGCCGGAAAGCGGCCTCGCTCGGCAATCGAGCGGTCGAGCACAATATGCCCGTCCAAAATACCCCGCGCCGCGTCCGCGATCGGCTCGTTGTGATCGTCCCCGTCCACCAGAACCGTAAACACGCCCGTAATGCTGCCCGCGCCTTCCTGACCCGGACCGGCCCGCTCCAGCAATTTAGGCAGTTCCGAAAACACCGTCGGCGGATAGCCCTTGGTCGTGGGCGGCTCTCCGGCGGCAAGGCCGATTTCGCGTTGAGCCATCGCAAAACGCGTGATGCTGTCCATAAGACACAAAACCTTTTTGCCTTGATCGCGGAAGTATTCCGCAACCGCCATGGTCAAAAAAGCCGCCTGTCGCCGCATCAAGGGCGCTTCGTCCGACGTCGCCACGACGACGACGCTCCGCGCCAAGCCTTCCTCGCCCAAATCGTCGAGCAAGAATTCCTGAACCTCCCGTCCGCGTTCGCCGATCAAACCGATGACCGACACGTCCGCCGACGTATAGCGTGCCGCCATGGACATCATGGTCGATTTTCCGACGCCGGAACCCGCAAAAATGCCCATGCGCTGGCCCTGACAGATCGTCGTAAAGGCATTGACCGCACGAATGCCGAGATCCAGTTTCCCGGCAACACGCTGGCGCGCATGCGCCGGCGGCGGCGCGTTTCGAATAAGCCGCGGATCGTCGCCCAGCGGCAAAGGGCCTTTGTCATCGATGGGTTCGCCCAACGCGTTCACGACGCGCCCCAACCACCCCAAGGTCGGCAAAATAACGGGTTGCGCGCTGGCCATTTCGACGTCGCTGCCCAGCCCAATCCCTTCAAGCGGGGCAAAAGGAAGCATAAGCGCGTGTCCATCGCGAAACCCGACAGCCTCGCACAACACGCGCCGACCGTCCCGCGCCATAACATGGCAACGGCCCCCAACCGACA
>JAQVBU010000007.1:37330-124030 GCA_028690155.1 Alphaproteobacteria bacterium | reverse complement strand
GCGCATCGCTTCGGCCTGCTCTTGCGCCATCTTCAAGATCATTTTGGACTCGCGCTCGGCTTGTTCCTGCTTGACCTTGCATTCGGCCAAAGCCGCTTCGGCTTCTTCTCTCAACTCTCGCGCGGTGTTCAATTCGGTGCTGATTTTGGCAATCTCGCTGTCGATCCAGCGAAGAAGCGGCTTGCGAATAAAAAAATACGACAGCGCAACGAACAGGGCAAACGCCACCGCATACGTATTTACAGGGTTGCTGAGGAACGCGATCATGACTTCACCAACTTTTTACCGCCGAGAATCTTGCTCACAACCGCCTGCGCCAACTCATCGACGCTGGCCTGAAGCTGCTCCAACGCCTTCGTCCGCGTGCGGACAATATCGCCCTCGGCTCGACGGATGTTCCGCGTAAGCTCGCGCTCTTTGTCGGCCCGCTTTTCGTTCGTCTCCTCCGAAACCTTGGCCAACATATCGCTCATATCCGCTTGAGCCTTTGCTCGCGCATCGCTAAGCGCCCGATCAACCGCCGCCATCGATTCCTTGGCGTTATCGTTTGCCAATTGCGCCGCTTCAATCTCTTTAGAGATAACCTTCTGACGATGGTCCTGTGTCTTTGCGACACGAGGCAACGCCACAAAAGCCATCAAAACATAAAGCGTCGCGAAACTGACGACCAACCAAAAAATCTGCTCCGGGAATTGCGTGACGTCGAACTGAGGCAACGAGCCTTTTTCCCCGCCGGCTGCTTCTTCCGCCCATGAGGGCAGAGAAGCCAAAGCCAGGGGCGCCACAGACGCCGCACACATGCGGATTTGTCCGATATAACGCATCATCGACGCTTACTTGTTGAGGATGATCAACGTCGCAACGAAACCGAGCAGAAGAACGAGCTCCGTACCGGCAAACGCGATGAAGCCGATCTTGGAAATCTTCGGCTCAGCCGACGGGTTGCGGGCGATGCCTTCGAGCCATGTTGAGAAAACCTTGCACAGGCCGAAGCCGCCGCCAATCGTCGCACCGAACATAGCGATACCGGCACCGATAACGTTCAAAGTTGATTCTTCCATTGAAATCTCCTGATTGTTAGAGGACTGACAAGTAGTTAGTGACATTCTATCGCATCATGCAGGTAAACCGACGCCAACACAGCGTAGATGTAAGCCTGCAAGAACGCGATAAAAAACTCGAACCCGATGATAACGATGTTTGCGAACAGAGGCAAGACGCTGAGCCCAGCCAGCCACCCCATGGCCAGAAGACTGATCACGAGGCCCGTGAAAGCCTGAAGCACGAGATGCCCGGCCAGCATGTTGCCGAAAAGACGGATCGACAAGCTGAACGGACGGACGGAGAAGGATAAAAACTCGATCACGGCCATGGGCGGAATCATCAAAAGAGGAACGCCGGATGGAACAAAAAGCTTCAAGAACTTAACCCCATGTCGAACGACCCCCACGATGATGATCACGGCAAACAAGATCAAGGCAATCGCAAAATTAACGATGACATGGCTTGTCACGGCCAAGGACCCCGGCAACATGCCGAAGAGATTGCAGAAGAAAATGAACGTGAAAATTGTAAAAACAAGGGGAAAGAAAGGCCGGGCCTTTTCCCCGGCGCCGCTTTCGAGAAAACCGCCGACAAGATCGTAAATTTTCTCGGCCAACATCTGCCAACGCCCCGGCACAACCGCCTGAGGCTTGACCGCCAAGACCATAAGCGCGGTGCAGGCAAAAACCGCCAAGAACATAAACAACGCAGAATTGGTAAAAGCGATGGGATGACCGCCCAAAGAAAACAAAGGATCGCTGAGGTGCTGGACTTCAAACTCTTCAAAACTTGACGCCATGTTCTATGCCCTCGATTTCCTCACTTGCCGTCCCGAGACTTTTGCATCGATCGCCACAATCCCAAAACGCCCGTTACAAAACCTAAACCGACTGCCGAAACCAAGCTCCACGGCGACGTGTCCAAAAAGCGATCCAAAAGGACGCCCATAAGAACCGATCCGAAAAGTATCCCCGCAAAATCGTATCCGGCATTCCGGACAGGGGAAAGTGGCTTTTCCGTCTTCGGTTCTTTTTTGGCCTGCGCCTGACGGATGCGCGCGGAAAGATCATCAAGTTTTTGTTTTTCCGAACGCATGGTCGATCCAAGCTAGAAACTCGGCGGCAAACTAAGGGGGAGCGGAGCCCAAGTCAAGCCCCTAACGACACAGCTCCCCTCCGAACGCACGCCGAAATTTCCCACCCCTCCTCTACGTTTTTTTGTTGTGGCAATGCAGCATAAAAAAGATCGCCTAAATCGAGCTGCTCGTAATTGACTGATACGCCGCGATAACCTTGTCGCGAATGGCCGTAATCTCGGTTAAAACGATCTCGGCATTGTCCATAGCCGTCACCACACTGGCTAAATCCGCTTTGCCGGTTACGGCCGCTGTAGCGGCCTTTTCGCCTTCTTTCAAGGAGTCAACCGCGTTTCCAAGGAAATCTGTAACCATTGAGCTGAAATCGCCGCCCGTCGCCGAACCCGCTTTGGTTGGGCCGCCAACCGAATCGGCCATGCCACCGCTTTTCTTGTAGGCTGAGATCGCTCCCAATGCATTCGTAACCATAGCCGTCCCCCCTATTGCAACAGACTGATTGTTTTCAAAACCATCGTACGCGACGCCGACATGACGCTAAGATTCGCCTGATAGGAACGATTAGCCTCCTTCATATCGAGCGTCTCAACCAACGCATTGACGTTGGGCATCAACACATAGCCTTGTTTGTCGGCCGCAGGATGCGACGGATCGTATTTTTTGATAAAGGGCGCCGGATCCGAATGGACACCGTCAGTCTCAACCTTATAGGCCCCCAGCGCCTTATCGAATTCCTTCTTAAACGTAATCACCTGCCGTTGATAAGGCTTTCCGCCCGGCACAGAGGCCGTCGAATCGGCATTGGCCACATTTTCGGCAATGATCTTCATACGCTGGCTTTGAGCACGAAGGCCCGAACTTGAAATCGCGAGAATATTGGCAAACTCTTCCGACATGATGGTCCTTGCTATGAGTTACCCGTCTTTACGGCCAGTTTGAAAAGACCCGCCATTTTACGATAAACCGCCGTCATCAATTGATAATCGACCGACGTACTCGACACCTCGGCCATCTGTTGCTCAATATCAACCGTATTGCCGGAAGGCTTCACCTCCGTATTCTTGGATTTGACCGTCTCGGCGTTCATCCCTGCCATTGAAGCCGGAAGAATATGCGCCGAATTGGTCACCCTCAACTCAGCCGCGCCCGCCTGTTTGAGCGCATCGTTAAAGCTGAACGGCTTGATCTCAAGCTGTTTATAGCCCGGCGTATCGACGTTGGCCACGTTTTCGGCGACAACGGCCTGCTTCTGGTTCAAATAGGACATCTTCCGCGACAGAAGGTCCAAAAGACCGGAGATGCTTGAACTCATCGAAACGCAACCTTTGCCAAGAATTGGACGGTTGAGAAGGAACGGCCCCCGCACCGACACGGGAAAAGGCAATTTGCCTCATATCCAACGATACGCTAGGCTCATGCCATGACAGGAATCTCAGTCGCCGAACCTAGCACATCCGCCCCAGAATCGCCAGCACGACGATCCACGGCCGTAGCCTTGCAAGATACGGCCCAAAATGCCCCCGATTCGCATCCTAAAATTATTGCGTCGGGCTATGGCGAACTGGCGGAACAGATTGTCCGAATGGCGTTCGAAAGAGGCATAAAAGTCCGCCAAGATGCGGACTTAGCCGAACTTCTTGCTTCAATGGATTTGGATACGCCGATCCCCAGCGAAGCCATTGTTGCCGTAGCCGAGATTCTCGCTAAAGTGTACGAGGCAAATGGAGGCCTTGCGCCGGCCCCTGCCGCCGCCCAATCTTCGGGCAACGCCGCTCCAAACGACTCAAGGACCCCATGACGTCTCCCCCTCCCAAATCGCCCTCTGTGGAATCGTTGACGGAAGAGTTTACCTCGATCGACGCCTATCTTCAGGCCGCCCAAGAAGTGCTTGAAGAAGGGCACATGCCCTGTCTGAAAGGTCTAGAAGAACGGGTCTTTCACGTATGCTTGCGCATTCAAGAATCCTCTCTCGAAAACGAAGTCCGGGCTTTATGCCTCGAGCGTCTTGAGACGATTCTCTCCAAACTTGATTGCTGCAAAGAGCTTATGGACACCCTCCAAACAAAAAAACAAGGACTGTTGCAGTGACCGGACCGGCCGATATTTCTTGGGTAAACGCGCTCGTCTCTTTTGCGCTGATTTTGGCTCTTCTGGCGGGTCTTGCCGCATTCTTGAAGTACGTAAGTTCGCGCGGAATAACCCTTCCCTTGCGGTCGAGCATGAAACAACGTCGCTTAAAGCTGATCGAAAGCCTCCCCCTCGACGCCCGGCGGCGCGTTGTGATTGTCCGTTGCGACAATGACGAACATTTGCTTCTCTTGGGCGGACAAAACGATATAGTCGTGAAAACGAATCTTTCAAAATCTGAAAAAGAACCGTCGTCTTTGTAAATGCGCGTTTCCCGTTCCCTCTTTTTTATCTTGTTTGGCGTTTTCCTCACGCTCGGCGCTTTGTTTGTCGCGCCCGATGCCGCCGCACAGTCGCTCAGCTTCAACATGGGCCCTGGCCCCACGACCACGGCCCGAATCATCCAGCTCGTCCTGCTGGTCACTGTTCTGTCGCTGGCGCCCTCCATCCTTGTGATGGTCACCAGCTACACACGCATCATCATCGTGCTGTCCCTCTTACGTTCGGCCTTGGGCACACAAACCACGCCTCCCAACATCGTGCTCATCAGCCTCGCTTTGTTTTTGACGATGTTCATTATGCAGCCAACGTTCGATCAGGCATGGAAAAACGGCGTGCAGCCCTTGATGGACAACCAAATTACCGAGAGCGTCGCCTTTGACCGGACCCTAGAACCGTTCCGTCGCTTCATGTTGAAGAACACGCGGCAAAAAGATTTAAACTTGTTTATGAGCATCGGTCAGGCAAACGCTGCGCAGACTCAAAAGGGCGCGGCCGCCGAAACCCCTGCCAAGATGCCGTCTTTGTGGGCCGAAACCGGGAAAGCCGACAATCAAAACGCTCGCGTTAATGAAGACGAGGCCGAAGATATATCGCTGCGCACCATCATTCCGTCTTTTATGATCTCGGAACTGCGCCGCGCGTTCGAAATCGGCTTCCTTCTGTTTTTGCCCTTCCTTGTTATCGATATGGTCGTCGCCTCGGTGCTCATGTCCATGGGCATGATGATGCTGCCGCCATCCATCATCTCTCTGCCGTTCAAGATCATTTTCTTCGTTCTTGTGGACGGCTGGTACCTCGTCTCCGGCAGCCTCCTGCAAAGCTACGGCGTTTCTTGATCGACGCCTTGCCGGGGGGCCATTCCTTTCTTCTTTTCAAAGCACAAGCCGGATGCGCTTCAACGTCTCGGCCTTGCCTAAAATCGCGGCGACCTTGAATATCGGCGGAGAAACGGTCGAGCCGCTCAGCGCGACGCGCACAGGCTGGGCCACGGCGCCGAGTTTGATCTGTTTCTCTTCGGCGTACACACGGGCCAACTCTTCCAACGCATCGGACGAGAAGTCCGTCAACGCCTCCATCCGGGCCGCAAGATCAGCCAGATGCGCCTTACACTCGTCGGTTAAAAACTTCTGAGCCTTGACATCAAAGGTAAAGGCGCCTTCGTGGAAGAAAAACGCGGCCATGCTCGCGATATCCACCAGCGTCTGCGCGCGGGGCTTCAGATCGGGCATGGCACGAACCACCATCGTCTTGTCGGCATCGGTCAACGCTCGGCCCGCAACGGCGGCCACAAACGGCGCAGCCAGATCGGCCAGCGCCGCATCGTCCATGGCGCGGAGGTAATGCGCGTTCACGTTTGCAAGCTTGGTGAAATCGAACCGCGCCGGCGACTTGCCTACACCGTCTAACTCAAACCATTCGATGGCCTTTTCCGTTGGGATAATTTCATCGTCGCCATGCGACCAGCACAAACGCAGAAGATAGTTCCTGATGCCTTCGGGCAAATAGCCCTTCTCGCGGTATGCGCTGACAGCCGGCGCGCCATGACGCTTGGAAAGCTTGGCGCCGTCAGGCCCCAAAATCATCGGCAGATGCGCGAAAGTCGGCACGTCCCAGCCCATGGCTTTATAAATCTGAACCTGCCGGAATGTATTGGTCATGTGATCGTCGCCGCGAATGACGTGCGTGATGCCCATATCGTGATCGTCCACGACCACGGCCAGCATATAGGTCGGCGTGCCGTCGGCGCGCAAAAGAACCATGTCGTCCAACTGGCTGTTTTGAACGGTGATCGTGCCCATCACGGCATCATGGACGGTCGTTTCGCCTTCCTGCGGCGCCTTGAGCCGCACGACAGGGGGCACGCCTTGGGGAGCCTCGGAGGCCGGGCGGTCGCGCCAACGACCGTCGTAACGCTGAGGCAAGCCTTTCTCTTTTTGCTCGGCCCGCATGGCGGCCAGCTCTTCCTGTGACGCATAACAGTAATACGCCATGCCCTTTTCGACCATCTCTTTGGCCACAGCCTGATGCCGGGCGCGTTCGGCGTATTGGGAATAGTAATTCCGGCCGTTATAATCCTTGTTGTCCCAATCAAGGCCAAGCCACTGCATCCCATCCAAAATGGTCTGGATCGACTCGGGCGTCGAGCGGTCGCGGTCCGTATCCTCGACGCGCAGCAGAAACGTGCCCCCGTGGTGGCGCGCAAAAAGCCAATTGAACAGCGCGGTTCGAGCCCCGCCAATATGCAAAAACCCTGTAGGACTTGGAGCAAAACGCGTAACGACCTTCATCATAAAAACCTTCGTCATCGAAAAAACGCTAACAGGCTTGGGGGTAGCCGAAGAAAAGCTCTTTGTCTTCAAAAAAGAAACCGTTACCCTTATCGGCCAAGCTGGTCCCACTTTAATAACTTCCAGTCCGTTCGTGAACCCCCTAAGCGTCCTCGCCCGCAACTTTCAAGCCGAACGCGCCCGTTGGTCGTACTGGCTGCCCGTGGCCGTGGCCGGTGGGGTGGTTCTTTATTTCGTTTTGCCGTTCGAGCCCCCCGTTTTCGTGCTGGGGCTGCCTGTGATTTTGGGAGCTGGAGCTTGGCTGTTGAAGGAGCGGTCGTGGCCTTTGGCCTTGGCCTTTTTCGCCCTGATGCTGGTAAGCCTCGGCTTTGCCGCGTCCAAAACCGAAACGCTTCTGGACGCCCGTCCCATGCTGGATGCGCCGCAGGAATTCATCCCGATCACGGGCCGTGTCCTTGGCATCGACATTATGCCCGACAGTTTGCGGATTGTCCTGCTTCACCCGACCCTCGGCGACCTTCCCGAGGAAAAAAGGCCCGAACGCATCCGCGTCAAGTTCAACGACCTGAGTTTTGACGAAGCGCCTCCCATAGGCTCGGCGATCGCATTCAAAGGAACGGTTTATCCCTTCAGCGGCCCGGCGGCTCCCGATGCCGCCGACTTCCGACGTTATGCCTTTTATAAACACTTGGGCGGTCTTGGGTGGAGTCGCGACACGATTAAAGTTACCGATTCTTCACCGAACGATTATTCGCTCGGCGAACGGTTTAACTTGATGTTGGAGCGCGCCCGCAAAACGCTGGCCCGGCATGTGTACGAAAGGCTTTCCGGCGACGTGGCCGCGATTACCGCCGCGCGGCTCAACGGCGAACAAACGGCTATTTCCCAACCCGTTATGGACGCCATGCGCACATCGGGCCTCGCGCATCTTCTGGCCACGTCGGGCGCGAACGTTACCATCATGGGCCTTCTGATCTACTTTCCTTTGCGCATGCTGCTCGCTCTGTCGCCGTGGTTGACGTTGCGTTTTCCCATCAAAAAATGGGCGGCCATGGCCGCCATTCTTTCGGCGCTGGCGTTTACGTTCCTTGTCGGCTCGCAAGCCGCCACCATGCGCTCGATGCTGATGGTTGGCCTCGCCATGATCGCCATTGCCCTCGACCGCAACACGCATCCGCTTTACCTCGTCATGCTGTCCGCGCTTCTGAGCATGCTGTTTGTGCCCTCCGCCACAATGGGCGCGAGCTTCCAGATGTCTTTCGCCGCCGTCTTTTGCCTTGTCGCGACGACGCGCTCTTTGGATTGGGCGTTCGGCAAAAACGTCGCGGCCTACATTCCATCGGGACTTCGGGCTTCTTTCGGGTATGTGGGCGGAATCATGCGCGCCTCCTTAATCGCCATCGCGGCCGTCACGCCTTTTTCCATCTATCATTTTCACACCTTCAATCTTTATGGCTTTCTGTCGAATGCGCTGGCCATTCCTCTAACGAGCTTCTGGGTCATGCCCTTCACGGTTTTGGCCTATGCCACGGCCCCTTGGAACATGGACGGCTTTTTCATCGACATGGCGGGCCTCGGCAATGCCGCCACCATCCGCATCGCCGAAACCGTCGCGGCGTGGCCTCGATCCATTCTTTATTGGCCCGCCATGCCCGGCTTCGTTCTGGCGGGCATAACCCTTGGCGGTTTATGGCTGTGTCTGTGGCGAAGGTCTTGGCGCTTTTGGGGGCTTGTGCCGGTCATCCTCGGCATGCTGTATCCGCTCTACACTCCGCGGCCGTCATTCTTCGCCGCGCCCGACGGCAACACATGGGGCGCCGTGCTGGATGACGGACGACTTGCTGTACCAAACGCTAAAAAGCAACGCTTCATCCTCGACCAATGGCGCGAACGCCTGGGCAACGTTCCCCTTGTGGACGCCAAGGCTTTGCCGTCCGATCATCCCCAAGTAAGCTGCGATGCGATGGGCTGCCTTTATCGCCACGGAGCTTTTGCCATCGCCATGCCCGCCCAGGAAAACGCCGCCATCGACGACTGCCTGAACGCCGATCTTGTCGTGGCCCCGTTTCCCATCGCCGGGTGCAACGCCCGCGTCCTTGACGCAACGGACTTCGCAACCCATGGCGCGCATGCTCTTTTCTTCAAGAACGGAAAACCCGACATCGCCTACGCCTACGAGCGTCCCGGGTTGCGTCCATGGAGCGTCGGCTGGCACGAATAAAAAAGCGGAAGGCGAGCCTTTCGGCCCGCCTTCCGTCTTTTTTTCGTCAAAGGAACGTTATTCCGCCGCTTTGGCGTCAGCTTCCTTCTTGGTCGCTTTCTTGGGCGTCTTCTTGGTCGCTTTCTTGGCTTTCGGCTCAGCAGCTTCTACGGCTTTCTCCGCCTTGGGCTCACTCGCCGGAACGCCAAAAGCCGCCTCGACCTGAGCCCGCTCTTCGCTGGCCTTAGTTTCAGCCTTGGCTTTGTCGGCTTGAGCAACCGCCTCTTCTGCGGAACGAGCCACATTGACCGTAATCATCATCGACACTTCAGGATGAAGCTTAACCTTCACAGGGAAAAGCCCAAGCGTCTTGATCGGCGCGTCGATCTGGATTTGGAGACGGCTGATGGCATGCCCCGCACCCTTCGCGACTTCGGCCACATCACGTGCCGTCACGGAACCAAAAAGCTGGCCAAGCTCGCTGGCCTGACGGATCAAGACAAGTTCGACATCCTTCATCTTGGCCGCAAGCTCTTCGGCCACCGCGCGCGCCGACGCATTCTTGGCTTCAAGCTCGACCCGTTGCTTTTCGAAAAGCTCAAGGTTCGCCTTGGTCGCCCGCAACGCCTTCTTCTTGGGCAGAAGATAGTTCCGAGCAAAACCGGGACGCACCTTGACCGTCTGCCCCAACGAGCCGAGACGATCGATGTGCTCCAGCAAAATAACTTCAATCATCATATATCTCCTTTCAGGCCTCAGTTGGCGTTGCCGCGTTTGTCGATATAGGGCAACAAGGCCAGAAAACGTGCGCGCTTGATGGCTTGAGCCAGCTTACGCTGTTTCTTGGCGGACACGGCGGTAATCCGGCTCGGCATGATCTTGCCGCGCTCGGAAATGAACCGCTTAAGCAACGCCGGGTCTTTGTAGTCGATCTTGGGCGCATTCTTGCCCGAAAAGGGACACGTCTTGCGTCCGCGACGAAAACCGCCAAAACCGCCCGGCGCGCCGTCGCGGCGGGAACGATTGTCCGAAGATTCTTTCATGCTCATTCTTTATTCTCCTTCAGAAGCGGTTGCCGGAGCCTCGGCGCGCGGCGCGCGGCGCGGGCGATCGGGACGGTCGGACGCACGCTCGTCTTTGCGCAAGACAGCGGACGGACCGGTTTCATGCTCTTCCACACGAACGCTCAGAAAACGAAGAACGTCTTCGTTCAGCTTCATGTTGCGCTCCATCTCCGCAATCGCGGCAGGCGAGGCGTCGATGTTCATAAGGACATAGTGCCCTTTTTTGTTCTTGTTGATGCGATACGCAAGGTTACGCAGGCCCCACGGTTCGACTTTCGAAACCGTGCCCCCGTCCTTGACGATGATATCGGAAAACGCCTTGGTCAGAGACTCAACCTGCGTGGTCGGGACGTCCTGACGGGCGATAAAGATAGACTCGTAGAGTGGCATTATCGGCACTCCCCCTTGGTTAAACGACCGGACGCTGGGCCGAGCCAATCCCGACGCATCAGCGGCACCGATCCATCCGCCGCGCATGTCGCCTTATTAAAGGCCGCTTAAAAGCGCCACGGAAAGGAGTATTAAGCGGGGGCGTTTATAACCTTTTTCGCTCGGAAAGCAAGAACGAAGCGGCTTTTGCCGGAAAAATCTAGGTTAACAAAGCTCTTTTCGCCGAAACGCCCCTTAATATCCTGAAAAATGAAGAAGTAGGATAACCTTTGACAGCCAATCCCATAATGGTAAAGTCCGCTCCCTCTTCAGCGGGCGCCTCTCAACGCCCGCGAGCGAAGGCGAACAAGACAAAAAGCCTTCGTTTAAGGCTTCCGAGCGGGTGTAGCTCAATGCCCGCGAGCGAAGGCGAGCAAGATAAAAAGCCTTCGTTTAAGGCTTCCGAGCGGGTGTAGCTCAATGCCCGCGAGCGAAGGCGAGCAAGATAAAAAGCCTTCGTTTAAGGCTTCCGAGCGGGTGTAGCTCAATGCCCGCGAGCAAAGGCGAGCAAGATAAAAAGCCTTCGTTTAAGGCTTCCGAGCGGGTGTAGCTCAATGCCCGCGAGCGAAGGCGAGCAAGATAAAAAGCCTTCGTTTAAGGCTTCCGAGCGGGTGTAGCTCAATGGTAGAGCAGAAGCTTCCCAAGCTTACGACGAGGGTTCGATTCCCTTCACCCGCTCCAGCACGCTCATCCCCCAAGATGTTACAAGCGGGGAAAGACCGGAGCCATCAGGGTACGTCTGTTACTCTGGCTATTTTTTCGTCTTATAAAAATAACGGCCCCCGTCTTCTAAAAACTCTACCTCGACTTTCTTCAAAAAATCAGCAAAAATGGCCCGTAAGTTTGTTTCTCGGAAGAAGGGGCGACCCTTATTACTCAAGAAACGGCCATAAAAATTCATCACTTAAGAAGATAAGGACTTCAAAGAAAATGGAACAGCCTGTGGACCTTGTTTTTTCATCCAGGGAAGAAACCTCGCGCCGCCTCGCACGATTGGATGAAATCACGGCAAAATTTGGAAATCCGTTTTTCATTACAAAGTTCGAAAAAACGCACAGCGCGGAAAATATTAAAAAAGAATTTTCCGCGCTTAACCCCGGAGAGACTTCCGGAAAGAGCGTCAGCGTGGCTGGCCGCATCATGTCCATACGCAACAACGGCATGTTTATCGACATCCTCGATGACAGCGGACGTCTTCAAATTTTTCACAACATCAAAACGCTGGACGTCGCGCGAGCCGATCTGCTGAAGCTTCTCGATCTGGGAGATATTATTGGCGTCAGCGGGCTCGTGCGCCGTACGCCTCGCGGAGAAATCACGGTTGATGCCGAAAGTCTCACAATTCTAAGCAAAGCCGTTGAGCCACCCCCCGCAAAATTTCATGGCCTGAAAGACATTGAATTCCGATTTCGCCATCGTGAGCAAGACCTCGCGGTAACGGAAAAAACGCGCAACACATTAAGAAAACGCTATCAAATGATCTCTTATATCCGGCGTTATCTTGAAGATAGCGGTTTTCTTGAAGTCGAGACTCCCATGATGCACACGATCGCTGGCGGTACGATCGCGAAGCCCTTTTTGACGCACCACGAAGCTCTCGATATGACGCTTTACATGCGCATCGCGCCAGAGCTGTTTTTGAAGCGTCTCGCCATCGGCGGCATTTCGGAAAAAATATTCGAGATCAATCGCTGCTTCCGCAATGAGGGCCTCAGCCCGAAACATAACCCCGAGTTTACGTCGATTGAGATCTATCAGTGTTATGTTGATTTTACGAGCATGATCGAGCTTACTGAGCAAATCGTGTCCCATGTTGCCATGAAACTGAATGGCACGATGAAGCTGCCGTTTGGAGATAAAGAAATTGATTTTACGCCGCCGTGGCCGCGCAAGGGTATGACAGAGCTTATCCGCGAAGTGACGAAACTTGATCTCGACAAGTTCCCGAATGCCGACGACGCTTTGCGCGAAGCGAAGAAGATCGGCGTGCTTTTGGAAGATGGCCTCTGCTGGGGTCAGATCGTCGAGGCGGTGTTTGGCAAGAAAGTTGAACACACCCTCATCCAACCGACACACGTCATCGACTTGCCGAAAGAAATTTCTCCGCTGGCAAAGGCATGGCCCGACCGTCCAAACGTCGCACAACGTTTTGAAACATATATCAATGGATGGGAACTTGCGAACGCATTCAGCGAGCTCAATGACCCGCGCGAGCAGAAAGCGCGGTTTCTGGAGCAGGCGGAACAGAAGCGCGGCCCCGATGATCCGCCGCATCCAATAGACGCCGATTTTATTCGTGCGCTTGCGTTTGGCATGCCTCCAATGGGGGGCCTCGGCATCGGCATTGATCGCCTCGCCATGCTCATGACGGACAGCCCCACCATCCGGGACGTTATCGCTTTCCCGACCATGCGGCCTATTGTCGGGAAAGAAGCGGCGGAGGATTAGAAATCAGCCTTTAATTCACGAAACTCTTCCCCCTCAAATCGACCAAGAACCTTCGCCGCTCTCTTGGCACGACGGCTACACCGCTTTAGCCGTTGTTGCACGCGTTATCCGCGCCATATCGACGGACAGGGCCGGGATGCGAGGCCCTCTTCTGAGGCGATGTCAGGCTCATCAAACACAACAAAACGTCGCCGAAAGGCGTCCCCACGCTAACCTTTTTGGTCATAATACGCATAGCGTCATGGGGCGTGCATCCCGCGCGGGTTTTCGTCTGAAGGCTTTCGGAAACACGGGCAAAATTCCTGGCCGCTTCGTCGTGGCCTTCGTGCTCTAACATATCGGCGGCAACGGCATAAAGCTCCGACGCGGCGGCCTTAAATCCTTTAGCATAATCGACCTTCGCCCCCGCCGGCTTATTGGCTCCGAAGACATTAGAATCATTGTAAAACATCTGCGCCGCCATCCATACGCCCTGCGCATGTCGCAAAATTTCGGGGTCACGGGAAGCTCCGACATACTTAAAAACACCGTCATCGAACAAAATGCAGGCATCGCGTTCTTGCCTTCGATCACATCGTCCGCCAACAAGGCCGCCCGTTCCGCGGCGCCTGAGCGACCAAAAGCGCCGTTTTCGTTTCAGGCGTAATCACACCCCAATCAAGGGCAATCATTCCGGTAGGAACGTCCTTATACTCGTCCGGATGTTTTCCGGCCTGTTCAAAAAGTTCCTGGATGCGAGCATCGCCGATAACGTCGGTGATAATTTCTCCTAAACGCTTGGACATCGTCGCCCGCGTCGTTTCAACGGAATCAATTTCCGGCTTAGACATAACAGCAACCGCTCGTAAGTGGACCGCATCCACAAAGATATCTCTTGCGCACAAAAATAAAAAAACTTTTTATGGTTAACCGACACAATCTCCGCTTTTAAGGCAAAGCCGTTCACCGGCCCCTGTAAAACTCTTTCAAAACAAAGGGGATCTGCACCACGAGGTCCTCGGCAATAAGACCTGCACCACCCCTAAGCGCGGTATCACCATGCCTCCATGCCGCCACCTTTGGCTTGGCAAGACAGATCCGGCAACGTTATCCATTGTCAAGAGAAGTATCGTTGCCGCGCGGACGAACATTAGGGCGGTGTAGAACCCGCCCTTCCGGCAACGTTAGAACCGACATCCACCATAAAACATCCTGCGACATCCCCCTGTTAAAATTATTGTATCCTACTGAACGCCCGCTCCCTACGGGCTCAGCCGCAGCCATAATCCACATAGCCTGATTGGGAGAGTATTCCTTGGCTGTTTCTGTCCAAAGGCTTTCGGAAACAAGGCCCAATTTCTTGGCCGCCTCGCTGTGTCCTTCTTGGTCTAACATAGCCCCAGCAACCGCATAAAGCTCGGATGCAGCCGCTTTAAAACCTTTGGCATAATCGATCCTTTTCCCCGCAGGCCCCGCCTCTGTCAGACCGTGCCCCCTAAAGACATGATCATCGTCGTGAAAAATCTGCGCAGCAATCCGCGTAGCACGCGCATGTCGCAAAATTCCGGGATCGCGGTAAGAACCGACAAACTCAAAAAGATCGCCATCAAAAAAAACGCGCGGCATTTTGTTCTTACCACTGATCACATCGTCCGCCAACCGCGCCGTACGCTCTGCCGCCTGAGCAACAAGAAGTGCCGTTTTGGTTTCTTCTGTAATCGCACCCAGATCAAGAGCAATCTCACCCGTGGAAAGGCCTTTGTATTTGTCGGGATGCCCTCCTGCCCTCTCGAAGAGTTCCTGAATGCTGGAATCGCCGATAATGCCACTGATAATCTCGCCCAAACGCTTATTCATCGTTTTGCGCACTGAACGAACGGGACTGTCCGAAGAGTTCATTGTCATGATTAACTCTCCTAAAATAAGGACAAATCGAATGCCGCCAAAGCAGCACTGCAAGAATAGCAGCTACAAAAGCCTTCACGAAGAAAAATTATATTAGCGTTAACAACTTTCCCGCGGATTAGAAAAACTGCTTTAGAAAAACTGCTTTAGAATAGAGGGAATTTCCGCAACGAGGTCCTCGGCAATAAGACCTGCACCAACCCTAAGCGCGGCATCCCCATGCATCCACGCCGCCGCCGAAGCCGCGTCGAACGGCACCATACCCTGAGCCATCAAGCCCGCGATCATACCGGCCAGCACATCTCCCGATCCCGCCGTAGCCAACCATGGCGTCGTGTGACGATTGACGCGAACCTTGCCGTCCGGTGTCGCGATAACCGTATCGGCGCCCTTCAGAAGAACCACGCACCCCGCCCATCGCGCGGCAACCTTGGCTCGCGCAATCTTATCGTCTTTCGAGATTCCGAAAAGCCGAGCGAACTCGCCCTCGTGCGGAGTCAACACGCATCCGCCGTGCAGCGCTTTCAAAAGTTTCGACGGATCGTCGGCAAAGGCCGTTAGGCCGTCCGCATCCACGACCGTCGGAAGCCGACGCTCCAACGCCGCAAGAACATCCGCTTTTGTCCCATCGCCCGCGCCGAGCCCCGGTCCGATCAACGCCGCCGCAGGCCGTCCTGTTCCCAGGATCGAACGCCATTCGACCGTCGTATCCGCCGGTCGAACGATGACGCTTTCCATGGCTTGGGCGTAAATGGAACGCGCTGTCTCAGGCACGGCCAACGTGACAAGGCCTGCGCCCATACGCTGTGCTGCACGCGCCGCCAACCGCGCCGCGCCCGTCATCACGGCACCGCCACGAACCAAGACCGTCCCGCGGCTGTACTTGTAATCGTCGCGCTTGGGACAAGGCAAGGCATGACGCCATAACGACGGGCTGTTGTCTGAAACGGCTTGTTGCCGTTTAGGCCCAAAAATCCTCATGACGAGCTTTCGGCTTTGTCAGGGGTTGATTTTGATGGGATCTCCTTCTTCTCTTCGGCAGGCTCTTCCGGCGTTTTTTTCTCTTTCTTTTCGTCAAGCAACGCCTTGATCCGGGCCTCAAGGGCTTCGGCGACAAAAGCATTTTGAGGGGGCTGGAAAATATCCCGAACAACGCCGTCTTTGCCGATCAAATACGTGACAGGAACGGACGATAAGGTCAAAAGGTCGTTCTTCTTCACGGCTTCGATCATAGCGGTCGGAAAGGTAAAATATCCGGCGACTTGTTCCGCCTGCTTGCGCGTGCGGGCATTATCGGCATTGATTGTGAGCACCGCAAGGCCCTGTGATCTGTATTTTCGCCACAAGGCTTCGATGATAGGAAGCTCCTCGTGACACGGCTTGCACCAGCTCGTCCAAAAATTTATGAGGACGACCTTGTCCCGCCGCGTTGACAGATCAAACAGCGATCCATCGCGCGTCGTCGCGACGAAAGCCGACGCTTCCTCGCCAACGCCGGAAGCCGCGTGCGCCGCAAGGCTCAAGCACAAGCTTCCCGTAACAATCGCCGCTAACAAAAATACCGATCGCCCGTTCATCGCATCATTCCTTAACTGTTGGCTTCTGAACCAGACTTTAGCCTCAGGCCTTTCCGCGTGCAAAGGCCTTATTGGCTGTTGCGTTCCGACCGACAAGACTGTACCTTCCTGCCCTTCTGAAAAGCGCCCTTATCACCATGAAAAAAGAAACAAATATTAAAAAAGCCCTTGGATCGCTCGAAAATTGGGGAACTTGGCTCACGATCCTGATACCGCTCGCCCTGGTCGTCGGACGCGCGCCCGCCGATGTCCTCGTGTCGGCAACAGCGCTTCTTTTCTTCGCCGACAGCGCCCTCCATAAAAAATGGGGCTGGGTTAAAAAACCGTGGGTAGTCGCGGCGCTTCTTTTATGGCTCTATACCGTCGTTCGCGCCGCATTTATTCCCGGCATGCCGGGCGATGCTCTTTGGGCGGCTTTCGTTTGGGTGCGCTACATCGTTTTCGCCGCAAGTTTGGCCGACTGGACGCTGGCCGAAGAAAAAGGCCGCACAAGGCTTCTGCAAAGTTTAACCGCCGCCGTTCTTTTTCTTTCTTCCGACGCCATCATCCAATACATCACCGGTTATGACGTGCTCGGCCATACATGGTGGTACGAAACGCGCCTGACAGGCCCTTACAACCGCCCGATCCTCGGCATGACGATCGCCAACCTTTTCGCCCCGGTTCTTTTCTGGCTTCTTCAAAAGAAAAAATTTCTCCTCTCCTTCCTCGTAACTACCATAAGTTTCGAAGCCGTCTTTCTCAGCGGCGACCGTATGGGGTTCCTCTTTGCGGCTTTCATCGTCGCCGTGTGGCTTTTCTTTCTGGTGCGCGCCAAACCCGCTTACGGGCTTTCGGCTTTTGCCGCCCTTCTCGGGCTCGGCATCCTCTTGGCCCAATCGCCGCATCTGGCCGAACGGCAGTTCGCCTCCACGCTTGAAACCATGAAAGAAAAGACGGAATCCCCCTACGCCCTTGTTTGGCGCAGCGCCCTTGACGTCGGCATGACGAATCCCCTTTTCGGCGTCGGCATAAAGCAGTTTCGCGTCCTGTGTCCCGAAGAACGCTTTGGGCCCGTAACGGTACCGGATACCGAGTACTTGCGCTGCTATACTCACCCGCACAACGCCTATATGGAGTGGTTTTCGGAAGAAGGCGTTATCGGACTTCTGGGCTTTATCGGATTCGGCTTTGTCCTTTTTTTCAGCATGGGGAAAAGCGTTCTTTCTCACAGGACAGACCTCATTTTTTGGGGGCTTGGCGCCATGCTGGCCATGCGGCTTATGCCCCTGTTCATCACGACGGGCTTTTTCAACAATTGGGTTGCCATTCCCTTCTGGCTTGCCCTAGGCTGGGCGATGAGCTACTCAAAGCCCGCCACGAAACAACCTTTTTAGGTTTTCCATGCAACGCGCCCTAAAAAGTCTTGTCGACTTTATTGCCGCCCTGTTCCTTCTTGTCGTCACAGTTCCCTTGATGGCAGGGCTTGCCCTAAGCATCTGGATCAAACTCGGCCGCCCCGTTCTTTTCCGCCAAACACGCATCGGAAAAAATGAAAAGCCGTTCACGCTCTTTAAATTTCGCTCCATGCGGAACAGCCGGGACAAAGAGGGGAAGCTTCTTGACGACGCTCAACGGTTAACGCCCTTCGGTAAAGCGTTGAGGGCATCAAGCCTTGATGAACTTCCCGAACTGTTTAACATCCTGAAGGGGGAGATGAGCTTTATCGGGCCTCGCCCCCTCTTGCCGGAGTATCTTCCTTTCTACGATGAGGTCCAAAAAAAACGCCATCGCGTACGCCCCGGTCTTACGGGACTGGCCCAAGTCCATGGCCGAAACGCGTTGAACTGGGAGGAAAAGCTGGCCTTCGACGTCGCCTATGTCGAGCGTTGGAGTCTTTGGCTTGACTTGACCATCGCTTGGGCTACGCTTGGCTCCGTTCTGTCGCGCCGAGGCATTCATGCCGAAGGCGAAGCGACGATGTCGCGCTTTGACGATTACGTCCGCGCAAAACATAAAGAAACAAACGTTATGTCTTTAAACAAGGGTCTTTAATGGCACGCCTTTTTCTTTCTCCGCCGCACATGGGCGGCAAGGAGCTCGACTTCATCCGCGACGTCTTTGACTCGAATTACATCGCGCCAACGGGACCGATGCTGATGAAATTTGAAAAACGGTTCGCGACGTTTACCGGAATCCCTCATGCGACGGCGGTAAGCTGCGGTACGGCGGCGCTTCATTTGGCCCTAAGGCTGCTTGACGTCGAACAGGGCGACCGCGTTTACTACGCAAGCCTAACGTTTATCGGCGGAGTCACCCCGGCCCTTTTTGAAAAAGCGACGCCCGTCTTTATCGACAGCGACCCCTTAACATGGACCATGGATCCGAATCTTTTGGCGCAAGCGTTGGCCGATGACGCCAAGAAAGGGACCCTTCCCAAAGTCGTCGTCCCTACGGACATTTATGGACAAAGCTGCGACTTGGACGCCATCTTAGACTGTTGCAAACCCTATGGCATTCCCGTCGTCGTGGACGGAGCCGAAGCCGTAGGGGGACGTTATAAAAACCGGCATTGCGGCGACGGCGCGTTGATGGCCGCCTTTTCGTTCAACGGCAACAAAATCATCACGACGTCGGGAGGCGGCATGCTGGCCTCTCATAACCCGAAGCTTGTCGAACGGGCACATTTCCTTTCGCACCAAGCACGGGATCCGGCCCCTTATTATCAGCATACGACCTACGGCTACAATTACAGGATGAGCAACGTCGTGGCCGCCATCGGCTGCGGTCAGATGGAGGTCGTGGCGGAACGAGTCAAGCGGCGGCGGGAAATTTTCACGCTGTATGAAGAAGCGCTGACGGATGTGGATGGGATAAGCTTCATGCCGGAAGCGCCTTACGGCCAAGGCAATCGGTGGCTGACGGTTATCCTGATCGATCCGGCGCACTTTGGCGCGACGTACGAAGATGTTCGGCTGGCTCTTGAAAAAGAAGACATCGAATCGCGGCCTTTGTGGAAACCGATGCATATGCAGCCGCTTTTTAAGGACGCCCCCATGGTCGGCGGCTCAGTCTGCGAAGGCCTTTTCAACCAAGGCCTGTGTCTTCCTTCAGGAACGGAAATGGATGAAGACGATGTCGCGCGGGTCGTTTCGGTTATCAAGGCACAAAAGAAGTGACGCCTCTGATCTGACGCCTCACCGTCCTCTTTTGACGCACGACGCGAAAACCGCCGCCATCAAGCGTGTGCCGATTTTCAGAGACAAATTTTCATCGTAATAAAGCCGCCCCCTCTTCCCCATAGCAACCCGTTCGGATTCCGAAAGATCCGCGAGCGATTCAACCGCTTGGACAAGAGAATGGGGATCCTCCGGTACGGCGCAAACCCCGGCCTGCGCGCGCAAGATCAACGACTTTGCATCCCCCGCGACCGCCATGACAATCGGCTTGCCCGCAAAAAGATACGCCTGCGTCTTGGACGGAATGGTAATCGTGAACAAAGGATCGACGCGCAAATGCACGAGCAAAGCGTCGGCCGCGTCAAGGACATGGCCGACTTCGTTCATAGGCATCTGCGGAAAGAAGGACACGTTGGAAAGTTGACGCGCGGACGCATCCTTTTTCAAGGCGGTGGAATCCAGACCATCGCCGACAAAAACGAACTGAATGTCATCGCGCTTCTTTTTAAGAAGGGCCGCCGCGTCTAACACGCGAAACAACGCCTGCGCCGGCCCCATGTTTCCCGCATAGACAACCGTAAATCTTCCCTTGAACGACGCGAGCAAACCGGGCTGCGACAAAGACCGCTGCGCAAGAGCCTCTTCGTCGCACCAATTATGAATCAGATGAAGCTTCTTCTGAGGCACGCCACGCGTCAAAAATTTCTTGTAATAGCCTTCCGTCGGCACAACGATGGCCGCCGCCTGACGATAAATTCTTTGCGCCAGCCAACCGATCGTCTTCAAAAGGGTCCTGTTCTTGAGAATACCGCTGGCGGCCAACGTATCCGGCCAAAGATCGAGAACGTCGACGACGACGGGAACACGTCGAAAGAACCCGATAAGGCATCCCGCGATATCCACCGTCAGCGGCGGATGATAGGCGTAAATCACATCCGGCTTGAAACGCATGAACACACCGACAACCATGGCGCAGAAGGCGAAGCTGAGATAATTCGCCGCCCGCGCAATTTTTGACTTGTTATGACTTGGATAAAGAGGCACGCGCGTAATCGGCACGCCATCCATCGTTTCGCGCAAAACACCCTTTATCGTGTACCCTGGATAAAGCTTGCCCGAAGGATAATTCGGATAGCCCGTCAACACATGAACGTCATGCCCTTGATTTCGAAGTTCTTTAGCAAAACAAAGACCCTTTAAAAAAGGTTCCGGCTGAAACCACTGGGTCAGAATAAGAATACGCATAGTCACCTTTTTAAGAAAAAATCGAGCGGAAACAAACCCGGAAGGGCCTCTAGCCGCCGTCGGGAGCCATGGCCCTTTTTAACTCCGGCACCATCAGCTTAACCAGATCGGGCCATGAAGCCGCCTCATACCCCGTCGCCGCCTTAAACTTTCCGCCATCGAGCGAACGGTCAACGCAAACCGTATCATCGGGGACAATATCGACCGCCTTGCCGCAAGCCTCCTTAACCAAGCACAGAAGATCATATTTGCTGATGGGCTTGGAGGAAACGTGGTACAACCCCTGAAGGGTTTCATTGGGCAAGACATGCTCACGTATAACACGACCCAATTCGATTGTCGGAACGCCCGAATAAAGGGCCTTGGTAAAACCGCGAACGGTTCCTTCCTGCGACAAGAACCATTCCATCAAGCCGTGCCCGCTCCGCAGCTCGGAGCCTATGGTCGATGTTCGCAACGTCACGGTGTTCGGGTAGTCGATCTCCCCAAGAAATTTAGCCCGGCCATAAAGATCCGTCGCATCGGCACTATCGGTTTCGCGATAACGGCCGTCTTTCCCGGAAAAAACGCAATCCGTACTAATCTGGATCAAACGGCTCCCGGCAAGGCGGCACAAAAGGGCCAGCTTGTGCGGGAACAAACTGTTCAACGAAAGAACCTTTAAGGAATCTTTGGCCGCGTCGAGTTGTTTGACAATACCGATGGCGTTAATCACAACGTCCGGCCGCCTCTCGGCCAGAAGACGGCTAAGCCCATCCCAATCTTCGGCGAAAACGCCTGGAATCAAGCGCTCGGCCTCCGCGGAATCGAAAAGAGAACGATCGGAAGGCGCACGTACGGTGCCGCAAACATCCAAATCCCCACCCGGCACAAGGGCACGAAACAAACCGTTCCCGATCATGCCGGTCGCCCCAAGAATAAGAACTTTTCTCATACAGCCTCATGCAAAACGTCTGGGTAAGGCTAAATTAATGCGCCAGGCGTCTTAAAAGAAGAAAAAAACGCCGGTCCGGAGAACAAAGGCAAACGCCGCGCCCGGTCTCCAAAGGCGCGCGCAAATCAGCCCTTTCTGAAACGATCTATCCATAGATCCTGAAAAAACGAATGGATGCACGGCCACCGTGCTGGAGCGGGTGATGGGAATCGAACCCACGTGACCAGCTTGGAAGGCTGGGGCTCTACCATTGAGCTACACCCGCTCAAGATCAAGATGTGCCTTTTTCCTGAACAGGCAGGCTTTATATCAAGCCTTTTCCGCGAAGCGAAGGAATTTTTTCGCTTATTTTTTGGCCTTTTTCCGGAATGATGGGGACTTTGTTTCATCCAAAAGGCTTTCGGCCGCTCGACGGGCCGCCTCCGTCACTTCGGTTCCGGCCAGCATCCGGGCAATCTCCTCGCAGCGCGCCCCCCGGTCGAGACATGTCGCCTCCGTTAAGGTTTTCTCTCCCTCAATCCTTTTGGCCAGCTTCCAATGATGGTCGCCGCGCGCGGCAACCTGCGGGCTGTGGGTCACGACCAAAATCTGAACGTCGGCGGCCAAACCGGCAAGCCGTTCCCCGACCGCCGAGGCAACCGCGCCGCCAATTCCCGCATCGACTTCGTCAAAAACCAAAACCGGCACGGGATCCGCCGCAGCCAAAACCGTTTTCAAAGCCAACATGAAACGCGCCAGCTCCCCACCCGAGGCAATCTTCTGCAAAGGCCCCGGCAGCGATCCTTTGTTCGTCGTCGCCAAAAACATGACACGGTCCGTTCCCTCGGCGCCCCACTGAGCTTCGTCCAACGGTAGGATATCGACCGCAAACCGAGCTTGGTCCAACTTAAGGGGCGGAAGTTCCCGATTAACTTCTTTTTCGAGCGTTTTCGCCGCCAGTCGTCTTTTTGCGCTCAACCTCTCGGCCTGTTTTCGATAAGCGTCGAACGCCTGATCCGCTTGGGCGGCGCATTGAGCCAACCGTGCGCTTTCGTCCGTCAACAAAGCCAACCGCGCCGAAAAATCCTCCAAGACATCCTGCAAGGAATCAACCGGCACATTATGTTTGCGCGCCGCCGCCCTCAAGGCAAACAGGCGATCGTCAAGTTTCTGCAGCGCGTCGGGACCGGAATCCAGCTCCGAGAAAAAATGCCCCGCCGCTTGGGATGCCTCGGTCGCCTCGTTCAACGCCCGATCCAGGCCGCCAAGAACGTCCGAAAGCCCCGGCGCCTTGTCCGCCACCCGCGCCATCGCCTTGGCCGCCTGCGCCAACGACGACACCGCGCCACGCTCGCCGTCCAAAAGCGTTAGGACCGACGTCAGGGCTTCGGCGATCTTCTCGCGATGCTGAAGCGTCGCGCGTTCGGCCGCCAACGTCTCTGCCTCGCCCGGATGGGGATCAAGCGCCGTCAGATCGTCCACCGAGCCGCGCAGAAACGACTCCTCGGCCATGGCGCGGGCATGCGCTTCCCGGACCACTTTTTCCTCGGCTACGGCTTCCTTCCATGCGGCAAAGGCCCGTACCGTTTCCGCGCACAAATCCGACAAACGGCCGAAGGAATCCAGCAACGCCCTATGCGTTCCCGCATTCAGAAGCCCTTGCGTGTCAAACTGTCCGTGAATTTCCAAAAGTGTCTCGCCGAACTGCCTTAACAGGCCGACCCCGATGGGCTGATCGTTGAAAAACGCGCGGCTCTTGCCGTCTTGGCCGACCACACGCCGCAAAAGGATCGGGTTCCCGGCATCCAACCCCTGCTCGCGCGCCAAGGAGAAAACAGGATGGTTCTCGTTCAAAGAAAATTCCGCCGTCACCGAGGCCTGCCCGGCGCCAGCGCGCACAAGTCCGGCGTCGCTTCGTCCGCCCAAGGCCAGCCCCAGCGCGTCGAGGACAATCGACTTGCCGGCCCCCGTCTCGCCCGTAAAAACGTTCAGGCCCCCGTCGAAAGACAAAGCCAGCTTCTCAATAAGAACCACATTTGAAATAACAAGGCGCGTCAGCATGCTCGTCCGCCCCGACACTTATTTCTCGCCGTCCGAAACAAGGCCTTTTTTCTTTAAAAGATTATAGGCGTCCCGATACCAATCGCTGCCAGGAAAATTATATCCCAAAACAGCCGCGTTTTTTTGCGCCTCTCCGGCCATACCCAAAGCCACATAGCATTCAACCAAACGTTCCAGAGCTTCCGGAACGTGGCTTGTGGTTTGGTACCGATCGACGACCGTCTTAAAGCGGCCGATGGCGGCGATATAAAGGTGGCGTTTAAGATAATAGCGTCCCACATCCATCTCGGCTCCGGCCAAATGGTCGCGGATAAGGCCTATCTTCAAAGAGGCGTCGCGCGCGTACTCCGTATCGGGAAAACGCTGAACGATGCCCTGCAAGCCTTCCAGCGCCCGCCGGGTTGCAGCCTGATCGCGTTTGACGTCAAAGATGCGCTCGTAATCACATAACGCTTTCAGATAATACGCATAGGCAACGTCGGCGTTTCCTGGATGGAGCTCGATAAACTGGTCCAAAGCACGGATCGCCTTGTCGTAATCCATATCCTTGTAATACGAAAACGCTTCCATAATCTCGGCGCGCAGGGCCCACGACGAATAGGGATGTTGCCGATCGACCTCCGCAAAGTTCTTTGCCGCTTCTTTATAGGCGCCGCGATCCAAAGCGTCCGCGCCCTTTGTGTAAAGAACGTCGACAGCTTCCTCCGGCGCGACCTCGTCATGAGGCACGTTTCCGGCGCACGCCGTCACGCCCGCCGCCAAGGCGAACGTCAAAACAAGAGGACTGAACCGAAAAGAAAAACGACAAGGCATACCGAATCAACCCAGCGACAAGCCTTTCGTTTATAGCATAAAAAGCGGCGGATCAGGCAACAGCCGCGTGAAGTCCCCAAAACCCATCCTCGGCAATACGCCAGGCGTCGGGCTTAGAGAACAAAGCGCGCAACAAGCGGTTATTCAGGGCATGACCGCAGCAAGCGCCCTCGAAATGGCCCCGGAGCACAGCCCCGGCCAAGGCCAAGTCACCAATGGCGTCCAAAAGCTTATGGCGCACGAACTCGTCCTCATAACGCAAACCGTCTTCATTAAGAACTCGGCCATCCTTGATAATAATGGAATTCTCCAATGACCCGCCCTGCGCAAGCCCCATCTTCTTGAGCTGATCGACCTGTTCAAAAAAACCAAACGTCCGCGCCCGAGAGATTTCATCCCTAAAGGCATCCGGAGAAAGAACCATGTCGTAGCGCTGCCTCTTGATGGGAGCGCTGTCAAAATCGATTGTCACGCTGTAGCGCGGCTCGGCCGCCGGCGATAAGCTGACGCGCCGACCTTCGCAAACGATGTCAACAGGCGCCAAAATATCAATGACTCGGCGTGGCGCTTTTTGGCGCGCAAGTCCCGCCTCGTCCAAAAGGCCGACAAAAACATCGGCGCTGCCATCCATAACCGGCACTTCTCCGCCGTCAATTTCAATGCGGGCATTATCCACGCCGCAAGCAAAAAGGGCAGCCATAAGATGCTCAACCGTGGCCACGCGGCCGCCGTGATCATTCCCAATAACGGTGCACAAACGCGTGTCGACCACATTGTCCCAACGCGCATTGACCGTACGCGCCCCGTTGACAAGGTCGGTCCGAATAAAAACGATCCCCGTATTCTCGGAAGCTGGGCATAAACGCATATGAACGGTCTGGCCAGAATGAACGCCAACCCCGGAGCAAGCGACCTCGCGAGCCAACGTTTGCTGAAGCGCAAAGGTCTCCCCCGCTCCACCCAACGCAGGGGGTACGGTGTTTTTCAACCCTTGATCGTCAAGAAACGGTTCATAAGACATAAAAACAAATCCTTATTTTTCCGGCCCGATTTTTCGGTAACATCCTGATTTATATGTACACGCATGCCGTTATCAAGAAAAGACAAGCATTCTTACAATTTGTTACACGCATAGAGATCAGGACCCAAATTAACCATAGAATTTTGTACGATATCTTTTCATTCTTTCCTACCATGAAGGCCTCGTCTAAAAGGAGCGCGGAACAAAAGAACATGAGCACGCAAAAGTTGAAAACAAAAGATCTGCTCTCGGCCTACGAAAAGGCCTGTATGGAAGATCAGATTCAATTCCTTAACCGGCTCTTGGAAAACAGCAGCGAATATCCGTTTCAAGGAAGCAAAGATCTCTCGATGAGCACGCTTGTGCCAGAGCTTCTCCTTCTTTCCTTAAAACAACGCAACGAAGAGAGGGCACAAAAAGCCCTTACCTTTGCCGATAACAAGCTTCGACAGAAGCCGTCTTTAGCCCCATCTCTTTTGAAGGCCCTCGATCAATCCGTCAACATCGTGGCAGAAAAAAGCCATGATTGGAGCTATTCCAGTGCCAACAACGCCTTCTTTGCCCTTTTGACCTCCCTCTCCAACAAAGGCGACGATCTTGAAGAAGCGGCAACCGTTATCGCGTGCAAGATCGCCCTGAAAACGGAGAAGTTCGATTACCGCGAAGACGCCCTTGCCTTTGTTTTTAAAAAAGCGCTTCGAAAGCCCCCGTTGAAAAACCACGCCTTTGTTTGTGCAAGCGGGCTTCTGTTCAACTCGAAAGAAAAAAACAACGCCGAGATGTATGAATCCGCCCGGAGTTTTCTTAAGAACCTCATCCTTACGTTTCCTCAAGATGAGCCTCTGCTTGTGAAAACTCTTCTTCGATGGAATCCGGAAGCGAAAACACTTTTCAATGAAATGAAAAGGGAAACCCTTGGTCACAACAAGATCGGCCCAGCTTTCGCCCCTAACATGGCCGAGCAAAGACCAAACAACAAACAATCTCTTCGTGTTTTTCGACCCCTGAAAAAAGGGGGCGTCACGGCCTCGTCTAAAAAGACCCCCGTGACCAAAACGCAAGTTGATCTTCTGGTAAACTGTGGCCCTATTGAAGAACTCGCCTCCCGTGTGGCAGAGGATCCATCGTTCGTTGATGCCGATACCATCACCACCCTTACCAAGGCGGCTATCGCACGGCCCTTTCAGGCTAACGGGAAAATTCTTCTCGATATTCTCTATTTCATAGCCCAAAACAGAGAAGACTTGGCGGACGCCGTCCTTAAGGCAAGAAAAGAACTCGACGAAAAAAACATCCTAAGCCAAAGGGAATCCGAACAACTTGTGTTCGCCGCTGGAAAAAACATCAAGCATCTAGGGCAGTTAGACCCGTCAACGCTTCTTCTGTTTGCACAAGCAAAACTCCACAAGGCATCACGCCAGCACCCTTCGCCATAAAAGATAAGCCTTCTTGTTTGTTAAGATTTCTCTCAAAAAGGATGCCGTCTTCACCATTTTTTTACCTTCCTTGACATAGGGTTACCGTAATTTCCTCGTTTGAATTCTAAGGAGAGTGCTATGTCTATCGGCACCGTCGCAAGAAAGTCCCTGCTGGTTTTTGGGCTGCTGGCTCTGGCGGGATGTTCCGAGCTGACCCCTCAAGAGCAGCGCATGCTGACCGGCGCGGCCGCCGGAACGGCCGTCGGCGCTTTGGGAACCGTCATTATGGGCGGATGCGTCTCATGCGGCGCGGCGATCGGCGGCGTGGCCGGAACCGGCATTGGCTATATCGTCGACCAAATGGAAACCGATGACTCGTCTTCGCGTACGTCGTCGTGGTAAATGATGGAACCGGGGCGTCTTTCAGCCGTCCTTCTTGAACTAAACGCCGTTATCGTCGCCGTCGAAGCAGGCAGCCCCAGCATCCTAACAACGGACGGATTCTCTCTGCCCTGCGGGCCCTTCGAAACAAACCACCGTACGCTTGAACAAGGTCTGCGTGCATGGGCCAAGATGAAGGCTCATAAAACCCTCGGGTATATTGAACAACTCTACACCTTTGCCGACCGTGGACGACGCTCGGCCGACGCCCGCGCTGTGTCCATTGGATATCTGGCCTTGGTCCGCGAATCTTCAGGCCCACAAAAATCGCCATGGTCGCCTTGGTACAAGCATTTTCCTTGGGAAGACCATCGCCTTGGCCCACCTCCCCTTATCGCCGAAACCATTCTCCCCGCCCTGAACGCGTGGAAAAACAAGGCCGCTTCAACAGCCCAGAAGAAGGAACGCGCCACACGCATCCAAGGCACATTTCCTTCGGATCCACGTTCTTGGAACGAAGAACTCGTTCTGCAACGCTACGAGCTTTTATGGGAGGTGGGGCTTGTTGCCGAAGCGCCCCGTCCCAAGAAACTTTGTCTCGGTGAAGCCATGGCCTACGATCACCGGCGCATCGTCGCGACGGCAATGGCACGTCTGCGCGCCAAAATCAAATATCGCCCCGTCGTTTTTGAGCTTCTTCCCAAGGAATTCACGATGCTCGACCTTCAAAACACCGTCGAAGCTCTTGCTGGAACCCCTCTTCACAAGCAAAACTTTCGCCGCCTTATCGAAAGGCAGGGCCTCGTCGAAGAAACGGGGCGCATCAAAGAGGGAACGTCCGGGCGCCCGGCCAAACTTTTTTCCTTTCGAAAAAACGTCCTGCAAGAACGCGTCCTCGCGGGAACAAAAACGTCTCGGACATTTTAAACGCGGCGGCCCCATGATGACAGAGGCACGCCTCGTTGCAAGACGTGTTCTTTTGCGCCACAAGCGCGATTCTCCGCTCTACGCCAAAAGAACCCCGAGGAACGGCCACCGTCTCAAAGTGGCTTGGCCTTTTGACCGTCCGGTTTATATCGGTAAAAAAGTTTGGTCATATCGATATCTTCGTAAAACTCGATCGAATCGAGGACGGCATCGAGCCGAGCATTTCTTTCGGCGATTGACGCTTTCTCACGCCGCGACGAGGCCGCGTTCGTTTGTGAAATGTCCTGCACACGGCGTAACGGCTCGACATAAACAATGCGGAATTTATACCGTGCGTAAACCGAACGGTCCGCGTTGTTCGCGGCCTTCATGCGCGAAAGAAGGGCTTGGGCCTCAGACTCGGAAAGCGGCACCCCCTCAAGATAAAGAACCGACGGAATCACGGCACGAAAAGCGCGCGGCAAGAGAACAACCTGATCGTACCCACACTCTTCGTTTCTTGCCTCAAAAAGAGAAAACGTGTTGACTTTGGACAGCGCCGTTTTCGGCGTAAAGCGGAACCGTTTGTCCTCAAAATCATACCGATCCAACTGCATCCTGACGTCGAGATCATAGTTTTGAGGAAACGAGTTTTTGTTTGCCTCAACCGAATCCTTGATGGCCATTAAAACGCGATTCCACTTAAATTCATCGTTGTAATAGGCCTGATAAAGATCGCACTCGGTCACAATGGCGTATTCCTTCAGAAATTCCGGAGAGGCAAGATTAATGGCATTGAAGCGAACCAAGGTGCGTACAAGGTTTTTCCACGACACAGAATCATAGCCGTCGCGCGCATAAGCCAAAGGGCTTATGAAAAGGGCACTCAGAAGGCAAAGGAGGGGGAAAAGCGTCCGGAGGCGCAGCATGGGCGTATCCTTTCGAAAGGCGCGCCTATTATAGGCACGAAGGTAGATTTTTCCAAGCGGCAGAACGAGGGTTTGGACTTATTAATCTCGAGAGGTTCTGTTTCCTTCCTATCGCAAATCCAAAGGGCGCGACATTAATGAGTCCAGCCCCTAAGAAAGGCAGGCTCTGCGAATAATTTTTTCCATAACACTCGGCAAAGCCTGCTTATCGAGATCAGCCAAAGAAACCCACGTTCCAGAATGTTTTCGGCGAACGACGGCCTTAAAAACCACAGCCTCAAGAATAAAATGAGAAAAGACATGGCGCACAACACCGGGGCACTTTGTCCACACAGCCTTGGCGGGCGTACAAGCAAAATCCTGTTCTTGAGGGAAGGCCTCGCCCTTGTGCCAAGGGCTTGTCGGAACCTCCATCATGTTGGCCAAAAGGCCGTGTGAAGGCCGACGGCGCAGCAACACGTCGCCGCGATCATTCAAAAGAACAAAAGCCGTTGTTTTCCTGATGGGCTTGGCTTTTTGAACGCGACGGCGTGGAAAAACCCCTTCCTTTCCCAAGGCAAACGCGCGGCAATGACGTTTCCATGGACAAGCCGAACATGAAGGAGCGCGTGGCGTACAAACCGTGGCGCCGAGATCCATAAGCGCCTGAGCATAATCGCCCGGACGCCGAGAGGGCACCAACGTCGCGGCCAAACCTCGAAGCGTCTTTTTGGCGTGCGGCAAAGGCTCGTCGACAAGGAAAAGGCGCGCCATAACGCGCTCGACATTGCCGTCGACCACATTGGCGGGTTTATCGAACGCAATCGCCGCAATCGCCGCCGCCGTGTAAACGCCTATACCCGGCAAGGAACGCAAGACCGCTTCATCGTCGGGGAAATGTCCCTTAAAATCGGCTTGAAGAATGCGCGCGGCCTCGTGTAACAGCTTGGCCCGCCGATAGTACCCGAGCCCCGCCCACACTCGCAAAATATCGTCGAGATCGGCCCCAGCCAAAGCCGTCAACGTCGGCCAAGCCCGGATAAATTTGTTAAAATAAGGGGTAACGGTCGCCACTGTCGTTTGCTGCAACATCATCTCGGAAAGCCAAACGCGATAAGGATCGGCCTTTTCATGGGGCAACGCGCGCCAAGGAAGCTCTCGTCGATGCCGGTCATACCAACGAAGCAACGCCGCCGGGCTCGGATGGTTTTTGACTTTTTCGCGTGTCGAGGCCAAACTCTTTCCCATGATTGAATTACGTCCACTCGCCGATGCCGTCGATAAAGTTGCCCGTCATTCCGCCGGCAAGGACTGGGGGCTGTTTGCCACATTGCTCGGTCACTGGGCTGACATCGTCGGGAGCGAGTATGCCCAAAACACGACACCGATCAAGATAACCTTTCCCTACCAGCCTCACGAAGCCCAACGAAAAAAAGGAACGTTAACCATCCGCCTTCCCAAAGGGTTGGCTATGGAGTTCAGTTTTAAAGCCGACCTTATCCGTCGCCGTATCAATACCTATCTTGGCTATGAGGCTTTTACGCGCATTCTTCTCGATGCGGCGGCCGTGCCGCCCCCACACGTCAAAAAGGAAAAAAAGGAGGTCGACCCGGAAAAACGCGCCGCCATAAAAGAATGCGCATCATCCATTGATCACGACGATCTTCGCGTGGCTCTGGAACGTTTCGGCGAAGCCATACTCACAGAGAAAAGTTAAGCCATGTCTTTCGATAAACCTTATCAGCATGTCCTAATCCGAGAATGCGGCGAACCCATGGCCGTCATTCCCCAAGGTGTCTTCGTCCTTAGCGACCCCCACCCTTATCTCAGCGCCGGCGCACCTTATGAAACCTGCTCGCCTTGGATGTTGCGCCAGTCCATTCTTGAATCCCTCCTGCGTGCACAGGAACTGTTGCACCAATCCCATCCCGGCTGGAAAATCAAGTTATTTGATGCCTATCGCCCCAACAAGGTGCAAGACTACTTGGTTCAAAAAGCCTTCACCCAGCAGCTTCAAGAAGAAGGCCTTAATGTTGACGCCCTTGCCGAAGCCAGCCGCGAGGCTGTTTGGGAAAAAGTCTTCCGCCTTTGGGCCGTTCCCTGCGAGAATCCGGCGCGCCCTCCGCCTCACAGCACAGGCGCCGCCTTCGATTGCACTCTTGTAAACGACGCAGGGGACGACCTTGATATGGGCTCGCCTTTCGACGAAAACTCGGACCGCTCAAGGCCTGACTATTTTGCCGAAGCCGCGGATCCGACAGGGAAACGCGCCCATGCAAACCGCAAGCAGCTTTGCGAACTTCTTGCCCGCGAGGGCTTTGTCCGCAATCCTTCGGAATGGTGGCATTTCTCACGCGGCGATCAACTGGCCACATGGGCCGATCACCCCCAAAACCCTGACACGTTCGCCATTTATGGCCGTGTGGCTTAGCCTAGAACGATCCAAAACCCGGCAATGATCGCAAGAAGAACGCCAAACGCAATCCACGTCAGGTACTTTTCAATAAAGAGTCGGATCGGCTCGCCGAACTTGTAAACCAACGCAGCCAGAAGGAAGAAACGGGCGCCGCGCGTTGCCAAGGCCGCCAAGACAAAGACGGCCATATTCAACTGAGCAACGCCGCTTGCAATGGTAACCAACTTGAACGGGATAGGCGTCAGCCCTTTGATCAGAATAATCCATACGCCCCATTCGTTGAACCCATCGTGAAAAGTCTGAAACGCCCGCTCAAGGTGATAGGTATCCACGATCCATTGGCCCACCGTCGCCATGGCAAACGCGCCAATCGCGTACCCCAAGATACCGCCCAAAACCGATCCGGCCGTACAAATCGCCGCAAGACGCCACGCCCGCTCGCGCTGGGCCACGATCATGGGCAAAAGAAGGATATCCGGGGGCAAGGGGAAAAAGGATGCCTCGGCCACAGCCGTCGCGAAAAGAATCCACGCCGCATAAGGCTTTTCGGCGTTACGCAACACCCAGTCATAAATTTTGCGAATCATACAACCGGCCCCAAAGGGTTAAAGACCCTTTGATTATCGCATCGGCCACTTAAAGGACAGACTATTCTGAAATTCTTGAAAAAAAGATCGTCCTTCTGTCGTATTTCTGCTAATCGAAAACAACTTCAGGGCGGTTAGCTCAGCGGAAGAGCATCTCGTTTACACCGAGGAGGCCGGGGGTTCGAACCCCTCACCGCCCACCAGCACGCAAGCCCGTGCAGGCATTCGTTTTTCTCTCGGAGATTCCCTGTCGTTCGCTCTTCAGAGGCCCATGGAATTTCTGAAAAGAGGTCAACGCTCCTGTTCGCGGTTGATCAGGATATCCTTCAAAAGTTCCTTGTCGATCTTCATGATCGACAAACCCAACTCGCGCAAGTTGAGGCTTTGGTAGCACCACCACCTTCGATGTCACCAACGTCTTGCGCGCCAAGGGGCAGGACCTAAAGCTCAAGCGGGGTACCGTCAAATATTTGACTATTTCGATATCCGCAAACCAGATTTATTCGCAATGGTTACGAATGCAATTCTTTTGTGCCTTTGATCGTTTTATTCTTTTGCGTCGTTTGTTCGCGCGTAGGCGGTATGCGGGCATCAACGCAAATTTCATCGATGATCGGGCCGCTTTTTTCTCCTGCTTGCACCCATTCATCTGCGCGTTCAGGAGCACAATTGACGATCAGGACGGCTTCTCTTAATTTTTTCTCCGTATAATCCAAAATTTTCTTTTCGCCCCTGGCCGAACCCGGCATTTTTCCCCATGCGGCTGGTGGATAGTCGGGAACGAGGTCGGCGCTAAAGCCATTATTCCAAAGCACATAAAGATAGCTATACTTCCGTTCTTCGCAGCAGCAGGGGACCGGATCAAAACCGTCAATTTTAAGCGCCGACGGAAAAATCGTTTCAAGCGTTGCAAACCGAGACGTAATCAAGTGAACATTAAGGGCTTTGCGCAAACGATCTTCATTCCCGTTTTCTCGCGCTGCGGAAAGAAGTATAAAAAGAAAAGATGCCGCCTCTTCCCCACCTTTGGATAAATTCACGATCGTCGTGGAAACTTTATCTTTTTCAAAACGGTCAATAATGGTGTCGGAAGAAAGGCCGAATTTTTCCAGAAATTCCGTATATTTTCTTTTGCTTTCATTAAGGTCTATATTGGGAAGCGGCGAATAAACAAAAGTGCCGCCGTCTCTTTTCGACCGGTTGAATAACGTGCCTTCGAAGGGAATGAACCCCGTTTTTTCAGATGAGTTGTATAGAGTAGCCCGCTCGATCTCCAACGCCTTCACCGGCCATGTGATTCCATAACCCAAAGAATACACATCCGAAGTTGAATATTTTTCTTGAAGATCGTGCGCAAGCTCGGCTGTGGCCAAGGCATCATAAGGCCACAACCAATCTTTTTTTCCGCATGAATGCTCTCTCCAGAATTCACGATCATCGTGCACGCGCCAATGAGAGAGTATGAGGTTTGTTTCACTATCCATAACATCCTCCAAAACAAATTGAATATCGGTTTGCCAATAAGCCGTAACTAACACATGTATTGCCAATATAAAAAGGTTAAAAACAATTGCGACCGGATTAACCCTCCGATCTTGAAACGGGGAAAAACTGCATAATCAATATGTTGATATCTATAGTTTTCGCGGAACGTCTCATCGCGCTATATAGTTAACGATCCCCTGACATAAACTATTCTCAATGCCCCTGTCGCCATGATCATGTTTCTTTGGCTATTGGCTTACTGTTAGTGGGGCCTTCCAGTGCCCAGATTCACCCACCCGCCTTCGCGAACGCCGTGAGTGAAAGCTGCTGCGCCCCTTTTTAGGCAAGTTTCAAAATCTCTTTGGCGAGGCCTCTGATCCGCGACCGCGCTTCGCGCACAGGATGCTTGTCCCCCATAATGGCAAGACCGGCGACAGGCGCCAACACATGAGACGCGGAGATATTTACTGCATTGCCAACAACCGTATAAGCGTCTTTCGCACACGCCGCGCTGGCAGCAGGATCTCCTATCATTCCCACAAGCACCAAGCTAACTATTCCTCCGATAACCGCATTGGCGCCCCCCAAGAGTATGGGATCCCCTTCACCTTCTCTTCTTTCCATAAAACCGCCTATTAAGACCCCACACACACCGCTGACGACGACAACGGTAGGGCAAAAGTCGCCCGGCACCGAACTATTAAGGCTCCCGGCAACACATAGGCCCATAAGCGTTGGTAAAGAAAAAGCTCCAACCGTAACCGCCTTATGTTTAACCTTTGAACAAGCGCTTCCGGCCGCAGCTTTAAATTTTTTGAGTTTTTCTTTTTTTGGTGAAAGATTCATCATAGCCTTTTCTTCTTATACTTTTTTTAAAATAGAATTTACGCAATGATGATCAAGCTAACAAATAATCCGCATTATTTCTCTTAAAAAATATTTTCATATCAGAGGGCCCCTCTGTTCTGAATACCCCCCAAAAAAACGCGTCATTAACCCCATCAAAACAGAGCGTTAAGATAAATCCGATGGTCTATCCGGTACTGTAATCTAAGCTCTGGGGCCTTTTGTGTTTTTCTCTCGGAGATTCCCTGTCGTTCGCTCTTCAGAGGCCCATGGAATTTCTGAAAAGAGGGTCAACGCTTCCGTTGGCGGCACAAAGAACCCCCGCCCGAAAACATCCCATAGAATCTCTCAAGCATCTTCGGTGACGGCGCCGCCAGCGGGGCGTTCGAGAGCGGGGCGGCCAAAGAAATAGCCCTGCATATAGTCGATTTTCGTGCCGCGAAGCCACGCGGCGACTTCGCTGGTCTCGACGCCTTCGGCGACGGTCTTGATGCCGAGGCCGCGGGCAAGTTCGATCAAAACGGAAACAAGGTGCTGCTGTTCGCCGTTGGTCAGAACGTCCTTCAAAAGATCTTTGTCGATCTTCATGATCGACAAACCCAACTCGCGCAAATAACGAATGGATGTCGATCCCGCGCCAAAGTCATCCAACGCAACGCTTGCCCCAAACTCCTTAAGCATGCTCACAAAACGCTTCGTTTCGCCAACGTCGACAAGAACGGCCGTTTCCGTGATCTCAACCACCATCCGCTCGGCAAGGCTAGAATGGGATGCAAGAAGTTCGCGGATATAATCCGTCCATTCGGACTGAGATGCGGTAAAGCCCGAAACGTTGACCGCTACGCGAAGTGACGGGTTTTCTGCGAGGTCGCGCAACACCAATGAAAAGACGAGTCGATCCAATTCGCTGGCCAAGCCCATTTGCTCAATCATCGGAACGAACAAAAAGGCCGGGATTGGTTTCTTATCGTCTCCAAACATACGAACTAAGGCCTCGTAGAAAATAGGGAGACCCGTTGTCGCCGCCACAATAGGTTGATAGGCCAAACGAAAACCATCCGCTTTAAAGGCGTGTTTAATGCGTTCTCGCAGTTCCAAAAGCTGACGGTTTTCCTGAACACGTTCGGGACTGTCGACATACTCGATGAAACTGTTCAACCCGCGCTGCCGCGCCATGTGCAACGCCTGCTCGGCGAAAATCATAGCTTCATTGCCGCTTTTTGCCACTGTCGGCAACCGAACGCCCCCCACCGAAACGGTGATATGCAACGGCGCGTTGGACACAATCAAAGGCGCGTTGCGGAAATCGTCGATGACGTGCTCGGCTAACGCTTGCAGATCGTTACCCAAGGGTTCGGGAAGCAAAACACCGAACGTATCCCCACCAACGCGGCCCAAAAGAGCTCGAGAAGGAATGATCTGAGACAAGCGTTTGGATACGCCTAAAAGAACGGCATCGCCGGCTTCGGTGCCGATAGCCTCGTTCACAAAGGACATCTTGTCGATATCGACGACAAGGTAAGCCGCAACGCGGCGCGTAAGCTTGGCGTTTTCAATGGCCCGCGCCAAATGCGACTGCATCGCATGGCGCTTGAAGCATCCGGTCAGGAGATCCCGATACGGCTCCTCCGAAAAAGAAACCCCATGCGCGGGACGATCAATGATGCGCCATACGCCGTACTGACGTATTGCACGTTTGTCGGTGTCGCTCTTCCCTTGTCCACGTTCGTGGATCCATAAAATGCCGTTCGAGGGGTGATTAATACGAAACTGCCGATTGAGGACATTCGTCTCACCGCTGAAAAAAATGTGTCGGTCGTCCGGGTGCAAGACGTGGTAAAGAGCTTGGGAATCCTGGGGAGGCTTTTCGGGGAAAAGTGTTTGCCATGACCCAAACCAGACGAGCGTATCGTTACTCAGATCCCAATCATAGGCAACATCGCCAGCCGCCGCCAGCACATCGGCAAGATCGAGTGGTTCGAACATCAGACCTAGACTCTTCTTTTCGTTAACAAACACATGGGCTTTATCCTACGGCTTATGGTGTTAATTTTTTCATAAAAAGGCCGGAAAAAACCTCATAGCAAAGACTCTCTGACCCTCCAGGGAACACCTTCTTCTTTAATCCGGCCAACGATCCCCTCCTTCGACGAAGGCTAGAAAGGCATGAGAATATCGTAAAGCTGATCGCCGTAGCGAGGCTGTTGAACATCGGCAATAAGTCCTTGTCCGCCGTAGTTAATCCGCGCTTCAGCGATTTGATCGTAGGTAATCGTGTTATCGGCGGAAATATCCTGTGGGCGAATGATCCCGTTCACCGTCAATTCGCGCATGTCATAGTTGACGTTGACCTGTTGTTTGCCTTCGAGAACCATATTTCCATTGGGAAGGATCTGAATAATTGTGGCAGCAATGCGTAAATCAACTTTTTCTGAGCGCCCGATGGATCCTTTTCCATCATTGCTTGTATCGCTTCCCGAATCGATAAGGCTTGCCGGATCGACCGAGGTCGGCAACACCTTGCTCAACTTAGTCTCGAATCCGAGAAAGCTCGTTAAATTGGCGGTATTGGAATTCGACCGCGACCGCTTGGTTTCATTCGAAATTTGAGCCTTATCGTCGATCTCGACAATGACCGTCAAGATGTCGCCGACACGAGCCGCCCTCTGATCGCGGAAGAAAGCCCGTCCCCCCGTTTCCCAAAGAGAATTCGGCTGACGATCCTGCAGCGACGGCAAAGGCATCGGCATAGTTACAGGCCTATAGCCGTTGCGGGCCGTAGGATTCTCGATTGATGCAAGCTTAGGCTGATCGCCGATGGACGAAATCCTGTCAAACGCATTGCACCCTGGCAGGCACAACAAGGCTGCGACTGCTAAAAGTACCGATGGATAACGAGATCTAAGCATAACGATCCTACCTTGCCAAAGCCACTTTCCGCGCGACACGAACCTCGACAACGCCGGGCGCAACGACGACGCCTTCAATAACCCGATTGCTTTGCGTGTTGATCACCCGGATGACATCGCCTTCAGCCCCATCTTCTTGGGCCTTTCCTTGCGTCGTCATCAAAATGTAGGGCGTTTCAATTTTCAATGTCACAAGAGAGCCACGCGGCACCAAACGTTGAGGCATAATATCCCGCGCGCTTACAAGCTCGCCTTCAGGAAGATTGCGCTTGACCTCGCGACCGACCAACTGATCCGCTTCGGTTACGATATCGGCTGTGACTCTTTCCTCGGGAACCTCGATCCAATCAAGATCGCTCGACCGGATAATAGCGTGCGCTTCGATCCTTTTTGAAAGGATCGGCGCACGATACCGGACTAAAGTTTTTCCACTAAGAGCCAGCGTTTTTCGACCCCTTGGCGTTTCGGCTTCAAGAACCGCACGGAACGCCCGCGTGGTGGGATCGTAGAAAAATTTATCCAGCGAAAAAGACGGCGTTCCGTCAACGGCGACATCCAACGAAGGATCGCGACGATCAAAGGCAACATCGAACGTAACCTTTTTGAGGGCACCCTCGTTTTGAAGCCTCGCTCGAACGGCCTGCCGAATCATGGCGCTCGTAATGTGCGAACAGGCCGACGCCACCGTCACATGCGCGACACCCTCGCGGGAAGACGACCAGTCCAACCGATAGGCCTGCGCAAGGGTATCCAAAACCGCGCTGTCGTAAAGAGCCGGCTCACACGCGGGCGGCGCTTGGGCAATGTCGCGATCGGCCGCAGACGGGAGGCCGGAAAAAAGATCACTCAGTCGAACGGTATCCCCCGACACATCGACGTAAGGCCCTACCAAAGTCACAGATGTCCCCGCCTCGCACGGCGTCGAGGAGCCTACGCTCCACGAAAAAGCCAGCCATGCCATCAAAAGAATACGCGCTCTTTTTCTCATGCCGTCCTCATGGTTACGACTTCATCTGGTTGGTCGTCGACAACATCTGATCCGCCGTATTGATAACCTTGGAATTCATTTCATACGCACGCTGGGCCGTAATAAGGGTCGTGATTTCCGTCACAATATCGACGTTCGACCCTTCTAAAGACTTCTGAACAATCGTGCCTATACCCGACGTTCCGGGAGTCGCCGTCGTCGGCGAGCCCGAAGCATCCGTTTCCTTCAAAATGTTATTGCCTGCCGCTTCAAGGCCGACGGGATTGATGAAGCTGGCCAACGTAAGTTGGCCGAGGGTCTGCTGCTCGGTCTGCCCGGCGATTGTGGCGATGACCTGTCCGCTGGAGTTAATGGTAAGATCGGTCGCCGTCGCGGGAACGGTAATGCTCGGCAGGACCGTATAACCGTCAACGGTTACGATTTCGCCGCTATCGTTCAACTGAAACGACCCCGAGCGCGTATAGGCCGTCGTGCCGTCAGGAAGCTCAACTTGGAAATAGCCTCGACCGCTGATGGCCAAATCCAACGAATTGTTCGTTACCGATAAGTTGCCTTGCGTGTTGATGCGATACGTGGCCGCCGGCATCACACCCAAGCCGACTTGAAGACCGGAAGGAACGACGGTTCCGTTATCCGACGAATCCGCACCGACGGTGCGGATGTTCTGATACAAAAGATCCTGAAACTCGACCCGCGATGCTTTAAAGCCAGTGGTTGACGAGTTTGAAATGTTGTTCGCGATAACCTCGACGTTCATCTGTTGAGCGCTCATTCCTGTCGCGGCAATGCTTAAAGCTCTCATCTCTAGCCCCTTCCTGAACTAAATCGTTGTTTTCGACAGAACGTCGATCGCGTTGCTGATTCGAGAATCGTCCTGACTGACCAAATTCGCCGCGCGTTCATACGCACGTTGAATCTGGATAAGATTGGTGATTTCCACGATGGGATTAACATTTGAATCTTCGATCGCGCCTTGAATGACGACAGCATCCTCAACCGGAGTCGCCGTCTGGGACGTCGCAAGAAGATTGCCCTCCGTCGGAGACAGGGCCACTTCGTTGCCGAAGGTCACAAGGCCAAGCTTTCCAAGCTCGGCCCTCGATGTGCCCGTTCCGCTTTGCACGGTCACAAAACCGTCGCGCGAAATAACGATATCCGTGGCATCTTCAGGCACCGTCATCGCCTGTCCGCCCTCATCCAAAACCGGAAGGCCTGAGGAGGTCACGATTTGTCCTTGATTATCGGTATGGAACGTCCCGTCACGGGTATATTGCACACCCTTGGGAGTCTGAATCTGAAAATATCCCGTTCCCTGTATAGCCAAATCAAGGGGGTTGCCCGTCGATGAAATCGTCCCCGGAGTCAAGTCGCGATACGTCTCTCTATCATAGACATAAGCCGTACTTTGGCTCGGCGTCTGACGGCTGATGTAAGTCTCAAACAACACCCCTTGCCGCTTGAACCCCATCGTACTGCTGTTGGCAATGTTGTTTGCCACCACGTCAACAGCGCGCTGCATGGCCATCTGATCCGATAAAAGTATGGGGCCAACGGAGGACATAAGAAAAGAAACCCAAAAGGACAGCATCTTGGCGCACGCCCATCGCACGCTCAGACAGGAAAATGCATGAAACGTGCCAAAACCGTTCCATTCCAAAACAAAGGGTTAAGTCCGCACCGCGCCCCTACTCGGCACATTGTGCCTGACAAAAAACAAGGGGAAAAACAAACCGTTAGCGTTGCGAAAAGCGGAACCCGCCGCAACCGTCAAAAAGCGGCGTCCTTTTGAAAAATCGTTGGAATGGTTTTTAAAAGAATAACGACGTCAAGCCACACGCTCCAATTATGGGCATACCATGCGTCCAAAGCGACCCTTTCCTTAAAGGTCAGCTTGTTGCGGCCGCTAACCTGCCAAGGACCCGTAATGCCGGGACGAACCGATTCATAGGAACTGAACGCCTCGGCATAAAGATTTTCCTGTCCCGGCAGGCACGGCCGAGGCCCGACAAAACTCATATCGCCTTTAAGGACATTGATAAGTTGAGGCAACTCATCAAAACTTATCCGGCGGATCAGCCGCCCAATTTTGGTGACACGAATGTCTTTTTTCAGTTTCTGAAATTGTCGCCACTCTTCGGCCACCTTAGGATTCTCGACCAAATAGCGCTTCAAGAACGCTTCCGCATCCGGACGCATGGAACGGAACTTATAACACAAAAACAGGCGTCCGCCCCGGCCAACACGGAGTTGCTTGAACAAGACCGGTCCGCCGTCGCTGCGAATAATCAGTGCCAAAACGGCAAACACGGGAAACAACGCAAAAAGAGCAACGCACGACAACAAAACATCGAGGCTCCTTTTGACCAAGCGTGACAGGGGAAGCCCCGCTCGGTTGGCGTTCCTTAACATCATGACGTCGTGCATAACGAAACGATGGAGCGTCATGGTTCCGGAAGGAAGGCCAAACCATGGAGAAAGGACCGAATACGGCACATGGGCACGAACCAACGCTTTTAAAGCAGGCTGATAACGTTCGATATCGCCGCCCTCAAGGGCCAAAAAAACATGCTGCGCATCATGAAGCCATAACATTTGCTTCCAAGTCTGGACCTTTTGCATGCTTGCCAAAATAGATGCCGGCAGCTGATCGAGAATCGTAAAACCTATATGACGGTCGCAGGAAAGAGCGCGCAAAGCGGCCCCTGCCGTTGGCCCCTCGCCGACGATAATGGCCGGAAGAGCCCATTGTCCCGTCCGACGCAGATAACGCCGCACAACAGACCTGTTTGCCAACACAAAAAAAGCAAAGAAGGCCCAGCACCCCATCCCCATTGAAGGCAAGGCATCGCCATGCACGGCAAAAACAATGGCCCACGAAACGAAAACGCCAAAACTTGCCGCAGCCAAAACTTGCCCCACCGTTTCCCAATACGGCAACCGTTGGCGATAGTGACCGCAACAATCCAACCATAAAAGGACGCCCACCCCCACAACCCCAAACTCAAGGGCCGTCTGAAAAAGAGAAAAAAATCCTTGCGGCCAAGGCCCCATAGACAAGGCATCAAACCTAAGGGCGAAAAACGCCCCAACAAGATAGGAAAAAAAGAGCGCCGCTATATCGGCAAACAAAATCCAACGCCCAGACACACGCTGACGTTCTTGGAAATCCGGAAACGTAAAGGGCCCCGCATTTCCCCGCGTCGAAACAAAAAGGCTCTCCGACGTAACGGCTTCTTCCGCTTGAGAAAGAAACATGTCCCCCTCAAAAGGCAACCCAAAAGGAAGGGAAAGTGTGGGCCGCCAACTCAGTTCCCGCTTTAGGGGAATTGATTGCGTTGTGTAACATTAAAATTTCTAAAACTCAACCTTGCGTAAAAGTTTATTTCTCACTTTTTTAAAAAGAGTCTTTTTTTGAAAAACACCTAACTTTTCCAGCCCCTAGAGCCGATCGCGATAAGGGTTGGCGTCCTTTGACGACAACCGTTCGCGTGTGGCGGCTCGATCATAAAAAAGTTAGGGCCTTGTTTCGTCCTCTTGAAAAACGCCGACCTAATCGAAAAAGGCTCTAGGAACGATAGAAATCCAAAAGCCTTTGCCGAGCTTGAGGCAACGCGCCGTCATAAGGAATGAGAAGGCGCGACTGAGGGTTGGCAAAAACATAGCGAGATAAAAAATGGCCGGTCATGGCCAATCCCTGACGAATGGACTCGGCGTCCCACGTCTCCCCTCCCAACAGAAAGGCCGGGATAGGAAACAGCTTGTCCCGGTAAGGCTCCCCAGCCTTTCGGGACACCGCGTGACCCGTCTTAGGGCTAACATAGGCCAAGTCCTCCGATTCGCCGGTTACCGCGCATCGGCTAAGATCGAGTCCGTACCCCAAAGTTCGAAGCAACGTTATTTCCCACTTCACATAAACAGGCGGCCACAAGGCCTCATCACGCAAAGACAAAAGGGTCGCAAGCCCCGCATAAACACCGGGCATAGCCTGACGTTCGGGCAAACTGGCCTCGGTCACCGCGCATGCGCTGGCAATGATGGCCAAAACATCCGGATTATCCAGCCAGAACGCCGCAGGCGCACCGATAAGATCAAGGCGGTAATGTCCTAAGTGTTCGACGAGCCGAGCGCGCCACGAGGCCTGAACGCGGTTTCCGGGTTGCAAAACAGGTCTTGCCGCACGGCCTTGCCCCCCCGGCACAAGGCCGGCATGCCGTCCCTGTTCAGAGGTTAACAACGTCACAACAGCGGCATTCTCGCCATGCGGTCGCGACGATAACACGATGCCTTCGTCCTGCCATTCCATGTCAAGAAGCTAGCAAAGGCACGCCGTCGCCGCTATACAAGAAACATCGAGATTCATACCGCTTTTGCCCCCTATGTCCGTCGCCGTCCACTACACCTGCACCAAGCCGCCTGAAAGCACGCGTCACACTGTTTTTGGCCTTCATGTCGCTGTCGGTGATTTGATCAAGGCTTATTGCCGTTTTTCCTCGGTCGACAAAATCCCTTTCTTGGTCGCTTCGCGGCAAGAATGGGATGAAGTGCTCGCCTTTGCCGCCGAAGCCGGCGTCGATCCGTCCCGCCTTGTCGCTCTGGACCGGCGTTTTCCCGAGAACAATCTTGCCGACGTGACAACCGTTTTTCGCGCCGAACCGGATACACAAGGTCTTCTTTGGCAACGTCAACTTACGGGCTCTTTCTCGTTCTGCGGGTTGGCTCACGCCATCAGCGGTGTCGAGGCCGGATCCGTTTTACAAGAATATTGTCTTGCCCCCTCCGAAAAAACCGACGCAATCCTTTGTCCGTCCCAAGCCGTAAAAAGCGCGATTGCCGCCTTTTGGGAATCTTACGCGGATTATTTGGAAGAACGCTTCAACACGACTTACCGATGCCCCGTCCGTCTGCCGGTCATTCCGTTAGGCATTGAGGTGAAAAAGTTCGCCCCCACGCCCGATAAACGCGCCCACATACGGAATCTTCTCGGCTTGAATAACGATGCCTTCGTCCTTCTGTGGGTCGGTCGGTTAAGCGCCGCCATCAAAGCGCACCCCTTGGCCATGTTTCAAGCGGCCCAGAAAGCGGCTCAAAAGACGGGGCAACGGCTTCATCTGATCATGATGGGATACTTCGTTCCGGAAGACGCCAGGCCTCTTTTCGAAAAGCTCGCGGCCGAGACGTGTCCCGATGTCGAGGTCCGTTTCGTCGCCTCGGATGATGCACGCTTTCCCAACGGGCTCTGGGCAGCAGGGGACATCTTCCTGTCCCTGATCGACAACGTTCAGGAAAGTTTTGGCCTTACCCCCATCGAAGCCATGGCAGCAGGCCTACCGCGCGTTATCAGCGATTGGGACGGATACCGCGATAGTGTGACAGAGGGCGAGGACGGCTTTTTAATCCGAACAACCCAGCCCCCACCGGGAAATGGGCTCGCCCTTACGGCACAGGTTCTAAGCGGCCGCGAGGGTTACGGCGGCTTTCTGGCTAAAACCGCGCTGACCGTGGCCGTGGACGCCGATCAGGCGGCCGAACGGATCGCCCTTCTTATCAACGATAAAGAACAACGGCGAACCATGGGACAGAAAGCCCGCGCGAAAGCCGAGGCCGTATACGACTGGTCCGTTATTATACCGGCCTATGAAGCCTTATGGGCCGACCTTGCCGCCCGCCGCGCCCAAATCACGGAAAAGCGAGCCTCCATGCGCTGTTACGCGCAACCGCTTCTACCCGATCCGTACACCATGTATCGGGATTATCCCACAGCGCCTATGGCCGAAACAACGATCATCGGCCTCGCCCTTGCGCCGAACGCCATCGAGCGTCTTCTGACAAACGCTCTTAACACTTACGCTTTTGACGTTCTCCTCCCCTCCCAAGAGCTTGCCGCCGTCCTTCTCTGGCTGGGTCAAAACGGAAACGTTTCTATTGCGCGCATTTTTTCGTCCTTTCCTCATCTCGACAAACCCGCTCTGTGGCGCTCCTTGGCGTGGCTCCAAAAACTCGGCATCGTTAAAAATTCTCCTTGCCAAGGCGGTCCCGCGCGTTAATCTTGCAAAAGAATGGGTTCAGGCCGTTTGGCCGCGACATAACGCAGACAAACGATTATGTCGTTTTGGAAAATCTTTGGGTTTTCTTTACTAAGAACAAAACAGCTGGGAGACGTCTCATGGGAGAACACACCAAAGCCATCACAGACGCATCATTCGATGCCGAGGTTCTGAAATCTGAAAAGCCCGTTGTTGTTGATTTTTGGGCCGAATGGTGCGGGCCCTGCAAAATGATCGGCCCCGTCCTTGAAGAGATTGCCGCCGAGCTTCAAGATCAACTGACTGTCGCCAAGGTCAACGTCGACGAAAACCCCTCGACGCCGAGCCAATACGGAATCCGAAGCATTCCGACCTTGATGATTTTCAAGGACGGTCAGGTCGTCGCCACAAAAGTAGGGTCAGTCCCCAAGGCCTCTTTGCTGGCGTGGATCAAGGAGAACACCTAGTTTTCCATTATGTCCTTTTTTGTTGATCTCGCACAGATTGTCCTTATCGATATTTCTCTTGCTTCGGAAAACGCCATTGCCGTCGGTCTGGCGGTGGCGGCGCTTCCAAAAGAGGAACGTAAACGGGCGACTTTTATCGGTATTGCCGCGGCCACAGGCCTCCGCATCGTTCTGGCCCTCTTTGCCGTGCAGCTGTTACGCGTTACGGGGCTTCTGGCCGCCGGCGGGCTTTTGCTGCTGTGGGTTACATGGAAGATGGTCCGCGAAATCAGCGACCTTACCCCCAAGGAAAACGACCCTACAGCGAAACGGCCCAAAAAGAAATTTTCGGAAGCCATCCTTCAGATCGTTATTGCCGACGTTTCCATGTCGCTCGACAACGTGCTGGGCGTCGCAGGCGTCGCAAGGGATCATATCCCGGCCCTTGTTTTTGGCCTTATTTTGTCTATCGCCTTAATGGGCGTGGGCGCGACACAAATTGCCAAGCTCACCACACGCTACCCCAAAATCAGTTATGTCGGCGCGGCTGTTGTTCTTTATACCGCGCTCACCATGATCTATGACGGCGTCCAGGAAACATGGCCTACGGTGCATGCGGTTCTGCTCCCGCTCCTCCAGAACGTCCACGTCTAGGCGCCACCGACCCGTACGGGCCGTTCCGCAAAACGGCCAAGACTGATCATGCGATCATAAATGACCAAGGCACCGGCAATTCCGACGTTTACGCAAAACGCGGTGGGAATTTTTACAACATGGCGGCATCGAGCCAACATGGCCGGCGAAAGGCTTCCCTTTTCCGGTCCCAAAACATAAGCGGCCCGCAAAGGATGCCGGAAGGAAGGAAGATTCACCGCGCCGTCAACCAGCTCGACGCCGACAAGCGTACAATCCTTGGGCAAGGTGAAGGACTCCACCGAATCATAGGAATAAAAAGGCATATGGCCGTCGGCATGCGATGTATCGGTCGAGAGGATCTCGGCGTGATTGACCGCCGCACCGACCGTGAAGAAAAAGCTTCCTCCAAAAGCGTGCGTCGTCCGCACAAGATTGCCAAGATTAAAGCCTTTGCTGATTCCCTCGGCGCCAACGGCAAAATAACCGCGCATCGATCATTCCTTTTTTTCTGAATCTATTCAGCGACGCGTGCCGTCGCCTGATCGTAAATATCCTGAATCAGAACGCGCTGCTTAACACGATAGGAGATGCGGTCCTGAACGGGTTTGGGCAAATCCGTCATCTTGACCACGTTCTTTTTCAACAGAATCATAATGACATCTTCAACGGCACGCGCCATGTCATTATCCGTCCGGCGCAATTCGGCCATGGCCTGTTCGACCAACTGCGGATCTTGGCCTCGTTGGCGCAGAAAGGCCGTGATTTCGGGATGAGAGTAGGGAAGCACCTCCCCACCGACGAGCCCTCGCGTACTGACCTTGACGATCTTTCCGTTTTCGTTTCTTTGAACGTAAGGCATCGGCCTATCCTATTCTGTCTCAAAAAACTTGGGGTGTTGTATCATAGAGCCCCTTTAATGAGGAGAGAATTTATTTTCTCTGGATTCATGCCTCCATCTGCTTTAAACGCGTATTTTCCAAAAAATGGAGATAATCATGGACCAAGTAGAGACAGAAAACCAACAAACCACCGGCATTTCCGGAGAGAGATTGCGTTCTTTCATTCAGCGAATCGAACGCCTTGAAGAAGATAAGGCCGCCATCGGTGAAGACCTTAAGGAAGTTTATGCCGAAGCAAAAGGAACGGGCTTCGACACAAAAATCATTCGCCAACTGATCCGCTTGCGCAAAGTTGAGATTGAAAAAAGGCGCGAAACCGAAGAACTTCTTGATCTCTATAAGGCCGCGATCGGCATGGAGGAATAGCCCCGCCTATGGCTTTTGCCCTGTCTAAGATTTTATGGTTTCTCAGCGCGCCCGGAAGTTTTCTTACGCTTCTTTTTGGCGCAGGGCTTTTTTTGTCCGGAAAGCAAAAACCGCGCCTCAAAAAAATTGGGCAACGTCTTGTTCTGTTTGTTTTTGCCGTTTTCCTGGTTTTGACCCTTCTCCCGATAGGAACGTGGCTCTTAACCCCATTGGAAAACCGCTTCGCCGCGGTCCACCCCCCTCACGTGGACGGGATTATCGTTCTCGGCGGGGACGAACAAGCGGCGCTTTCCCAAAAGCGTCAGCAACCTATTGCTTTGGATTCGGTGCGCCGATACGTCATGTTTGCACGCTTGGCCAAGCAATACCCCTCGGCAAAGCTTGTTTTTTCAGGGGGTTCCGGAAAACTCTTCGCAAAAAAAGGGATCAGCGAATCATCGGTGGCGAGGGACTTCTTTTCCGATCTCGGGCTTGACCCCTCGCGAATCGCGTTCGAGAAAGAATCGAGAAATACCTATGAAAACGCCATGTTTTCGGCCAAACAAATCAAGCCGAAAGCCTCTGAAACATGGCTTCTGGTCACAAGCGCATGGCACATGCCCCGCGCCATGGCCTGCTTCCGAAAAGCCGATTGGCCCGTATCCGCTGCGCCGACAGGTTTTTTTACATCGGGCGATTATTCGCTCTTGCCTGATGTCAATTTTCTGAAACAATTACACCATCTGACAATGGCGCTTCACGAATATGTTGGCCTTGTCGCCTACTGGCTTATGGGGAGGACGTCGACGGTATGGCCAAGCGAAACCTCTTAAGCGCTTTTCTCGCAACGGCCGTTTTTGTCCTTGTCCTGACGGGCGACGCCTCGGCGGCCAAGCTTCGGACAAAAGACGCACTAATCTGGCTTAAAGATTTCCAAAACGAAGCGATCAAAGAAGGGATTTCGCCCCACATCGTTCATGCCGCGTTGGACCATTTCATTCCCGATCCGCAAGTCATTAAAAAAGACCGCCATCAACCCGAAAAAAAGGTCTCGTTTCGAAGCTATCGCCGACGCATCGTATCGCTCGCACGGATTCGTCAAGGCGCCCGGCTGATGCGCCGTTACAAAAAGCATCTTGCCGCCCTTGAAAAACGAACAGGCGTTCCTCCCGAAATTGTCATGGCCCTGTGGGGCATCGAAAGCAATTTTGGGCAAAACACAGGCCGTTTCGAAACGATTCCGTCTCTGGCAACGCTGGCTTACGAAGGGCGACGCAGCAAGCTTTTTCGCCGCGAATTAATGGCCGCGCTGCGCATTCTTGAACGCGAAAAAAAGGAATCCAAAGATCTTCGTGGATCATGGGCCGGTGCCTTAGGGCAATGTCAATTCATGCCTTCAACGTACTTGCGCCACGCCAAGGACGGAAACGGCGATGGAAAACGCGATATTTGGGACACGCCAACCGACGTCATGGCGTCTATCGCGCATTACCTCGCCGCCGAGGGATGGGCACGAAACACAACCTGGGGCGGAGAAATCAAGCCTTCCTCCATTGCCCCGCATCTTAAGCCGTCGTCCCAAACGCTCACATTAAGCGCTTGGGGCAAAAAGGGGCTCAAGACTGTCGAAGGCCGGGCGTTACCTAAGAGCGCGCTGCGTCTCTCCCTTGTCAGGCCCGATGGCGCCAAAGGATCCGCCTTTCTCGTCTCGAACAATGTTCAGGCGCTGATGCGCTGGAACAACTCCTCGTATTTTGCCCTTTCGGTGGGCCTTTTGGCCGACGAGATAAAAATTCACGCCGCACGTCTTAAATAAACCTTTTTTCCACAAGAAAATCGAAGCGATAATAGACTCGCCGCAACTCTTTATGGTAGCGTTTATGGTCCTTAACTTCGTGTCTTTTTTTGTATCGTAATGCTCAGACCCTCTTTTTCCAATCTTCTTGTTTTGGCAGCGTTATGTTGCCTTTCCGTCTCGTGTGCGACCCGCCCCGTAACAAAAGGCTCGGCCTCGTCAAGCGGCTATTACAAAGTCGGAACCCCCTACAAAGTCAAAGATATCTGGTACTACCCCAACGAAGACTACAGCTATGACGAAACGGGAATCGCGTCATGGTACGGCGACGCCTTTCATAACAAGAAGACCGCCAACGGCGAGATCTTCAACAAGAATGAACTGACCGCCGCGCATAAAACCCTTCCTCTTCCCTGCTTGGCTCGGGTCACCAATCTCGAGAACGGACGATCCATCGTCGTACGCGTCAACGACCGGGGCCCTTTCTCGGGCAAGCGTATTATCGACCTCTCCCAAAGATCCGCCGAACTTTTGGGATTCGAAAATAAGGGGTTGGCCAAAGTGCGCGTTCAAGTTTTAGCCGACGAAAGCAAAGCCATTGCGGATGCCATGCGCCGTTACGGAAAGCCCATTAAGCTCGCATCGGCAGAGCCTCCTTCGGAAGAAATTGTGTCCTCGCTTGCGAGCGCGCCCGTCGAACGCGAAACGCTTAAGCCGGTCCACTCGACGCGGGAAACACGCCTGCAGTTAATGAAAACCCGCCCCGTTCAAAAAGTCGTTCAACTTCCCGTAACGGCCAGAACACGGCTTTTTGTGCAAGCGGGGGCGTTCTCCGTTCCGGAAAATGCCTATCGCCTCAAGGAAAAATTGGATGTCCTCGCGTCGACAACGATCTCGACCGTTCTTGTCAACGGAACAAAATTTTACCGCGTGCGCTTGGGCCCTTTAAAAACGATTGCCGAGGCTGACGCTTTATTGACGGAAGTCCAAGACGCCGGTGTTCCAGAAGCGCGTACTGTTGTTGATTAAGGGAGGGGTTATGGTCTTTTTCCGCGCCATTTTTGCTTTATTTTTTATTCTCGGTGTGCCTTGCGCATGGGCTCAAGCCCCCGCGCTCGACATTAACGCCAGAGAAGCCTTCATCCTCGATTCTGCAACGAACACCGTTCTTTTCGAAAAAGACGCAGACCAGCCTATGTCGCCCTCCTCCATGAGCAAGCTCATGACGATGTACATGGTCTTCGATGCCCTGCACAGCGGACGGCTCAAACTGACGGACACGCTCCCCGTCAGCAAGCACGCGTGGCAACAGGAAGGCTCGCGCATGTTCCTTAAAGTTGGAAGCCGCGCTTCGGTTGAGAATCTTATTCGCGGCGTCATCGTCCAATCAGGAAATGACGCCGCGGTCGTTCTTGCCGAAGAACTGGGGGCCGGGTCCGAACCCGCCTTTGCCGATTTGATGAATGCGAAGGCCAAGGAACTTGGGCTAAGCGAATCGCACTTTGTCAACGCAACGGGGCTCCCCGACCCCAAGCATTACTCGACGGCACGCGATCTCGCGATTTTGTCCTTGGCGCTTTTGCGCGACTTCCCGGAATATTATCATTACTTCTCAGAACGTACGTTCACCTACAATGGCATTAAACAAGGCAATCGGAATCCCTTATTGTATCGTAACATGAGTGTTGACGGGCTAAAGACGGGGCACACCAGCACAGGGGGCTTCGGTTTGGCTGCGTCGAGCATACGGGATGGCCGGCGCTTGGTTGTCGTTCTGAACGGAATGCGTGATATGCAATCACGCGCCGACGAAGCAGCCAAAGCTTTCGACTATGGCTATCGTGAATTCGGCCTTTATACGATCGCTAAAAAAGATGATATTCTGGCTACGCCGACGGTGTGGCTTGGGGAGAACGAAACCGTCCCCATCGTCGTCGAAAAAGAAGCGTTGATTACCTTGCCTCGGTCCGATCGCCGCCTTATGAAAGCCACGGTCAGTTTTTATCAGCCGATGGCCGCGCCGATCAAAAAAGGCAATATCATGGGGACACTGACGATTACGGCCCCGCATATGGACCCCAAGATCCTTTCGCTGGTCGCCGCACAAGATGTTCAACAAGTCGGTTTTTTCTCGCGGATTTTCCAGAAACTGGGGCTTCTCTTGAACAAAGTCTTGGGGTAACGGCTCATGCCCAAAGGAACGTTCATCACATTTGAAGGCGGCGAAGGCGCTGGGAAATCAACGCAGATACGCCGTCTCGCGGCGTTCTTACGCGACAAAGGCCTTGATGTGGTGACCACGCGGGAAGTGGGCGGATGCCCTTCGGCAGAAGCTATTCGCGACCTTTGGCTTTCGCCCGAAAATGATTATTGGGATTCCGTAACCGAGTTGCTCCTGATTATGGCGGCTCGGCGTGAACATTTGGTCAAAACGGTCTTCCCGGCGCTTGGCCGTGGCGCGTGGGTTCTCTCGGACCGATTTGCCGATTCAACCCGCGCCTATCAAGGCGTTGGGCTGGGGTTGGGGCTCGATAAGGTTGAAAGCCTCTACCGTCTTGTCGCCCCCGATTTTGCCCCGGACTTAACTCTGTTGCTGGACCTCCCGGTCGAACAAGGCTTGGCGCGCATAGCCCAACGCGGCGACGATGACCGCTATCAACAAAAGGACCGCGCGTTCCATGAGCTGTTGCGTCAAGCCTATCTGACGCTCGCCCAAAAGGACCCCTTACGCTTTCGCGTCATCGACGCTTCTCAAAGCGAAGAACGCGTAGCCGATGCCGTCTGTCGCGCGGTGCGCGAGGCGTTTTCCCTATGATGGAAACCATGCGTCCTTTTATCGGCCATGCAAGCGCCTTAAGGGAAGTGCAAGAGTCTTTCGCGACAGGTCGTATGCCGCACGCTTGGCTCATTGCGGGCATTGAGGGGATCGGCAAACGCGCCTTAGCCAAGCACATTGCCCAATTTGTCCTGACCGGCGGTTCGAACAAACTTGGAAGCCCGGATCCTTCGCTTCCGGCCACAAAACTCGTTGAGGCCGAAACGCACCCCGACCTTTTAATCGTCGAGCGGCCTGAGGATGGAAAAACGGGCGCGTTGAAGAAGAACATCCCCGTCGAAACCGTTCTCAACGTCGGCGGATTTCTTCACAAAACAGCCACTTATGGCGGCGGGCGGGTCGTCATCGTCAATGAAGCCCATACCTTGAACCGCTTTGGCCAGAACGCGATTCTGAAAATCGTCGAAGAGCCCCCTCCTCGGTCGTTTATCCTTTTGACTGTAACGACGCCCGGGCTTTTGCTGCCGACCATTCGCTCCCGATCAAGAATTCTGGCGCTTGAGCCGCTGCACGACAATGAGCTACGCGCGTTAATGGATATCGCCGCGCCGCAAGCAACGCCGGAAAACATTCAAACCGCCATGGCCCTGTGCGGAGGAAGCCTTGGTTTCGCCTTAAAAATCCTGCGCACCGACATCCTTCCTCTTTACAAGGAAATGATCGCCCTCATTGATACGCTCCCGGCTCTGGACGTCGCTCAACTTCATAAACTGGGAGAAGCCATCGCGCGAAAAACCGATCAGGAAAGCTTCGAAGCCCTAACAGCGCTTCTTATCGAAAGGCTCCGCCAGACGGCACGGGAACAAGCCGCCCAAAACGGCCAAGCTCCGGTTGCCTTGGCCCTGTGGGAGAAAACCCGAGCGACCTTTGCCGCGGCAGAATCCTCAAACCTCGATCACAAAGTCGCCTTTCTGAACGCCATAGCGGACCTTCGCGCCGCGATGAATGAGGCATCCTAGAGGCTTTTCGGAAAGGTTGGCGCTTTTTGCACGGGCGGTCAATGCTCTAGCTTCTTGTTTAACCGAGCCGATTCACGCGAACGGTTGTCGTCAAAAGACGCCAACCTTATCACGATCGGCTCTAAACCTTGAAAACGTGTTTTTTGGCGGCGATAAAATTAAAGAACATCCCTGCCGCGGTCCCGCCAATAACGCCAAGAACAGGGTGCGCGTAAACAAACGGCAACGCGCTGACGAGAAGAGCGTACGTGCCCCGGTTCAGCACAAGCCCCAAAGCGCAAACGAACACGAATCGCCTCCATTGACGCGAGGCCGCCATCGGCGCCGCATCGGGAAACACAAAGCGGCGGTTTCCGAACCACGTAACGGTCACCGCAAAAGGAAACGAAAAGAGCCCTGCCGGAATACGCCCAAGCCCCAAAGCAAAAAGGCCAAGATAGAGCATCAGCACATCGACAAGGAACCCGACCCCACCCACAAGGCCAAACCGAAAAAATTGGGCGACGGTTTTCGGTTCCGGAAAAAGAGGCCGGCCCATCATAGCGGATCGTTTTCGGAAGACTGGAGCGCAGGAATGTTCAGATATCGCATACGTTTCATCTCGCGCCGACCACGGGTTACCGTGTCAAGAATCAGCCCGCAAGTCAGCGAGAAAAACGCCACGATCATCAAGCCCATCGACATCATGGCTGTCGGCAACCGAGGCACAAGCCCCGTATCCATGAACTGCACAACAATGGGAACAAGCAACGCGGACGCAACAACGGCAAAGACAAGCGCCAATAAAGAGAAAAACGGCATCGGCCTTTCCTCTTTGATCAGGACAAGGATAGCCCATAAAATACGCAAACCGTCTTTGACGGTACACAATTTGCTCTGCGAACCTTCAAGCCGATCTTTGTAAGGCGTCATAATCTCGGCTGTCGGCATGCGCAATTCTAAGGCGTGAACCACCAGTTCCGTCTCCGTTTCAAATCCGGCCGCGAGCGCCGGAAAACTTTTGACAAAACGGCGCGAAAAAACCTTATAGCCCGACAGAATATCCGAAAAACGATTTCCGAAGATCCACGCCACCATGTGCGTCATAAGCCAATTTCCAAAACGATGGCCGGGCCGGTAAACATGGGCTTCGTCGGCCGTTCTGGCTCCGTTGACCATGTCCAGCGATTCACCCACGAGAAGGCCGACCATATCCCTCGCGGCTCCGGCATCGTACGTTGCATCGCCATCGACGAGGACATAAACATCCGCCTCGACATCGGCAAACATACGGCGAACGACGTGCCCCTTGCCCTGCAAAGGCTCCGTCCGAACGACAGCCCCGGCAACGCGGGCCACCTCGCGCGTTTTGTCGGTTGAATTGTTATCGTAAACGTAAACGGTCGCTTTGGGCAGCGCCTTTCTGAAATCGGAAATGACTGTCGCGATTGAGGTTTCTTCGTTATAGCATGGAATAAGAACGGCAACGCTTTTCATGGCTCTCCGACCCACACAACCCAAGATCCTTAATCGATGGGCTTTGCGCGCACCCATGGGGCGGGCTCAGCCATAAAAGACAAGCCTCCGGCGATTTATCGCTCGATAGAAACCTCTTCCTCGTCGACAAAAAGGGTTTCACTCGGCGCTTGAGGCGGCATCAACCCCGACGGAGTCTCGCTGATTGTCGTCGAGCGGGACATCGGAACGGCCGTCGCGCCCACAACCGGCGAAGCGACAAGGAAATTGACCATATGCTTGTGAATGCCTGCATCAAGATTATCGCCGAGATCCTGCATCACGCCGTCCAACATCGCTTGATAGGCCGTCTTGCGCTCAAGAGAGGTCGGATTTTCAGGTAACGTCACCGTCCGGTATGCCGAGGCATCCGTCACGGCAAAGCCGTTTGGCCCGCTGGCCTCGATCGAAACGTCGACGCGCGCCACATATTTGGACGCTTGCTGACGAACAAACCAGCTCTCGATTCCTTCTTCGGTGGGGATCGGCTGGGAAACAAACGACGCCTTCTTGATCACGATAATCGCCTGCCCTGAACGGCCACGCGCCTGCAAATGATCAACCGCCCACTGCTTAATCGCCTCAGGCAAGCTTGGCGAAAAATCCTCGCTGTCGTAAAACGGGGCCATCGGCTGACCGCTGCTGCGATCCGTCAACGTAATGCTTTTTACGTCCAAGGAGATTTTAGGGGATAACACTTTCTGCTCCTCGGTCTGAGAAAGAGGCTCCTCCCCCTGCATCGCGCAAGCATTTAACGCGACCAAAAAGAAAAGGGCAGCAGACAGTCTTTTCATAGTAAAACTCCGGAAACTGAATCGTTTAGGCAAAGTAGATCAGTTTAGAACGAGAAGGAATACGAATCCTCTCCCTTTTGAAAAAATAACGAAAAACAACCCGATAGCAAGAGATTTACCCCTGTATTTTTAACCAAATCGCGTCCAAACGCCAAGAAAGGATTGCATTAACGATACGAGATTGCAAAAATAAGGGCGTTTTTTCGAAGAAGCTCCGTTGATAAGCTTTTTTTAATAAAACAGGAACCGTTTTTTAAGCACATTCCTGTAGATAGTTTAAGGATTCGATCTTTCACACGAAAACGCTTTTCAGAAAAGATCGCGCTTAAAAGGCACTCGGATTTTTGAATTTTATCGACGTATCGTTTTCTCGGTCTTTAACATGTACCTTGGCATCGATCTTGGAACCTCAAACAGCGCCATCGCCGGCATCGTCGACGGCAAGGTTCGAATTTTCCGCCCCGTGGATGGCGGAGAAGTCCTCCCATCCGTTATCTATTTCGACAAAAGGGGTCACCGCCTTTATGGGCACCGAGCCCATGACCAAGCCCTTATTTCGCCCGAAAACGTTGCCGCTGGATTCAAACGCCTTATGGGCACATCGACCCCTATCGAGGTCAAAGGCGCCGAGTTGACGTTAACCCCGGAAGAATGCTCGGCCGAAATCATTCGCCAACTTCTTGGCCAAGCCGCGACCGAAACGGGCGGCGATAAAATTGTAGGGGCGGTCATCACGGTTCCTACGTCATTCAATCAAATGCAGTCCGAAGCGACGCTTCGCGCCGCCAAAATGGCGGGGCTGGAACACGTAGACCTTTTGCAGGAGCCTATTGCCGCAGCCTTAGCCGCTATGGAAGGAGCAAAACGCTCCGGCCGCTTCCTGATCTATGATTTGGGGGGTGGGACGTTCGACGCCGTTTTGGCGCAAGCCATCAACGGCCAAGTCGATATTCTCGCCCATCAAGGGATTAACATGCTGGGCGGCCGCGATTTTGACCGCATGATTGTAAATGAGGTCATCCGCCCGTGGCTGACGGAAACGTTCGACCTACCCGAAAACTTTCATCGCGATCCGGCTTACCGACGCCTGATCCGCATTGCGCAACTGGCGGCTGAAAAAGCAAAGATCGACCTCTCCTCGCAAGAGAGGACATCCATTCTCGCGTCGGATGAAGAATTACGCATAACCGACCAAAATGAAATGGAAATGTATCTCGACATCCCCTTCTCGCGGGAGCAGTTCGAGGCTCTTATCCGCGACCCCATCATGCAAACGATCAATATGATCCGCATGATGCTGGAGGACAACAACACGTCGTTTGAGGAGATCGACCGTATCGTTTTCATCGGCGGACCGAGCCGCATCCCCCTTGTCCGCGAGATGGTCTCCACCGAACTGGGCATCCCCACGGATATGAAAACGGACCCCTTAACGGCCGTGGCCATCGGAGCCGCTTACTATTGCGAAAGCCGCCAATGGGGCGCCGATAACAAAAGCGCGCCCAAACCCACGGTTGCGGCCGCCGAGCCGCCCGAAGCCCCACAGGTCTCCTACAGCTATACGTCGCGCACGCCGGACGATAAAACCGTTGTCACCGTGCACCTCTCTGGGGAAGCCCCCGAAACGCGCCAACTTAAAATCGTCGGTAAGATATGGAGTTCGGGAATCCTTCCGTTGACGAACGATTTGACGGTCCAGATCCCGCTGATCGGCGAAGGCGAACACACGTTCATCGCCCATATTCTGGACAGCGAAGGCCAGATCCTGGAGCCCCACGACCAAACGTTAACGATCACACGTCTTGTTGCCGCCGCGCAGAGCATTCCGGCCGCCCAAACGATCGCCATCAAAGCCCTTCCGGACCCCCAAGCCCAAGAAAATACGCTTCTTCCGCTTGTCGAAAAAGGCGACCCCCTTCCTGCCAAAGGTCGGCTTGTCGTCAAAAGCGGCCGATCGCTCAAGGCCCAAGAAGCGGGGCACATTAGCTTTGAACTTTTCCAAATTGAATATGAAGAGCGTTTGGATCTGAACCTTTGCGTCGGCGTCTTCCGTATTGGCGGCGAGGATCTTCCCGAAGGATTTGTCCTTGAAGAAGGAACACCGCTTGTTTTCTCGTGGCAAATGAACGAAAGCGGCATCCTTCAAGCCTCGGTCTTGATTCAAGACGAATCAGGCACCGCCATCGATCTTAAAACCCCGCGGTTTTACGCACCCCAAATCGGCCAAATCTCCTTTGCTGGGGATGATGGCGTAAAATTTACCTCGGCTATCGTCACGCAAGGCGAGGAAGACTGGGGCGATCTGGCGGCCGCTCTCGGTCCCGAAGGAGACCCGGAAGTTCGCCTTTTGAAAATGCGGCTTCAGGAACAAAACGAAACGCTTCACGAATTTGCCGATGATCCGGAAACCTTACGTCACGTAGCCGAGGAAGCCCGTTTTATTCGCCAAGACATAGCCCGAATCGGCAAAAAACACCGCGACGCTGTTCTTCAAAGGCGTTTGGGCAAAATGACAGCCGTTTTCAACCGAATCGCTCGCCCCCATGCGGACCAAGCCGAAAACGACCGATTCGACAACCATACCGCCAAAGTTCAAGAAATTATCGAACGTGGCGATGAATCGTTTTTCGGCGATGCCGATCTCCATTTATCGGAAATGCGCGATCTGTTCTTTGCCATTGCCTGGCGCGACCCTGACTATGTCCGGGCCTGGTTTAAAAGGCTGTCAACCGAACCTTATTTGTTCCCGGACAAAGACGAATTCCAACGCTTTGTCGAAGAAGGCGAAAGCCTTTCCCTGCCCGAGAAAGACGAGGCCTTACGGGATTTGGTCAAAAAGATGCTGGCCGCACGAATCGCTATGGGCGCAAGCGACACCGCGGGCGAACTCGCGTCTATCGTCAAAGCATAAAAAAAGAATCAGGCAATAATGTCGGGAAGAAGTTTGCTTTCGACGCGCAGGATTTCGTCGCGCAAAAGAAGCTTGCGCTTTTTCAAGCGCTGAATCTGAATCATATCGGGCAACGCACGCTGCGACAACGCGTTGACGGCATCGTCAAGATCGCGATGCTCAGCCTTAAGTTGGGTCAAAAGCTCTTGAAGTTTCTCTTGTTCGTTCATCGCTTGGCAAAGAAGTTACAGGATTTTTTATATCAGAAAAAAGTTAAAAAAGCCATGCTTGTCTCGTCAAAAGATCCCAAGAAAAAAGAGACGGAAGAAATTCTTCCGTCTCTTTTCCAAAGATCTTTCGAGGTAAGAAAGCTTACTTCAGTTCGACTTTGGCGCCGGCCGCTTCAAGAGCCTTCTTGAACTTCTCGGCGTCGTCCTTGCTCACGCCTTCCTTGACCGTCTTGGGAGCGCCTTCGACCAGATCCTTGGCTTCCTTCAGGCCAAGACCGGTGATCGAACGAACTTCCTTAATCACTTCGATCTTCTTGGCACCGGCTTCGGCGAGAACAACCGTGAATTCAGTCTTCTCTTCCGCCGCCGCAGCCGGGGCCGCACCCGCCGCCGCAACAGCCACAGGAGCCGCGGCGCTGACGCCCCACTTCTCTTCCAGCATCTTCGACAATTCGGCGGCTTCCAAAACCGTCAGGGTGGACAATTCGTCAACCAGTTTTTCAAGATTTGCCATTGTACTCTCTCCTTTTGTTAAACGCTTATCGTTCGATAATTAAACTCTCCTCTCCCACAGCACCGCGCCGAGGAAAGAAAACTCTTAAGCCTCCTGCTCGCCGCGAGCCGCCAACACACGGGCGACCTGACCAGCCGGAGCCTGAAGCACACGGGCGATCTTAGTCGCCGGAGCCTGCAACAGACCGACGATCTTGGCGCGAAGCTCGTCCAGAGACGGCAACGACGCCAACACCTTGATCTGATCTTTTCCCAGCACATCGCCGTTAGCGATGCCGCCGATGATCTCGAACTTCTCGTTCTTCTTGGCGAACTCAGCCGAGATCTTGGCCGCCGCCACAACGTCCTTCGAGAACGCGAGGACCGTCGGGCCCTTCAAGAACTTCTCGAGTGCCGCAAACTTGCCGCCTTCGATGGCGTGCTTCACAAGGCTGTTCTTTGCAACCTTCAATTCAACGCCGCCGTCGCGCATCGCCACGCGCAGCGCGCGGGTGCTGTCGGCATCCAAGCCGTGCTGGGCATTGACGACGATGATCTCGGCGTCTTTCAGCTCTTCACTGATTTCCGCAATCTGCTTTTCTTTCGCTTCGCGATTGGGACTCTTGTGTTCCGTCATGGTCGCTCCTTCATGTCAAACATCAAGCCACGCCAAAACGCGGCCTCAAAATTCCGTCAATGTCAGAGAGTTTTTTTGGAAAAGATAACGCCCATCGGGCCGTATCGCCCAAAGGCATTTTTATCTCGTCCCATCTATGCTGGCCGATTTTAAGCCCCTTTCGGGAGCGCCCGCAGTCTCTGACAGGGCCTTGTTTCCAAGGCTGGTTGGGTTTTAGACTATACCGAGCCTTGAAATCAACCCCTTTTTGCCCTTTTTTTATGCTTAACGACCGCTTCCCTGTAATGAATTGTTTTTGAAAGTATTCCCTTCAAATACAATGTGCCCTCACATTTTCCAGGAATAAGGCATAACAAACAATGGCTAGAAAACCGCGCACAATCAGTTTAATCGTGGACACATCCCAGCTTGAAGCGGTGGGGGCCATCTTGGGCGAAAGCTTTTTTGCCCCCCTGCTGAACGACGGTTCGAAAATCGGTAACACCATCATCGCCGGCGTTTATGCGCCTCAGAAAGACCTTCTGGCCGCCTTCATCAAGGGAGCACAAAACATAACATCGGACACCCGCCTCAAGAGGTTGGATCTTGGAGAACGAACCCTATCGGGTGGCACAATGAGGTTCTCTTCGGGCAACGTTATTTCTCTTCCCAAAAATAATTTACCAACCTCCGTCGGTATCAGACATTTAAATGGCAAAGAGGATCCTCCTCTTGGGTATATCATCGAAAACCCTTCGACACCGTTCATTCAGACGTCAACGCTAAGCATCACCGCCACGCCGATGAACGACACCCCCACGTCCTATTTTTCTCAACTCAAAGAAAACCTAATTGAGGAAGCGGGAAAAACTCTTGTAGGGCGCCGCATTTTTGCTAGAACAATCGCCAATGTCATCAACACAAAACCTTCTGATACCCTGAAGGATGATACTAAAATTCTGATCCGCATCGGCCTTGTAAAAACCGACGACAAAAAGACAAATGACGCTTTTCGCGACACAGTAAAGCGAATCAGGGCCTCTAGGCCAACGGCCCATTTGGGTTAGGGTTAGGGTTAGGGTTAGGGTTAGTAGGGTTAGGATAATACTTCAGGGTTCGTACAGTGTTTAGTTATTAGGTTATGATGGAAATAGGTCGTATTTCTTTTGTTCTTAAAGATGTTTCGGACAATCAAGCGTTGGGAGTTCTTCTTGGCAAAACACTTTTTAATCCGTGCATAGAAAACAAACAGGACCTCGTTGTTTGTCCTTATGGCGTATCTGGTTGCGGGAAAACAAGCCTTCTTAAAAAAGTCCTTTTTTCGTATGGATATACCGAAGAAGACGTTATCCTTCCAAGGGTCGATCCCTTTTATCATACCCCTTTGCCATGGCAGAAAGGCCCCCTTCTTGATAAAGGAACCTTTCTTTATACCGACTTCGGCATAAAGACATATCCCAAGCAGGCCAAGCTTACACACAACGTGAACTACAATTTCCACCTGCCCCCCATTGATAAAAAATCGGGGGCGGGCACAATTTATTGGTCTGAACACGCGCCAGTCGCCATCTTGGAACAAGCCGATATCAGCATCATTATTTCCTATCCCGGCAAAGATTCTCCCGAGCATACGGACGAGAACCGTTTCTACATGGACATCCTCTCTTACGATCTAAATGAAAGTTTCGAAAAAAGAGCAGCCCAAGCATCCCCCGTACACGCAACCGCTCTGGAAATGAAAAAGGCCAGAGATGACAAAAAAATTGTCGGGGAAAATTCCGATGAGCGCGTCGCGCACATTATCCTTCACGACAATGCCCCCCCCCTCGCAAAAAGAGCCTTTCAAACGTTATGCCAACAAGTTAGCCAACGTTTTTCCAAAGCCGCCGCGCCGTGCCCCTAGAGCCGATCACGATAAGGTTGGCGTCTTTTGACGACAACCGTTCGCGTGGCCAAACACCAAAGCCGTTTGGCGCGTAGCAGGCCAAAAGCCCTGCGAAGTCCAAGCCTTGCGAGGATAAAAACAGGCCTAAAGCCTATTTTTACAATCGGCTCGATCATTAAAAAGTTAGAGCCTTTTTCGTTCTCTTGAAAAACTCCAATCTAATCGAAAAAGACCCGAGATAAAAAAAACGCCCCGCTTTCACGGGGCGTTTTCTTTATCTCGATAGCAAAAGGCTTATTCAGCTGGCTGTTCAGCGTCCGCCTTCTTGGCCGTCATGACGATCTTGCCGCCGGCCTTCTCAATCGCCGCAACTGCCGAAGCCGAAGCTCCCGCAACCGTCAGATCAAGCTTGGCCTTCAACGTACCATTGCCCAAAACACGCACACCATCACGCGCCTTGGACGCCACACCCGTCTCCATCAAAATCTCGGACGTAATGGCCTTCTTCGCATCCAAACGCCCCGCATCCACGGCGGCCTGTAAACGACCCAAACTGATCGTCGCGTAATCCTTGGCAAAAATGTTCTTGAACCCGCGCTTGGGCAAGCGGCGGCTGAGCGGCATCTGGCCGCCCTCGAACCCCTTAAGGCGAACGCCCGTACGCGCCTTCTGGCCCTTCACGCCACGCCCAGAGGTCTTGCCCTTGGTCGAACCGATGCCGCGGCCCACGATCAAGCGCTTCTTGTGCGCGCCCGGATTATCGCGAATGTCGTTAAGCTTCATCTTACTGATCCTTCTTCTCTGTCACGCTTACCAAATGCCGCACGCGGGCAATCATGCCCCGCACCGCCGGCGTGTCTTCCAATTCCTTCGTCGCCCGAATGCGCCCCAAACCAAGACCCTTCAAGGTCTCGAACATCTTGGGGCCGTTTCCTGTTGCGCCCGCCACTTGCGTCACGACCAAAGTTTGTTCGGCGCTTTTTTTCTTCGCTTTTGTCGCCATAATTGTTTCCCTTATTCCTTGGCTGCCGTCTCATCGGCTTGTTTCTTGCCCAGAATTTCGCTCACCTTTTTACCCCGGCGGCTGGCCACCGAGCGCGGGCTCGCCATCTGGTTCAAAGCCTCAAACGTCGCCTTGATCATGTTATGCGGATTGCTGGTGCCAACGGATTTGGCCACAACGTCCTGAATACCCAAGGCCTCGAAAAGAGCACGCATCGGACCGCCCGCGATAATGCCGGTACCGGCAGGCGCCGACCGCAACACAACGCGCCCCGCACCAAAACGACCGCGCACATCGTGATGCAGCGTCCGTCCTTCACGAAGAGGAATGCGACGCATCGCTCGCTTGGCTGCGTTCGTAGCCTTGGTGATCGCTTCGGGAACTTCGCGGGCCTTGCCCGTGCCGTAACCGATGCGGCCTTTGCCGTCGCCGACCAGAACCATCGCCGCCATCTTGAAGTTTTTACCGCCCTTCGTGACCGAGGTCACGCGGTTGATGCCGACAAGCTTCTCGATCAGCTCGTTGCCTTCGCGATCTTCTTTACTGTCGCTCTTCTTCGTTTTTTCCGGTTTTGCCATATTTTCCTCTGCTTAAACCTGATTAGAAAGACAGGCCGGCTTCACGAGCCGCATCCGCCAGTTCCTTGACACGACCGTGGTAGACATAGCCGCCACGATCGAACACAACTTCCTTGATCCCCGCTTTGACAGCCCGTTCGGCCACCAACGCGCCGACGGCGCGTGCCGCCGCCTTATCGGCGCCAGTCTTCAGCTTCTTGCGAAGGGCTTCTTCAAGCGTGGACGCAGCAACCAGTGTCTTTCCCTGAGCATCGTCGATAATCTGAACGGCAATATTCTTCCCCGAACGATAAACCGACAGACGCGGACGCCCGTGCGCTTTCTTCTCAATGTTGTAGCGCGTGCGCATGGCGCGGCGTTCGTGAAGTTCCTTTGGACTTAACATGTCAACCTCTGTTCTTCCTTAAAAGCATACCCCCTTGGGCGTGCGTTGATTACTTCTTCTTGCCTTCCTTGCGGCGGATATGTTCGCCTTCGTAATGAATGCCTTTGCCTTTATAAGGCTCCGGCTTCTTCAAATCGCGAATTTCTGCCGCAATCTGGCCGACTTGCTGCTTGTTTGTCCCCGAAACGCTAACCTGAGTCGGCTTCTCAACCTTGATGGTGATGCCTTCCGGCGGAGTCACGCGAACTTCGTGGCTGAAACCCAGCTGCATCACCAGATCCTTGCCCTGCATACTCGCACGGAAGCCGACCCCCTCCAAAAGCAAAGTCTTCTTGAAGCCTTCGGAAACGCCCTTGACCATGCCGTTGATGATGCTACGCATTGTGCCCCACAAAACGCGCGCGGACATCGTGTCATGCTTCTTCGACACAACAACCTTTCCATCCTTGACCGCGACATCGATCTCGGCAGGAATCGGGGCCGACAAAGCCCCAAGCTTGCCCTTAACGGCAATAAGGTCGTTTTTCACCTCCGCCGTCACACCTTGCAACAGGGTTATGGGATATTTTCCAACGCGCGACATGTTACACCTTCAAACTTTCATCAAACTTCGTGTTATTCGTCCCTGTTCCTCTTAGAACACGCGGCACAGAACTTCGCCGCCGACATGCTGGGCCCGCGCTTCATTATCCGAGAGCACGCCCCGAGGCGTCGACAAAATCGAGATGCCAAGACCATTGAAAACGCGGCCTAAATCCTTAATTCCCGCGTAAACGCGGCGGCCTGGGGTCGACACGCGTTCGATCTTGCGGATTGCCGGCGTTCCTTCGTAGTACTTCAGCTCAATATCGAATTGAGCCTGCGCCGTGCCTTTTTTGACTTCGGTGTACCCACGAATGTAGCCTTCGCGCACGAGCGTCTCAAGAACGTCGCGACGATGCTTTGACGCCGGGCAGCTCACCACCGCCATAGTCGCCATCTGCCCGTTACGGATGCGGGTGAGCATATCACCGAGAGTATCGGAAACAACTGACATAGGATCCCCTCCTTACCAACTCGACTTAACGACACCGGGAATCTGACCGGCCGAGGCCAGTTCACGAAACTTGATGCGGCTAAGCTTAAATTTACGATAGTTGCCGCGAGGACGCCCCGTCAGCTCACAGCGGTTATGCTGGCGAATCTTGGCGCCATTGCGCGGCAGTTTTGCCAAGGCCATGACAGCTTCGAAACGCTCTTCCATCGACGTTTCTTTATCCTTGATCGTCGTTTTCAGCGCAGCGCGACGGTTTGCGAATTTTTTCGCCATCCGTTTGCGCTTGCCTTCCTTTTCGATCATGCACTTCTTTGCCATATCTTTAACTCCTTACGCCCGGAACGGCATGTTGAATGCCCGAAGCAATTCCCGAGCCTCGTCATCGGTCTTTGCCGTCGTACAAATAATGATGTCCATCCCGCGAATCTCATCGATCTTGTCGAATTCGATCTCGGGAAACACGATCTGCTCTTTAAGGCCCATGGCGTAGTTGCCGTGGCCGTCGAAGCTCTTCGCCGAAACACCGCGAAAGTCGCGAACCCGCGGCAACGCAATCGTAATCAAACGATCCAAAAATTCGTACATTTTTTCGCGGCGCAAGGTCACCTTGCACCCGATGCCCATACCGCCACGCAGCTTGAACGTCGCAATAGCCTTGCGCGACTTGGTAATCACGGGTTTCTGTCCCGCGATCAATTCCATCTCTTCCGCCGCGTTCTTCGTCTTCTTGCTGTCCGAAACCGCTTCGCCAACACCCATGTTGATGACAATCTTGTCCAGATGCGGAACCTCAAGCATGTTCTTGTATTCGAACTTCTTGAAAAGAGCGCCCTTGACCTCTTCCTGATAAAGCTTCTGCAAGCGCGGAATATATCTCTCTTTTTTCGCTGCAACCATTTTTGTCCCCTTACACGTCTTCGCCCGAACGCCGCGCAATGCGCGTCTTGACGCCCTTGACTGTCTTGTAGCCCGCGCGTGTCGCTTTGTTCGTCTTCGGGTCGATCAACGCCACATTCGACATATGGATCGACGCTTCGCGACGCACGATGCCGCCCTGCGGGTTTGCTTGCGACGGCTTGGTATGCCGCGCCACCATGTTGACACCCGACACGAGCACACGCCCTTCTTTGGGCATAACGGCCGTCACGTCGCCCGTTTTACCCTTATCTTTGCCCGCAAGGACAATCACCTTGTCCTTGGTTTTAATCTTGCATTTCGTCGCCATTACAATACTTCCTCTGCCAAGGAGATAATCTTCATAAAGCCCAAATTGCGCAGCTCTCGCGTCACTGGCCCAAAAATACGCGTGCCGATCGGCTCTTTGTCCTTGTTGATCAACACGGCTGCGTTCCGGTCAAAACGGATTACCGTCCCATCCTTGCGGTGCATCGCGTATTTCTGCCGCACGATGACAGCCTTGTGCACGTCGCCCTTCTTGACCTTGCCGCGCGGAATCGCCTCGCGAATCGACACGACGATGATATCGCCGATTCGCGCCGTCGTACGATGCGAACCGCCCGGAACCTTGATGCAGCACACGGCCTTTGCGCCGCTGTTGTCCGCCACATCAAGTACTGTTTCCATCTGAATCATGGCACTTCCCTACTCTGATCCGTTACTTCGATTCTTTCTTGGCCGACTTCGCGGGAGCCTTCTCGGCCGCCTTCTCGTCCACCAAAACCCAACGTTTCCGCTTGCTGATCGGCGCGCATTCGATGATCGACACAACATCGCCAATCTTGCAGCTGTTTGTTTCGTCATGCGCCGCATACTTCTTGGATCTGCGGATATACTTCTTATAAATCGGGTGCCTCACCCGGCGTTCGACCAAGACCGTTACGGTCTTGTCGCCCTTGTCACTCACAACCGTTCCTTGCAATACGCGACGCGGCATAGTCTTTCCCCTTACTTCTTCTTCGACACGGCCGAGCGAAGGCGCTCACCGATAACTGTCGTGATCTTGGCAATTTCCTGACGAACCTGATGGACGCGCGCAGTATTCGCAAGCTGCCCGGTCGCCTTCTGGAAACGCAAATTGAACTGCTCTTTGCGAAGCTCGCCCAAGCGCGTCTCAAGCTCCTTATCCGTTTTTGCCCGCACATCGGCGGCCTTGACTGTGTTCTTGCCCATAATCTTGTCCTCTAATCCTTACGCCGCCATCCGTTGAATGAACTTTGTTTTGATCGGAAGCTTGGCCGCCGCAAGCTCAAAAGCTTGGCGAGCAACCTGTTCCGACACGCCATCCATCTCGAACATAATGCGCCCCGGATGCACGCGGCACACCCAAAATTCCGGCGACCCCTTACCCGAACCCATACGGACTTCAGCCGGTTTTTTCGAAACCGGAACGTCCGGGAACACAAGGATCCACAAACGCCCTTGACGCTTCATCGCACGCGTAATCGCACGGCGAGCCGCCTCAATTTGGCGCGCGGTAATGCGTTCCGGCTCCAACGCCTTCAACCCAAACGCACCATAGCTCAGACGAAAACCGCCTTTTGCCACGCCGTGAATACGGCCTTTGTGTGCCTTACGATACTTCGTATTCTTCGGTTGCATCATGATCGTAAACCTACTCTTTATTCTTTACGGGCGTTGCTGCTGGCCTTCCGTCTGACGCTTCTCATGCGCCAGAGGATCATGCTCCAGAATCTCGCCACGGAAGATCCAAACCTTGACGCCGCACGTTCCCATCGTGGTAAACGCCGTCGCCGTCCCATAGTCAACATCCGCACGCAATGTATGCAGAGGCACCCGACCTTCGCGATACCACTCCATACGAGCAATTTCAGCGCCGCCAAGGCGTCCGCTGCAATTGATGCGGATACCCAAAGCGCCCGCCCGCAACGCGGACTGGACCGCACGCTTCATCGCACGACGAAATCCGATGCGTCGCTCAAGCTGGTCGGCAATGCCGGCCGCCACAAGACGCGCGTCGACATCCGGCTTGCGAATTTCGACAATATTCAAATTCACCTCGGCTTCGGTCATCTTGCCCAAAGCCGTACGCAATTTTTCGATATCCGCACCCTTCTTGCCGATGATCACGCCGGGCCGGGCCGAATGGATCGTCACGCGCGCCAACTTTGCCGGACGTTCGATCACAATCTTCGAAATACTTGCAACCTTGCCGATCTTCTTGATCAGATAGTCGCGAATGCGGAAATCTTCGTGCAGCAGCGTTCCGTAAGCGCCTCGACTGGCGAACCAGCGGCTGTCCCACGTGGTGTTGATTCCCAGGCGCATGCCGATCGGATTGACTTTCTGACCCATAGTTTAGGCTCCCGCTTTCTTCGAGAAGCTGCGCGCGCGCTTGGCGGACAACTTCGTATCGTTTTCCTGTTCCTTGACGACGATCGTCAGGTTGCTGAAAGGCTTTTCGATGCCGGCGCTCTTGCCGCGGCCGCGCGTATGAAAGCGTTTCATCACAAACGAGCGTCCAACCCACGCCTCAGCGACATAAAGCTTATCGACATCAAGGTTATGGTTGTTCTCGGCGTTCGCAATCGCGGCCTGCAACACCTTTTTAACCTCGTTCGATACGCGACGTTTTTCAAACGTCAGAAGCGTCAAAGCCGACGCCGCGCTTTTGCCGCGAATGCTTGCCGCCACGAGGTTAAGCTTCCGCGCGCTGGACCGGATCGCCTTGGCTTTCGCCAGAGCGCCGCTCGTCTTGCGCAAGATTTCTTTCAACTGTGCCATCGCTTCTCGCTCCTTATACCTTGGCGGCTTTTTTCTCGGCGACGCTGTGAGCCTTGAAGGTCCGTGTCGGCGCAAACTCGCCGAACTTGTGACCAATCATGTTCTCCGTCACCGAAACGGGCAAAAACTTGTTGCCGTTGTAAACCCCAAAGGTCAGCCCCACAAACTGCGGCAGTATTGTCGAGCGACGCGACCAAATCTTGATAATCTCGTTACGCCCCGACTCCCGCGCCGCATCCGCCTTCTTTAGCAGAAACCCATCGACAAACGGGCCTTTCCAAACTGAACGTGTCATCTGTTCTTCCTCATCTTCCGTTACGCGGTCTGACTATCTTTGCGCTTGTTGGCGCGACGAATAATCCAGCGATTTGTTCTCTTGTTGTTGCGGGTCTTCTTGCCCTTTGTCCCCTTGCCCCACGGGGTGACCGGATGGCGCGCTGCCGCCGACTTGCCTTCGCCGCCGCCGTGCGGGTGATCGACCGGGTTCATCGCACAGCCACGGACCGTCGGTCGAATACCTTTCCAACGCTTGCGTCCCGCCTTGCCGTATTGAATGTTCGAATGATCCGCGTTCGACACAGAACCGACCGTCGCCATACATTCCTGCGGCACCGCGCGAAGCTCGCCCGAGGACATCTTGATCTGAACCACACCCGAATCGCGACCGACGATTTGAACATACGTCCCGGCCGAACGCGCCAACTGACCGCCCTTGCCGGGCTTCATCTCGACATTGTGCACAATCGTGCCCACGGGAATATTCCGAATCACCATCGCGTTTCCAGGCTTCACATCGACCTTAGTTCCCGCGATGATTTTGTCGCCCTTCTTGATGCGCTGCGGCGCCAAAATATAAGCCTTTTCGCCGTCCGCATAGGTAATTAACGCAATAAACGCCGTACGGTTCGGATCATATTCCAAACGCTCGACCGTGGCTTCCACATCGAATTTACGACGCTTGAAATCGACAAAACGATACCGACGCGCGTGCCCACCACCAATATGGCGCGTGGTGATGCGCCCGGTGTTGTTACGACCGCCGGTCTTTGTCAAACCTTCCGTCAACGACTTGACAGGCTTGCCCTTCCACAGCTCGGAGCGATCAACCTGAACCACCTGACGGAGGCCTGGAGTTACGGGACTATATTTCTTCAATGCCATAATAAACCTTCCCTCACACGCCCGTTTGCATGTCGATGGAGTTGCCTTCCGCCAAGGTCACGACCGCGATCTTCACATCACTGCGGAAACCGACGCGCCCTTTGAAACGCTTGGTCTTGCCCTGACGATTGTGCGTATTCACACTTGAAACCTTGACGCCGAACAACGCTTCGACCGCCGACTTAATCACGGGTTTCGTCGCGCTGCGCGTGACGCGGAACGTGTACTGACGGTTTGCCGTCACGTTCGTCGATTTTTCCGTAATCACCGGCGACAAAATCACGTCGTAATGCGTCGCGTTGGGTGCTGCCACCGTACTCATTTCAGCCTCTCCTGCAATTGCTCGACCGCGTTTTTAGTCAACACCAAAACATCGCGACGAAGAATGTCATACACGTTGGCGCCTTGCTCGGGCAAAACGTCGATGTTCGGAATGTTGCGCGCCGCCTTCGAAAAGTTCGGATCGACGTTCGCGCCATCAATGATAAGCGCCGAGCTCAGTCCAAGGTTGACAAACTTCTGAGCCAACGGCTTGGTTTTAGGCTCTTTCACTTTAGCATCATCAAGAACGATCAACTTACCGTCTTGCTGCTTGGAGGCCAACGCCATGCGCAAGGCAAGCAAACGAACCTTCTTGGGCAAATCGTGTGCGTGATCGCGAACCACCGGCCCAAAAATAATGCCGCCCTTGCGGAATTGGGCCGAACGCAAGCTTCCTTGGCGCGCGTGACCTGTTCCCTTCTGCGCATAGGGCTTCTTGGTCGTGCCGCTCACTTCGCCAATCGTCTTGGTTTTGTGGTTGCCCGAACGACGCTTGGCCAACTGCCAGTTCACCATGCGCGCCAAGATATCGCGACGCGGTGTGACACCAAACACATTGTCCAGCAGCTCGATCGTGCCGACCTCTTCGTTATCCAGACTTTTTACTGTCGTCTTCATAATACATCCCATCCTTAAGCTGCTGCGCCAGCTTCTTCAGTCGCCTTAAGCCCGGCCGGAAGAGGAGCTTCCTTCGGCAAGGCACGCTTGACGGCGTCGCGCACCAACACGTAACCACCTTCGGCGCCCGGAACGGCACCCTTGACCAAAACAACGCCCATCTCGGCATCGACCGAAACAACCTCGAGGCTCAACGTCGTCACCATCGTGCAGCCCATGTGGCCTGCCATCTTCTTGCCCTTGAACACACGACCGGGATCTTGACACTGACCGATCGAGCCCAGGCTGCGATGCGAAACGGACACACCGTGCGTCGCGCGCAAACCGGAAAAACCGTGACGCTTCATACCGCCGGCAAAACCTTTGCCGATGCTAACCGCCGAGACGTCGACAAACTGACCCGGTACAAAGTGCGTCGCCGCAAGCTCGGCTCCAATCTCCAGCATCGCGTCTTCGCTCACGCGGAACTCAACCAACTTCTTCTTCGGCTCGACCTTCGCCTTGGCATAGGTGCCACGGGTCGCTTTCGAAACATTCTTGGCCTTCGCGTTGCCGTAGCCAAGCTGCACGGCCGTATAGCCATTTTTCTCAACCGTACGGACACCCGTCACTTGAACGCTGTCCACTTTAAGAACGGTCACGGGGACATGTTCGCCGGCCTCGGCAAACACGCGGGTCATGCCGACTTTCGTCGTAATCAATCCCGTCCGTTGCGATTTCTTTGTCTGTGCCATAACGCCCTCTTAAACCCGAATCTCAACATCAACGCCAGCCGCCAGATCAATCTTCGACAAAGCGTCGATCGTTTGCGGCGTCGGCTCAACAATATCCAACAAACGGCGGTGCGTCCGAATCTCGAACTGCTCGCGCGACTTCTTGTCCACGTGAGGGCCGCGATTGACAGTAAAACGCTCGAACCATGTTGGCAGCGGAATGGGGCCGCGCACCTGCGCGCCCGTGCGCTTGGCCGTGCTGATGATCTCGCTCACCGACTGATCCAATGTGCGATGATCGAACGCTTTCAAGCGAATCCGTATCGTTTGCGTATCCATGTTAAACCCTCAAATCCCGTTTCTCTCTTAAGCTCTTTTCAAGCTCGCATTCCGTTTTATCGCCATTCTTATTAGGCAAATGATGCCTCTTAGCGGTGTCTTCACCGCCTGACGTCTTCTCTTTCTGCACGGGAAAACGTCTTAAAACTTTTCTTCCTACCAACGGCACCAAAGCGCCGCTTTATCGCAAAACAACCAAGCGGTCCCCGCGCCCACTAAAGGGCGCGGGGAAGCCCGATTTACTCGATAATCGACGCAACCACACCCGCGCCGACGGTACGTCCGCCTTCACGAATGGCGAAGCGCAACCCCTGATCCATCGCGATCGGCGCGATCAGAGTGACTTCGCAGGTAATCTTGTCGCCCGGCATGACCATCTCGGTCCCTTCCGGAAGGTGAACTTCACCCGTCACGTCCGTCGTCCGGAAGTAGAACTGCGGACGATAGTTCGTGAAGAACGGCGTGTGACGACCACCTTCGTCCTTGGTGAGAATGTAGCATTCCGCCTTGAACTTGGTGTGCGGCGTGATGGTGCCTGGCTTGGCCAAAACCTGACCGCGCTCGACCTCTTCACGCTTGGTGCCGCGCAACAGGGCTCCAATGTTATCGCCCGCTTCGCCCTGATCGAGCAGCTTGCGGAACATTTCGACGCCCGTAACAACCGTCTTCTGGGTGGGACGAATACCGACGATTTCGACTTCTTCGCCAACCTTGATGACGCCCTGTTCAACACGACCCGTAACAACGGTACCACGACCCGAGATCGAAAAAACATCTTCAACCGGCATTAGGAAGGGCTTGTCCGTCGCACGCTTCGGTTGCGGAATATACGAATCAACCGCATCCATCAATTTCATGATCGCCTGCTCACCGAGCTCAGGATCCCGATCTTCCAAAGCGGCCAAAGCCGATCCGCGGATGATGGGAATCTCGTCTCCCGGGAAGTCGTACTTCGACAGAAGTTCACGAATTTCCATCTCGACCAGATCGGCCAATTCGGGATCCGCCATGTCCATCTTGTTCATGAAGACGACGATCGCCGGAACGCCGACCTGACGGGCAAGCAGAATGTGCTCGCGGGTCTGAGGCATCGGGCCGTCGGCGGCCGACACAACCAAAATAGCGCCGTCCATCTGGGCCGCGCCGGTGATCATGTTCTTGACGTAATCGGCGTGTCCCGGGCAGTCCACGTGAGCGTAGTGGCGAGCCTTCGTACGGTATTCGACGTGCGCCGTGCTGATCGTGATGCCGCGCGCCTTTTCTTCGGGCGCCGCGTCAATGTTGTCATAGGCCTTGAACTCGGCCATGCCAAGCTTCGACAAAACCTTGGTGATGGCGGCCGTGAGGGTCGTTTTACCGTGATCGACGTGACCGATCGTGCCGATATTGCAGTGAGGCAGACTGCGGTCGAACTTTTCTTTTGCCATGTTACTCTCCGTTGTTTTCTTTAGTGTGTTGCAGTTGAGTAGGGTACCGTTTTTTCCTCTTTATCTTGGCTTACCCGGCCAATTTCTCCTTGATTTCCGTCGCGATCGCGGCAGGAACCTGCTCATAGTGGTCAAATTCCATCGTGTACATCGCGCGTCCCTGCGACATCGTGCGCAAGCGATTGACGTACCCAAACATGTTGGCCAAAGGCACTTGAGCATCAATCGTACGGGCATTGCCGCGTTGATCCATACCGTTAACCTGACCGCGACGACTGTTCAAGTCGCCGATCACGTCGCCCATGTATTCTTCGGGCGTCACGATTTCGACCTTCATAATCGGCTCCAGAAGAACCGGACCCGCCTTGGGCATACCTTCACGGAAAGCGGCGCGCGCCGCAATTTCGAACGCCAGCACCGACGAGTCAACATCATGGAAGGCACCGTCGACAAGCGTCGCCTTGAAGTCGATGGTCGGGAATCCCGCTATCACACCCGTATTCTTGGCTGCTTCAAATCCCTTCAAAACGCCAGGAATGTATTCCTTGGGAACCGAACCGCCGACAATCTTGCTCTCGAACAGGAAGCCCGACCCCGGCTCCAACGGCTCAAGCTCGACAATGACGCGAGCAAACTGCCCCGAACCGCCTGATTGCTTCTTGTGCGTGTAATCCACCGTGTACTTCTTGGTGATAGTCTCACGATAGGCCACCTGAGGTGCGCCGACATCCACGTCGACCTTATAGGTACGCTGCAGAATATCGACCTTGATCTCGAGATGAAGCTCGCCCATCCCCTTGATCGTCGTTTGCCCCGTTTCGGGATTCGACGCCAGCGAGAAGGAAGGATCTTCCTGAGCCAAACGCAACAGCACGTTGGTCATCTTGTCCTGATCCGCCTTGCTCTTCGGCTCGATCGCCATTTCGATAACAGGATCCGGGAAATCCATACGTTCCAGAACGATAGGGTTCTCCTTGTCGCACAGCGTGTCGCCCGTCGTGGTATCCTTCAAAGCCGCCAACGCGACGATATCGCCCGCATGCGCTTCCTTGATTTCTTCACGCGTATTGGCATGCATCAACAAAATACGGCCAATACGTTCGCGAGTCCCCTTCACGGGATTCTCAACATACGTGCCGGATTGCAGCGTGCCCGAATAAATGCGCGTAAACGTCAACGAGCCCACAAAAGGATCCGTCATAATCTTGAACGCCAACGCCGACAGGGGCGCATTGTCGTCCGGCAGACGCTCAATGTGCTTTTCCTTGTCGTCAACGTCAAAGCCCTTGACCGCACCGATATCGACCGGGGACGGCAGGTAATCGACAACCGCGTCCAGAAGCGGCTGAACGCCCTTGTTCTTAAAGGACGATCCGCACAGAACCGGCACAAACTTCATGCTGACGGTACCCTTACGGATGCAGGCGTTCAAAACGTCCACCGACGGCTCCTGCCCTTCCAGATAGGCTTCCATCGCGGCGTCGTCCATTTCAACGGCCGTCTCGATCAGGCGTTGACGGTATTCCAGCGCCTTTTCCATCAGATCGGCAGGAATCTCTTCATCATGGAACTTCGCGCCCAGCGCTTCGTTTTCCCAGACGACCGCCTTCATGCGGCGCAAGTCGATCACGCCCTGAAATTCGGTTTCCGCGCCGATCGGAAGCTGAAGAACCAACACGTTCGCGCCCAACCGGTCGCGAACCATGTCCACGCAACGGAAGAAGTTCGCGCCCGTACGGTCGAGCTTGTTCACGAACACCATGCGGGGCACGTGATACTTGTCGCCCTGACGCCACACCGTTTCCGTTTGGGGCTCGACGCCCGAAACGGCATCCAGCACACAAATCGCGCCATCCAACACGCGCAAGGAACGCTCGACTTCGATCGTAAAGTCCACGTGTCCCGGCGTGTCGATGATATTAATCCGGTGTTCTTTCCAGAAGCACGTCGTGGCCGCCGAGGTAATCGTGATGCCGCGTTCCTGTTCCTGCTCCATCCAGTCCATCGTCGCCGTGCCTTCATGCACTTCGCCGATTTTATAGGACTTGCCGGTGTAATAAAGAATGCGTTCCGTCGTCGTCGTCTTGCCGGCATCGATATGCGCCATGATGCCAATGTTGCGATACTTCTCGATAGGTGTTTTCCGAGCCATAGTAAACAATCCTTACCAACGGAAATGGGAGAAAGCGCGGTTTGCTTCGGCCATGCGGTGCGTGTCCTCACGCTTCTTGACCGCCGCGCCGTTCTGATTTGCCGCCGCCTGAATTTCACCGACCAAACGATCTTCCATCGTGTGTTCGCTACGTGCGCGTGCCGCCGCAATGATCCAGCGCATCGCCAAAGCCTCGCCACGATCCTTGCGCACCTCGACCGGCACCTGATACGTCGCACCGCCGACGCGGCGTGAACGAACTTCCAGATGGGGACGGACATTCTCAATAGCGTTCTTGAAGATTTCGAGCGCGTTGCCGCCCTTCGAGAACTTCTGAATCTTCTCCAACACGCCATACAAGATATGCTCGGCAACAGACTTTTTGCCATCATACATAAGGACGTTTTGGAATTTAGTCACAATCACTTCTCCGAACTTCGGATCCGGAAGGATTTGACGTTTTTCTGCGCGACGACGACGTGCCATAGCTTTTCTTCCTCGTTAATCGATTACTTAGGCCGCTTGGCGCCGTACATCGAACGACGCTGCTTGCGATCCTTAACCCCTTGGGTATCGAACGTGCCGCGGACGATATGATAGCGCACACCCGGCAAGTCCTTAACACGGCCGCCGCGGATCATCACGACGCTGTGCTCTTGAAGGTTATGGCCTTCGCCCGGAATGTAGCAGATGACCTCGTAGCCGTTCGTCAAACGAACACGTGCGACCTTACGCAAAGCCGAGTTCGGCTTCTTCGGGGTCGTCGTATACACGCGGGTGCAAACGCCGCGCTTCTGCGGGCACCGCTGCAGAGCCGGAACCTTGTCGCGCGCCTTAAGCGGTTGGCGCGGATTTCTGATCAACTGACCGATCGTAGGCATCAAAAACCTCTTTTCCTCAACGGCTCCCCATAAGCCGAAAAACGATACATAAAACCCGCATCGGAGCGCTCTCTCTTATCGGCGCTCCGCGTGGGAGACTTTCTCGAACACCGGGCGACCTGCTCAGCTCAAGATCCCAAACGAGCCAGCCGTTTCATCGCCACAGGCTATCTACTCTTTTGCAACATCCGAAACCGCGTCTGACCTGCGTTTTTTGCATGCATGCAAACTACGGGGTCACCACCGATTCCGCAAAGGCAGGCGGTTTCTATGCTTTTTCCCCCACAACGTCAAGGAGATATTTCCTTTCTTTTAACGGAAAACCCTCAATTTCCGAGATTCTTAAAAGAATAGGCCTTCTCTATGGTAAAACAGTCGCACAATCGCTATGCATAGCCCTTCGGACAAAGCCTAAAAAGAGGGCCTTATGCCAACAGCCAAAACGCTCGTTCTCATTGACGGATCAGGCTTTATTTTCAGGGCGTTCCACGCCCTGCCCATGATGACACGAACGGATGGCGTACCGGTGAATGCCGTCTATGGTTTTTGCACCATGCTGAACAAGCTCTTGGTTGAAAACGACTTTCTGCATATTGCGGTCATTTTCGACGCCGGACGCAAAACTTTTCGCAACGACCTTTACCCAGCCTATAAAGCCAACCGCCCGCCCCCTCCGGAAGAGCTTGTCCCCCAATTTTCCCTAATCCGGGAAGCCACAAAAGCCTACGGTCTGCCGTCGGTCGAACTTTCCGGATACGAAGCCGACGACCTGATCGCTGCGTACGCCCACGCCGCCCGTCAAAAAGGATTTGATGTGCGAATCGTCTCTTCGGACAAAGATCTGATGCAGTTGATCCGCGACGGAGTCTGCATGATCGACCCTATCAAAGGAACGCCGATTGGCCCGGACGACGTCCTGAAGAAGTTCGGCGTCACGCCCGACAAAGTCGTCGATGTCCAAGCGCTCTCTGGCGATAGCATCGACAATATCCCCGGCGTTCCCGGAATCGGCGTCAAAACCGCCGCACAGCTCATCAATGAATTCGGTTCGCTGGATGCGCTTCTTGAAAACGCCGCGACCATCAAACAACCCAAACGCCGCGATTCGCTCATCACGCACGCTGATGAGGCCCGCCTATCGTTAAAACTGGTGTCCCTTGATTCCTCGGCGCCGTTGCCGGTCCCTCTTGAAAAGCTTGTTAAAGAACCAAACAACCTCGACCTGCGCATCGCCTTTTTGAAAGAACAGGGCTTTAAATCTCTTCTGGCCAAGCTGAATCAAAACAGCACCAACGACCCGACGACCTCGAATAAAGACACGGCCTATGAACTTGTCCAAACGACGGACCGCTTGGATTTCTGGTGCGAGGCGGCCCGGGCGCAAGGCCTTATCGCCATCGACACCGAAACGGATTCCCTAACGCCGTCCACGGCCAAGCTTGTCGGAATCTCCTTGGCGGTTGATCCGGGCAAGGCGTGCTATATCCCCGTTGGGCACATCGACCCGAACGCGACACCCGACGACGAAGGAGGCCTGTTCGGCTCAAACGCTCAAACGCCCAAACAAATCAACCTCGAAACCGTTGTCAAAAAACTTAAACCGATCCTTGAAGATCCGGCGATACTCAAAATTGCCCATAACATGAAGTACGACTCTCAAGTTCTTGAACAACATGGGCTAAATATTCTCTCGTTCGACGACACCATGTTGTGTTCCTACGCGCTGGATGCGGGCCTTCACGGCCACGGCCTGGACGAGCTGGCTAAGCTTTACTTCAACCACAACAAGATCCCTTTCTCGGCCGTCGCCGGAACGGGAAAAAATCAGGTAACCTTCGATCGCGTGCCTCTGGATAAAGCCACGGCGTACTCGGCCGAAGACGCCGATTACACCATGAGGCTTTGGCGCCTTCTGCGCCCCCGGGTTACACAGGAACACGTCGCACGCGTGATGACTCGCATGGACGCGCCGCTCGTTCCCGTGGTGGCGCAAATGGAAACGTACGGCATCCGAGTGGATCCGGACATCCTTCGCCAACAAAGCGCGGACTTTGCCGTACGTCTGGCCAAGCTGGAGGCTGAAATTCATGCGCTGGCAGGCCATCCCTTCAACATCGCCTCTTCGCAACAGCTTAGTCGGGTCCTCTTCGACGAACTTGGTCTTCTGCCCGGGGCTAAAAGCAAAAGCGGCACCTATTCGACAGCGCAAAGCGTGTTGGAGCCTTTAGCCGACGCGGGGCACGAAATTGTCGCCAAAATTTTAGACTGGCGGAGCCTCGCCAAGCTGAAATCGACCTACACCGATGCTCTGCCCCAACAGATAAGCAAAGAAACAGGTCGCGTCCACACGTCGTTTTCGCTGGTGGGCGCAGCCACGGGCCGTTTATCGTCAACCGATCCGAATCTGCAAAACATCCCCATCCGCACCGAAGACGGCCGCGCCATCCGCCGCGCGTTCGTGGCCCAGAAAGGCTGTACGCTTCTTTCCGTGGACTACTCGCAAATCGAACTGCGGCTGGCGGCTTCGGTCGCCGGTGTGGAGGCTCTGATCCAGGCCTTCCACGAGGGCATCGACATTCACGCCCACACCGCCTCCCAAGTTTTCGGCATCCCGCTCAAAGACATGACCCCCGAACGCCGCCGTGCGGCCAAAGCCATTAACTTCGGGATCATTTACGGCATCAGTGGCTTTGGGTTGGCCAAGCAGATCGGCACAACCCCGGCCGAAGCGAGCGCCTTTATCAAGGATTATCTGGCTCGTTTTCACGAGTTGAACGATTGGATGGAGGCGACGAAAGACTTCGCGCGCGCGCACGGCTATGTCGAGACGCTGTTCGGGCGGCGGGTACACGTCGCGGAAATCAACGCGAAAAATGCCGTGCAGCGTAATTTTGCCGAACGCCAAGCCGTCAACGCCCCCCTTCAAGGCACCGCCGCCGACATCATCAAGCGCGCCATGGTTCGCGTGGGTGACGCGCTTCGGACAAAAGGCCTCGGCGCACGGCTGCTTCTTCAGGTGCATGACGAGCTCATTTTTGAGGTACCCAAAGCCGAATTGGACGCCACAATTCCCTGCGTCCGGTCTGTGATGGAAAATGCGCCCGCCCCCGTCGTAACATTACGTGTGCCGCTTGTAGCCGAGGCCGGGCACGCCGACAATTGGGCCGATGCCCATTAATCGAAACCTCTTAATTCAAGAAACCGACAACCCGTTCGACACGGTATTTGAAGTAATAGATTTTTTTGTGTTACAATAGTTAGATATGATTAAAAAGGTTTTGGGCTTTTGGTTTTTTCATCGAACGGCATAAAGGGAATATCCCCTGATATAACGTTAGTCTCTGCTTACCAGGCCGCGGCGCAGAACGGCGCAAATCTTTCGTATTTCACCATCTTCGATCCGAAAAACACTTATCGGACGCCTCAGGAAATTCTGGACATGGCTCAGGCGTCGGGGCATGCCGCTTCGCAACCCTTAAATGCCCTTGTGACGTATCGCCCTGAACGACAGGCTTTTCATTGGACCCTCGTCTACACGAATTTTCTGGCTGTCGTTCAAAACGACGAGGATTTGGAGAAGACCGCTCTCGACGCCTTCAAAGAAATCCGCCCCACGCTTTTGCCGGTTTTTCGCGAAGAGGAAGTAAAACGTCAAAAACTGGAAAGAGCCGTCCAGCGGGGCCTTGCGTTTTTGAGAGACGGAAAAGGCGAAGCTCCCGAACCTAAAATCGCGACGATCCTTCAACAAAACGCGGCCATCGTCTGCCGCCGAATCGAAAAAAGCCGTTACACGCTGGATGAAACCGATCCGCAAACAACAAGAGACGCTATTCTTATAAAGCTAACAATGGATCAACTTCTCGCCAACGAAGCAAGGACGCAAAGCCTGTTAAAAGACCACGTTCGCAAAGGGCTCGACGCGCTCACTTTCGAAAGGTTGCCGCCAAGCGCGGCCACCCTCAATCCACGGATCTTCTTTGCCGGTCCAGGATCGGGGAAAAGCACGCTTTCCGGAAAATTAAAAAACGACCATCGCCACAAAGTCGCCCTTATCGACCGATCCATCCACAGGAATATTCTTCTTAAAAATAAAGAGGAAGCCCTTGCAGCATGGGGATCGTCGACACTTCTGACCCAAGAAGAGTCAACGGAAGTCTTCTTAAAGACGATCGACGTTTTCAAGGATCTGGCGCGCACAGGCAAGGCGTCGCCTCTGACCATTTTTGAGTTGTCCTCCCGCTCTCAAAGGCCTCAATTGGACGCCATTCTCGACACCTGTCGCCGTGTGGGAAAAACGGCGCACGTATCCTTCATCCACACGCCCCTTGCTGCCGCGCGCGACCGCGCTTGGCGGCGAGCGTTTGCCCCGACGAAAGAAGCCGACAGAGGTAAATTCATTTCGACCGAGGTCCTCCTTTCAGGCCATGGGGAAATAAGCGAAGATTTTCTGGATATTCTCTTGGCCGACGAGACAGCGCCCGCCCTTATCACCCTTCTAGACAACAGCGCCTTCGTACAAAATCCGGGAAAAGTCGCCCCCGCGACGATCGCTCGCGCGGATACGCAAACGAAGACCATGAACATCGGCTCGTTGGATGCCTTCAAAGACTATCTTGAAAAAAGCGATAAGATATCGTTTCCGAATGCCCTCCGCCGTCTGGCACAACGCTACACGCTTTGCCTTGTCGATCCGACAAGCGGGGATCCGCTCGCCTCCTTTGAAAAAACGTCGTGGCACATTGTCGATGGCCGATGCTTTGAAAGTCCGGCTTTCTGCAGCCTTCTGCAAACGGCCCAAAGGGAAAGGCACCGCTTTCCAGCCCTCCCGACCCCGTCATAACCTCTCCTGTTGAACAAGTGACGCGACGGCTCTAAAATCGCCCCCTTTGTCGCTCTGCTCCTGATTGGTCCGCCATGTCCTTTTCCCTGATTTCGCTCCAAAAGCGCCTGACGTCCATCCCCCTCCCCGTTTTGAATCTCGCCCTCGTCCTGGCTGTCCTTGCGGCCTATGCAAACTGCTTTGACAATGCGCTTGTCTTCGACGACGCTCTGCTGATCAAAATGAACGCCTATCTCCGTGACTGGAGCCATTTAGGCGACATTCTGACGACCTCAACCACCAGCGGCGCGCAAATTGAAGGGGGATTCTTCCGACCGCTGCAAATTCTTCTCTACTGGTTTATTTTTCAAGCCAGCGGCGAACACCCCTTTCTCTATCACCTTCTGAACGTTGCGCTCCACGCCGCCAACACATGCCTTGTCTTCGCCCTTGGAAGAAAGCTTGCCTTCAAGCCGACCGGCGCGTTCATCGGCGCTCTTTTATGGGGGCTCCACCCCATTCATACCGAAGCCGTGACGTATATCAGCGGAACGGCGGATCCTCTTTTCGTTTTTTTCTGTCTGGCCGGCCTTATCGTTCTGTTGCCTCAAGCAACGCCTTTTCGCGTCGCCCTGACCGTCCCTCTTTTCCTTCTGGCCCTCGTTAGCAAAGAAACAGCCATCATCTTTCCTGCGCTTGCAACGGTATGCCTTCTCTTCAGCCCTCAAAAACAACCCTTGCGGGTCCACCTTCATTTGTTGCCCTTGTGGTTAATCGGCATCCTTTTCGCTTACTGGCGAATCCATACGGCCGACTTTGACGGCCCTCAAAGTTACGAGCGTTTCCTCGCCATGGAGGCCTTTTCTTCCATGCGGGTTTATGCCGAAAGCTTCCTGTGCCGAATCTATACGTTCCTTGCCACATTACCGGCCTATGCCGAACTTCTCTTCTGGCCGCATGACCTGCATATGGAGCGCAATTTTTCCCTGCCGACGACTTTTGCAAGAATTCCCGTCCTTACGGGTTTTATCATGAGCCTGCTTGCCGCAAGCGTCACAATCTACAGTCTAAAAACAAAACGTTGGCGCGGCTTGGGATGGGGATTCGCGTGGTTCGCTGTCGCCTACGCACCCAACACGGGTCTCTTTGTGGTGGTCAATTCCATCTTCCTTGAACACTGGATGTACACCCCGTCCATCGGGCTCTTCTTGGGTGCCGCCCAAGCGATCAGCACGCTTCTTGAACGAGCGCCCCCCAAAGCCGTTGCGGCAAGCCTTGTTGCAACGCTCGGCGTTGCCGGAGCGTTAGGCGCCAAAACGTACAGCCAAAACATGGTGTGGCGCTCGCCCGAAACCTTCTATATGCAGATTATCAAGAATGGCGAAGAGTCCGCGCGCGTATACAACAATCTGGCTCTTTACTATACCGACCGCAACGATCACGAAAAAGCCATTCGTTATTTTCTTCACAGCATCAGGATTGGCGACGTTTATGCCGAAACCCACTACAACCTCGCTCTGGCATATCTACGTCAATCCACCGACAAAGAAAACGTCGCCAAAGCCATTGATCATCTGGAACGCGCGCAAAAAATACAGCCGAATTTCTTCCGCGCCGACGTGCAGCTTTCGATCATTTACAAAACCCTATTGCACGACCCCGTCAAGGCTGCCTTTCACACGGCTCGTGCGCGAAAAGCGTTCAGTCGTCTTCGCCAACAACAATAAAGCCGCGTTTTTCCGTCTTGGCCTCACAGAGCTTCAAATCGGCGACCTGAAAGACGTCGTCCATGCGCGACGAGCCTTGGTAAGACGCCGAAGCGAAGCTCGCCCTCAAAAGAAGTTTTTCAGGAAGAACGCGAACGCGCCCAAAAGAGCGTTCAATCTTTTCGCAACGCGCCGCCGCGGTCTTTTCGTTGATCCGTGTCAACAACACCGCAAATTTATCGCCCCCGACGCGCGCGACAATGTCGCTGGCGCGCACCGACGCGCGTAGCGTCTTAGCCGCCGCGCGTAAATACGCATCGCCCATCCGCGGCCCCCATGTCTCGTTGACGGCCTTGAGCCCGTCGAGATGGAGCATCATCAAAACGCCCTCATTGTCTGTATCGCGCTTGACCAAAGCGAGTTCGCGTTCGAAGGCTGAAAAAAAGCCGCGTCTGTTGAGAAGACCGGTCAAAAGATCCGTTATGGCCAACGCCTCAAGCGTACGAATTTTCGCTTCTTGGGCATGAATGATGGCCATGGCGCGGCGAAGTTCGGCTTTTTGACTCCGATCTTCATCATCCTGATGGGATTGTTGGTCGGAGGGCATGGGCGCGAAGACGCCCCAGCGTACTTTCTCGGTCGAAGAAAACGGCATGGACTTGTTTTCGGAAAAAGCACGCATGAGAGAATCCTCCTGAACAAAATTTTCTTTATTTATAAGGAGCAAATCCCATGCCAAGTTATCCACAAGTCACTAATGCCTTGTTTTATAAAGACAATATAAATCCAAGTCTTTTTCCCTCCTTGGGATCGGCAAAAAAATCCTTTTAGAGTCTCTTAAACGAAAGGGTTCTAAACAATTGACTCCCAAAGAACGAATCCTTATAAAGCAGCCTCTTTCAAGGGAAGAAGAAACATGAAACGTACTTATCAACCCAGCAAGCTGGTCCGCAAGCGTCGCCATGGCTTTCGTGCGCGTATGGCCACGGCCGACGGCCGCAAGGTTTTGGCTCGCCGCCGTGCGCAGGGACGCAAGAAGCTGTCGGCCTAACATGGTCACACCTTTTGATTTCCGCGCCGAAAAAACTCGAATCTTTAAGCAAGCGCGCTGAATTTCTCGCCGTCGCCTCGAGCGGCATGCGCTGGGTCGCGCCCGGTTTTGTCCTCCAAGTCGGGGGGGAACATCCCCCACTCCCCTGCCCCCGTTTTGGCCTGACCGCCACCAAAAAAATCGGAAATGCCGTAACGCGAAACCGTGCTCGGCGTCGGCTCAGAGCGTTGGCGCACCAGATCCTTCCCCAAGCCTCGACGTCTCACGACTATGTGCTGATCGCTCGTGTAGGCACAACGGCGTGCTCCTTTTCCGATCTTAAGAACGATTTGCAAAAAGGGCTAAAACGCTTGAAACTGTGGGAAGAGCATCGTTAACTAAGACATGCCGTCCCTTCAGTATGCGATTGAATGCCATCATCAGGGCCGCCTTGAACAGGCGGAAACGCTCTACCGCGCGGTCTTGGCCGATGATCCGGAACAGCCGGACGCCTTGGCTCTTTTGGGCGTGCTCCTGTCGGCGCGCGGCAAGTTTACGGAAGCGATCGCTCTATTGAATCGCGCCATCGAGAAAGACCCCTCCACACCCCTTTTCCGTTTTCATCTGGGAACCGTTCTTTCGGCGATGAAGGAACAAGATGGCGCCGTACGAGCTTTTCAAGAAGCCGTGGCGCGAAAGCCGGACTTCGTCGACGCGCACCTCAGGCTCGCCTGTCTTTTTGAGGAAACAGGCCGCCTGCACGACGCGATCGAGCACGCACGAACGCTTACGGCTCTCAGACCTGACGACAGCGCCTTCTGGGTTCGGCTCGGCAGCCTCCTGATCCGCAATAAAGCTTATGACGAAGCCTCGGCCGCCGCCGAACGGGCCTTAACCTTGGCGCCGAACGATCCGGGCGTCCTTGCCCTCCAAGCCTTGGCGTTGGATGTGCACAATAGGGAAGAAGACGCCATCCGTTATCTAAAACGCGCGCTTGCCGTACGTCCCGATTTCCTGGAAGCATGGGACATGCTGGGCGTGACCTACCAAAAGCTGGGTCAACGGACCCAAGCCGAAGAGAGTCTGCTCAAGGCGCTGGGCCTCGTCGGTTTCTCGCGCGAGGATGAACAAGGGGCCTTTCTTCCCGAAGAGCACTACACGGTCCAGCATTGGAACCTCGCGCTTCTCGAACTGCTTCACGGCGATTTTAGGAACGGCTTTGCTCATTACCGTGCGCGCTTCAAAAAAGCCGGGCGCGCGCAACGCCCGCCCGTGCCGCCGCCGCTCTGGAACGGTGAAGATCTTTCGGACAAAAAAATCCTTGTGGTCGGCGAACAAGGCCTGGGCGACGTGTTGATGCTTGTCCGCTTTCTCCCTCTTCTGAAAGCAAAAGGCGCGCATGTTGTGCTTCTGGCGCACGATGCGCTTGTTCCCCTGCTTCGGCAAACCTCTCTCGCCGAAACGGTTATCTCAAAGGTCCCGGAAGAACAGGGCGACCTCGACTATCAGACATCCATCTTCGATTTGCCGTTTCATCTGGGCACGACGATCGAGACCCTGCCGTCGGTACCCTACCTGCCCTCCCCCGAACCGGATTGTGCGACACGGCTTCCGGCATCCTCCAAACCGCGCGTGGGCCTCGTCTGGGCAGGCAAGCCGTCCTTCGGCGACGATCGCCGCCGCAGCCTTCCTCTTTCGCTTTTCGTGCCGCTGCTCCGGGAAAACGACGCCGCGTTCTTTAGCCTGATGCGCGACAAACGCCCGGGCGACGACGCTCTTCTGGCGACCCTGCCGATTACGGACCTTGCGCCGGCCTTGACCGATTTCCTGGCGACGGCCCGTCTCGTCGCGCAGATGAACCTTGTCGTCACCTGCGATACAGCCGTCGCCCATCTGGCCGGCGGTATGGGCAAGCCCACATGGCTTCTTCTGCCCTTTGCGCCAGATTGGCGTTGGCTAACAGACCGCGACGATAGTCCGTGGTATCCGTCGATGCGGCTGTTCCGGCAAAAAACGAAGGCCGATTGGGAAGACGTGATCCTTCGTGTTCGAAAGGCCCTGGCCGAAAAAGTCGTGTGAAGACAGAGACGCACGACTCATGCTAGGGTTATTCGTGTGGATCTTCAGGAGGTCGTTCTTATTATGACGAATACGCAAAACCCCGCGGACGACGGCATCGTCACAGCTTCTAATGTTATCGTTCCCGCTTATCTCGAAAAATACTATTGGTGGGCCTATGCCCGTCCTTGGGCCATCAAATTCTGGGAACGGGACTGGTTGATCGACTTGATCCTCTGGTTCCACTACAAACGTCTGCGCGGCGAAGCGCTGGCCGCGTTCGGCGATGCCCTTGATGGCAAAACGCTCCAGATGTCGTGCGCGTATGGCGCGCTGACTCCGATGCTCCATAAAAAGATCACGGCCTCGGGCGGATCGCTGGACGTCGTGGACGTCGTAATCCATCAGTTGCGCAACCTGAAGCGCAAGATCCCGAACGCCGACAACCTTCGTCTGTTCAACATGGACGCCACCGCGATGTCCCTGTTGCCCGATCAGACGTATGACCGCGTGCTGATGTTCTTCCTGCCACACGAACTTCCCAAGGAAGCGAAGGAGAAAGCCTTCAACGAAGCCTTCCGCGTCGCCAAGCCGGGCGGAACGATTTTGGTCGTTGAATTCTCCAAGCCCAAGTGGTGGCACCCGTTACGGTACATTTACCTCCCCTTCCTACGCTTTCTGGAGCCGTTCGCGCCGCAAATCTGGAAGAACGACGACATTGGCGCGTGGGTTCCCAAGCCCTTCGTGGACAAACTGGTCAGCCGAAAGAAAATCTTCGGCGACTATTACCAGATCCTTATGTTCAAGGCTTGACTGCGGACATGAAGCAATCGTTGGAAGGGGAAGTCCTTCCCTTTGCGGACTACGCTTATCCGACAAAGGACTGGAATGGGCTTGTGCTTGTTGGGGAAGCGCCGGGAGCCGAAGAAGCGCGTCAAAAAAAGCCCTTTGTCGGACGCAGCGGGCAGCTTTTGGATTCCATGCTGGAGCGCGCCGGAATCGATCGCGCCGACACGCTGGTCGCCAACGTGTTCCGGTTCCAACCGCCGGAAAACAAAGTCGCCCATTTTTTTGCGTCGCGCCGCGCCGCGTGTGCGGAAAATTTTTCCTTAGCCGATCGCTACGGAAAATTTGGAAGCGCTTTTTGCAAAGACTCCTTCGCCGCCGAAATCGACCACCTCAAAAAAACGCTGATCCGCAAGAATCCCAAAGTCGTCATGGCGCTTGGACGAACGCCCTTATGGGCATTGACCGGCGAAAACGGCCTGCTCGACAAAGTCGGCACCCCCTTGCCTTGCCGTCTAAATCCAAAGCTTCTGGTCATCCCAACCTATCATCCCAGCTTTATCCTTCGCGGCAATTGGGCCTTGCAAGACGCATGGTTAAGCCATTTTAAAGAAGTCAAAAAACGCCTAACCGCTTAAAGAAGAGAAAAAGCGATTTTTTCGCTTGCCCTAAGGCCTCAAACCCCTTAAAACGCAGCAACTTGAAAGGGCGCATAGCTCAGCGGGAGAGCACTACCTTGACATGGTAGGGGTCACAGGTTCAATCCCTGTTGCGCCCACCACCGGCGTAGCCGCCGGGGGCATTCGTTTATCTTTCATTCCGTAATCAACCATTCCAAGCAGCCCTGCCAACAGGAAAACGGTTCCGTTTCGTTTCGTGCGCCTACGCGCACGGGCCCTGTTGCGCCCACCACCGGCGTAGCCGCCGGGGGCATTCGTTTATCTTTCATTCCGTAATCAACCGTTACCAAGCAGCCCTGCCAACAGGAAAACGGTTCCATTTCGTTTCGTGCGCCTACGCGCACGGGCCCTGTTGCGCCCACCACCGGCGTAGCCGCCGGGGGCATTCGTTTATCTTTCATTCCGTAATCAACCATTCCAAGCAGCCCTGCCAACAGGAAAACGGTTCCGTTTCGTTTCGTGCGCCTACGCGCA
>JAQVBU010000007.1:0-37230 GCA_028690155.1 Alphaproteobacteria bacterium | reverse complement strand
CGGGCCCTGTTGCGCCCACCACCGGGCTCTAAGGCATCTCTTTTTCGAGAATCTTCCAATTTATTCCCACTTATCATTCTTCAAACCGCTATCGAAAATTCTCAAGCAAGCCCGGGCAGTCCCCACTTACGGCATAAAAAGCGCCAATTTGCCCCCGACAGCTTGAACCGTCCATGCGGCGATGCAAAAATAAAACAATCTTTCCAAGAGGTTGACAATCTCTTGCGGTTTCATGCTTTCTTAACGATAAAAAATAGGGTATATTGTTTATTAATGAATTGGGAGGTCGTTATGGTTATCGATTTCGTTCATTATGTCGAGATGGAAAAGGCTGAGGTCGCTGCCGAACAAGCGCGGATCGAGGCCGATTTGGCTCGTCGCGAACATCTTGAAATGTTTTTGGCCTCCATGTTGGCCGAGCTTGAAGCGGCCTAGCCCCTCTTTTTGAAAAGCTCTATCCCCTCGAGTCTGCAAAATGGGCTTGCAGAACCGCAAGAATATTGTCGTGATCCGTTTTGTTTAAGATTGTCTCGGCAAAATCGCTGGCATCGGGCAAAGAGATTTTCATAATCTCGTTTTTAACGGCCGGTAATCGCAGGGGCGACATCGACAACTCGCGCAAGCCCAAACCAAGAAGCAGCGCGGTCGCCCGCGCGTCGCCCGCCATTTCGCCGCACAGCGAAACAGGGATATTCATCCGCCACGCGGCGGCCACCGTGAATTGGATCAACCTCAGAACGGCCGGATGGAAAGGATCGTAAAGGTCCGCGACGGAATCATCGCCGCGATCGATCGCAATAGTGTATTGGGTCAAATCGTTGCTGCCGATCGAAAAGAAATCGCAAACCCGAGCCAACGAATCCGCCACCAAAGCCGCCGCCGGGATTTCGATCATGGCCCCTAACGGTGGAAGCCCCCTCAGTTTAATCCCGCGACGATGAAGTCGCCGTTCAACCTGAATAAGATGCGCACGGACTTGCTTGATCTGAGTAACCGAAGACACCATCGGAATAAGAATGCGCACAGGCCCATGCACGCTGACGCGAAGGATTGCTGCCAGCTGTGTATCAAGAAGTTTGGCTCTTTTAAGCCCCAAACGAATGGCTCGGAGCCCCAAGGCCGGGTTAACGCTTTCGCCCACAGCGCCGCCAAGAGCCGAAGCAATTTTCTCGCCTCCGACATCCAAGGTTCGAATCGTCAGGGGTTTCCCGTCGAGCCGCTCAAGAATAGTCTTTAAGGTTTGATATTGTTCTTCTTCGTCCGGCAAGGTCGAACGATTCATAAACATGAACTCGGTGCGCAAGAGGCCAACGCCCGAAGCGCCGGCATCGTCCACGGCGTCGATATCGCGCGGAAGCTCCATATTGGCCTGCAAGGAAATCGGCTTGCCGTCGATCGTTTCGGCGGGAAGATCGCGCAACGCACGCAACCGTTTCTCTTCCTGCTTCTTACGAGCAACAGCGCGTTTATAGGCAACCAAAGTCTGAACATCGGGCCGAGCAATCAGTTCGCCGTTGCGTCCGTCAATGATAACGATGTCGCCGGAATGAATGCCATGCGTTAACGCGCCGACGCCGGAAATGGCCGGAAGGCCCAAAGCGCGAGCGATGATCGCCGCGTGTCCTTCAGCACCGCCAAGAACCGTCGCAAAGCCAACAACACGACCCGGGTCCAAAAGAGCCGCATCCGCAGGCGTAATTTCATCCGCCAAAATAATGCATCCTTCGGGCGCTTCGGCAAAAGGATTGTAGTTTTGTTGAAGCAGACTGCGCAAAAGCCTTGATCCGACCTCGCCGACATCGTCGGCGCGCGCCGCCAAATACGCATCGTTCATGGCCGCAAAGTCAGCCTTAAGCGCGTTGATTTGTTTTTGAATGGCCGCTTCGGCGTTTATGTGCTGGTTGGTAATGATTTCTTCCACACCGCGCACAAGCCGCGAGCCGGATAACATGCCTTTATAGGCATCCAACAGCAAAACCATGTCTTCCGACCCTGTCGGAAGCGTCTCAGCCTTTTTGCGCAACTGGCCTAAGTGCCGTTGAACCTTGACGATGGCCCCCTGAAGCCGTTTGATTTCAGCCTCGGTCTGATCTTCGTCAATCGTGTATTCCGGAACAGGTATGCCGCTTTGTTCGATGATGTACGCAGGCCCGATCGCCACGCCCGGTGCAACGCCGATTCCCGAAATTTTCTTTTGTTCGTTATTCTGTTTCATCAAATTTCCGTCTCACCAAACCTTCTAACGCGTTCAACGCTTTTGGCGCATCAACACCGGTTCCAGAAATCGTAATGCTTGATCCAATTGCGGCCGCCAACATCATTAACCCCATAATCGACCGGCCGGATACACGCATAGAATCTTTAGCAACAATAATCTCCGCCGAAAACGTTTCGGCCAACTTCACAAACTTAGCAGCCGCGCGGGCGTGAAGGCCTCGTTTATTGGAAATAACGGCTGTCGTACAAACGACCTTAAAAGCCCTACTCATTAAAAACCTTACTCATTCGAGTTTCCCGCCGCGAGATTTTCCGAAATTAGTTGGATGTACTTGCGTCCCGCGCTTTCGGCTTCATGCGCGGCATCAAACAAAGACAAACTTCCCCGAACCGAGGCCAACTTGATCAACATAGGCAAATTGACGCCGACCAAGACAACGGCATGCCCCATAGGCATCGACGCGATCGCCAAGTTGCTGGGCGTTCCGCCGAACATATCGACAAGAAGAATAACACCATCGCCGGAATCGACCGCTTTGATGGCCGAGAAAATTCGGTCTCGGCAAACGTTCATCTCATCATCTGGGCCTATGGTGATGGCCTCGATCTGCTTCTGCGGACCGACAATGGCGTTGACGGCCGTCAAAAGCTCGGCTCCAATGCATTCGTGCGTAACAAGGACCAGACCAATCATCGACTTTTCCCCACTTTTACAAACCTCTTTCCGAACTCGTTCGCTGGAAGGCTGGACTCTGTCCGGAAGGTACCCTTATTAAAGAAACTGTCAAGAATAGTGGTTGTACGCTACAGTACAGAATGGATAGAATGATGCCAACACCCTCGTTTATCGATATCTTCAAGCGCGCAACGGCCGTAGCCGTCAAAGCCATCGGACAACGGGCGGACCTTGAAATCGGATTTACCGACAACCATGCCATGCCGCCGCCCCAAGGGCTGAGGCTCATTCTGTCCCTGCCGCCCGATGAAAACAAGCCTCCATGCGCGCGTGTGCGTGGGCAAGCCGACACCGCCGCGCTTCGTCTGCGCTACCATGATGAGGACGTGCACCGCGCCAACGCGCCGAGGAAAGGTAAAAATTTTTTCGACCGGCTCGAGCAGGCCCGTTATGAAACACTGGGCATGCGCCTGTTGCGCGGAACAAAACAAAACATCGCCGCGCTGATTGATTCCGAAGCCGCGCCTTTCTGTTCTCTTGCTGAAATCCAAAAAACACCGCGACGGGAAGAAGCTCTTTATCTTTTAGCGCTGGAAAAACTGAATGGCCTAACGCTCCCTAAAAACGCCGAAAAAATCTTGGCCCTTTGGCGTCCGTCGCTGGAAGAAAGCGCGGCATCCTTTTGGCCGAGATTGGCGGCCGTCGCCGCCGATCAAAAGGCCTACGCCCAAGAGGCCTTGGCCTTAATCGAGGTGTTAAACCTTTCTCCCAAAGAGCCGGAAGAAAAAATTTCCTCGAAGGGGAAAGCCCTGAAAGAGGATGACGCACTCCCAGACGAACCTCAAAAAACGCCCCCAAAGGATACGCCCGTCGCGCCGCCCCCGCAGCAAGAAGACCGTCACGACGAGATGAACGAAGAGACGGGGGACTCCGACACGGAAGGACTAAGCGGACGCGGCGACACCGCCGCCGAAGATCGAAGCCCCATAGTTCCTCTTGACGCCGAAGGGTTCGTCACAACCTATCGCGCCTTCACGACCGCCTTTGACGAAACCGTCGAGGCGAACGCCTTGGCTCATCCTGCTGAGCTGACGCGTCTGCGCGCGATGTTGGATCGGCAAATCGGGCCGATGCAAACGTTGATCACGCGGCTGGCTAATCGCCTTCAGCGCCGCTTGATGGCACGACAAATGCGGCACTGGGAATTCGACCTCGAAGAAGGGCTTCTGGACGCGGCGCGACTGGCGCGCGTGGTTGTGTCGCCCTCGCATCCGTTATCGTATAAGCACGAAAAGCCCGCCGATTTTAAAGACACGCTCGTTTGCCTGCTTTTAGATAATTCGGGATCGATGCGCGGAAGGCCTATCACGCTCGCGGCAATGAGCGCCGATATCCTTGCCCGCACGCTTGAGCGGTGCGGTGTCAAAGTTGAAATTCTGGGGTTCACAACGCGATCCTGGCGCGGCGGTCGGGCGCGCGACGCCTGGATTGAGGCTGGTCGCCCGCCCCTACCCGGTCGGCTGAACGAACTTCGCCACATCGTCTATAAAAGCGCCGATCAGCCTTGGCGGCACGCGCATAAAAATCTCGGGCTTATGCTGCGCGAAGGACTGCTCAAGGAAAACATCGATGGCGAAGCCCTGCTCTGGGCGGCCAAGCGCCTTCTTGGACGGCCCGAACAGAGGAAAATTCTGATGGTTCTCTCGGACGGCGCGCCGGTCGACGACGCGACGCTTGCAGCCAACCCGGCCAATTATCTCGACCGGCACTTGGCGGCCGCCATCGACTGGGTTGAAAAGAGGACCGATCTTGAGCTCACGGCCATCGGAATCGGCCATGACGTTACCCGCCTTTACCGTCGGGCGGTCATGATCGCGGACTCCGAGCATCTCGCGCCCGTTATGGCCGAGCAACTCGGCGCTCTTTTCGATAAGGAATAGCGTTTTACAAAGAACAAGCCTGATGGTAGGAACGATTTCCATGTCTTTGAACCCACAATCGTGGTCGCCCTTGAACCGAAGACGCTGGGCTAATTTTAAAGCCAACCAGCGCGGCTTTTGGTCGTTATGGATTTTTCTTGCCCTTTTTCTGTTAACGCTCGGCGCCGAGTTTGTCGCCAACGACAAACCTCTTCTGATCCGCTTCGACGGCCGTTTCTACACGCCTATTTTCGAAACCTATCCGGAAACGCTCTTTGGCGGCGAATTCGAAACCGAAGCCGACTATCGCGACGCGTACGTCCAAGGGCTGATCGACGCCAAGGGTTGGATGATTTGGCCTTTGATCCCTTATTCGTATAACACCATCAACTACAATCTGGAACGCCCCGCTCCCTCGCCGCCCGACCGCAACGACTGGCTGGGCACCGACGATCAAGGGCGCGACGTTTTGGCCCGCGTCATCTACGGATTTCGGATTTCGGTTCTGTTCGGCCTGACGTTGACGTTTTTTTCGTCGATCGTTGGCGTCGCCGCTGGTGCCGTTCAGGGTTATTTCGGGGGAAAAGTTGATCTTATCACCCAGCGCTTCATTGAAATCTGGGGCGGCATGCCCGTGTTGTATCTTTTGATCATCATGGCCAGTTTGGTCCAGCCGAATTTCTGGTGGCTGCTTTCTCTTATGCTCTTGTTCTCGTGGATGTCGCTGGTCAGCGTCGTCCGGGCCGAGTTTCTACGCGCGCGCAATTTCGATTACGTCCGCGCTGCCAAAGCGCTTGGGGCCAGCGACACGCGCATCATGATCAAACATATTCTTCCCAACGCCATGGTCGCGACGCTGACCTTTCTCCCCTTCGTGTTGAATCAGTCAATCACCACGCTGACCGCCTTGGATTTTCTTGGTTTTGGTCTTCCTCCGGGCTCGCCGTCGCTCGGCGAATTGCTGAATCAGGGGAAAAACAACCTTCAGGCTCCTTGGCTCGGCCTGTGCGCCTTCTGCGTGCTGGCGCTGATGCTGACGTTGCTTATTTTTGTGGGGGAAGCCATCCGCGACGCGTTTGATCCGCGCAAGACGTACGGGAGGAAGCTATGAGTCTTCTTGACGTCACGGATCTGAGCGTCACCTTCGGGCACGGTGAAAACGCCGTCGAAGCCGTGCGCGGCGTTTCTTTTTCCATCGATCGCGGCGAAACGGTGGCTCTGGTCGGCGAATCCGGATCGGGCAAGTCGGTTTCGGCGCTTTCGGTATTGCAGCTTCTGCCCTATCCTTTGGCGTGCCATCCCCAAGGTTCGATCGTGTTCGACGGACAGGACATTTTGAAAAAGGCCATCCCCTCCCGGGAAAACACGCTGCGCCAAATACGAGGAAACCGCATCGGCATGGTCTTTCAAGAGCCGATGACCTCGTTGAACCCGCTGCATACAATCGAAAAGCAGATCGGCGAAGTCCTTCTCATCCACAAGAACTTGAAAGGCGAAGCCGCCAAGCGGCGCATCATCGATCTTTTAAATCTTGTTGCCCTACCGGAGCCGGAAAAAAGGCTTCATGCCTACCCCCATGAACTGTCCGGGGGACAGCGCCAACGGGTCATGATTGCCATGGCCTTGGCGAACGATCCCGATATGCTGATTGCGGACGAACCGACCACCGCGTTGGATGTAACGGTTCAAGCGCAAATTTTGGCCCTTCTAAAAGATCTTCAGAAGCGTTTGGACATGGCGATGCTCCTGATCACCCATGATTTGGGCATTGTCCAAAAAATCGCCGACCGGGTTTATGTGATGCAAAACGGCGCGCTGGTCGAACACGGTCCAACGCGGGGAGTTTTTGCGGCGCCCAAGCATCCCTACACCAAAATGCTTCTGGAATCCGAACCTTCCGGCACAACGACACCCATTCATCTGGATGCGCCCGAGGTGGTGTCGGTCAATCATCTTAACGTGCGCTTTCCCATCAAGACGGGCCTGTTCGGGAAGCCGAAGGATTTTATCCGCGCGGTGGACGATGTTTCGCTTTCCATACGGGAAGGCGAAACGCTAGGTGTCGTCGGCGAATCCGGGTCGGGGAAGTCCACGCTGGGACTGGCACTGCTACGGCTCATCAAAGCCGAAGGGCATGTGGCGTTTCTGGGGCGTGCGTTAGACGCCATAAGCCGGAAAGATCTGCGCGCGCTGCGCCCGGCGATGCAAATCGTCTTTCAGGATCCCTTCGGAAGCCTGAGCCCACGCATGACGGCCGGGGAAATCATCACCGAGGGGCTGACCATTAACCGTCTGTCCCCCGATCCGATCGAACGGCGGAAACGACTGGACGACGCCATGCAAGAGGTCGGCCTCGACCCCGCCCTGCGCGACCGTTTTCCCCATGAATTTTCGGGCGGACAAAGGCAGCGGATTGCCGTGGCCCGCGCCGTTATCTTAAAGCCTAAATTCATCGTTCTGGACGAGCCGACCTCGGCACTCGACCGCTCGGTTCAGGCGCAGGTCGTGACGCTCTTGCGCGAGGTCCAGCAAAGGCACAAAATCGCGTTTATGTTCATCAGCCACGATCTGAAAGTCGTACGGGCTTTGGCACACCGCGTCATGGTTATGCATCGCGGCAGGATCGTCGAACAAAACGATACCGAACCCTTGTTCGAAAACCCCAAAGACCCCTATACAAAAACGCTTCTAGCGGCCGCGCTCCATTTTGATCCCCAAGAAAAAAGCACGGAGCCCCCACGATGACCTTCGCCCGCCTTATCCGCGCATTGCCCGTTATTGCCTTTTTATTTGCGCACCAAACCCAAGCCTGTCCGGCTTATATCGAGCCTGAAATCGAGGTCATCCCCTCTATGGCGACGCCGAATTTGAACAGCGCCTATTCGGCGAGGCAACTCGAAGCGCTTCAGTACAAAACGGGAAGCTATCAACACGAAGAAATTCCGTCGGGCCTAACGACGTTCGGACAAAACATAAAAAGCGCCTATGAATTTAGGGAAGCAACTCAGCCGGATGGAAGCGTTTGCGCTCAAGTTTCACACATCACTCTCACCTTGGCCATCGAAAACCTAACCGTCCATGTCGCGTCCGAGCTTCCGATGGGAACGTGCAGTTACAAAACAATTCTCGACCACGAGATGAAGCACGTCCACACGGCCCAACGCTTCCTAGACGGCGCCGTCGCTCCGGCAACCCGGCAACTGAAGCGTTTGATCGACGGCATCGGCATGATTCACACCCAATCGAGCGCCGAAGCGCGGAACTACATCAAACAAACCGTCGGCGACTTTATCAACACGCTCAGCCAAAATCTGATTATCGTCTGCAACACCATGGAGCAGGAAATCGACACCAAGGAAGAATATGAGCGTCTTTCGAAGGCCTGCCACGGCGAAATGGCAACCTTCGGTCGACGAGTCCGTCGCTACTAAGCGCTCTCGCCTCAAGATAAGGACAACATTACAACGCCATGGTTAACACCGCCCGGCACAAAAAGGCCCAACAAAAAAATAAAAAACCAACAGCAGAACGCTATTCTTTCAGAAAAAACGGGGTTAAAAGCCTTCCCCAGAATCATTTTTGCTGATAACTGAACCGCATGACGAAAAAAAGCTCTTCTCCCGATTTTCCTTGCGAAGACACGCAAGACATTATGGACAAACCGCTGCGCGAAGCGCTATCGGAACGGTACCTTTCCTATGCGCTCTCGACCATCATGGACCGCGCGCTTCCCGACGTGCGCGACGGCATGAAACCGGTGCATCGGCGTTTGATGTACGCCATGCGCGGGCTGAAATTAAGCCCGACCCTTCCTCCCAAAAAATCGGCCCGCGTGGTCGGCGACGTCATCGGCAAGTTTCATCCTCACGGCGACACGGCCGTCTACGACGCGATGGTGCGTTTGGCCCAAGATTTCAGCCAGCGCTATCCGCTGGTTGACGGCCAAGGCAACTTCGGCAACATCGACGGCGATAGCGCCGCCGCCATGCGTTACACTGAAGCGCGTTTGACGGAAGTCGCCCTTCTTCTGCTGGAGGGCTTGGACGAAAACGCCGTCGATTTTCGCCCAACCTACGACGGCAGCGAAAATGAACCCGTCGTTCTTCCCGCCGCTTTTCCCAATCTTCTGGCCAATGGAACAAGCGGCATTGCCGTCGGCATGGCAACCAGCATCCCGCCTCATAACGTCGCAGAAATCTGCGACGCGCTGCACTATCTGATCGGAACGCCGAATGCGGGCATTGAAAAGCTGGTCGATTTTATTCCGGGTCCCGACTTTCCGACCGGCGGCGAGTTAGTCGAAGAACGGCAAGCCATCCTTGAGGCTTACAGCACGGGCAAAGGATCGTTCCGCGTGCGCGCGCGCTGGAATAAGGAGGATCTCAAGCAGGGAATGTGGCAAATCGTCGTCACGGAAATTCCCTATCAGGTTCAAAAGTCGCGGCTGATCGAAAAGATGGCCGAATTTCTTCAAGCGCGCAAGCTGCCCCTCCTCGCGGACGTGACGGATGAATCTGCGGACGACGTACGCGTCGTCCTTGTCCCCAAAAATCGCAACGTCGATCCGGCGGTGTTGATGGAATCGCTTTTCCGCCAAACGGACTTGGAAATCAAATTTTCGTTGAACATGAACGTGCTGGACAAAGACGGCGTGCCGCGCGTCATGGATCTGCGCGAGGTGTTGCGCGCCTACCTTGCCCACCGTCAAAACGTTCTTGTCCGCCGATCGGCCTACACGCTGGCCCAGATCGAAGGCCGCTTGGAGATGCTGGACGGCTATTTGACGGCCTTTCTCAATCTGGACAAAGTCATCAAGATCATCCGCAAGGAAGACGAACCCAAGCCCGTCTTGATGAAAACGTTCAAACTCTCGGATGCGCAAGCCGAAGCCATCTTGAATATGCGTCTGCGCGCGCTGCGTCGGCTGGAAGAAATGCAGATCCGAGGCGAGCAAAAGGAGCTGAAGAAAAAGCAGGAGGATCTGAAAAAACTTTTGAAGGACGAAAGCGCGCAGTGGGGTGTCATCGACGGCGAAGTCGCCGCCTTGAAGAAACGCTTTGGGAAAAACACGCCTCTTGGAGCGCGGCACACACAACTGGGCAAGCCGCCCCAAAACGTCGATGTGCCGCTTGATGCCGTCATCGAACGCGAAAACATTACGATTGTCTGCTCGGCCAAAGGCTGGATTCGAGCCATGCGCGGACACTACGCATCGGATGAAAAAGCGCGCGCCTCGATCAAATACAAGGAAGGCGACGAAGAAGCATTCTGCCTTAACGCCGAAACGATCAACAAGCTTCTTGTGTTTGCCAGCAACGGCCGTTTTTATACGCTCGCCTGCGACAAGCTCCCTTCGGCGCGAGGCTTCGGCGAGCCGATTCAGCTTATGATTGACCTGCCGAACGGCGACGACATCCGTGGCATGGTTATCTATGAACCGGAACAAAGATTCGTTGTCGCCTCGACGGACGGACGAGGCTTCATGATCAAAGCCGAAAACGTCTTGGCCCAAACCAAAAACGGCAAGCAAATCTTGAACGTCGCGGGTTCGGTCAAAGCCTCAACGTTCGAAGTTATCGAAGGCGATACCGTGGCCGTGATCGGAACAAACCGCAAGCTGTTGCTCTTCCCGCTTAATGAACTGCCCGAAATGACAAGGGGAAGAGGCGTTATTCTTCAAAAATACAATGGCGGCACGCTGTCGGACATCAAAACCTTCGTCGCCAAGGATGGCTTAAGTTGGCAATCGGGTTCGCGCACACGAACCGAAACCGACCTGCGCAACTGGCAAGGCTCCCGAGCTCAAGCCGGCCGCCTTGCGCCGACAGGGTTTAATCGCAACAATCGGTTTGAATAACTCATTAAAATCAATAGATAATATTCAAAAATCCCTTAAAAAGCCTCCTAAAGAATGGGCGCGAACGCTTTGGGAGCTTTGAAAAGAAAAAAAGACTCGCACAAAAACGAAATTTTTTGCTATCACACGTCTCGCGAACGGGCACCCCTGGAGGCCCTTATCGTCTGGATTAACAAAATCCGGTTTTCCCGTTTCAAAAACGGCCGTTTTTTCTTCGTTGTCAGGGGACAGCTTGGACGATGCGACGCTCATCCAAAGCGTTCGCACTTTCTTGCTTCTCTCCCCCCGCGTCGAACCCGGCCCTTAAAAGGAGAGAGAGATGTCAAAAACAACCGTTCTTCCTGCAAGCGCACGAAACAAAACCACAAAGGGCGGGGTAAAAACCCTGCGCAACCAAGGCCTCGTTCCCGCCGTGATCTATGGCGACAAAAAGGAACCCGCGCTCGTGACGCTTGACAACAAAATTCTCGATCGTCAACTCGAACAGCCGGGCTTTATGACCCACGTTATCGAACTGGATATCGACGGCAAGAAGCATAGCGTCCTTCCTCGCGACGTGCAGTTTGACCCTTTGACGGATCGTCCGATACACGTCGATTTTCTGCGCGTCTCCGCCAAAACGCGCGTTCGCGTTGCCGTGCCAGTGTTGTTCCAAAATGCGGAAAAGTCTCCGGGCATCAAGCGCGGCGGCACGCTGAACGTCGTGCACCATTCGATCGAAGTGTTGTGCGCGCCCGACAAAATTCCGTCGAATTTTGTTGTCAGCTTGGAAGGACTTCAGATCAACGAAGCGGTCCATTTAAGCGCGCTGAACCTGCCCAAGGACGTCTCCCTGACGACACGCGAAAGAGACTTTACCATCGCCACAATCGCGGTTCCTTCGGCCATTCGCTCCGAAAACGAAGCCGCCGCGACCGCAACGGCGGCTCCGGCAGCGGCCGAAGCTTCGGCAGCGGCTCCGGCGGCACCGGCCGACGCCGCCAAGGCTCCGGAAGCCAAGAAATAAGCGACCGTTTCGGTCGGTTATCTCCGTTTGCGCCGGGAAAGAAATTCTTTTTCTTTCCCGGCAACGGAATGCTACTCTTTTTCAAGACGCTTTCTTCTAAACACGTTCCGCCATGGCCGCTTTTTCGCACCTCATCATCGGGCTCGGCAATCCGGGCGAAGACTATGCGCGTACACGACACAATATCGGCTTTATGGTGGCCGACGCGTTAGCCCTAAAGAAGGGCTGTCCGCCGTGGAAGAAGAAGTTCAAAGGCCTTATCACCCATGCGGACGATTTTTTGCTTCTCAAGCCCCAGACGTTCATGAACCTGTCCGGCGAGGCGGCTCTTGACGCGCTGACGTTCTACAAATTGAAACCCGAAAACGTCATCGTCTTCCACGATGATCTGGACCTCTTACCCGGCCACGTCAAAGTCAAACAAGGCGGCGGCACGGGCGGTCATAACGGACTGAAATCGCTGGATGCGCATATCGGGCCGAATTATTGGCGTGTGCGTTTAGGCATCGGAAGACCAATGACCGAACAGAACGTTCCCGTCAAAGGCGACGCCGTGACGAACTATGTCCTCCACGCGTTTGCCAAAGCGGACGCCACGTGGCTTGAGCCCCTGCTCGACAAAGCGGCGGCCGAAATCGATACGCTGCTTGACGGAAACGGGGCCGCTTACGCTCAATCGCTGTCTTCGACATAAATCTCTTGGGGCTTCCAAAGCACTTCACGGCGAGCCTGCACAGCCACGACCAGCCCCGACCCGATAATCAGAGCGGTGCCAAGAACAAGCCCCCACGTCGGAATCTCGCCCCACAAGAAATAGCCAAAGACGGCGCCGAAGATAATCTGGGTATAATGAAGCTGGGCCACGTTGATCGAACCGGTGTTTTGAATGGCCACGTTATAAAAGACTGACCCCGCGATATTGATCACGCCTGCCGCCAGAATAAGCGCCAGAACCCAATCGACGGGCGCAAAAGCCTGCTGCGCCAGCACAACAACCGCGCCAACCGTAGCAAACAGAAGGGCGTTATAGAACTGGATGCATTCCGCCGCGTCGCCCCGCGACACCTGCTGCATCAGAATCGTGTTGACGGCAAAGAACGTGATGCTGGCAAACCCGGCCAGATAGCCGATCATGTCGCCGCCGCCGTCAAGCCCCAACGCCAAAACGACTCCCGAAAAGCCGACGAGAAGACATAAAACCTTTTTGACGGTCATGCTTTCGTGCTTCAACACAAGCGACAGAAGGGCGATGATGAACGGCGTCATCAAAAACGATGACGTAGAACATCGTCAACGTCAGGTGCTTCAGCGCAATGATGTTCAGATAGTTAAGCGACGTATAGCACACGCCCATAGCAATTAGACTGCGGGGGTGGCGGGGGCGCAACACGGCCAGTCTCCGACGCAACGCCAGGAAAGAGAAAAGGCTCAAAGCCCCCATAAGACCGAGCGCCATCAGAACGAACGACGGCTCCATCGGCCCTTGAGCGGAAAATGTTATGGCCGTATCGACCAGACCCCATATGAAATACGCAGCCAACGCGACAGACAGGGCGCAGGCCTAGCTCATTTATGCCCGCCCAAGGCGTCCTTGACGCGCGAGAAGAATCCCTCGCCTTCGTCCTTGTTCTTCTCGGCCTCGACGGCAAACTCGGCCAACAGCTCTTTCTGCCGTTCAGTCAGGCGCGTCGGGGTCTTGACCATAACCTCGACATAAAGATCGCCGCGAGACGCGCTATGCAAAACGGACATGCCCTTGCGCTTCAGGCAACTGCGATGCCCCGATTGCGTTCCCGCCTCAATGGTCACCTTGGCCGAATCGCCGTCGATGGTTGAAACCTCGACAACGCCGCCCAAAGCCGCTTCGGTCATCGAAATGGGAATTCGGCAGTAAAGGTTAGCGCCGTCCCTCTGAAAAATTTTATGGGGTTCGACGTTCAAAATAACATAAAGGTCGCCCGCATGCCCCCCGCGAATGCCCGCCGTTCCCTCGCCGGAAAGCCGGATACGCATGCCGTCCTCAACCCCGGCCGGGATCTCAACCGCCAATGTCTTTTGCTTATGCACGCGTCCTTGTCCACCGCATTCCTTGCATGGGTTCTTGATGATCCGTCCCACGCCATGACACGCCGGACACGTATGCTCGACCGTAAAGAAGCCCTGTTGCACGCGCACACGTCCCCGTCCCTTGCATGTGGGGCATTCGACGGGCGACGTTCCCGGGGTCGCCCCTGTGCCATGACAGGCTTCGCAGGCCACAGCGCTTTGGATCGTAATTTTCTTGGTGATGCCGGAAAAAGCCTCTTCCAAAGAAATTTCCATATCATAGCGCAAATCGGCGCCTCGTTGAGCGCCGCCTTCGTTCCGGGAACGACGGCGTCCACCCCCCAAAATTTCGCCGAACATCTCGTCGAAAATGTCCGAAAAGCCCGCGCCGAAATCGAAGCCCCCCATGCCGCCCACACCGCCTTGCTCGAAGGCCGCATGGCCATAGCGGTCATAAGCCGCACGACGTTGATCGTCATGCAACACGTCATAAGCTTCGTTAATTTCTTTGAATTTATACTCAGCCTCTTTATCCCCCGGGTTGCGATCCGGATGATATTTCATGGCGAGCTTACGATAAGCCTTTTTCAGCGCGTCCGCCGAAGCGTCGCGGGAAACACCCAATAGGTCGTAATAATCTTCTTTAGCCATACCCCAAACCTCTAAACGTTCCCGTTATATAGGGTCAGGAAAAGCTAAATACAATGGTTAATAAGCCTAAAATCAACCCTCTGTCGCCGTATCCTCAGCCGAGGCATAGCTTGCCGTAGTCGATGCCGGTTTTGTGGCATCGGTGTAAATGCCTGTCACATCGGTCGACAAAAGGCTCAAGGAATCGGAATCGAGCACCAAAACACCATCCTGATTGCTGGCCGAAGACACGGCCGTGATTTTGAAAAGAGCCGTAAGATTCTTGACGTCAACATCGTCGTCTGTGCTGTCGGTTGCCGATACCGAGAAGGTATAAGCGCCGTCTTCAGCCACGCTTCCGTCTTCGAGCGTGCCGTCCCATGTAACATAGTTATCGCCAACCGCGGTGCCGCCGCTGAAGGACGTTATGGTGTTGCCGTCGGAATCCTTGACGGTAACGGTGACGGAGCTGGCCATCTCGTCGAGCGTATAGCCGATTTCGGCCGAACTGTCCTTCAGCGAGAAATCGCCATTTTCCGTTGCGGCTCGGACATATTTACCGATAAAGCCGACCCCGGAAGCAAGAGCGCTGGACGTGGTCGCCTCGGTCAGATTTTCGATAGCCTCGTTGTTGTTAATCTGGGCCTGCACCTGCTCCATCATAATCAATTCTTGCGTGAATTGATTCGGATCCGTCGCGTTTGTGGGGTCCTGATGCTGAAGTTGGGTTGTCAGAATTTCAAGATATGTTTGAAAATCAAGGCTTAGAGACGACGCTTGGCTCGCCGCGCTCGACGCTGAACTGGCCGTGTTCGAGGCAAGGGTTGTAAGGCTGCTTACGGCTCCGACGGACATTGTTCCCCCCTCTTTTCTACACGCGAATGTTCACGCCATTGGGCGTAATGTAATAGGTCTCTGAAACCACCGCCGTGTCCGACCCCTTTTCCGAATTGTCGACCCCGACATCCGAAAACAATGCAGATTCTGTGCCAGATTCTTCAACGGACGCGACCCCTTCTCCCGAGTCATAGGCTGTCTGCCCTGCGCCCGAATCTTGGCCGCCCAGACCAAAATCAAGGGACCCTGTCTCGGCATGAAGACCGGCATCCTGCAAGCATTGGATCAGCGCATCGGAATCTTTTTTAAGGAGCTCAAGCGTCTCAGGATTGTCCGCCGTAACAGAGCCCCGCACATGCCCATTCGATCCGAAAGAAAGCCGAACCGCGATGCCCCCTAACTCGCGAGGGCTAAGCTGAATAGCCATAACGCTCTGCCCGTTTTTGATATTCTGACGGAGTTGAACGATCACCTGCCGTGTCGTTTCCGCATAACTGGGCGTCTGAGAAGCCCCCTTTTGACGCGCGAAGGAAAGCGCATTCGCAAACGGCGAGGTTCCCTCCGCCCGCGCCCCATCGGCCATGCTTCCCAAAGCCTGTGCCGAACCAGAGGATAAAGGGGATCCTGAAGATGAATCCGTCTTCGCCAGCCCCTCATCGAGAACGGAATCGTCCGCCGTCGAAGCATCCCCCGTGTTATCCGGCAGCATCGAAATCGCGCCGGGTTTCTCATTCGGCCCGGACGGAATCGTTCCGGAAAAAACAGGGGCATGAAAAGCCGTCGCCGTCTTGGTCTGCGTTGTCTTGGCCAAAAGCGTCCGCAAGGCCGCCTCGCGCGCCGCCTCTCCGAAGATATCTCTATCCGCAAAGTCCGACGCCTCCGCGTCGTCTTCCTCGGCAGAGGATAAATCATCAAAACTTTCCCCCCCCCCCGCCGCGCCTTGTTCCTTTAGGCTCGACGAAGAAAGTCGCGTCAAGGCCTCGCCATCGGCGCCCCCCGTCTTCTTATTTTGCCTGCCGCTTTGGGCTTGCGTCAAAAAGCCTTGGGCGGCGATCGATTCATCAAAGGGCGTCGAAACACCCGCGTCGACCGCGTTCTCTTCCAAGCCGGTCAAACCCTCGGCAGCCGTCGCCTTGGGCTCGATCGATAACGCCGCAACGTCAAAAAATTCTTCATGATCCGAATCCAATGCCAGAGAATCCAACGCAAGAAAAAAATCGTTGTCATCGGCATCGCCACCCTTCATCAGGGCAGAAAAATCCCTCAACGTTGCCGCATCTTCGCTCTCATATCCTTCTTCCAATGTCCGCCCGAAGAAGCCTTGCGTATGGGCCGCCGAATCCACTTCCGTCAAAGCACCCGTTTCTCCATCGCCCATCGCTATCCGGCGAGAAGCCTCGTCCTCGCGTATACCTTGTTGCATCAAGGTAAAGAGTCCGGCAAACGCATCAAGAATCCCATTGTCCGATGAGTCTTTTTTTTTCTCTTCTTCGGAATCGTCGAGCCGGCCCTCCTCGCTCTGGACGGCGAGGACGCCCTCGTCTCCGCCATTGCCTGAATCCGTCGGCACGCGACCCATGTCGGCGTTTTGTCGAAAAAGCGCGACCATGTCATTCAAAACCGTCCTCCACCGCGCGTCATCGCCAAAGGCTCCCGTCCCTTCCGCACAAGCCTCGTCAGAAGGCGCGCCTACCGCAGGCTTCTCGCCTTGATCAAAAGATCCCGCATCGACCAAACTCGAAAACAGAGCCGACAGCGAACCGTCATCCCCGTTCTGTTTCGACGACGAAGCGGAGCTTGCCATGGTATGAGTGGATGTTTGCGACAGAGCCCCGGCCTGAATCATAGGCATCCCCCCTAAACGATACGACTAAAAGCAACGGCCCGACAGGAGGGGCTGTGGCGACCAAGATGCAAATGAGCTTTGGCGTGGTTTTTATAGACCTGCTGAGGCAACGTTTCGCGCTTAACCATCGCCATAACGTTCTGAACCAAACGACAGGTTGCCTCGGACGCCGCCTTAAGCATACGCGCGTTCGATGCGGCCGCCTTGGTTAAGCGATCGGACATTTCGCGCACCGCAGCCTTGGCTTCATCGGAAAGCCCCTTAGCAAGCGAAGGGTTCTTGAGAATCGATGTCATGTTGGCCCTATAATTCGCAGCCAACCATTGCTTGCGCTTCAAAAGGGCCGCATGTTCTTCCATCAGTCTTTTTGTGACGACGGTTTCTTCCCGGCCTAAAACCTGAACCAGTTCCTCCATCAACGCCATGGTCGAAACGACAATGTGCGGAGCGCCGTCAAGGACGCGAACAAGATTTTTATCAATAGGCAACATCGAGTCCTTCTTTCGTTACACGATCGTCGAATGAGGCGGACGACGACGCAAAAAGGCCGTCGGTCAAAGGCGGTTCATAGAAAGAATCCTTGCGTTCGGCTTTTTCAATCTCTTTGCTTTTCGTCAGGGCCCTGCGGGTTCCAGGGGCCTCCTGCGCCTTCAGCATGACCTCCTTGACCTGAGAGGCGATGCCCAAAGTGCCGGTCCGCGCGATGGCCCGGCCGTACTCCTGAACCAAAAGAGCGCGCATCACTTCTTCGCCCTGCCCGCCGCCGAACCTATCGTCGACCGGAACCGTATCAAACATGGGCTTGACAAGCTGGCTGGCGAACATGGCCTCAAATTCCCGAGCCGCCGCGTCGACCGAAGCGCGCGTTGCAGGACGCGACGTCATGGCCGAGAAAACGTTTGCCGAAGACAGCGCCGCATCGAAAGTCGAGGATAAAGGAAGAACCCCATCCATCACAGCACCTCCAACTCGGCCTGAAGCGCCCCGGCGGCCTTGATCGACTGCAAGATCTGGATCATATCGCGCGGACCGATACCGAGCGCATTAAGGCTTTGCACAAGATCCTGAAGACTGACGCCGCCCTGCAGCAACGCAAGCTTTTTCCCGGCGCCCTCGTCGATATCAATGTCCGTCTGGGGCACAACCTGTGTCGTTCCGACGCGCGCCCCCGGCAAGGGCTGGGATACATAGGGCGTTTCGCTGATCTTAATGGTCAAATTGCCCTGCGCGATCGCCACGGTATTGATATGCACCGCCTCACCCATCACGATAATGCCGGACTGCTCATCCACAACAACGCGCGCGATCTCGTCAGGAACGACCTTAAGCTGTTCGATTTCAGTCATGAAACCGACAAGATCGGGACGCCGCGCCTCCGGAACGGTAAGCCGGATTGTCGCGGGATCTAACGCGTCAGCGACCCGTGTCTTGACATGGCCATTGATGACATCCGCCACACGCTTGGCGGTCGTAAAGTCCGGGTTGCGCAACGAAAGGCGCATGGTCTGCAACGCCGAAAGACGGAAGAGGACCTCTCTTTCGACAATCGCTCCGGACGGAATCCGCCCCGACGTCGGCACACCTTTGGTGATGCTGGATCCGCTCTGCCCCGAAGCGCTGAACCCTGAAGCGACAGAACCTTGCGCCACAGCGTAAACCTCGCCATCAGCGCCCTGCAAAGGCGTAACAAGAAGCGTTCCTCCTTGCAAACTCTTGGCGTCGCCCATGGTCGAAACGACAACGTCCACGCGCGATCCCTGAGCGGAAAAAGGCGGCAGCGTCGCCGTAACCATCACGGCCGCAATATTCTTGGTCTTGAGGCTATCCAAATCCTCACGAGAATTGATTCCCAACCGTTCCAACATACCCACAAGGCTGCGGGCGGTGAACGGAACGTTAGTCAACGAATCGCCCGTTCCATTAAGCCCAACCACAAGACCGTAACCGACAAGGATATTATCGCGCACACCCTCGACGTTAACGATGTCCTTAATTCGCGAAGCGGCCAAAGCAGGCTGGGAGAAAAGAAGTCCTACCCCAGCAGCGACGGCATAAACGGCAGCGCAAACAACGGCATGGCGTATACGGCACGAAAGAAAAAGATGAAACTTTGGACGGCGCATAATCCTCTCTGCTTTCCCGAACGCGGCAAGTTTTTCCGTCTCTTTGTTGCGAGAGTCGTGCCAAACAGCGCCTACAAGGCTTTTTCATCGTAATAGGTTGTTCTGAAATTATTTTTTCCAATCTCCTTTGAACAGCTTCGGATCTAAGCTATATCTTAGAGAAGGCATAATTTGCCTAATAAGGAAGGGATGAAAGCCTCGTGATCGACAAAATTGACGGTTTAGGAAAGATAAGAACAAGCCAAACGATCAAACGCGTCGCGCGACCCTCGTCGTCCGGCGGGGTTTCCTTTGCCGAAGAACTCGGAGAAAGCGAGGAGACCAGCGCCCCCTCGACTGTCGCCAGTTCTGCAGGCGTTTCCGGCATTTTAGGCCTTCAGGAAGTGGATGACGCGTTGGCACGAGCGTCGAAAGGCAAACTGCGCGCCGAAGATATCTTGGATCGCCTTGACGATCTGAGACTCGACCTTCTCGATGGCGGGGTTTCGCGCGACAAACTTTTACAATTGGCCCATGTAGTCCAAACGCGGCGGGCCCAGGTTCAAGACCCCCGTCTTGCAGAAATTCTCGACGAAATCGACCTTCGAGCGCAAGTCGAGCTGGCGAAGCACGCGCCGCTATAGTCCCCCCACAGCCGCCAAGACATCGGGCACACTTAAATCCTCCAACGAGTCGCGGCAAAGGCACAAAACTTTGGGGCCCGGAGGCGCCGACCATACAGGATTTGAGCGTCCTGAAAAAAGAGCCACCGTCGGCACACACAAGGCCGCAGCCATATGCAAGGGTCCGGTATCGTTGCCAATGACGCATTGAGCGCGGCGAAGAATGCCGGCCACCTCGAAGAGATTGGTTTTTCCGCATAAATTGATGGTGCCGGGAGCCTCGGCACAAAGGGTCTCGATCGGCAAAGCATCATCTTTCGTGCCCAGAGCAACACACGCCATGCCTTTTTTTTGAAGAGCCCGGGCCAAAAGGGCAAACTTCTCGGCCGACCACCTCTTATGAAGCGCTTGAGGGGAACAGCCGGGAAGAAGAACGACATAACGGGAGGGAAGAGAAAAACGGTCAACCGGAGCGTCAAGCCACGATACGTCGGGAACCCCGGCATCCTTGACCCCCGCCGCGCGCAATTGAGCCATCGTGAAAGATTGAAAGCTCATCCCCGGCGCAGGAGGCCAAGGACGCGGATAACGGCACGCGGGTGCCGCCCCCGACCACGCAGGCCCCCACGGACCGCCCAGCAACATATAAAGAATGCTTTGCCGCCTCTTCCCTTGAAAATCATAAATTCGGTCAGGCGCAAAGGTCCGGATCGTCCGGCGAAGACGGAGCCAAGAAAAAGGCGTTCTTAAGGTTGGGTGTGTATCGACGAACACGCGATCGAACCACGGCATTTTTTCCGCGAAAGAGACAAAAGGCGCACGCGTAAGAAGGGCGATATCGGCTTCCGGATGGGCCTGCCTTATGGCATGAAAGGCACGGAAACAAAAGATAAGGTCGCCCAAGGCCCCTAAACGAATAACAAGAATGCGTTCACGCGCTGATGTCACGGCGAAACTTTCTTTTTAGCCAACAAGTTCTTTTTCAAGAAGCGAATCGCTACCCCTTCCCCAACCGGCCTGATAATATAACAAAAAAAGGATAATATCGATATGCGCGAAATCGTTTTTGATACAGAAACAACAGGCCTTGAACCTCTTCGTGGAGACCGAATCGTCGAAATCGGATGCGTCGAGCTTCATAATCACGTGACAACGGGACGCACGTTTCAGGTTTACCTGAACCCGGAAAGATCCATGCCGTCTGAAGCCGCCATGGTTCACGGTTTGACGGATGAGTTTTTAGCCGACAAGCCGCTGTTTGCCGAAAAAGTCGATGATTTTTTGGCTTTTATCGAGAATTCGCCGCTTGTCGCGCATAACGCGACTTTCGATATGAACTTCGTCAACGCTGAATTGACGCGATGCGGATTCAAAAGGCTTGAGGCCGAACGGGCCATCGACACGGTGGCGATCGCCCGCAGAATGTTTCCTGGATCCCCGGCCTCGTTGGACGCCTTGTGCAAAAGGTTCGGCATTGACGCGTCGGGACGACAGCTGCATGGCGCCTTGCTGGACGCTCAACTTTTGGCCGAAGTCTATCTGGAACTGCGCGGGGGGCGGCAACCGGGCTTGGATATGCTGTCCGCCCAAAAGTCTTCGGAGAACGGCGAGGTTGTGCGCGCTCCGGCAATGCCGCGCAAACCGCGCGTTTTTTCCGTACCCGCCGAGGAACGCGCGGCACACGACGTCTTTCTCGACACGCTTAAGAATCCTCTATGGAAACGATCGTGATGGCCGACGCCCTCAACTTCTACGAAGTCTCGGCGAACGAACTTCCCGCCTTGGCGCGTCTTCACAAAAAAAGTTTTGGTGCCGCGGCGTGGTCTCGGGACCAGCTTGCCCAAAGCCTCTCCCTCGCCACAACGTACGCTCTCGCCGTTTCAAAAGGGGTCGCCCCGTGCGGCGTCGTCTTGTGCCAACACGTCGGGGAGGAAGCGGAAATTCTGACGCTTTGCATCGATCCCGACTCCCAACGACAGGGGATGGGCCTCTCTCTTTTGCGCATGCTCCGCGAAACGCTGCGCCAAAAAGGGACGCACTACCTCAGGCTCGATGTCGCCGACGACAACGCGCCGGCGTTCGCGCTGTACAAAAAAGCCGGTTTTATCGAAACCGGCTTACGCAAAGGCTATTATAAAAGGCTTGGCCACACCGCCAACGCGGTTACAATGGAAATTGTGTTGTAATTTCGACCGATCATTCTCAAACTGTCCCATCTGGCTTTTTGGCCGCAAGCATGATAAAAACAACGTCCATGTCGGCTGCGCTTTATCATCTTTATCACAATCCCCTCAGCCCCGCGGCACGCCTTGTCCGCTTGGCGTTGGCCGAAAAGAACGTCGCGTGCACCCTGATTCTCGAAAAGCCTTGGGCTCCTAGCCCCGTTCTCCTTTCCTTGAACCCTGCCGCCGATGTCCCGGTTCTTGTTATCGAACAAGACGGCGACAAACAGTCGCTCTGCGATGCCCAAGCTATCTGTGAGTATTTGGAAGAAACGCACACGGGAAGCCTTTTGGGGAAAACCCCGCTTGAAAGAGCCGAAGTGCGACGGCTAATGGGTTGGTTCCTGCACAAGATGGCCCGCGAAACAACGGACCTCCTTGTCGGGGAAAAGGCGCTCAAGCGCCTCTCGGGCCGCAGCGAACCCGACAGCAATATCATCCGTGCGGGATGCGCGAACATCCGCGGACATTTGGATTACATCGGCTGGCTGACCGAAAGGCGAAACTGGCTGGCCGGGGAAACGTTGTCTCTGGCCGATCTGGCCGCCGGCGCACAACTTTCCGTCATCGACTATCTGGGCGATGTGCCTTGGAACGCTTTTCCCTTGGCTAAAGACTGGTACGCACGGCTCAAGTCACGTCCCTCGTTCCGAAGCCTTCTGGGCGACCATGTGGCAGGCTTTCCTCCGCCCGCGCACTACGCCAACCTCGACTTCTGATTTTCAGAGTTTTTTGTTTATCGAGCCGCTTCACGTGAATGGCCGACCGCAAAGCGGTCCGCCCTATCACGATCGGCTCTAGTCGTGAACCCAATAATTGGGGGCTTCGGCCGTGATCTGCACGTCATGAACATGGCTTTCGCGCAAGCCCGCGCCGGTAATGCGAACGAACTGGCTTTTGTTCTGAAGATCCGCGATTGTTGCCGAGCCTGTATAGCCCATCGCGGCGCGCAAGCCACCCATAAGCTGATGAATAATGCTTTGAACCGGGCCTTTGTAGGGCACACGGCCTTCGATGCCTTCAGGCACAAGCTTGCCGGGGTCGGTCCCGACCTTCTGAAAATAACGATCGGCCGAACCGCCCGCCATCGCGCCGACGCTGCCCATGCCGCGATATCCCTTGTACGAACGGCCTTGATACATCACAACGTCGCCGGGCGCTTCGTCGGTTCCGGCAAACATCGAGCCCATCATCACAACGTCGGCCCCGGCCGCGATCGCCTTAGCAACCTCGCCCGAATAACGAATGCCGCCATCGGCAATCACGGGGATACCCTGACGACGACACGCCGCCGCCACATCCATAATCGCCGTCAACTGGGGCACGCCGACTCCGGCGACGATACGCGTCGTGCAAATCGATCCGGGACCAATACCGACCTTGACGCAATCGGCGCCCACGTCGATCAACGCCTTGGCCGCATCGGCCGTAGCGATGTTGCCGGCAATAATCTGCGTCTTCGAGGAAAGCTTGCGCACCGCGCGAACCTGATCCAAAACCCGCGACGAATGACCATGCGCCGTATCGACGACGATAAAATCAACCTCGGCGTCGATCAACGCCTCGGATCGGCACAACCCATCTTCGCCCGTGCCCACGGCCGCCGCCGCACGAAGACGGCCTTTGCCGTCCTTGCTCGAATGGGGAAACGCCTGGGCCTTTTCCATATCCTTGACCGTCATCAATCCGATGCAACGAAAGGCTTCATCGACAACCAAGAGCTTTTCGATACGGTTCTTATGCAAAAGGGCCCTGGCTTCGTCGGGGGTTACTCCCTCACGAACGGTAATGACCTCGCGCGTCATCAGTTCGGAAACCGGCTGCTTCATGTTCGAGGCAAAGCGCACGTCACGGTTTGTAATAATCCCGACGAGCTTGCCTGAAGGCTGCTCGACCACCGGCACGCCTGAAATGTGGAAATCCATCATAAGCCGCAACACATCGGCCAACGGAGCCGACGGTTCGACGGTGATCGGATCAACCACCATACCGGATTCAAAACGCTTGACGCGACGGACTTCCTCGGCCTGCTCGGCCACGGTCATGTTGCGATGAATGACCCCTAATCCCCCGGCCTGAGCCAACGCAATAGCCAGACGACTTTCGGTCACGGTGTCCATAGCGGCCGAAATAAGAGGGATGTTGAGCGTCACGTCCTTTGTCAGACGCGTGACGGTCTGCACCTCGGAGGGCAGGACCGAAGAAGCCTGCGGAATGAGGAGAACGTCGTCAAAAGTTAATGCTTCGCGGGGTTGTGCCATTGCCAGATCCTTGCCTTGGTTTTCTGATTAATGGCAAGCATGTATAAGCCTTTTTGGCAAGCAAGGTAAAGAACTAATTTCGATAAGGCCCCCTAACCCATTGCAGGAGAGGCTGTTACGGTTTTTTTTCGTCCATAAGCTTGTCTTCAAGCTCCTTGGCCGCCGAGAAGAAAGCCAGTTTAGCTTCCTCAGCAAAGGGGTTTTCCCGTTCGATGGCCTGAAACAGCTCTTCGGAGTCATAGCGAACCATTTCGACCATTTGCTGCATTAATTCGTACGTTTTTGTAGGACAGCGCATGGGCGGTAGGTTCAGCGCAAAAATGATTTTGGCCACCATATGGGTCAAGCCTTGAACATAGGCCGCCTCGCGATCATGCTCTTCCGGCGTAACCTCACATACGTGAAGCTTGAGTTTCTCGGCGCAAAAGCGCGCGACAGCCGGGCCCCGTCCTCCCCGCCCCTCGCATACGGCGATGTTCAATCCATCAATACCGTCTCGTCCGCTTTGCGGGCCAAACAAAGGATGGGTGCCGACGATTGACACGCTCGGCGGCAGAATCTCCTTCATCGCCTCGACAGGTTTGATTTTGACGGACCCGACATCCAGCACAAGCGCATTGGGTTTAAGCTTCGGCGCAATGTCGTGAAGAACGGCGCGCATTTTTTGGACGGGCACGGCCAATATGACGACATCGCAAGCGGCCGCCGCGCCAAGATCGCCGGAACAACAGCCAAGCCGACGCGACAAAGAAGAAACATCGGCCGCACAGTCGTGCAAAACGAGATCGACATGAGGGGCCAAATACTGGGCGGCAAACGAGCCAAACGAGCCGACGCCGATGATGCTGAAGGATTCTTTAAACATAAGACCTCCTTACTTGCGCCCACATTTCAAAGGAACCGCATACCCTCCCAAAGGAACGAGGGCCTGCAAACGACTGCCGAGCATGGCGCGCAACCGAGAAAGACGTGTATCGCCGCGCCCCACATAGCCTTCCGTCTCGACCATATAGAGCGTAGGCGCTGAAGCGCCCCGGCCGACGGATTGAAACAAAAGTTGCCGAACCTTATAGCCGGCTTTGCCTAAAAGACGTTTCATTTCGCTTTCGGGCACGTGCACGCACTTTAAGGAAAGAAAGCTGCAATCATCGCCCGTTAAATCGGGATAAAGGGGACCCAAAACAAGGCCGCGAGGCAACGAGTCGCGCGCATTCGACCTCCCTGCCTTGGGCATCTCAAAGGGCAATGTCGCAAAAACGGTCAAACCGTTTTTCTTTTCGTTGGCCAAAAGAGGCCACCAAGCATCCCGGCTATCCCCATCCTGAGGGAAAGGGACGACGGCGAGGTCAGCCTTTTTGGCCAAGACGGCCTTGACCGCATCGACAGCCGAAGGAACGCTGATAAGAGGCGTGAACGAGCCGTAAAAATCGCGTGCCATGTCCCAAAGGCCTGGGCCGCGCGGGGGCGACACGACCGCTACGCTGAAGGATCCCTCGGCCAAAGTGAAGGCCGAAATCATCTCGCGCCACAAGCGCACAATCAAACCATCGGGAATTTTTCCGCGCGGCCGCCCGGCCAAAGCGCGCAACATCTGGGCTTCGCGGCCCGGACGAATGTAAAGGCTTTGTTTGCCTTTGACTTTGCGGATCTGAGTGACGACTTCGGCGCGTTCTCTTAGAAGGTCGTGCAACACGGCATCGATTTTATCAACCTGCGCGCGCAGGTCGGCAAGCGCTTGTTTGTCGGGGTTCACAGCAGTTTTTCTTAAAGACATAAAGATACCCTTCCGCCTCTTTGGACGTTCCAGAATAGGCCTAAACGTCATAAAAGTCCAAAAATACCTGATTCAAACCAAGAGGTTACCGAGCTTTTTCAAAGAAAAGCGAGAGTTAAGCTCGAGATTTTTTTGATCAACAACCCCAGCCTCATACAGGCAAAGGCGCTGCAAAAAGAGCTTCGGCATCCTTTGATGAAGAGCGTTTTGCACACGGAATCGCGCCAAAGAGCGTCTTTCTCGCCTCCACAATGAAAACGCCGCCGCCGCCGCCGAAGCCGAGGAGAACGGGAAACCGCGCCTCCATCCGAAAAAGAAAGGCGTTTTGTCCCCTCGTGCGCGGCGCGGCATAAAGAGCGCGATGAATACGAATGGAAGAAAAGCCTTGGGCCCTAAAAACTTGGCGAAGCCAAGCCTTCGTAAAGGCAGGCTCGTCGGCAAAAGGAGACCCATCCTTTTCGGCCCATGCGCTGCCCTGTCTGGGGACGATCAGAAGAAGCTGCCCCTCACCCTTCAAAACGCGCCACGCCTCACGAGCAAACGCTTCGAGATTGAGCGCGTCATCAAGAGCGTGCAAAGCCAAAAGGCGATCAAACCCGCCGTCAGACAAAGGTTTCTTGTTCTCTCCGACAAAGCAGGAAAACGTTTCATCCGCGACGGAAGTCAACTGGCCACAAAAGCCGTTTTGCCGAGGATCCACAAACGCGCCGCAGCCCAGAAACAAGCGCCGCTCGTCAGCCCCGCCCCAAGCGCCCCAAAGCTTCCGCACGCAGGAGCGAAGAACGCCCAGAACGGCGAGGCCCAAGGCGCTTTGATAAAAAGCTTTATAATCAAAAGGTGTTACGACCATCGCGTCCGCAAAGACAACCGCGTTAACGGTCTTTTAGCACAAATCGGCAACAGTTAACAACGTTCACATGAACCCAACGTTTTTTGACGTCAACGAAAGTTCACGCACCATGTCTTTCACGATTGAGATTCTCCCGGCCCTCAGCAATAATTACACCTTCCTCCTCAGCGATCCTGACTTGGGGCTTGCCACGGTCATCGATCCAAGCGACGGGCCTCAAGTCGCAACGGCGCTTAAAAAGCGGGATCTCTACCTCGCGCTTATCCTCAACACGCACCACCACCCCGACCACACCGGGGGCAACGAGTTTCTTCAACAGGAGTTCGGCGCGCCGGTCATCGGCCCCTTGGAGGAAAAAAACCTTATCCCCGGCATCTCTCGGGGCGTGACACGAAACGACATCATCACCTTTTCGACGTTGCGCGGGCAGGTTCTTCCGACCCACGGCCATACGGACGGCCACATCTCGTTTTACTTTCCGCAAATCAAGGCTTTGTTTTCGGGCGACGTCCTTTTTCCCCTTGGGTGCGGCCGCCTGATCGAAGGCAACAGCGCGCAAATGTGGGAATCGCTGATCTTGATCCGCAACCTTCCCGACGACACCCTTATCTATGCGAGTCATGAACTCGCCGAAGAAAATGTGTCCTTCGCCTTATCTGTCGACAAGAAAAATTTCGAGCTTCAAAAGCGCGCGGCCACCCTTCTGGCTCAACGCAAGGCCGGGAAACCCTCTGTGCCGATGATTCTGGGCGACGAAAAACGGTTTAATCCCTTTCTGCGACCGGACAACGCGGATTTTCGCAAAGTCCTTGCCACAGCAGGCATCGCGCCTGAAGACGCCGACCCCGCCGCCGTTTTTGGGTTGCTCCGCTCGGCCAAGGATCACTTCGGTCAAAACGGTCTCTAGAGCCTTTTTCGGAAAGGTTGGCCTTTGCGGCCAACCTTATCACGATCGGCTCTAACCGCCAGAGACCCCTTTTGAAAAGCGCGTGTTAAGGCGAAAAGTCTTCGCCGTCGCGAACCGCCTCGCCCCAACGATGTTCAAACGCGCGAAGAATCCGAAACGTGGTCTCAAGGGCGGCCCCGTCATCCTTCAAAATTTCTGCCGAAACCGTTTCGTTAATCCTCGTCAAAAGCCCTAAAACCAGCCGTCCTTTATCCGAAAGGCTTAAAAGCGCCGAACGACGGTCGCGTTCGAGAAGCTGACGGTTAACATAGCCGCCATCCACAAGATTTTTTAGATTATAGGATGCATTCGAGCCCAAATAATACCCTCGCTCGATCAGATCCCTGACAGAAAGGGCCTCATATCCTTGCGCGCCGCCGATTGTTTCCAACATAACGGCCTGAACGGGGTTTATATCGCGAAAACCGTGCCGATCGAGTTGAAGCCGCACAACGTCCAAATAGCGCCTGTGCATGCGCTCAACCTGCCGCGGAAGGTCCAAAGCGGCTTGTCTTTCGCTGCAAAGCGGCGTTTTTGACTGTTCATCCATGCCAAAAGATATTCCCAAGAAAAATAATAATTGGTAAACAGAAGAATAGGTATCATGCGGCTTCACAGTCGGCCTTTTTCACCGAGGATTGCCATGTCTCTTTTTCGTCTTGTCTCCTGTACCGTTCTTTGTGCCAGCCTCGCCGCTTGCGCCTCTGCGCCTGCGCCGAAAAACGAACCCATGACGACCGCCATGACAGCGCAGGGCAAAGCCCTTCTGTCCAAAGGCAAGAAGGAAGAAGCCCGCGACATCTATCTAAGCGCGCTGGCCCGCGACAAGAACAACGCGCGCGCATGGAACGGATTGGGGGTGGCCTATGATCTTCTGGGCGACCGCGCTAAAGCACGCGACGCCTACGAGCACGCCCAAGCGTTGTTGCCGCATGATATAACCGTCGCCAACAATCTGGCGCATCTTTATCTCGAAGATGGACGCCCCGCCGAGGCCCTTAAACTCCTTGCGCCGCATATAAACGACAAGAATGCCCCCTCCATCGTGCGGCAAAATTACGAACGCGCCCAGACCCTGCTCCGCGCGCCAGCTTCAAAGCCCGCAAAGGCAACCCCCGCCAAGAAACGGACGGCGCCGCCTCCCGTAAAAAAAGAAAAGCCCGCCAAGAAAGCCGTTGAGATCCAAGGGAAGAAAATGGCTTACGCGACGCTCGGATCCTTTCCAACCGAAGGGCTGGCAAAAGCGCATTTGTCTCGCGTCAAACCGCTTCTTGAAGGCTTGAAATCCCTGACGCTCAGCCTCACACCCGATGTTCAGGTAAGCGGCGGAACGCCTGTGTTCACCCTCAAAGCGAAGACCCAAGATCCGGAGGCCGTCTGTCGGCGCGTCGCGCCCCAAGGGTTTACATGCACGCCGTATAAATAAGTTTCAGGAGCGCTCTTATGTCACCCAACGAACCATCCCCCACGTTAGAGTCCCCCTCGAACGCCGTCAAAGACGTCGATCTCAGTTCGTTCAAGGCCGACGTGCTCGACGCGCCGGGGCATCAGCTTGTGCTGGTCTTCTTCTGGACTCCGCGCAGCACGGCAAGCCTCGCGCTTGCCGACACGCTTGAGAAAACGGCAAAAGCGTCGAACGGCGCCATTATCGTTGCAAAAGTCGACGTCGACCACAACAAACCCCTTGCGCTTCAGCTTGGGGTTCAGTCGATCCCTTCCGTCTTTGCCTTTTTCCAAGGCCACCCTATTGATGCGTTCGCCGGCGCGCTTCCGGACGATCAAGTTCAATCATGGTGCGATCATCTGCTGGGCTCTCTGGGGATCAAACAAAACGCCTCGCCTTCTTTCGAACAAGCGCTTGAGCAGGCGGACGAACGTCTTGCAAACGGCGACGCACAAACGGCGCAGGGCCTTTACGCCGACGTTCTTCGGCACGATCCTGAAAACGCCAAAGCCCATGCCGGGTTTATTGCCTGTCTGATCGCCGATAACGCCCTAGACCAAGCCAAGAAAAGCCTGGACTCTTTGCCCGCACCCCTAGCCAAGGATCACGCCTTCGATAAAGTGCGCGCGGCGCTCAATCTCGCTCAACAAGCCGAGAAAAACAAAGGGCAAACGGCCGCGCTTAAAGAGGCTGTGGCGAAAAATCCTGACGATTGCGCCGCCCGTTTTGATCTTGCTTTGGCTTTGTATGCGACCGGCAAAAAAGAACCGGCGGTGGACCAATTGCTCGAAATCGTCAGGCGGAATCGCACATGGAACGACGGCGCCGCACGGCGGCAACTTGTAACCTTCTTCGAAGCGTTCGGCGATGACGATCCGCTAACCGTCTCAGCGCGGCGTCGATTGTCCTCACTTCTGTTTTCGTGATCGGCACTTGAATTTTTATTCAAAAACAAAGGATTAATAAAAATCCTGTTGCCGACTCGTCCTTGACGGACGAAAGTTTTCTATGGGTCCCCTCGGCAGTGACGGATGAAGGCAAGAAAAAGAGAGACAGGTTCTTGCGTCCGGCCCGCGAGTATGGCACAACGCCCGCCTCGGCTTTATAACGGGCCGAACCCCGTGAAAACGCTGCCGTAGCTCAGGGGTAGAGCACGTCCTTGGTAAGGACGGGGTCGTAGGTTCAATTCCTATCGGCAGCACCATTCATTCTTTTATATTTCAAAGACTTACGCGCCACATTTTGGCGTCAAAATCGTTAATTTCAGCTCGATTTTATCTCGTGGAAGCACTGTGGAAGCAAAAAGCTGAAAACCAGAGCGTAATCAAGCGAGTATCTGAGGGCGAAGAATTGCGATTCTTCGCCGTCCCTTGCATGAAAAAGATTTGTGCCTGATCCATTGATGACGGCACCCAGGGCACAGGGCGTCGCTCTGTTATGGATCAGGCACAAACAAGCATTCTTTACCGCTCAGACACTCGGCGCTTATCCAGACGCTTTGGGCGTCCGGCAGCGTTGGCGGTTTGAAACTGTGCGATTAAAGCGTCCAGTTTGATTTGTCCCAAATCTCCCTCGTCGCGATCTCGCAATGAGACAAGCTTTCCTTCCGCCTCTTTGCGACCAATTACAAGGATCTTTGGAATCTTCCTCATCTGCGCGTCGCGGATCTTGGCCTGCATGCGGTCGTTGCGAGCGTCAATCTCCACGCGAATCCCTGCGTCGATCAAGGCTTCCTCGACATCACGGGCATAGTCCATCACATCGTCCGTGATGGGAACCAAAACAGCCTGAACCGGCGCGAGCCAGAACGGGAATGCTCCTGCGTAATGTTCGATCAAGATTCCCATAAAGCGCTCGACGCTTCCAAAAAGGGCGCGATGCACCATTAAGGGGCGTTTGGCCGATCCATCCTCCGCAATGTATTCGAGTTCAAAGCGTTCCGAGAGGTTGAAGTCGAACTGGATGGTGCTGAGCTGCCATTGGCGACCAAGCGCGTCGTTGAGTTTCAAGTCGATCTTCGGGCCATAGAACGCGCCGCCGCCGAGGTCATATTTGAACGAAAGACCGGCTTTCTCGACCGCCTTTTCAAGCGCCTTGGTCGCCAAGACCCAATCATCATCGCCGCCGATGCACTTGCCTTCGGGCTTGGTCGAGATATAGGCCGTGAAGTCTTCAAGCCCGAAACTGCGCAGAATATAAAGCGAGAATTCGAGTGCGCGCGAAATCTCGGCGTCAACCTGATCGGGGCGGCAGAAAATGTGCGCATCGTCCTGCGTAAAGCCGCGCACGCGGGTCAGGCCGTGCAGCGCGCCACTGAACTCATAGCGATACACGGTTCCAAATTCGGCCAAGCGCAACGGCAATTCGCGATAGGAGCGCGGGCGGTTCTTATAAATGTGCATGTGGAATGGGCAATTCATCGGTTTGACGAAATATTCGTCTTCGTCGATCTGCATGGGGCGATACATGCTGTCACGATAAAAACTCAGATGCCCCGAAGTTTCCCACAAATTGGCGCGCCCGATATGTGGGGTATAGACAAGCTGATAGCCATTCAGCAAATGCGCTTCTTTGCTGAAGCTTTCGGCGATGTGCCTCACCATCGCGCCGTTCGGTTGCCAGAGAATAAGCCCTGCGCCCACCTGATCGTTGGTTGAAAACAGCTCCAGCTGTTTGCCGAGCATGCGGTGATCGCGCTTTTTGGCTTCTTCGATGCGAAATAAATAAGCGTCCAATTCAACTTTGCTGGGCCACGCGGTTCCGTAAATGCGTTGCAGCATGGCTTTCGCGCTATCGCCGCGCCAATAGGCACCTGCGATGCTGAGAAGCTTCACGCCTTCTGCCGGTATTTCGTCGGTGCTGGCCACATGGGGGCCTTTGCAAAGATCGGTGAACCCACCTTGGGTGTAGGTAGAAAGTTTCAGTGCCTCGCCTTGTTTTTCGGCAAGATCGGTGATCATCTCAAGCTTATAGGGCTGATCGGCGAAAAGCTTGCGGGCTTCGGCAAGGGAGACTTCGTTGACCACGAAAGCGCTTTTCTTGGCGAGAAGCTCTTTCATTTTGGTTTCGATTGCTTCCAAATCCTCAGGCACCAAGGGACGGGAAAGATCGAAATCATAGTAAAACCCGTCTTCGATGGCGGGGCCGATGGCGATTTTTGCATCGGGGAAAAGGCTTAAAACAGCTTCGGCCATGACGTGCGAGGCTGAATGGCGAAGGCGGTCGAGATCGGCGTTTTGTTCGGACATTTTTATCTCCATAACAGCGCCGGATCGGCCTTGCGTTCCGGCGAAATAATAAAGGATCGTCACCAACAGTCCGGTAAGGACGGTGGAGATCGGTCAGCAATGTGTTGGAAAAGCCCGTATGCGGGCGCAGAAATATGTGACGGCCCTAGGCCGTCGTCGTGCACGTGTGCGTCGTTCGAATAATGAGGGTGGCAATGTTTTTCATCGTTTGGTGAGAATGACACAAAAGAAATTTGCTTGCAATCCCCTCTTTCTTTCCGTGCTTTTGCGGGCCTCACAACAGAACCTTGACAAAGAACACGCCCAAGACGATTATGAACGCCTGTTCATAAGTGGGTTTGATTGTGAAGAAAGGATCTTGGGCATGAGGAAGTCGACTTTCAGGTACGTTCTTGTTGGCGCGTGTTTGTCCTTCATTTTTTCGGTTGGTGGCGCACAGGCGGCGGAACCACAGGCATCAAGCGTTACGAAGCCCTTGATGAGCGATGTAACGTCTTTCGTCTATTTCACCGGCATCGGCTGTCCCCATTGCGCGAATGTCGATCCTGTTTTGCTGAAACAGAAAATTCGGCAAAGCAATCTTCTCGTCATTGAATATGAGATTTACCGCGACAATGCGAACGCTCCGCTTTTGATGGCCTATGACAAGCAATTTGATACAGGCCTTGGTGTGCCAATGGTTGTGACCGAAGGCAAGAAAGGCGGCGCGGTCGTGGGTGATACGCCCATTTTGGAAAAAATGGATTCGCTAATTGCCAAAAACAAGGGCAACGGTGTGGTGCTGCCTGCTGGGGCACGTCCTTTCATGTCGCTGCCTTTAGCCGATTTGCCGCGTTTGCCAAAGATTTGGTTCAAGAACCGCGTGGCTATTCGTAAGAATATGGAGTCACAAGAAAGCAACGCGATCAAAGCGTTTGTGGTTGATGGGACTGAGCCGCAAGGTTGTGCACCATCTGCCGAAAAAGAGGTCGCCCTGTCGGACGACAAGGTTGTTTTTGCCAAGGCCTGTGCCTTCAACGGTTGGCTTTTGCTGCGTGATTAAGGGAGGTTGTTATGGAAGTAGTCTCTTTAGGAAAAGTTATCTCGCTCGCGCTTGTCGATGCGGTGAATCCCTGCGAGTTTGCGGTGCTGACGATGCTGCTGGTATCCATCATCGCCTATAATCCGCATAAGAAAGCGAACATCATCTGGGCTGGGCTTTCGTTCAGCTTGGCCGTGTTCATCATGTATCTGATCTATGGCTTGTTTATTATTAAGTCCTTCCAACTTGTGCAGGGGATCACATGGGTACGCCCGTTCCTGTATAAGGGGCTTGGCGGCGTTGCTGTCATCTTGGGTGCGCTTCAGATCAAGGATTTCTTCGCCTACAAGGTTGGCAGCTTTGGCACAGAAATGCCCGTCAGTTGGCGGCCAAAGGTCAAGGCACTGATTGCAAAAGTCACGTCGCCTGCGGGAGCTTTTGTCGTCGGCCTTTTGGTCACGCTGTTTCTTCTGCCTTGCACCATCGGCCCTTATATCATTTTGGGCGGATTGTTGTCCGTGATGGATATCATCAAAACCTTACCGACATTGCTTCTCTACAACGTGATCTTCATCTCGCCGATGCTGCTGATTACGCTGGTGGTTTATATGGGTCTAAGCCGCGTCGAAGACGTGCAGGATTGGAAGGATAAAAACATTCGTTATCTGCATCTGATTGCGGGTTTGCTTATCCTTGGCCTCGGCGTCGCTATGATCGGGGAATGGATCTAAATCATGCGCCCTCGCAAATGCCGCCTTGTCCGATCAAGCCCGATGGCGCGGTTCTTCAAGCCACGCGGGATCCCGCTGTGCGATCTGGAAGTCGTCAAGCTGAAGGATGAGGAATACGAAGCCCTGCATCTGTCCGACTATAAAAACATGGAGCAGGAAGAAGCTGCGAAGTTAATGGGCATCTCGCGCCCGACTTTCTCGCGCATCCTCTCCAGCGCGCGCAAAGCTGTTGCCAAGGCCATTATCGAGGGCGGCGCTCTGGAAATCGAAGGCGGCGATTTTGAGCGGATTGAACCGCCCATAACATGCAAAGGAAAAAAGAAATGAAAATTGCTTTCTCAACAACCGGCAAAGATTTATCCGCGCCGATGGATCCGCGCTTTGGACGCGCCGCGTACTTCTTGATCTATGATACGGAAACAAAAGCGACTGAGGCGATCAAGAACGCCTATGCCGACGCAGGCCAAGGCGCAGGCATCAAGGCTGCGGAAACCATTGTTAAAGCCGGAGCCTCGGTTCTGGTGACGGGCGATTGCGGCCCGAAAGCGTTCAATGCATTGAAGCAGGCGCACGTCAAAATCTATTCAGCCAAAAATGTTTCTGTGGCCGAAGCCTTGGCGTCATTTGAAGCTGAAAAACTGCCGGAAATCACCTCGGCATGAAGATTGCTGTCGCATCCGGTAAAGGCGGGACAGGGAAAACGACGCTGGCGATAAATCTCGCCTTGGCGGCGAAAAGCCCTGTGCTTCTGTTGGATTGCGATGTGGAAGCGCCGAACGCGCATTTGTTTTTGCGGGGCGATCTTAAGCGCCAACACATTGTGACAATTCCTGTGCCTGAGGTCGATGAGACCAAATGCGACGGCTGCGGCATGTGCAGCGATTTTTGCGCCTTTAATGCCATCGTCTCTTTCGGGACTGTTCCGGTGATCTCGCATGAAATGTGTCACGGCTGCGGCGGCTGCATGCGCGTCTGTCCGCAAAAAGCCATACATGAAATTGATAAACGAATTGGCGTCGTCGAAACTTTCTCTTGCGACACGATCACGCTTGTTCAGGGCAAACTCGATATTGGCGTTGCGCTGGCTCCGCCGCTTATCCGCGCCGTTAAAGAAGAGGCACAAGGTGATCTCGTCATCATCGACGCGCCGCCCGGAACCTCGTGTCCTGTTATAGCCACGCTGCGCGAAGCGGATTTTGTCGTGTTGGTGACTGAGCCAACGCCCTTTGGTTTGAACGATCTTCGCCTTGCCGTGGATGTTGTGCGCGAACTAAGTTTGCCTTTTGGTGTTGTCATCAATCGCGCCGAGAAGGAAGACGCGCTTGTTCGTCCCTATCTTGAAGCCGAAAAGATCGCGCTTCTGGCCTCCATTCCCGACGACCGACGTATTGCCGAGAGTTATGCCAAAGGACAGACAATCATCGACGCCTTGCCAGAATATGAAGATGTTTTCACGAAGCTTCTGCAAAAAATCCGCGAGGCCGCATGAAAGAGATTGTCATCATCAGCGGCAAAGGCGGAACAGGCAAAACGAGCTTGACGGCCAGCTTCGCGCTTCTCGCGCAAAACGCCGTTCTAGCCGATTGCGACGTGGACGCGGCGGATTTGCATCTAATCCTCACACCAAACATCCAAAAAAAGCATGAATTCTGGAGTGGCGTTGAAGCGATCATTGACCCCGCGCTTTGCACCAACTGCGGCGCGTGCTTGAATCTGTGCCGGTTTGACGCGATCAAGGAAACGAATGGCGCGTTCCATATCGATCCGACCGCTTGCGAAGGCTGTGGCGTTTGCGCCCGTTTTTGTCCTAAGGGTGCAGTCCGGCTTGAAAAACGCCTGTGCGGCGCATGGATGGTCTCGGACACGCGCGCTGGGCCGATGGTTCATGCAAGGCTGGGCATCGCTGCGGAAAATTCCGGCAGGCTAGTTTCGACGGTGAGGCAGGAAGCGCGACGCGTGGCGGAAGAAACAAAACGCGACATGATCCTGATCGACGGCCCACCCGGCATCGGCTGTCCGGTGATAGCCTCGATCTCAGGCGCAAGCGCCGCGCTGATCGTGACCGAGCCGACGCCAAGCGGCGAACACGATCTTTTGCGTGCCTTGGAGCTGACGCGGCATTTCAAGGTTCCCGCCTTCATTTGCGTCAACAAATGGGACATTGCGCCTGAAAAAGCCGAGCAGATCGAAAAGCAAGCCTTAGCAAACGGCGCAACCGTCCTTGGCCGCATTCGCTATGACAAGGGCGTCACGCAAGCCCAAAAACAGGCAAAGGCCGTGATTGAAACCGATACGCCCTCAGCTTCCGACATCAAAGGCCTGTGGAAACACTTTCAACAACAAATGGAAAAGGAAAACCAACCATGATGATCGCCATCCCCCTCGAAGACGGAAAGCTCAGCCCTCACTTTGGCCACTGTGCCAAGTTCGCTCTGATCCAAACGGATGACAAGAACGCCATCACCGCGCGACGCGACATCGACGCTCCGCCGCACGAACCCGGCTTGTTGCCAAACTGGCTTCATGAACGTGGCGTCAACCTGATCCTATGCGGCGGTATGGGGCCGCGCGCTCTCGAATTATTCGCGCAAAAAGGGATCGACGTTATCACAGGCGCACCCATTGAAACGCCAGAGGCTCTTATCGCAGCGCATTTTGCCGGAACTTTGCAAACGGCTTCGAACAGTTGCGATCATTAATTGCTTGAATGTTCATAAGAAACCTAGAAGATTAGTAAAGGTTTCTGCGGCACGATCATGGAGGGTTTACGATGTCTTTTTTACGCCTTTTAATTCTGCCCGTTTTCTGCGCATTTTGCTGGGGGATACTGCCGCCTCAATCAGCCAACGCGGAAGATCGCCCCGCTATTGTTTCCCAAGAATCCGCGCCGACGATTAACGCTCAGGATTTACAGCGTCTTCTTAGAAAGAAGAAGGCCGTTCTTCTTTTGGATGTTCGCCAGCCGGAAGAATAT
>JAQVBU010000029.1 GCA_028690155.1 Alphaproteobacteria bacterium | reverse complement strand
CAAGCGACGCCCAGCCGCGCTGAAAGAAGGGCCATCCGGCCCACAAAACAACAGGTGTTGCCAGAACAAGCTGAATCCAGTTATCTGCGTCGCCTTGTAGATCAAGAAAATGAGCGCCCATTTCAAGAGCCGCGACGGGAGTGGCCAAAGCCAGGCCACCCCAAAATCGACGTTTCATATCTTTTAGCGCGCCGTCGTTCTTAGCCGTCTGGCCGCTCGTGACCTCAGGTTCCAAAGTCATACCGCAGATTGAACAGTTGCCGGGGCGATCCTGTCGCACGTCGGGATGCATTGGACATACATATACAGCAGCCGCGACAAGAGCCTTTTGCGTGATAGGCGAGGCATCATGGTTCCCGTGGCAACAAGCATACTTGAGGTCATGTTGATAACCATGATTATGATGCTCATGAGGCATGTTACCCCCCTTGGAAACTTATTTCCTGAACGATAGCGAACAGAAACGAGCCATCTTGTGACCGTCCAGTTGTAAAACGTCAGCTTCGCTGATCCCGTGCGTCCGGCACAGGTCGGACGTCTTCGCTTTGGTCTCCGCTTTCTTATAGTCTGCTCTTTCTCTTCAGGTTGCAGACTCTAAATCATTTTGGTTCAGTCTTCGGGGAGAACGTCAAGAGCATTACACACATCCCTAACCCTTTGACATTCGCCACTGTCTCGCGTTTCGAACTAAACCATTCTCTGGGGCAAAGACTAAATGGCGGAGAGGATGTAGCGGGCAGAGAACATGCCCCTTGTTAACATGTTGATTATAAAGAATTTTATTTTAGTGAAAATTACCGCGTTGGTTAATGGCTTTTTTTATGCGACCCTCTCCGCTTCCTGTTCTTAACCCAAACACTCCGAGGACATCATGATGGGCAAGTCAGTAGGGCGACAATGGGCTGATCTATGTGATGAACTTAAAGCGATTCTTCACGATAAGATAAACCTGCCTTTATTCTCACGAGGAGAAATGCAATTGAACGAACTTCAAGAGTTAGAAGAATTAGAAAAGAAAGAATCAAAGATAAGGGAAAAAATGAAGCAATTTTTGAAAGAACATGTTTGATAATTTAATATTTCCTTGGCGGGTTTTAAAATAAGGGATGCCCGCAAAGATAAAACTAACAGGCTATTATTTCCATCCCAGCAGGCCATACCAGTTAATAAAATACAACCGAACTTTCTCTGCTAACTCTGGATACAATAAAATTTGGGCTGGCACGACCGCCGTATCCGGCGGCATGCTGCCGCCGCTCGGCGTACCGCCGGGAAGGGATACCTTTACAGCGCGGCGTTGCCGCTCGCAAAGTTGCAATTTCCTGGTCGCGCCTGCGCCCTTCGGGCTTGTCGCTGCCGAAAATTGTCGAACCGAGGGTCCGTTCACCGATTCCCCGTCCGTCATGAAAAAAGCCCCCCAATCGGGGGGCCTTTTTCATGGCGGAGAGGAAGGGATTCGAACCCTTGATAGGCGTACACCTATAACGGTTTTCGAGACCGTCGCTTTCGACCGCTCAGCCACCTCTCCACGCCTTGAAAATAAACGGTTTTTTTGGCCTAAGGCAAGGGAAAACCGCCCCTTCAGCGTCGGCCTGTGGAAAATCTGTTTGAGCTTCCCCCAAGACCGAGGGCGGTTTTATATCAAAACAAAGGGAAGAGTCGAGCACAATATGCGGCGACGGGCTTGAAATCCAGGAGGGACAGGGCAAGGGGGAACGGGCTGTCGTTTTGTGGTGCTGTTGGCGCGCGTTGGCAAGGCGATGATTAAAGCTGGAACAAAAGAGGGATAGCGTTTAGAACTCTCTCGGCTCAAGTTTGGAAAAGAGGTTGGTATGTTTTCGGGGAAGACACTTTTGATCACGGGCGGCACGGGGTCCTTTGGCCATGCGGTGCTGCGGCGCTTTTTGGAGAGTGACATCGGCGAGATTCGCATCTTTTCGCGCGACGAGAAGAAGCAAGACGATATGCGCAAAAGGTTCAAGAACCCGAAATTGAAGTTTTATATCGGCAACGTGCGGGATTCGGGGAGTTTGCTGAATGCGATCCGCGGCGTTGATTATATTTTTCACGCTGCCGCGCTCAAGCAGGTTCCGTCGTGCGAGTTTTACCCGATGGAGGCGGTGCGCACGAACGTCATTGGGACGGAAAATATGCTCGAAGCGGCCTTTCGTTCGGGCGTAAAAAGGGTCGTTTGCCTCAGCACGGACAAGGCGGTTTATCCCATCAACGCGATGGGGATTTCCAAGGCGATGATGGAAAAGGTTGTGGTGGCAAAAAGCCGCAGTTTTAAAGGCTCCGATACGGTGGCGTGCGGGACGCGGTACGGCAACGTGATGGCGTCGCGGGGGTCGGTCATTCCGCTTCTTGTGCAGCAGTTTCTGGCGGGGCGTCCCCTGACGATTACCGATCCGAACATGACGCGCTTCATGATGACGTTGGACGATGCCGTCGACCTTGTGTTGCATGCGTTCGAGCAAGGCCGAAACGGCGATATTTTTATTCAAAAAGCGCCGTCGTGCACGCTTCAGACGCTGGTCGATGCGTTGCGGGCGCTGTTTGGCGCTCCCGATCACCCGGTTCAAATTATCGGCACGCGTCATGGCGAGAAGCTTTATGAAACGCTGTTGAGCCGTGAAGAAATGGCGCTTGCCGAAGAACGCGACCGTTACTATCGAATTCCGCCGGACATGCGCGATTTGAACTATGAACGGTATGTTGAAGAGGGGGAAGTTCGCATTTCGCACAGCGAGGACTATAACTCGCATAATACCGAGCGGCTCGATGTCGAGGGCATGAAAGCTCTTTTGATGCGCCTTGCCGGTGTTCGCAGCGCCTTGGAGGGCAAGGGCTGGTGCGACGAGGAAGACCGCTGATCTGGCGTCGCGGGGCTATGCGGATGTCGCCTGTCTCGATCGCGATGACGATTCGGCGGTGGTGACTTTTTGCTACCGTGTGGGGCATGGATTGCCTTTGAGGGGGGCCATCCGGATGCTTTGGTCTCCTTGATTTTTATCGATGTTGTGCTACGGTCATTTGCAAACGTTCTGGAAGGCGGTCGGAATGACGTCGTCGGTCCGGTTAAGCGCATGACGGTCGGCGCCTTGGCGCGGACAATCCGTTCTTTTCGGGATGAAAAAATCGGGCCGCGCGTCGGATCCGGTGACCTGACGCGCAAGCTGTAGGCGACGTATCGAAGCTATCAAGGACGACAACAAATCGGGAGGAGGATCCTGTGAGTAATAAAGCTAAACCTTTTCATGTGATGACGGTCGTGGGCACGCGGCCCGAGATCATCCGCCTTTCGCGCGTGATCGCGGTTCTTGACCGGCATTGCCGTCATACGTTGGTGCACACGGGGCAAAACTACGATTACGAGTTGAACCAGATTTTCTTTGACGATCTGGGGCTTCGCCGACCCGACATTTTTCTGAACGCGGCAGGGAAAAGCAGTGCGGAAACGATAGCCCATGTGCTTGAGCAAATGGACAAGACGTTGGCAGAGACAACGCCGGACGCGGTGCTTGTTTTGGGTGACACCAACAGCTGTTTTGCGGTCTTGGCGGCCAAGCGGCGCAAGATTCCGACGTTTCATATGGAGGCGGGGAATCGCTGTTTCGACGAGCGGGTTCCGGAAGAGATCAATCGTCGAATTATCGACCATACGGCGGACATCAACATGCCGTACAGCGCGATTGCGCGCGACTATCTGGTGCGCGAAGGCCTGGCGCCGGAAAGGATTATCAAGACGGGAAGCCCGATGGCCGAGGTTTTGAACTTTTATCGGGACAAGATCGCGGCGTCGACGATTCTCGATACGTTGGGGCTGGTTCAGGAGCATTATTTTACGGTCAGCGCGCATCGCGAAGAGAATGTCGAGCCCGAAGCGCGTTTGGCGACGCTCGTGCGCGTGCTGAATCGCATCGCCGAGGAATTCGGCGAGCCTGTCGTCGTGTCGGTGCATCCGCGCACGCGCAAAAGGATCGACGAGGCGGGGGCGCATTTTCATAAGGGCGTGAAGCTGATGAAGCCGTTGGGTTTTACGGATTATGTATGCCTGCAACAAAAGGCGCGGGCGGTTCTTTCAGACAGCGGGACAATTACGGAAGAGGCGTCGATCTTGAATTTTCCGGCGTTGAATATGCGCGATATACACGAGCGGCCCGAGGGGACGGAGGAAGCCTCGGTTATTTTGACAGGGTTCAACGAAGAACGCATCATGCAGGCGTTGTCGGTGGTGTCGGCGCAGCCGCGCGGGGATGATCGCCTGTTGCGCGAAGTGGCCGATTACGCCGTGCCGAATGTTTCGGAGAAGGTGCTTCGGATCCTTCTCAGCTATAAGGATGTGGTGGAACGGACGGTATGGAAACGGTTTCCCTGAAACAATAAGATCCTTTTTATCAGGGGAACGGTTGTCGTGAATCCTTTAGCGTCCCTTCAGAAATTAGGCATGCCGCTCCGGGCGTTTGCGGGGTTGGGGTCGGCCATCGGAATCAAGGCTATAGCCGGCCTTGTGGTGGTGAAGCTCAGTGCCTTGTTGCTGGGGCCGTCGATTTTCGGGCAGCTGGGGCAGCTGATGACGCTGGTGGCGATTGTCGGCATGTTCGCGGGCGGCGGCACGGGCAATGCGCTGATTCAGGCGCTGTCGAGCAACGAAAAAAAAGAGGTGCGGCAGCGCAAGCTTGGCGCGGCGTTGACAATTTTCGTCTGCGCGTCGGCAGGGGTCAGCGCGCTCTTGGTCCTTTTTTGCCGGCCTTTGGCCCGTGGTCTTATGGGCGACGAAAGTCTTTTCTGGGTGATTTTGGTTTTGGCGGTCAGCCACTGGATGGTTGGGTTCAGCAACATTCTTCAGGCAATTCTGGGGGCCGTGAACCGTGTGCGGACGGTCGCCTTCATCAACGGCGTCGGCACGATTTTGGGTGTCAGTATCTTTGCGTTGTTGATCATGACCCACGGGGTCAAAGGCGCGGCGCTGGGACTCGTCCTGATGCCGTCGATGTTGGGGGTTGTGAGCCTTTGGGTTTGGTCGTACCGCTTGGAGCCGGAGTGGCGCGCGCCGAACTGGCGGGGGCTTTATCAGGATTACCGAGAGCTTCTCTCCTATAGCGTCGTGATGCTGTTTGCGACGACGGCGCTGCCGACGGCGCAGATTTTGGTGCGTGATCTGATCGGCGACAGGGTCGGCTGGGCCGATGTCGGGTTTTGGCAGGGAACGCTGAAAATTTCGGATGTCTATATCCAGTTTGTGTGTATGGTGGGCATGTACTACGCTTTGCCGCGTTTTTCGGCGCAGAAGACGATCGAAGGGCTGGACCGGGAATACGGACGCGTTTTGGCGATGCTGATGCCGGTGATGCTCTGCGGCTTTGTCGCGCTGTATGCACTTCGGGACTGGGTGGTCAAGCTTCTGTTCAGTCGGAGTTTCGAGCCGATGCGGGATTATTTCCTGCCTTATATGATCGGCGATACGTTCCGGATCGTGGGGCTCTTGTGCGTTTACTACGCGCTGTCCCGAGGCGCGCGGAAAATTTTGATCGGATACGAGCTTGTGATGGCCTTTGGGTTGTTCGCGGCCGGCTATCTGTTTGTGGGGCCGTTTGGCGGCATGGCTCCGGCGTATGCGCACATTGTGGCCAGCGTGTTGGCGTGTCTTTTCGTGGCGGGGAACTGTCTGCGGTTCCGGCGCGCATGGAAGAGAGGCGCGGTGCCGCCTTCGTCTTTTGCCAAGAGCCAAAAGCTCATGGCTAACGATCCGTTGTTATAGGGTTTTCATGCGTATTTTGATGCTGACATCGACGTTTTCGCTAAACGATGCCCACGGCGGCCTTTGCCCCGATTTGGCGGAAGCGATTGTGGAGAAAGGGCATACGGTGGACGTCCTTTTTCTGGACTGGAACGCCGAGGGCACCGTGCGTCTGCACAGGAGACACGAAGACCGAATGCGCATTCTGGTCTGTCCTGCGTTTCGCGGCGTTCCATCCTTTCTTCCGACGATGGCGCGACGGATTTTAAAATGGGGCTTTGCCTCGCTTTTCGCGTTGCGACCGGCGCGGGCGGCTTTTGGCGAAGGCTCATACGATCTCATGATCGGTTTTTCGCCGGCGGTGATCTATTTCTGGCTGGCGCGGTTCTTCAGGAAAAGGTCCCGTCGAGCGTTCCTAGCGTTGTGGGATTTTTTTCCGTTTTCGCACGAAGACAACAACCTGTTGCCGCGGTTTTGGCCTTTGCATCGCGCGCTGACGTGGATGGAGCGTCGGGCATTGGCTTTTTACGAGAGGATCGGGTTTCTGAGCCCGGCCAACGTGCGTTATTTCGAAGAGAAGTATCCGGGCTTCAGGATCAAGCAAGAAATCTTGCCGCTTTGGGGTGCTCCGGTCTCGGCACCCTTGCCGTCGCGCGACGCATCGCGGGCCGTGTTCGATATCGGCGAAAAACAGGTTGTCTGCGTGTTTGGGGGACAGCTTATCCCGGGGCGGTCGATTGATCGGCTTTTGGCTCTGGCGGAAAAGGCGTACGCCCAAAACGGCGCGTTGCTCTTTCTGTTTGCGGGATCGGGACCGCTGCTGGGGGATGTTTTGGACAAAAGCAAGGCGTGCAAAGGGATTCGTTACGTCGGCAAGTTGGACCGTAGCGCGTATATGGGCCTGTTGGCGGCGGCGGATATTGGGGTGGTGTTCACGCAGCCCGATGTCAGCGTTTGTCCATTTCCGTCGAAGACCATCGACTATTTTCGGGCGCGGCTTCCGATTCTGGGCGCGGTCGATCGTCATGGCGACTATGCGTCCATTATCGAGCACACAATCAAGGCAGGCTTGGCCTGCGCGGCGGATGACGAAGACCGAGTTTTGGGCAATTTGCTTCGTCTGGCGGGCGATGCCGCTTTGCGCCGGACGTGCGGGGAAAACGGCTTTGCGTACTTTTCGGAAAACATGACGGCAGGGAAGGTTGCGGATCAAATCCTTCGCGCGTAATCTCTTTTTCTTTCTGCGGTTAAGCTTATGGTGTCACGCGGCAAATTTTTGAACGATGCGGTCGGATATGCGCCGTTGGCGGCGGCGTGGGCGTATATAGGTTTTACCTATTTGGTGTATCTTTTTGGGCCCATTTCTTGGCCGCATGCCAACATAGGTACCGAAACGGCGCTGATGGCCGCGATTGTGGGGGGGCTTGGCGTGGGCTATGTCTTCGGCATGCGGCGGCCAGTCGCGGCGGTGCCGTTTGCGTCCTGGCGGCGGTTCTTTTGGGTCGGCGCTTTGGCGGGGATTGTTCTGCTTTTCCCGGCCAGCTTCATCTATACGGGCAAGTGGCCGTGGGACGCTTACGATGCGTTTGTCTGTCCGGGAAAAGCCTATGCCGAGATGTTGCACGTCGCGCAAACGG
>JAQVBU010000006.1:7981-124592 GCA_028690155.1 Alphaproteobacteria bacterium | reverse complement strand
TTGGCGGGGATTGTTCTGCTTTTCCCGGCCAGCTTCATCTATACGGGCAAGTGGCCGTGGGACGCTTACGATGCGTTTGTCTGTCCGGGAAAAGCCTATGCCGAGATGTTGCACGTCGCGCAAACGGGGAATGTCACCCTACGCCGGGCGTTTTCGTTGATTGCGGCCACGTTCGCGCCGTTTGTCTTTTGCGCGGTGCCTTTTGGCCTGATGATGTGGGAAAAGCTGCGCCGTTGGGAAAAAGGGCTTTTGGTCTTGGCCTTTTTTTGCCCCGTCGTGTTTTCGACGCTTCGGGGAACGGACAAGGAAACAGCGGACGTCGTTTTGGCGCTGCTTCTGGTGACCTTGGTGAAAGGGGCGCAGTTTCTCATTCATGGCAAAGCCGAAGTAAGTCGGCGTGTGGTGGGCGGCCTTGTCCTTGTGACGCTTGTGGGTACGCTTTTTGCGGGGATCTCGTTTGAGGAGAAGAAGAAAGCACGTTATCGGGATGCGTGCAGTCCGGCGTTTCTGTTGGAACAGGCATGGACTCCACAAAAGCTGCGCGCGGAGGAAAACAACGTGTTAACGGAAAAAGACATCGACGATGTCCGAAAAATCGTGACGTCTTCGCCGTTTGGGATGGCCACGGCGTATCTGGCGCAAGGGTATTACGGCCTTTCTTTGACCTTGAACCACACGTTTGAGCCGATGTACGGGTTGGGGCATTCGCCGGTTCTGATGATGTATGTCGCGCCGCGTGTGTCGGCGGATTTCCCGAATCGAAGTTACCTTTATAAAGGGGCTCAAGAGGGGTGGAGCGACAAGAGCCATTGGTCCACGATCGTGGCATGGCTTGCGAACGATATAAGTTTTTACGGTGTGCCGTTTTTCTTTTTGATTTTCGGTTTTTTCTGGGCGCGGGCTTGGCGTGAAACGGTCGAAGCGAACAGCCTGCTTTCCCTGCCGTTCTTTTGTCTTGGCGGGATTCTTTTGCTTTATTTCCCGGCGAACAATCAGCTTGCGGGAACGCTCGGTTCGTATGCGACGACGATTTTCTGGTTTTTGTTGTGGGTTGGGGCTCGGTTCGCTCCGTTGCGAAGGCTTTTGGGTTAATCCGGAAGGGGGCTTTTAGCGATGCTGGAACGAATGATCGAAACGCTTCTTGCGTTCAACCCGTGGGTTGAAGTCGGCGTCAAATCGCTTTACTGGCGCTTGGGCTTTCTGAACGACGCGTTGAAGAAAGTTTTGGTATCGCTTCGACGCCCGGCCTCGGCGGTCGAGGCGGCACTTGATCCGCAGGCTCTGGGGCAAATAATGGAGGCCTTGCGTCAAGCCGGGATCGGGCCGGGCGATCTTGTGATTGTGCATTCCAGCATGGGCAATCTGAAAAAAACCGGTGCCAAGCCCAAAGAGATTATCGAGGCCTTGCGAGCGCTGATCGGTCCGGAAGGTACGCTGGCCATGCCGACTTTTCCGATTTTGGACATAGGCCGTAAAGGTACGGCCTACATCAGCGACGCGCCCGTGGACGCCATTTTAACCTACGATGTGCAAAAAACGCCGGCATGGACGGGCGTTTTGGGCCTGAGTCTTATGAAGATGCCGGGGGCGGTACGCAGCCGCCATCCGATAAACAGCCTCGCCGCAGTCGGGCCGTTGGCGCAGCCGATGATGGACGGCAATATTGATGGCGATGACCCGCTTCCTTGCGGACGACAGTCGGCGTGGTGGTTTTGTGCGGCGCATGACGCCAAGATCGTGGCGTTGGGCACGGACATGGCACACAGCCTGACGATGATTCACGTGGCCGAGGATTCGTATGAAAAAGCGTGGCCGATTGCGAACTGGTATCGGCCCCGACGGTTCCGGATCGTGGACGGCGATTTTGCAGCCGAGCTTTCCTGCCACGAACGCCGCCCGCGCTGGGCCATCAACTATGCCGAAAGGACGCTGGCAAAGGATCTGAGGCGTGCGGGCGTGATCGAACGCTCCGCGCCGTCCGGGATTTCGGTCGAGGTTTGTCGGGCGCAGGCTTTGCTGGACTTTTTGAACGCGCGCAAGGCAACGGGCTATCCGTATTTCTTTTTTGGGAGCGCCAAGAGGAAAAAATGACGAAACCCGAGATTCGACGAATTCTGAAAAACACACATGTTTTGACGGGTGTGGATGATCGGCTTCTGGTTGCGAAGGGACGCGCACTGTATCTTTACGACGATCGTTTGGACAAAGGCCGCCTTTTGAACGAACTACCCATGACGTCCGCGAAGAAAGCCCTTTCGTTCCTGCGCCTTGGCCGCCGTTTGTTGCGGCTCGATCCAACGATGGCGTTGCCTTTGGGGACGGGGCAGGCTTTGATCCTCGCGGGAAGCGATGTGTGGCGGATTGACGTACGTTCCGGTGCGCTCGAACATGAAATATCGTTTGCGCCTCACAAAGCGTTGAACCTGACGCGGGTCGAAGGACTTGCCGGGATTCCGGATGGCTTTTATGCGGGTGCCTATGCCTACAATCCTCAGCGCGATCCCATGCCGATCTGGTATCGTCCCCTTCACGAACCGGACTGGCAGAAGATCTATACCTTTCCGAAAGGCACGTGCGACCACATTCACAATGTCGTCGCGGATCCTTATCGAAACTGTCTTTGGGTTTTAACGGGCGATTATGATCGGGGGGCGGCGCTGTGGCAGGTGCGCGATCGTTTTGCTTCGGTGCATCCGGTGGTCAGCGGCAACCAGATCTATCGTGCGGTCTGGCTGGTTCCGTACGAAGACGGTCTTCTGTACGCGACCGACAGCAACATCGATCCGAATGCGCTGTTGTTTTTAAAAGAGAAGGACGGCTGGACACTCGAACGGTTGAGTGCGTTGCCGGGAAGCAGCATTTACGCCCAGCGTTGGGGCGAGGGCGTCCTGTTTTCGACGACGGTCGAGCCTGGCGCGCCCAGCGGCAGATTTTTGTACGATATTCTTGACAACAGGAGGGGCGGCGGCATCGCGGATGCGTCCGCGCATCTTTTCTTTTATACGCGAGACGAGGGCCTTCGCGAAATCTTGCGGGTGCCCAAAGATGCTTGGCCCATGCGTCTGTTTCAATTTGGCGCGTTTCAGTTTGCGCAACACCCGACCCCTCAGAAGATATATGCCTACGGGATAGGTCTTCGCGGCTATGATGACGCCACGATTGAATTACAGAACACGTGAGGCTACAGGCAAAACGGTTGCGCCCGAGGGTACGTCGCGCAACACCGCGGAGCCGACGCTTACGATGGCGTTGGAGCCGATGTCCAAGCCTTGAAGGATGTTGGCGCCAGCCCCAAGCAGTGTGTTGGCGCCGATATGAGCCCGCCCGCCGACGAAAGCTCCGGGCGCCACGATGACGTTTGAATCCAACGTTGTTTCATGACCGATCATGGCGTTGTAATTGATGATCGAAAAAGCGCCAACGGTGACGTCGACGCTGACAACGGCGCCATGCGCCACAAAAGAGCCATCGGCGATTTTTACGCCTTTCGAGATGGACGCGCGCGGTGAGATCAAGGGGAGCGAAGGAAGATGGTTCTCTTGAACCCAGGTCACCACCTCGGCGCGCCGAGCCATTGTTTTTCGATTAACAGCGCCGAAAGCGATGATGACGGCATCAAACGAGTCGCGTCGCTCCAGAAGACTTTCCATGGGGCCTAAAAACGGCCGGTCCAAAACGTCTTCGCTCAACGCCGTATAGCCGACGATTTCGAAGCCGTTTAAAGAGGCGATTTCATCCATTTCTTTAGCCAGACCGCCTCCGCCGATGAAAACAAGACGTTTGGTCATAGAAGAAACCCCACAAGGCTGCGTTGGAAAAAAGAAAGAGATGGTGGGCGATCACGGGCTCGAACCGTGGACCCGCTGATTAAGAGTCAGCTGCTCTACCAACTGAGCTAATCGCCCCCACACCAACGTCTGCTCATTTGATTTATGCGCCTTTGGCGCATGGGCAACTGAGCTAATTGCCCGATCCGAATGGAAAAAGCCGCCTTGAGAAGCGGAAACGGCGGACTAGATAGCCTCAAATAGAGCCCAATGCAAGCAAGATCTTAGCAGAAAGCCTTTTTCCTATCCGGAAGATGGGCTGGAAGGCAGAAGAATTTGGTGGTAATGAGAAAAACATGGTGAACATCTTTTTTCAACCGTCCTTTCTGCGAAGGATCGCCGTATATGGCCTCGTTCTCGCCGTTTTTGTGGCGATGGGGTGGTCGTTTGATTTGCGGTATCAAGCGGATGAAACGGGGGGTGTTCGCGAGATTGAGGGGGCGCCGCCGCATGTGGCGGTGACAATGGCGCCGGTCTTGACGGAGAAAAAGACCCTTCTGTTGGCCTATGAAGCCTCGGATGAAACGGGAATTCGCGAGATGGCGATTCGAATCACGCCGCGGACGTCTCTTCCTGGGGCCAGTCTGAACAAGGTCGAGTTGCCTTTGCCCGTTCCCTCCGCGAAGAAAATTGCGCGGACGGATTCGTACGATGTGATGGCGTTGCCATGGTCGGGGGAAAAGGTCTCAATAGCGATTGTCGCCACGAACGAAGTCGGCAAGAAGCAGGCGACAGAGGATTACGACGTCGTGTTGCCCGAAAGGCGTTTTTTTCACCCGATTGCGCGCGTGTTGATTGAAGAGCGGAAGAAGCTGCTCGAAAATCCGGACGACGACGTTCTTCGAGAAGAAGTGGCGAACATTATGGCTTCCGTGGCCCACGATCCGACAAATTACAGGAACGACCCGGTGGTGTTGATGGCCTTGCGGGGCGGGGCTGTGCGTCTTGTGCTTGGACGTGACGTCGAAGCGGTGCGCTCGGTGAACGATATCCTGTGGCACTCGGCCACAAGGATCGAGAACGGTGCGCCGAGGGTTTCGCAGCGCACGATGTAAGGTTTTGCGGCAAGGCCGAGGCCTAACATTCTGAAAAGGCTGTATTTTTTATATCAAAAAAGCATCCCTAAATTAAAAGAAGCTTAACCAAACTATGCGTAAAATGGCAGCATAGGAAGAAGGATTATTTTTAAGAGAGGGGATACATCATGCAGGAAGCGAGATTGCCGAAACATACAGCTACAGAAGAAGAGACTGTGAAGGCGCTGAAGCGTGATGGCTTCAATGGTGGAGCAAAGGATTGTCTGTTTGCATGCCTTGAAGGAGTTCCAGAGGCGGTGAAGGCGTTGCTTTCTGCCGTTGTAGGGACTGGCGCTGATATGGTCCGTGATTTTAAGAAAGCAGCAACGCGCCCCGATCTTCGTGGTGGGAAGAGTTGTCCGACGACCCTACACTGCTAACCACGCGTCTCGACCACAATCCACTTGGCGTTGGGCTCGCTGGCATCGCGTGAGAACGTCCAGATATCAGTCACTTCTTCGGCGCTGTCTTCGGAACCCGCGATCACAGCGCCTTCTTTATTGCGCAAAATGTTCTTCTGCGCGCTGATGAAGCGTACAGAGACGAAAACCCGTTTGCCTTCGGCGCGCCCGGCAACGGGATCGACCTCGCGGATGGCTTCGATGACCGTCTGGGCGGTTTGGCCTTGATCGGTGCGGGCGTCCACGGCGCGCTGGAACAGGGCAAGAATCGTTGGCGAAAGGAAATCGGCCACGACGGAAAGCTTTCCGTCGGCATAGGCTTTGACCACGGCGGTAAAGATGTCGCGTGCTTCCTGAAGGAAAGGTTTTTCTTCAAAGGAGGGGTCGGCTTCTTTAACGAGGGCGAGCCCCCCGGCAACGGATTTCGGGGGCAGCGAGGGCGGTTGAAGTCGAGCAATGACGTCGTCGCGGTCTTTGGGCTGGGCGATGGCTTCCTTTTTAGGCGCAAGGGGCTGGGGTGGGACGAAGGGGTTGGGGCGTTGCGGGTCATCCTCGCGGCGCGTGCCGAGCACGGCCCAAAGGCGGCCCAGAAGAAGGGCGGCGACGACGGCATAGACGACAATATCAAGATCAACTTGCATAGGAAAAACGTGTGTAAGAGGCTATCGGAAAAATAAGTATAACGCAGTTTACGTTGCGGAGAAGTGAAAATCATGGCAGAAGAAAAACCGATGCGCGGCAAGGCGCTGCGTTTTTCACGACAAGGCACGACAAGGAAAGCAATAAAAGATCATGACCGATACGCCGGAAGCCCAAAAACCCGCTAACATCGAAATAGGTCTTGGCTCGCAGTATATAAAAGATTTTTCATTTGAAAGCCCCAATGCGCCGCAAATTTTTAATGAGCTGCAGGCGAAGCCGGACATGCTCATGAACGTCAACGTGTTGTCGCGAGGACTTGGGAACGGGACGTTCGAATCGGTGCTTAACATCAAGCTGGAAGCCAAAGCCGGGGACAAGGTCGCTTTTCTTGTCGAGCTTGCATACGCCGGGCTTTTCGGGTTGCCGGAACTGCCGGAAGAACAGGTAAAACTCTTTCTTTTGGTCGAAGCGCCGCGGCTTCTCTTTCCGTTTGCGCGGGCGATTGTCGCGAATGCGATTCGCGAAGGCGGTTTTCCGAATGTGGTGATCCAGCCTGTTGATTTTATGGCCTTGTACGCCGCGCAAAGGGATAAAGTTGGGACGATGACGCCCTCTGGCGCGGCCTGAGTGTCGATTTGAACATTTGAGCCCCTTGAATATTAACCATCTTTGGTTAAGAGTAGAGAATGCGAGCCGGTGCCTAGGTGTCGGATTCGCCATCACGATACGAAACCAGCACCTATCGAGGGGATGACCGTGGCCGAAGACGACGAAAAAAACGCCGATGAACCTGAAAAGGAAGAAGGCGAGGGAAGCGCCGAGGCAGCAGAAGCCGAGGCGGCGAAGAAGAAAAAGAAGCTGATTATCATCGGAGGTGCAGCTGCCGGAGCGGTGGTTATTCTGGGGATTGTGTTGGCGTTGGCGCTGGGCGGTGGAAAAGAGAGCAGCCCGGCGGCGGGCGAAGTCAAGGCCGAGAGCGCCTCAGGAGAGCCCATCTATTATCCTCTTGGCGACATGATCGTGAATCTCAGCGGAGGGGGCAAGAGGCCCAACTATCTGAAGGTCAAGGTTACATTAGAGCTTGCGGACAAAAGAGATTCAGGGCTGATGGATCTGATCAAGCCGAGGATTATCGACAATTTTCAGGTGTATCTGCGCGAGTTGAGGATTGAAGATCTTCGCGGCTCGGCGGGGATGTACCGCCTTAGGGAAGAGCTTTTGACTCGCGTGACGGAGGCGGCGCAACCGATTCGCGTGCGCGATGTGCTGTTTCAGGAAATGTTGGTACAATAGTTGCGTGAAAGGATTCGGCGCGACGGCGCCGAGGAGATTGTTTCTGGGGTAGAGAAATGGCCGACGATAAGCCTTCAGACGAAAAGAGCGAGGACGAAAAGCTGGCGGCTGAATGGGCGGCCGCCGAAGAGGGCGGTGGCGGCGGAGAAGGCGACGCGTCGACGGCGCGTGTTTTGTCGCAAAACGAAATCGACAGCCTTCTGGGCTTTGGCGATTCCGATGGCGGGGATCAAGAAAATTCAGGGATTATGGCGCTGGTCAACAGCGCGCTGGTCAATTACGAGCGTCTACCGATGCTCGAAGTCGTCTTTGACCGGCTTGTCCGCATGATGTCCACCAGCTTGCGTAATTTTACGTCGGATAACGTCGAAGTCAGTTTGGACCAAATTACATCGGTGCGTTTTGGCGACTACCTGAACTCGATTCCGCTTCCGGCGATGCTGTGCGTGTTCAAGGCGGAGGAGTGGGATAACTCGGGACTGATGACGATCGACAGCGCGATGATCTACTCGATTGTAGACGTCCTGCTGGGCGGGCGGCGCGGGACGGCGCAGATGCGGATCGAAGGGCGCCCCTACACGACGATCGAGCGCAATTTGGTCGAGAGGCTTGTGCGGGTGGTGCTGGCGGATATGTCGGGCGCGTTCGATCCGTTGTCGCCGGTGACGTTCCGTTTTGACCGTTTAGAAACGAACCCGCGGTTCGCGACGATCGCGCGTCCCGCGAACGCGGCCGTGTTGGCTAAGCTCCGCATAGACATGGAGGACCGCGGCGGCCGCATAGAAATCCTAATCCCGTATGCGACCTTGGAGCCTATTCGCGAACTGTTGCTTCAGATGTTCATGGGCGAAAAGTTCGGGCGTGACAGCATTTGGGAAACCCACTTAGGGAACGAGCTGTTGTTGACGGAAATGAAGATGCGTGCTGTTCTCGACGAGGTGACGGTCCCGCTCAAAGACATCATGAATTGGAAGCCCGGGTCGCGGCTTATGCTGAACGTGAAGGCCGAGGATCCGGTTTCGTTGCGGGCCGGTGATGTGACCTTGTTCCGTGGGCGGATGGGATCTTTGAACGATCATGTGGCGGTGCGGGTGGATCAGGTGACGTTGCATCGGCAAACAGAGGAGGATTTATGATGGCATGGTTAGGACTTCTTCTCGACAGCGCTTTGATCGTGATTGTCGGCGTGGGCGTGGTGCAGGCGGTGCGTCTGATCCGGCAGCTCAAGGATCTGAAGAAGGGGCGGTCCGAGATGGAGACGTTTGTCCGGGATTTCAACAATGCGGTTATCCGTGCGGAAGCCGGGATCAAGGCGTTGCGCACGGCCGCGCGGGAGAGTGGGGACGATCTCGAAAAGCTCGTGGAAAAAGCGGGCTTGGTGCGGGACGAATTGACGTTCATCGTGGAAAGCGCGGACGGCGTGGCCGACCGGCTTTCTTCGGCGGCGGCGCAAGCGATGCGGAAAGAGGCGGAGAAAGTCGAAACGCCGCCTAAGGCCGAACGTCCGACGCCTGAAGAAAAGAAGGTGGTTTCAGCGAGGAAAATTGAACGGGCCCAGACCTCGCGCGCCGAGAAAGAGCTGATGCAGGCTTTGAAGAAACTTGGATAGGACGTGATGAAAAAAACGTATCTCAGCCCCCGGATTTTTCTTGTTCTGGCCGTTGTGCTGGGATCGTTTGCGATGTCGGTCCGCGTGGTAAACGTGTGGGACAAGGTTGCGACGGGCGCCGTGCGGTTCAGCGTGCCGCCGCAAGCGGTCGCAAAGGAAAGCGCCCCGGCGCCCAGCCCCGCCGCCGTCGAGCCGGTGGTGGCCGCTCCCGCCCCGGAGCCGAATCCGAGCGCTCCCCCGCCTTCGCTTGAAAATTCGTCGGATGCCGAGTTAGCGCTTTTGCGTCAACTGTCGAATCGTCGGGAGCAGCTTGAGAAGCGTGCGCGCGAACTTGATGTGCGCGAGGCGCTGATCAAAGTCAGTGAACAAAGGGTCGAGCAGAAGATCTCGGATCTGGCCACGTTACGCAAGCAGGTGCAGTCGCTTATCAATCAGGCGGAAGGCGAACAGCAAACGCAGATTGAAAATCTCGTCAAGATCTACGAAACGATGAAGCCCGACGAAGCGGCGAGGATCTTCGAAACGATGGATATGCCTGTGCTTTTGGGCGTGATCCAAAGAATGAAACCAGCGCGCACGGCGCTGGTAATGGCCAAGCTTGCGCCCGAGAAGGCCAAGGAAATTACGATTGCGCTGACGCGGCGCGATCAGCTTCCCAAGATAAAATAAGAACGCCCGATTGCGTCGGACCTACGTTTTTCGAATGAAAGACAGGCTGGCGCGGATCTTGGCGGGCGTCGAGGCTTCGAAAGAAGGCAGGGTTATCTTGGGAAGGACGATGCCCAGAAAGGACGTGGTCTCGTTGTCCGGAAGGCGCTCAAGAGATATCGTCGGAGGAACAAGATCGACGTAAAGCGCGACCGGCGCTTTTTCGCAAAAGGGAAGCTGGAAAAGGCCGACATGGCGGATTTCGATAAGTCCCTTAATGGATGAGGGCGGCGCGGCCCAAAGCGTCGGACCTTCTCGGAAAAGAAGGGTCTGGTCATCGGAAACCAACATGCCGCCGCCGTCGATAAGCCGCAACGCGACGTCGGATTTTCCGACGCCGGGCGGGCCGGCAAGAAGAACGGCTTTTTTACCGCAAAGGACGGACGACGCGTGAACGAGCATGAGAGATTCTTTAGCCTAAAGGGAGAAAAAGGCCAAGATTCTCGTTTTCAAGGCCGGTAAATGGCATTACCCTGCCTTTTCGATCCTTATTTATGACGGACCCCATGACGAGAACGATACCGTGCCTTTTTGCCGTTTTGGCTTTTTTTCTGGCTTCGCTCCCGGCCCATGCCTCGTTGACGACAGGCATTGTCGCCGTGGTCAACGACGACGTGATTACGACGAACGATCTTGATCAAAGGATGAAACTGGCGCTTCTGACATCCGGGCTTCCGGATACGGAGGAGGTGCGCAAGCATCTTTTTCTTCAAATTCTAAGAGGTCTTGTCGATGAGCGGTTGCAGGAGCAGGAGGCGCAGCGGCAAGGCCTCTTGGTATCGGACGACGAGATTGCACAGGCGATGGCACGAATTGCTCATGACAACGGCATCGAAGGCGATTTCGAAGTTTTTCTCAAGGATCGAGGCGTGTCGCCTGACGCGATGCGTACGCAGCTTCGCGCCGCATTGCTGTGGGGCAAGGTGATCCAACGCGAAATCCGTCCGCGTGTGGACGTCGGCGACGAGGACGTTGACGCGGTTATTGAGCGTATCCGGGCCCATGCAGGCAAGGAAGAAGCGCTTGTAAGCGAAATCGTGCTGACGGTTGACGATCCGGAAGACGAGGCGCGCGTTCGAAAAGCGGCTGACGATTTGATCGGACAGATTCGGCAAGGCGCTAATTTTGGAGCGGTGGCGCGGCAGTTTTCGCAAAGTGCGTCGGCGGCGCAAGGCGGGGATATGGGCTGGATTCAGAACGGCCAGTTTTTGCCGGAGTTAAACGCGGCGCTGGAGCGCTTAAACAATGGGGACGTCAGCGATCCGATACGAACGGTGGACGGATTCCATATTTTGTGGATTCGCGACAAGCGGAGGGTCAACTTCAGCGAGAAAAACGACACCGAGCTGACATTAAAGCAAATTTTTAAGACCTACGAAAGCGATACGGAGGCTTTCGTGAGGGACGAGGCGAAGGCAATCCGAGACAAGACGTTGGGTTGCGACAATTTGGGACAAGTTCTCGGCGCCTATAAAGGGTGGAAAGAGCAGGACCTTGATCCCATGATGCTCTCGAAAGCGCCTGAATGGTTTTCTTCAAGCATAAAGGATATCGAGGAAGGCGGATCCAGCAACCCGTTGAATGTCGGCCGTGGCGTCGTCGTTTTGTTTGTCTGTGGGCGCAAAGACGTTGCGGGGGTCGATCGGAATGCGATTCTGGACGCTCTCGGCACAGAGAAAATGGCCCTTCAATCGCGACGGCTTCTCCGCGATCTTCGACGGACGGCCTACATGGACATTCGCCTCGCGCCTTCGCGTTAGAAGGGCTTTCGAAAGGGGGCGCGCCTTGCGTGGGCGCTGATGGCGTCGTTGTTTTGAAAACGCTAACGGGAAAAAGATGCAGGAGATCGACGGGCGGGGAATCGTCCGGATCATCCTGTCTAACCCCCTGATAAAAATAATGAAATATTATTGCCCCCTCTATGGCTGTGTTCTGGCATGCCGATTGCTTCGATAAGGAACGCTAAGAAGCAGGTTTTTGATCGGCTTGTTTCAAGAAAGTTTCAGGAGGGCCTCCCGTGACATTGAACGCAGCATTGACGACATCGACGACCGGATTGTCGGCACAGGCGTCGGCGATATCCAATATTTCCAACAACTTGGCAAATTCGTCGACGACGGCGTACAAAGGGACGGATACGGACTTTTCCGATCTTGTTTCGGGGTCATCCGCAGGCGGAGTGACGGCGACTGCGGATTATGACAACGATGTGCAAGGGGATCTGACCTCAACGAGTACGGAAACGGATTTGGCGATCGACGGAAGCGGCTATTTCGTCGTGAAGACGGCGACGCGCGCGGCGGACGGCACGCTGACGTTCAGCGCCGAGGAATATTATACCCGGTGCGGCGATTTTTCCGAGGACAGCAACGGCTATTTGGTCAACAGCGAAGGGTACTATCTGATGGGGTGGGCCGTGGACACGGCGACGGGCGAGCCCCAGATAGAGCCGCGTGTGCCGATTCAGGTGTCGTCGAACGAGCTTAACGAAGCGGTTGCGACGGCGACGATTAACTACGATGCGAACCTTCCGGCCGGGGAGGACGTCACGGGGACGGCGACGGCGTCGATTTACGATTCGTTGGGCGTGGCGCATGATGTGACGTATTCGTGGGCCTTAACGGATGCCAGTACGAACACGTGGACGTTGACGATTGGGGCGGCGGACGGAAGTTACGATGCCGGATCGGGAACGTATAGCGACTATTCGGCATCGGTTGAGGTGTCATTCGATGGTTATGGCGCGCTTGAGACAGTCGATTATGGCGATTATTACAGCGTTTCTGGCACGACAATATCATTTGATCTGCAATACGAAGGCGCGGCGGCGCAGACGATTTCGTGTGATCTATCCAGTGTGACTCAATACGCGGGCTCGGCGATCAATGTATCGGCCTTTACGGCGGACGGCGTGACGACAGGGTCTTACAAAAGCGCCGAAATCGATAGCAGTGGGAACGTGAACATCATTTATACGAACGGGCAGTCCGAGGTTTTTTACCAAATTCCGATTGCGACGTTTATGGCGGACGATGCGCTGCAAAACTTGACCGGGAACGCCTACCGCGAGACGACGTCGTCCGGGACGGCGACGTACAGCGCAGCCGGAACGGACGGCGCGGGATCTATTGCAAGCAGCACGCTCGAAGGGTCGAACGTGGATCTTGCATCGGAGTTTACGGATTTAGTGTCGGTTCAGCAGGTGTATTCGGCAAACGCCAAGGTAGTCTCGGCGGTAAGCGAGATGATGAAGGTCCTGATCGATCTGCAATAAGAATAAAGCGGTTAGGGGGTTATTTTTAAGGGAAAGATCAGCTATAAGAACGGCTCCGGCGGTCTGGGGGAAGAAATGTCCCGGCAGGATCGAAAACGGAAGACCGTGTTCCCCCCCTCTGCCGAAATGGTGGCGAAAATTCCTTTGGAATCAAGGTGAAACGGGGCCTTCTTTTTGGCCTCATTCTTGCACGGAATAAAGAAATTTGAGCAGGGCTGCGCTCCACCGTGCGTCCTAGGAATGAAGGCAGGGATATGATCGAGGTCCGGGCAGAAAAGGGACAAAAAGACACCGCCAAAGCAGAGGGCGCGTCATGAGCTTGTCCGTCGCAACACTGACCGCCACACAGATAACGACCCTGACGTCGGCGGATATTGCGTCTTTGTCCGAGACGGACATTGCGTCGCTGACGGACGAACAAATTGACGCCTTTTCGGTCGAGCAACTTGAAGACTTTTCGCAAAATCAGATTGATGCCCTGACGGACGATCAAATCGAGGACATGTCCGAAGAGCAGGCGGTGGCGCTGACGTCGGGCGAGGCGGCGTTTACCAGCAGCCAGCTTTCGGTCTTGCTGGAAGCGCAGGAAGACCTCCTCGGGGCGGCGGTTCTTGGCGAGATGACGACCACGCAGGTGGCGGCGCTGACGACGACCGCGGTGGCGGCGCTCAGCGAGACGGAAGTGGCGGCCCTGTCGGCGGATCAGGTCGCGTCTTTGACTGAAAAGCAGGTTAAATATCTATCGATGACGGCGATCGGTGCGATGTCGTCCGAGCAGATCGGGGCTCTGACGACGGCGCAATTGGATGTGTTCGCGCGGACGCAGGTCTCGGCGATCCAGGCGACGGGCGCAGCGGGGTTGACGGGCGCGCAGGTGGCGTCTTTGGCGGCGTCCCAGATTTACGCGCTTAGTGAAGACGCTGTCGCTGTTTTCACGGCGACGCAGATTGCCGCTTTAAACGAAACGGGGATCAAGGCGTTGACGACGTCCTCAATCGGAAGGCTGTCGGCCGAGCAGGTGGCGTCTTTTTCGACCACGCAGGTGGCGAGCCTAACCTCGGCACAGGTCCGCGCGTTGACGACCGGCGTGGTGGCGTCGCTCACGGACGAGCAGTTTGCGGCGATGACGTCAGCGGAAGTGGCGGCGCTGACGACGGAGCAATTGGGGGTTCTGTCAACTGTGCAGCTGGCGGGGCTGGCGACGACGCAGATGTCGTTTTTAACGTCGACCGAAATTGCCGCGCTGACAACCACGCAGATCAAGGCTTTTTCGGCGACGCAGCTCAGCGCCTTGACGACGACGGGGATCAAGGGCTTGACCTGCGAGCAGGTGGGCGCTTTGACGGAAGACCAGTTGTCGTTGTTGACTGTGACGCAGCTTAGTGCGCTGACGACGTCGGGTATTGACGGATTGACGACCGAGATGATTTCGGCGCTGACGACCGCGCAAATTCGCGGTCTGACGTCGTCGGGGATTGCCTCGATGACCGTCACGCAAATTTCGGCTTTTTCGGAAGAGCAAATTGCGGCGTTTACGGACACGCAACTATACGGGTTGTCGGCCGATAGGATCAACGCGCTTAGCGCGGATCAACGGGCGGCTTTATCGTCGACGCAGATGGCCGCTCTGACGTTGCGGCAGATTGGCGGGCTGGACGCGACGACGTTGTCGTCATTGACGGAGGAGCAGGTATCGGGACTGACCTCGACACAAATGGGGTGGTTGACGACAACGCAGATTGCCGAACTTTCGACGGTTCAGATCGCATGCCTGACGACGGAACAGCTTCGCGGCCTAACGACCGCTTGTTGTGCGGCGCTGACGACCGCGCAATTGGGAGCTTTGGCCACGACCCAGATAGGGGCCCTGACGGTGGCTCAGATCGAGGCGTTGACAGCCGAGCAGGCGGCTTCGCTTGACCCCTTGCAGTTCAGAGCGCTGACGTCACGCCAGATTGGCGCGTTAACGACGACAGCGATTGGCGCGTTGACGGCCGAGCAGTTCGAGAGTTTGACCGAAACGCAACTGCGCGGTTTGACGACGACGCAGATTTCGAATTTTTCGGCGAGCCAGATTGAAGCCCTGACGACATCCCAAATCAGCGGGTTGACAGCCAAGCAGATGGAAGGCTTGACCGAAACCGAGATTGATGATCTGTCGGACGAACAAATTCAAGCCATCAGCGCAACGCAGATCAATCATCTGACGACAAAGGCGATAGCCTCTTTTGATCTGGATCAGGTCGCGCTTCTTTCAACGGCGCAGATTGGGGCCCTGACCAGCACGCAAGTGTACGCTTTGGATGAGGAACAAATCAAAGCGCTATCGACAACGCAGCTTCAGAGCCTGACGATTTCGGCGATGGCGGGCCTGACGACGGTTAGTATAACGTATCTGACGGTTGAGCAGGTTGCCTCTCTGACGCAAACGCAGGTGGCGGCGCTGCGGACGACACAGATGAACAATTTGGAAGAGGAACAGGTCAGCGCCTTGACGCTTGATCAGATGACCTATCTAACCTCGTCGCAATTGGCGCGTCTGTCCACCGAAGAGGTGGCGTATTATTCGATGGAACAGATCGCCGCGCTTTCCGCGACGCAGATGGGGGCGTTGACTTCGACGGTCGTGAGCGCGCTCGATGCGGAGCAGATCGGCGCGTTGAGCGAAACCCAGATTGCGGCCTTGACAACGAGCGCCGTTCGTGGGTTTCAGGAGGACCAGATCGGCGTTCTGACGGCCGGTCAGCTCGGCGCGCTGACGACGGCGCAGATGGCCGCGTTGATGACGACGGCCCTTTCGGCGTTGGAAGAAACGCAAATCGAGGCGCTGTCGACCGAACAGATCGGCGCGTTGACGGGCTATCAGGTCGGTGCCCTTGACGAAGACCAACTTGGCGCCATGAGCGAGGCGCAACTTCAGGCGCTCTCGATCAATGGGGTTCGTGGGCTGACGTCGACGCAAGCCGAATTTCTAACGGATTTCCAACTCGGCGCGTTAACGACGCGGCAGGTTGCGGCGTTGGCGACGACCGTCATGGGGACCCTGTCCGGGGACCAAATTGCGGCTTTGTCGGACGAGCAACGGGCTGTCTTAACCTCGACGCAAATAGCGGCTTTGTCGGAGACGGCGATCGAAGATCTGCCGGAAACCGTTCTTGCGGCGTTGACGTTGACGCAGGTAAAAGGGCTGACCTCGACGGAGATAGGAGTCTTGTCGGAAGAGCAGATCCGGGCGTTGACGACGACGCAGTTGGGCGGATTGACAACGACGGCAATATCGGGTTTGACCGATGAACAGGTCGCGGCGCTGGAGGTGGTTCAGCTGGCGGTGCTTTCGGCCAAGCAGATTGGGGCGATTTCGCAAGAATCGGTCGATTCGTTGGATTTGTCCGGGTTGACGTTGACCCAGATGAAGGGGTTGACCTCGACGGAAATAGGGGCCTTGTCGGAAGAGCAGATTTCCGGGTTAACGACGGAGCAGGTCAGCGCATTAAGCTCGACGCAAATCAAGGGACTGACGGCGACGCAGGTTTCAGCGTTGACGGACGAGCACGTCGCGGCGTTGAGCGCGAAACAGCTCTCGGCTTTTTTGACCCCGGCGTTGAACGGGCTGACAGAGGAGCAGTTTGACAGCCTGACTGAAACGCAACTATCGGCGTTGACGACGCGCCAGATTGCGGCGCTTGACGAGGCGTATATCGAGAATCTTAACGACGAACAAATTTCCTGGCTTACGACGCGCCAGATTGCCGCCTTGACGGCGACGCAAATTTCGTTGCTCGGCAACGGACAATTCGATGCTTTCTCAGAAGACCAGCTGTCGGCGTTAACGACGACGCAAATGAGCGGATTGACGGACGAGCAACTGCTTGATTTTTCGGCGGACCAGCTCGCTGTGTTGTCGCGGCGGCAGATTGCGGCGATTTCGACAGAAAGCGTGGATTCGCTTGACCTGTCGTTGCTGACGACGACACAGGTCAAAGGGCTGACATCGAGTGAGATCGGGGCGTTGACGGACGATCAGATCCAAAGCCTAAGCACGGAGCAGTTGGCGGTGATGACCTCGACGCAGGTTGCGGGGTTGACCGAAAACAGTGTTAAGGCGATGACCTCGACGCAGCTTAATGCGTTGACGAGGCGGCAAATACAGGCGTTGACGACGACAGCGTTGAATGGCTTGTCGGAAAGCCAGTTTACAGAGTTGACGGCGACACAGTTGGCTTCGTTGACCAGCACACAGATCGCAGCGCTTGACGTTGGTTTCATAGGGTCCCTAACGGACGACCAGATTACGGCCCTGACGACGACGCAGCTGAACGCGTTGACGCCGGATCAGGTCGAGGAACTCAGCGCCGAGCAGCTTGGTGCTTTCCCGGCGACGCAGCTGAAAGCGCTGACAGAGACGCAAGTGGGCAGCCTGACGGACGAGCAGATTGCGTCGCTGACCAGCGAACAGGTGGCTCTTTTGACAACGCGTCAAGTCGGCGCAATTTCGACAGACAGCGTGGATTCGCTTGATCTTGATCTTTTGTCGGCGACGCAGCTGAAAGCGCTGACCTCAACGGAAATAGGCGCCTTGACGAATGAGCAGATCGAAGGCTTGACACTGGATCAGCTCGCGCTTTTGACCACGACGCAAATGAAGGGTCTCAACGAAACGCAGATCGGCTCCCTGACGACCGAGCAATTCGCCGTTCTCAGCGCCGCGCAGATCGGTGCGTTGACCACCACCGCGTTGGGCGGGCTCGACGAAACGCAGGTTCAAAGTCTGACAAAAACGCAGCTCAGTGCCTTGACGGCAACCCAGCTTGCGGGATTTAGCGAAGATCTGATTGAAAGCCTGACGACGACGCAAATCGCTTCGTTAACGACGACGCAAATTAAAGGGCTGTCGTCGACGGCCATGGCAGGCCTGACGTCCGAGCAGATAGCGGTTCTGACGGAAACGCAAATTAAAGGCCTCAGCGCGACAGCCATGGGGGGCCTCACCGCCGATCAAGTCGAAAGTCTGACGGTTGCCCAATTGGCATACTTTGCGACGACGCAGATCAACGCTCTGTCCGAGGGAGGCATTGACGGCCTAAGCGAGACGCAGATTCAGGCGCTCTCGACGTCCCAAGTCCGGTCCTTGACGACGACGCAGTTGAACGCGATGGACGAAACGCAGATCCAAGCTTTAACGGAAACGCAAATCGGCGTTCTAACGTCGGACCAAATTGGGGGCCTGACGGAATCGGTGGTTCAGTCTCTATCGGTTTCCCAGCTTCAGACGTTGACGACACGGCAGGTGGATGCGCTGTCGATGACGGGGATAGGGAGCCTTGATGAGACGCAGGTTGCCGCGCTGTCCACGAAACAGTTGGCCGCGTTGGCATCCGAACAGATCGCGGCGCTTTCCACGACGGGGCTTGACGGCCTCACGGCAACGCAGATTGCTTCGTTAACGACGACGCAAATCAACGGATTGTCGGCGGATCAAGTTGGAAGTCTTACCACAACTCAACTTGATTCGTTCAGCACGCAACAAATTGCGTCGTTGACAGCGACGGCGGTGGCGGGGCTGACGGAAACCCAGACGGAATCGCTTAGCCTCGAACAGATCGAAGCCTTGACAACACAGCAGGTCGGCGCCATCTCGATCGATGGTTTCGACGGTTTGACGACGACGCAGATGGCGGCGCTAACCGAGGACCAGATTCAAGAATTGACGTCGACAGCACTCGGCTCGTTAGAAGCGACCCAACTGGCGGCTTTAACGGAAACGCAGCTTGAAGCGCTGACGACGACGGCTTTAGAGGGGCTAACGGATCGCCAAGTCGCCGCGTTGACGACCGCGCAGGTGGCGGCGATGACCTCGACCCAGCTCGGAGCCTTGACCTCGACGGCTTTGGGGGGGCTGACGTCCGAGCAAGTCGACATCTTGACGGCCAAACAGATCAAGGGGCTCAGCGCCGAGCAAGTGGCCGCTCTTTCGACGACTGGTTTGCAAGGCATGACAACGACGCAAATGGCTGAGTTGTCCACAACGCAATTTACGGCATTGACGGACGAGCAAATTGCGGCGCTTAGCGTAACACAGATGGAAGCGTTGACAACGCGTGAATGGGAATCGATGACGACGACCCAGATCGCAGGCTTGACGGAAGCGCAGCTTGAAGCGCTGTCGTCGATGATTTTGGACGTCTTCAGCGACACACAGATTGCGGCGATTTCCGAAGAGGCGATCGGCTATATTTCAGGGACGCTTCTTTCGTCGATGACGCAGACGGATTTGGACGCGTTTACGTCGACGCAGATTGGCGCGTTGACGACAGAACAGATTGCGCTTTTGACCCCTACGGATCTGGCCGAGCTGTCCACAACGCAGGTTGAGGGCCTGACGGCGGAGCAGATTTCCGCGATGACGACAGAGCAGATTGCGGGCCTGACATCCAAGCAGGTTGCGGCCTTGTCGGCCCAAGCCATAACAGGCCTCAGCGCGACGGATGTGGGGATTCTGTCGGACAAGCAGCTTGCGGCGCTCAGCGCGACACAGATGGCGGCCTTGACGGAGGCGGCGGTTAACGGCTTGAGTGCCGCCGAATATGCAAAACTGACGTCGACGCAGATCGGCGCCTTGACAGAAGACCAAATCGGCGCCTTGACGACGACTTTGATTGGCAGTTTGACCGAAGAGCAACTCCATGATCTGACCACGACGCAAATCGCGGGCTTGACCTCAACGCAGGTTGGCGTGTTGACGAGTGAGCAGGTGACGATGCTCCTGACCTCGCAAATTTCCTCCCTGTCGACAAAGGGGATTGCCGGTTTGACGGCCGAGGATATGGCCGCCTTGACGACGCGGCAATTTGCGGCGTTGACGGAAACGCAAATGGGTGCGCTGACATCAACGGCGATCGAAGGTTTGGATGTTGATCGTCTCGCGGCGATGACGACGAGCCAGCTGTCTGGATTGTCCGCTACGGCCATGGAGGCCTTTTCGGCGACGCAGATTGCGGCTCTGACGACAACACAGATCCAAGCTTTGTCGTCCGAAGGGCTCGGCGGCTTGACGGCCGAACAAGTTGCGGGCTTGACGGAAACCCAGCTCGGGGTTTTGACGGCGGCGCAAGTGGTGGCTTTGTCGACAGACGGCATCAGCGGCTTGACCGCGAGCCAGGTATCGGCGTTGACGGAAACGCAGCTTGCGGCGCTTGTTGCGACGCAGATCGGCGCTTTGTCGCTTGAAGGGATCGATGGTTTGACCACGACGCAAATCGACGACCTCAGCGCGACGCAGATCCAAGCTTTGGAACGCATGCAGTTGCGCGAATTGACGACGACGCAAGTCGGCGCTTTATCGGATGATCAAATCGCCGCCTTGACGACGACGCAAATTCCAAACCTTACGGTTTCGATGCTGAACGCTTTGACGCAGGATCAACTTGATGCGATGACATCGAAGCAGATTTCTGCGATGACAGCCTCGCAGTTGAATGCGCTAACGACGACAACGCTCAATATGTTGACGGCGGTGCAGTTAGGCGGGATGACGACGACGCAAGTTTCGGGCCTTAGCAGCACGATGTTGGCGGGCCTAACGCTTGATCAACTTGAATCGCTGACGGCCTCACAGATCGCGACGCTGTCGGAAGGGCAAATGTCGGGCTTGACGACGGAACAGCTTGCCGCGCTCGACGCTGCGTTAGGTTAGCCGATTTAAAAGGGAAGAAGAATGTTGCATGATGCGTATCCGGAAGAGCAAGAAGGAGCCAAGCCGCCAGACATGAGCGTTACCGAGCTCGTCGGTCAGGCGGAAACGCTCAGGCGCGAAGGCCGCCGTGAGGCCATGCTGGCTCTCTACCGGGCGTGGACGAACGGGCATCCCGGGCACCCAATGCTCTATGTGGTTTTCTTTAACTATGGGGCGGCGCTGACGCAGGAAGGCCGGTTGGAGGATGCTCGCCAGGCCTTTGAAAAAGCAATAGAACTTAACCCAGCTTTTGCGCCATCGTACATTAATCTTGGACGCCTGTGGGAACGGGCCGGGCGTATGAACGAGGCGTTGATAAACTGGAACAAGGCGCTGAACGTTCTTGCTCCCGTGACGGGGATGAGCTTGTCCCACAAAACGACCCTGTTGAATCAAATGGCGCGGGTTTTGGAAGCGGCCGGTCGGGATACGGAGGCCGAGGCGATGCTTCGTCAAAGCCTCGAGTTAGACCCGGACCAGCGCGATGTGATTCAACACTATCTGGCTACAAGACAACGGCTGTGCGATTGGCCGGTCGTCAAACCGGTCGATCGTGCGGATGCGGAAGTTTTGATGAAGGGAATGTCGCCGCTTTCGGCGGCCATTCATACGGACGATCCTATGTTCCAGCTGTCCTGTAACGCCTGTTACAACGCAAAGGATATCGGCGATCCGGATGACGCGATCCACCCTTGTAGGGCCGCGTACGAGAACGGTAAAAAGGACGGTGCGCTTAAAATAGGGTATGTGTCGTCGGATTTGCGTGAACACGCTGTCGGCTTTTTAATGTCCGAAGTCTTTGGCCTTCACAACAGAGAAAAAGTCGAGGTTTATGTTTACTACTGCGGGATTGACGCCGAGGACGCGACCATGCGGCGGATCAAGGCGACGGTGGACCACTGGACCCCGATCAACGCGATGAGCGACGAGGAGGCCGCGCGGCGGATCGAGGACGACGGGATTCAGATTCTGGTGGATCTGAACGGCTACACGCGTGACGCGCGGGCCAAAGTCATCGCCCGAAGGCCGGCGCCGGTGATTGTGAACTGGCTTGGGTTTCCGGGCAGCGCAGGAAGCGCCTACCATCACTATCTTATCGCGGACGATTGGATTATTCCGAAGAAAAACGAAATTTATTTTTCCGAGAAAATTCTCCGTCTCCCTTGTTATCAACCGAACGATAGAAAAAGGGTCTTGTCGGATAAAAAGCCGACCCGTGCCGATGCAGGCCTTCCCCCAGAAGCGACGGTTTTTTGCTGCTTTAATGGAACGCAAAAACTTACAAAGCCGATGTTTGACTTGTGGCTGACGGTATTGATGCGCGTGCCGCAAAGCGTGCTGTGGCTTTTAGGAGGCAACGAGGACACCCAAGACCGTCTGCGGACCTATGCTGGGCAGCACGGGGTCGAGGCGGGGCGGATCGTCTTTGCGGCGCGCAAGCCAAATGCCGAGCACCTTGCGCGTTATCCTTTGGCGGACTTGTTCTTGGATACGTTTCCTTACGGTGCGCACACGACGGCGTCGGATGCCTTGTGGATGGGCGTTCCGGTGTTGACGTTAAGCGGCAAATCGTTTGCTTCGCGTGTGTGCGGAAGCCTTGTGCGCGCGGCGGGTTTTCCGGATTTGGTTTGCTCGACGCCGGAAGAGTATGTCGGCCGGGCTATCGCCTTGGGTAACGACAAGAAGGCGTTGGGGCGGTATAAGGAAAAGCTTGTGACGACGCGGGACACCTGCCTTCTTTTCGATACGCCGCGCCTTGTTAACAAACTGGAGGGGCTTTACGAAACGATGTGGAAGGCTTGCGAGGGCGGAAAATTGCCGACGCCGGACTTGCGCAACATGGATGTGTATGGGACGCTTGCCAGCAAGCAGGACTATGACAGGCTTAAACACATGGACGACGAATCCTACCGAATGTGGTGGGGGCGTCTTCTCAAGAAAAGACACGCGCTCAGGCCGATTTATCCCGATGCGCGGCTGTGGGCGTCAGAGGTTTGCGGCGTTCGGAGGAAAAAGGCATGAAACGCGTTCTTGTAACGGGCGGGGCCGGTTTTTTGGGATCGCATCTTTGCGCCGCGCTTCTTGCGCGAGGCTGCGACGTTCTCTGTGTGGATAATTTCTTTTCAGGGCGGCGCGAAAATATCGTGCACCTTTTGGAAAACCCGCATTTTGAGTTTATGCGCCACGACGTAACGTTTCCGCTCTATGTCGAGGTTGACGAAATTTACAATTTGGCCTGTCCGGCCAGCCCAATTTACTATCAAAAAGATCCGGTTCAAACGACGAAGACCAGCGTCATGGGCGCGATCAACATGCTGGGCCTAGCCAAAAGAACGAAGTCGAAGATTCTGCAAGCCTCGACGAGCGAAATTTACGGCGACCCGACCTGCCATCCGCAAGAGGAAAGCTACTGGGGCAACGTGAACCCGATTGGAAGCCGAAGCTGCTACGATGAAGGAAAACGATGCGCCGAGACGTTGTTTTTCGACTATCGGCGGCAACATGGAATGCCGATCAAGGTGGCGAGGATTTTCAACACCTATGGTCCGCGGATGCGTCCGGACGATGGACGGGTGATCAGTAATTTTATCGTCCAGGGACTAAGGGGCAAACCGATGACGCTCTACGGGGACGGGAAACAGACGCGAAGTTTTTGCTATGTTGATGATCTGATCGAAGGGTTGATCGCTTTTATGGAAAGTCCGGACGACATGACGGGGCCTTTAAATTTAGGGACGCCCGAAGAATGTTCGATGAATGATCTGGCGCGTAAAATTATGCATCTTACAGGGAGTGCGACAGAACCTACGTACAATCCCCTTCCACAGGACGATCCCCATCAAAGAAAGCCGGACATAAGAAAAGCGACGGGAAACCTCGGTTGGACACCGAAAACATCTCTTGAGGAAGGGCTGAAAAGGACGGTGGGCTTTTTTCAGCAGGATAATGTTTGGAAAACAAGTGTCTAAAGGGCGTGAATCTTAAGGTTAGGAAAGAAGAAAAGATCTTTGCAATAAGCAAAGGGGCAGAGTATCTTTCCTGCGCATCCCGGCGCATTAAGGAAAACAGACGTTTCTTAAAAAAACAGGATAACCGGGAAGACCGTTTCAGGAAGAGACGGCTCATCAACAACATGGTGTCGCGCTGTTTTAAGGGCAGGGAAAAGCCCTGAAGGTTCCTTTTACTAAAGAACAGACAGGCAAGGGGTTATGAGCAATCAATGATTTTGTTTCGGTTTCTTGTGCCGTTGGCGTTCGTTTTAAGCCTTCTGGCGTATTTTCTCTTGCCGCAAACGGACCGGCTTTTTCTCAGTTGGTCGGAGTCGGATTTACAGTTACGGTCGCGCCTTGTCTTTTCGTCGGTCGAAGAAAGTTTGCCCGAAGTATTCACGCCGCAAGATGAACGCCGATTGACGCATCGCTTGACGCAATTTGCGCAAGAAGGCGGCATTGTGGGGATCGGCTATTGTGCGGGCGGCGGCCGCCCCAAATATCGGAACAGCGATTTCCCCTCGGATATCCGGTGTCCGTCAACGGCGCCGTTGAAACCTGTTTTCAAGAAGCAAAAAAGCAAGAACGGCCGGGTTTTGATTGCGACGTTTCCAATAAAGGATCTTCAAACAGGGAAAGTATCGAGCGCGTCGAACATGTTGTTGGTCGTGCATGATATGGCTTACGCCGAGAAGCGAAGCACGAACACGCAACGGTATCTGTTATGGTTTGTCTTGGGTGTCAGCCTTATTGCGGCGACGGTTATCGTGATCGCGTCGAGGCTTGCCTTACGGCGATGGATTCTGACGGTACGGGATTTTGTGCGGACGGGCCAAAGAACGAAGGGCCTCCCGCGGGAAACCATTAGCATCACGCGGGAGATTCAGCAGCGCATTCGCAAGCTGGAACGCGAACAGCAAAGGCTTCAATTGTGGTGCGCGCAATGGTCGGCGGAGTCGCTTTACGATTTCATCAGCAACAATTTGCCGTCCGAGCAGATTATCGCGGTGTCGTACCGTGAACCGTACGTTCACGGCAAAACGAGCAAGGGGTTGTCATGGACGACGCCAGTAAGCGGCCTTGTGTCGGCGCTCGAACCGATCATGAAGGCCTGCCGGGGTACATGGGTTGCGGTGTCTTCAGGGGATGCGGACCGGGACGCCGCGGACGAAAAGGGGATATTGATGGTGCCGCCCAACGCGCCTTGTTACCGATTGAAGAGGCTGTGGTTGACGAAGGAGCAAGAAACCGGTTTTTACGAGGGGTTTGCGAACGAGGGCCTGTGGCCCTTGTGCAGCCTTGTATTTGTGAAACCCCGGTTTCGGGCGTCGGATTGGGAAACTTACCGGGACGTGAACCGGATGTTTTTGGACGCGATCGTGGCCGAGGCGAAAACGTCGTCGCCGATCGTCTTCATTCAGGACTATCATTTTGGTCTACTGCCGCGCATGGTGCGGGAACGGTTCCCTGATGCGGTGATCGTGATTTTTTGGCACATTACATGGCCAAACAGCGAAACGTTGAGCATTCTGCCGTGGCGGGAGGAATTCTTGGAAAGCTTGCTGGCGGCGGACATCGTTGGTTTTCACACACAGCAGCTTTGTAACAACTTCCTTGATTGCGTGGATGCGCATATCGAAGCCTTGGTCGACCGCGAGCATGATACGGTGCGGCATGGGGACGATTTTTGCATGATCCGGCCGTACCCGATATCGATCGCCTGGCCGGACTTCCAAGCGCTGGGCGTCCCGAGCTTATCGGCGTGCCGCGATGAAATCGTGTCGATGCTGAATCTCGATCCGAAGAACAAGATCGTCTTAGGGGTCGAACGTATGGATTACATCAAAGGGATACCGGAAAGGCTTCGAGCTTTTGACGCGTTTTTAGAGCAACATTCTGAATGGAAGGGAAAGGTCTCGTTTGTGCAAATAGCCTCGCCTTCGCGCTCGGCCATCAGGGCGTATGCGGATGTTGATCGCGAGGTCGAGGGAATAGCGGCGGCCGTGAACGCCAAATACGGAAGAGAAGGGTGGACGCCGGTTTGCCTTTTGAAGAAGACATTTACGCAAGCCGACGTGTACCGGTTCTATCGGGCGGCGGACGTCTGTATCGTGTCGTCGTTGCATGACGGCATGAATCTTGTGGCAAAGGAGTTTGTGGCAGGGCGGGACGACAACCGAGGTGTGTTGATTTTAAGTCAGTTTTCCGGCTCCTCGCGCGAGCTTGTGGATGCGGTGATTGTGAATCCCTATGATGAGATCGGCTTGACGCGAAGCATCGAACGAGCGCTCACGATGGGGCCCGAAGAGCAGGAAGCGCGGATGAAGAGCATGCGCGAACATACAAAAGCGCATAACGTGTTTGCGTGGGCGGCCCAGATCTTGGACGACGCAGGCCGTCTGCACCAGCGTCGGCGGTTGAACGAGCTTTTGAAAAAGGAAAAGAATTTTAACGTGAGTGAGGAAGAGGGCGAAGCCTCTTAGCGTTTTTTTTGAGGAGGAAGAAAGACCCATGGTTGTGTCGAACCGTGAAGGGATGGACGACATCGTCCAAGACAGTTGTGACAAAGCGTATTTTATAGATTTTGATGGGACAATGGTGGATCTGACCGTGGATCCGAAAGCCGTGGACGTACCCGACGCGTTGATAAGAAATCTGAAAACATTGGAAGCAAGGGATGATTGTTCTTTTGCGATCGTTACGGGACGCGAAATAGACCTTCTCGATAAGTTTTTGGAGGGGGTAAAGACGACAGCCGTCGGCTGTCATGGCGCCGAATGCCGTTTGGGGAAAGACGAGGCCATTGAATCTCTAACAGCCCCTCTGCCTAAAGCTGTTGTTGAAGCCGTTCATGAGGTCGGCGACCGGCACGATGCGTTGTGCGAGGATAAAATCTACGGCGCATCCCTTCATCTTCCGCCTGTGCGGGCCGAAGAGAACATCAAGACCGAGATACAAAACGCCTTAGGCGAGAAGAAGGAAAACTACCTTGTTCGTAAGATCGGTCGCACCTACGAACTTATGAAAAAGGGTATCAGTAAAGGAACAGGCATCCGATATCTGATGCGGCGGTCTGAATTCAAGGGCAAGACGCCGGTGTATATAGGCGACGACGCGACAACGGACGCAAGCTTGGCCATTGTGACCGATCTGGGCGGAACGTTGGTCTCCGTGCGCCGTCCCGATGCGGCCGGGGATAAGCAAACGACCATCGAGCCCAAAGACGTCCGGACGCTTATCGCGGCGCTCGCGGCGCGATAGGACGGGGCCACTACCTGTTTTGTGCGCGGTTGATAGCCTCAGCCTTCTGAGGATCAACCCACCATGTATCGATCACGGCCAAGCCATAGGGCGGCGCGACAGCCGGCTGCCCGAATTTGTCCCAGTACGCGATGCGATAAGCGCCGATATACCAATGTGGGATGACATAGTATTGCCATAACAGAACGCGGTCTAAGGCATGGCAGGCGGTGATTAAATCCTTCCGCGTTTTGGCGTGGATTAAGGTCCCGATCAGCGAATCGACGACGGGGTTCTGGATTCCGATCAAATTGCGGCTGCCGCGTTGCTGGGCCTTGGCGGATCCCCACATATCCGTTTGTTCGTTGCCGGGCGATAATGACTGCCCGAAGACGGTTGATGTCATATCAAAATCGAAGGAATCCATGCGGTTTTGCACTTGAACGGAATCGGCAAGCCGGAACGTCGCATGAATGCCTAGGCGTTCCAAGTTGCGCAGGAAGGGCTGAACCCAGCGTTCGAAGGCGGGTTGCGCTTCAAGGATTTCAAAGGTAAACGGCTTGCCGTCCTTGTTGACCAAGACGCCGTTTTTCAATGTCCATCCCGCTTCACGCAACAGGGCGGCGGCGCGACGGAGGTTGGCGCGGTTGTTTCCCGACCCGTCGGTTTTAGGCAGGCTAAAGGGCGTGGTGAAAAGATCGGCAGGCAAACCATCGCGGAAGGGAGCGAGAAGCGCTTGTTCGTCAGCTGAAGGAAGGCCTTTTGCGGCGAGTTCGGAGTTTTCGAAATAGCTTTCCGTGCGCTGATAGGCGCTATAGGCGAGGTTTTTGTTGGCCCATTCAAAATCAAAAGCGTCATTCAATGCCTCCCTGACGCGACGGTCACGGAAGATGGGACGGCGGATATTGAAAATGAACGCTTGCATGCCGACGGGCAGGGCGTCTTCAAGAACCTGTTTTTTGATCAGGCCGTTGCGTACGGCAGGCGTGTTGTATTCCAAGGCCCAGTTTTTGGCGATGTTTTCATAGCGATAATCATAACGCCCGGCAAAAAACGCTTCGGTCGCAACGGTTGTGTCGCGATAATAGTCATAGGTAAGCGCATCAAAATTAAAACGGCCCTTATTGATAGGAAGATTGGCGGCCCACCACGTTTTGTTGCGGACAAGGGTGATCGAGCGGCCCGGAACGACTTTGCCGATTTTATAGGGGCCGCTTCCCAAAGGGGGCGTCAGGGTTGTGGCCGAAAAATCTTTTCCAGCCCAATCGTTCTTGGAAAGAATCGGCAGCTCGCCGAGGATAAGGGAAAGCTCGGCATTGTCGCCGTTGCGGAAGGAAAAGCGAACCTCGCGCGGTCCCGTCTTCGAGACGTGCGTGACATCCTTGTAATAGCTTCGGTACAAAGGATGCCCCTTGTCGCGTAGCGTTTCGAAAGAAAAGACAACGTCTTCGGGCGTGATAGGGGACCCGTCCTGAAAGCGCGCTTCAGGCCTAAGGATATAAGAAACCCACGTGTTGTCCGGTGCGACCGTAACGGTTTGGGCAATCCAGCCGTATTGGCTGAAAGGTTCGTCCTGCGAGCGGGCCATCAAGGTTTCGAAGACGAGCCCGACGCCATCCGCCGCTATTCCCTTAAGAGTAAAAGGATTCAGCGTGTCGAAAGACCCAAGAGCGGAAAGATGAAGAATGCCGCCTTTGGGTGCGTCGGGGTTCACATAATCAAAATGGCGAAACGATGCCGGGTACTTCAGCTCCCCATGTAAAGCCAAGCCATAGGACGTCTGAGCGCAAGCGGAGGAAGAGAAAAAAAGCAAAAAAGCCAAGACAGTCCCGGCGGCCAAGGCCCCTTTTTGCAAACGGGCAAAGGCGATCATTTGGCGGCGGTTGTTTGAATCAGGGAAACCAAGCTTTGCCAACGGGCTGAAGACAGAAGCTGGGCGTAGATCAAAGGCAGCCAGCCTTTCTTGCGCCAATTAAGGATGATGTTGTCCGGCAACGCTTCGAATTTTTTAGGGTCGATAACCAGAAAGCCGCTCAGGCGAAAACGGGTTCCGTCCGGCGCAATAATTTCGGTGTTGTTGGCGACGAGGAGATTGTTCTCCTTCATGGCCTTGACGAAATCATCCGTGGCGTCGCCTTGTCGGCGTAAGGCGCCGCAGAACTCCATGGCGCTTTTGGTAAACGCGCTGGGTTGGTCCCCATCGAAGAGCGGAAATTCGCCGTCTTCTCTAAGCTGGGGGCACGTGTCATCGATGCAAAGAACAAATTGCTTGTTTGAAGGATCGTCCATCAGAATAAAAGGATAGCGGCGCACATAAGCGGGTAGATAGGCGCCTTGAAGCCACGATCCGTCGGCATTGATGAAAAGGTTCGAGTCGTTCTGTAACCCGACGACAGCCGCGGGAACAGGAAGCTCGCCATCGGCGAAGACGATGGGATAATGAGCGGCCGCGGTGGAGAATTCCTCGATCAGAAGAGGAATGGCGTTGGTTTTACGGGCGAAAGAGAAATCGGCGATGCGGGCCATTTTTATCTTGCCATCGCGAGAGCGATCCAACGGCCGAGGCGAAGAATAGAACATCGGCAAAGAAGTAAGGGAGGTGTTGCCGGCTTTTTGAGAAGATTCTGGAGTTTTGGTCATGAGAAATCCTTAAAAAGAGGGAACAGAAAAGGTATATGGCAAGGAGGAAAAGCATGCAAGGCGGGAAAGCGACAGGGAGTTGGCGCAAGACGAGAAGGGTGATATGCAAGAAGAAACAAAGGGGAAACAAAAGAACATGAGTTTAATTACAACGACGGAACAGCTCCGGATTTTCTGTAAAAAGCAGGAAAAAACCAATTTTGTTACCGTTGATACCGAATTTATGAGGGAAAAGACATACTGGCCAAAGGTATGCCTCATTCAGGTTGGGGGCGAGGACGAAGCGGTTGCCATTGACCCCTTGGCCCAAGGAATTGATCTAGGACCCCTGTATGAATTGATGACGGAGACGCGTGTGCTCAAGGTGTTCCACGCGGCGCGTCAAGATGTGGAGATTTTTTATAAGCTGATGGGGGCCGTGCCCTCGCCAATGGTGGATACGCAAGTGGCGGCGATGGTCTGTGGGTTTGGCGAATCGGCCAGTTATGAAACGCTGGTGGCGTCGCTTACGGGCAAGAAGGTTGATAAGACAAGTCGGTTTACGGACTGGGCGCGTCGGCCTCTGTCCGACAAACAGCTTGAGTACGCGTTGGGTGATGTGACGCATCTAAGGGATGTGTACCGGAAGCTCGAAGCCGCGCTAGAGAAAAACGCCCGGCGCACTTGGGTCGGAGAAGAAATGGCGTTTTTACGGGCGCCATCGACCTATGCGGCGGATCCGAAAGATGCGTGGAAAAGGCTCAAGCTTCGAACGGACAAGCCCCGCGTGCGGGCGTTAGCCCAAGCGATCGCGGCATGGCGGGAAGAAGAAGCGCAACGGCTGGATGTGCCCAGAGGGCGGGTTTTGCGAGATGAGGCGGTGCTTGAAATCGTCTATCATCCGCCGCGGACGGCAGACGATTTGGCAAAAATTCGGGGGCTCAGCAAGGCGTTCGCAGAAGGACGGCAGGGGCGGGCGCTTCTGGGGGTGGTCGAGGCTGCGTTACAGTTGCCGCCGTCGGCGTGTCCGTCGGAAAAAGAGCGCCGTAATCTTCCGGGCGGCCTCGGATCCTCGGTGGATCTTTTGAAAGTGCTTCTCAAACACGTCAGCGAGGATAGTGGCGTGGCGGCGAAGTTGATTGCGACGACCGAAGATTTGGAAGACTTTCTTGCGGATGAGGTCGGCGCTTCCGTTCTTCTGAAAGGTTGGCGGAAAGAGCTGTTTGGCGACTTAGCTCAAGAGCTCAGAAAGGGCAGCTTAACTATTGGATTAAAAGGAAAAAAAATCATTTTTAAGGAGCGATGAGGAAAGGGGTTATGCCTTTTCCATGACGCACCGTAACGGATGTTGCGACTGCCTCGCGGCGGTCATGACCTGAGCGACTTTGGTTTCGGCGATTTCATAGGAATAAACGCCGCACAACCCGGATCCGGTTGTATGAACCTGAAGCATGATAACCATTGCGGCATCATGCGATTTATTAAAAACAACCTCAAGAATTTGCACGACGAAATCCATAGGGGTGTAATCGTCGTTCAAAAGGAGAACCTTATACAGGGAAGGTTTTTTCGTCGTGGCGCGGGGTTTCAGGGCAATGCAATCGCGCGCCGCCGGAAAATCCACATCTTGTTCTTTTTGGCTCATAGAGGGCAAGGGGAAGAAGCGTAAAGCCGAACTATAGCGTGCGACACCGGGAAAGACAAACGGTCAAGCCGAAGGGCTTTGACCCGTTTTGGCGTACAGCGCTTCGAGATAGAATGGCGACCGGTACCACGCGGCGGCATCGGCAATCATAGAAACGAGAGAACGTTCCGGACGCCATCCGAGGATTTTTTCGGCCTTTGAACGTCCTGCGACGAGCTTGGGCTGGTCATCTTCGTCTCTAGGGGCAAATTTCGGCGTGAAGTTAGGGCGGTTCAAAGCTTTTCGCGCGGCGTTTACGATGTCGAGAAGGGAAAAGCCCGTGTTGCTTCCCAAATTAAAAACATCGGTTCTTCCGCCTTTCAAAAGATACGTCAAAGCCAAGCGGTGCGCGTCGGCAAGATCGAGAACGTGGACAAAGTCGCGAAGGGCGGTTCCGTCAGGGGTTGGAAAGTCGTCGCCGTGAATGACGAATGTTTTTTTGATACCCAAGGCGTTCAGAAGATTGTCCGGCGTGTTCAGCAAAGGAAGAAGCAACCGTGGAATGAGATGATTTTCCGGCGCATGGGCTTCGCCGATCTGAGCCTCGACAGGTGCCGCGCCGGCGGCATTGAAAAAGCGCAATGTGATGGAACGAAAGCCATCGACGTCGAGCATGCGTGCATAGGCCTCGGTTTCCAGCATGGAAAGGGCATAAGGCGAGCCCGGTTTCGCGGGATAAACCTCGGAAACGGGGCCGATCGCGCCGGTGGCACCGTAAACGGCTGAAAGATCCCCGTAAACGTCGGCCGTGCTGGAAAGAACAACCCGTTTGATGCCGCAAGCGTTGATGGTTTTAAAGAAGATCGACGCCTTCTCCCGTTGATCGGCGAAGAAGCAGGTGGGATCGTCGGATGGGAGTGGTTCGGAGAGCGAGGCGAAATGAATCACGGCCAAAGGCGCATATTTATCACAAACGGAGCGAACAAAATCGACGTCGGCGATGTCGCCTTGTTCGAAAGCGCCAAACGATGTGGCCCAAGCGTTTCCGGTCGAAAGATTATCGAGAACGACAGGCTCAAAGCCTTCGTTTTTCAAGGTATAAGCGGCATGGCTTCCCAAGTAGCCCGCGCCGCCCGAGATAAGAATGGGCGAGGACATAGAACTTGTTATAAGAAGGAATCAGGCCGCGTCAAAAAGAATCGTAAAACGAATAAGTTTCTTGGTAAACGTGTTGCGCCATCGCCTTGTGTCCGCGGCCCAAAGGCCTTAACCCCATTATAGCTATGGCCTGAAGAAAAGCCGTATGCTATTTAAAAAGTAGGTATGAACAGAGGAAAAACGACTGCCATGATGAAAACAATCAAAGCGACGGTCCAAAAAGGACACGGCGTCGCCTCGGGGCAATCCGAAACGGACAGGCGTTTTCCCCAAGGCACGATTCGCATGCAAGAGCCGTTTTTCAAAGAGAAAGGGCTCGATCTTCAGGCGTATTTCGACGGAGATTTTGTTTACGGAACGTTGAACCTGTCGGTCGAACCGCAGCGCGTAATGCCCGCAGAGCCTGAGATTTATATCGAAGACGTCAAATGGACCGGTGAATTCGACCCGGAGAATTTTTATCTAAGCCCGGCCGAGATTGTTTATAAACTTACGCCCTACAAGGCGTTGCTCTACATCCCCGATCCGAAAACGAAGCCGGATCATTTCCAGCCGCCGTCGACGGTGGAAGCGATCGCACAAAAGATCGAGGGCATAAAGCCCGGCGACACCGTAACGCTTATCTATTCCGAAGATGCTCTCACTTTTTTTTTAAAGGGAGACCAAAGGTCGCTTTGAGTAAGAAGACCTCTTACCAAGATGAAGCTTTAAAGCCTTAATGCCTTAATGCCTTAATGCCTTAATGCCTCCGAAGGGGCGGAAGATAAAGAAGAAGAGCCGACGCGACATAGATCGACGAATAGGTTCCGATCACAATGCCCCAAGTCAACGCGGCCGAAAAGGGGATGAGCGTCTGGCCCCCGATGAACAACAAGGGCAAAAGGGCCAGAAGGGTTGTTCCGGCCGTCATAATGGTGCGGGAAAGAGTCTGGTTGACCGACGTGTTGATAATAACGCGAATATCGGTGGTTTTTTGACGGCGCATGGTTTCGCGGATGCGGTCGAACACGACAACGGTATCGTTGATCGAATAACCGGCCAAGGTCAGAAGCGCGGCGACGGCGGTCAGATTGAAATCAAGTTGCAAGACGGCATAAAGGCCGACAGTGGTAAACACGTCATGGAAGGTCGCGATAAGCGCGGCGACGCCGAATTGCCACTCAAATCGGAAGCCGACATAAAGGGCAATTCCCAAAACGGCAAGGACGGTGGCGATGATGCCGGCGCGAAGGAGTTCGGCGCCTACGGTTGGGCCGACGACTTCAACGCGGCGATATTCATAGGTCGAACCAAGTTTGTCGCGGACGGCTTGAACGGCTTTCATCTGGGCCTGTTCGCCGCCATCTTGGCGTTGGATGCGGATCAGAATGTCTTCGGGGGATCCGAACTGCTGAAGCTCAACTTCGCCAATCTTCAGCGAATCCATATCCCGGCGTAAGGCCGCGATATCGACGGTATGGGGGGCCTTGGCTTCGATGAGAATGCCGCCTTTGAAGTCGATGCCGAAATTCAAGCCCTTAACGACAAGAGCGACCAAAGTCGCCAAGACCAAAAAACCGGTCACGAAGAAGGCACTCCACCGTTTAGAAACGAAATCGATGTTGGTATCGTGCGGAACGAAGTGAATAGGGCGAAGAAACATGGCGTTATCCGAAAAAGGGAACGACACGGCATAGCACTAAAAAGCGCTCGCTCGCAACCCTTTGTCCCGGTCTAGTGGCGGGGGCCAGCTTCCGAAGGCAGGGCGGCGCATACGACGTGGGCATGAAGGATGATTTTTTTGGAAAGATCCAACGCAGGGCTGTCGGCTTGGTCGTTTGTGGCGAACAAGGCTTTGACGGGGCGAGGAATGGGGGCCCCCTCGTTCGAGAAGGAGACAGCGCCGATTCGGAAGTGCCGGCCGGGTAGCGTGGCGTTCAAAGCGGCGAGCTGTTCGGCGGCCTGTTTGAGAAGCTGCTCACGTAGAGCGGCTCGGGCGGCTTCGATCTCGTCCAAAGAAGGCGAAAAATCAATGGAGGCGACGCGGATCTGCATCCCGGGACGTCCCGCTTTTTTGACGGCCTCGGCCAACCCGTTCAAGCTGTCGTCGGCGAGGCGGGCTTCGAAGAAAACGCTCCAGCGTTCAAGACCCGTTTTGTCCTGTGAACGAACAAAATTGGTCATATGCCAATCAGCTTTGGCCACGGACCGAACGGCGCGATCCATAGCGGATCGGGTCTTGGAGGCGTCAGCGTCGGATACAGCGGCTTCGACATTCAGACGGACGGTCGCTTTTTGGGTGGAAACCCACGTTTCGGCGGCCAAGTCGAAGGAAACGGCGTCGTCCGCAGGAGGCTCCGAAGAAAAGGCCGCGGCCGGATAAGCCAGCAAGGCGGCAAGCAGAAAAAAGGATGCAATACGGCCGGAAGCGAGCATAAAAACCTCCCAAGGCAGGAACGGATAAGAACCCCCGGCAGAAGGGGCCAACAGAAAGACTAATCCTGAACTTCCTTGCCGCGCAAGCCCTCGTTAAGCTTTTGGGCGGACTCGGCCAAGGCGGATTTAATTTCTTCGGGAAGCTGAACGGTGGAATAATCCGGAATATCGTCAGTCTGGACTTCAGGGATGATCGCTTCCAAATCGGCGTCGGTTCCAGCGAAGGCGGGTTTAGCCTTGGCCGGTTCATAGGTTTGTTGAATCGGCTCGACGTCCTGAATTTCGAATTGGTCGCCTTCCTGAACGGACGGAACCTTGGACGCCATGGCCGTACCGCGCTGCTCGGACGATTCCTTCGAATTTTTGGACATCGAAGACGGAAGCGGCGTACTGTCATTTTCTTCATAGAATGCAGCGTCTTCATCGATCTTTGGCGCTGAGGGAGCGGGTTTTGCCGATGAATCCGACACCGCGGCAACCGAAGCCACGCACGCGGCGCCTACGGCTACGGAAGAAAGAACCGTCTTCGGCACCGCTTTGATGGTCTTGGCTATTGCCGCAATGGCCGGGTCGCTTTTTGCGGGCTTGGAAGCTTTGGCCGCTGTCCAATCCGGGTCTTTCAGACGGGTTTCCAATTCCATGGCGACGCGGTCACGAGCCTCGGTGGATTTTGTGACGCCGGGGACAGGAAGAAAGCGATGGACGCGCAAAGCCTTGGCTTTTTCGGGAACGGCAAAGAACATTCTGGCGTAAACGGCCCAGTCCCCGAAGATGAGGTAAGCCTCACCTTCACGCAAACCGCGCAGATGGTCATACGCGACGCGCTGACGCATCGTATAGGTGGCTTGCCTATCGTCGTAAAACGGCATGGTCATGAACAAACTACCGACGCTGTTAAGCGACGAGGTAAAGCCTTTTGTTTCCATAACCCACGATTGGCCGCCATGATTTTCGACGAAGGTCTTCGTATCCATCGGATCTTCGATGCGCCCTAGAATTTTTAGGTTACAGTTACCGGCGATGGATCGGGCTTCTTGCTTGACGCGCTTTTCCATTGAAGGAAGATCCTGCGCGGCGAAGACCAAGGAGAATCCAAGGGAACGAGCCTGAGCGGCCATAACGGCCATGCCGGCGGCGGTATAATAGCCGACTTCGTCGAACACGGTCATAAAGGAGGAGCTGGAACGGGTTTGCTTGCTGCCGATGGCGTTTTCCCAGCCGCCTTCGACCGTGTTGCCCAACGTCGCGCCCATCATGCCTTTTAAACAGGCGGCGACGATTTTGCCCAAATTGGCGGCTTCGTCGCCGGATTTTTCGAGGGCCGGGATTAGCACGACCAGAATGCGGCGGTTCAGCACGACATCCAAAACGTCGATGTCGGCCAGCTGGGCCTTGAAGATATAGCCATATTCGTCGGCCAAAGACTGCATCGCGCGGGTAAACTGCATGGACAGATAGCCATGCTGCTGGCGGGCGACTTGAAGGTCATACATGGGCTGATCGGGAGAAGGCGGGCGTTCGTTGCCTTCGTCGTCGAAAGCCTCGGCGACATAGCCTGGAAGGGTGTTCAAATAACCTTCCAAACCGTGAATGATGCGTTCGGGAAGCGTCTGATCGCGCGAAAGACGAATGATCGGTTGAAGCTCCAAGTGGTCGCGAACGATGCCGACGTCCAACAGAAGACCCTGCTTGTCGCGCTTAAAGGTCAAGGCCGGCATCAACGCGAACATCAAAGCGACGGCGCGTTCTTTCCACATGGCGTTGTCGCCCCCGGCATCGGGCATAAGGTTGACGACAAGGTTGGCCAAGTAGGAGGAAGAACCGGTCGAGAAGGGGTTCATCGAGTTGGATGTCGATCCGTCGTCGGAGTTTCCGGTCATATAGTTGAGGACGAGAATATCGTCGTCGCGACCGAAGCGCCGGGTCAGGGCATAGAGCGAAGCCCATAAATCAGTATCGGCCTTACCGTCGGTGTAGGCGAAGCCCGAGCCCCAGCAAAGAGCATTGGTGACAAGGGATTTCAAGCCTTCGGTTTTACCGGAACCGGTGGTGCCGAGGTAAAGGATGTGGGTGCGGGCGTCGACATTGGTCAACCATAATTCGCGAAGGAAGTTATCATCATCCTTATCGACAACGTTGCCGAGAAAAAGGATGCCTTCGGATTTTCCTGGACCCTTTTTCCCCGGAGGAGGATTGTTAGGGTCCGGCATATGGGCATACTGGGGCATCTTGAAGGGTAAAGCGAAGGGTTTCCCTAAACACCAGCGGAAATAGAAGAACAAAGGAACAAGTATGAGATCGAAAAAGGAAGCGGTTTGAGGGGGGGCCAGAAACAGAAAAGCTAAAGAGCCGATCGCGACGGAGGCCATGAATTGTTGCGTCGAGATGTAGGCGGCGACGCGCTGGGAAGGCGCCCGGACGTCGCGAAACATCTCGCGCTGAAGGACCTGATGTTTAGGTAGAATAACAGGCATGAAAAACCGATCCCGAACCTCAAAAAGAACTTCCGAAAGAAAAGACGCCGATACGAAGGGCAGTGTATCGGAAAAGAGAAGATAAGTCTCGTCCTATGAGCGTTATAATTTGGTTAATTTGATGATTTTTATGGGATTCTTCAGCAAAAGGTTAATTGAGGCCAAAAAGGAAGATTTTATGCTCGTCCGCGAACGCCTTAACTTCCGAGGGATTGATGAGAAGCGTGCGCCCGGCCAAAGCGGCAATGCCGCGAAGGCCGGCCTCATGAGCGGCCATAAGGGTATGGGGGCCAAGGGCGGGAAGGTCGAATCGATTGTCCTGCTGGGGCTTGGTCATTTTTACCAAAACGCCGCCCGGGCCTTGGCGGCGAAGGTTTTTGCAGCGGGCAATAAGAGCGTCTGTGCCTTCGGCGGCCTCGACGCCAAGAACAATGCCTTGCTGAACGACGACGGCCTGGCCGACGTCGACGGCGCCAAGGGCTTCGGCGACGGCGCGACCGCGGTCGATGTCGGCCTTAGCCTGGGCGTCGGGTGCCCATTGTCCTAAAAGACCGGGAGGAAGAAGCAAACCGCCCAAAACATCCTGAACGCCAATGACGCGCACATGGCACAAACGTTCGATGGTTTCGCCGATCGAGCGAAGCAAAGCATCGTCGCCCGAGGCATGAAGGCGGATCGAGGCCAACGCTTTGAAGGCTTGCCAGTCGGGTTTAATCTCGGCAAGAGAAGGGCGCCGCACGCGTCCGATCATGACGACCTCGTCGATATGCTCGCGCGCGATTATGTCGCGCAATGAGCCAAAAGCGCCTAAAGGAAGCCATGTATGGGGCCCTTCCCACGCTGGTTCAGGGTCAGCCTGGCCTTCGAGGCAAAAGACGAAAAAAGGACGCCCTTGCTCTAGGCAGGCGCGCACCACTTGCCGAGGAGCATCACCGCCGCCTGCAAGGATGCCGAGTTTAGGATAGGGAAGGGTGCCGTCCGGCATAAAAAGCCCTCAAAAAAGAAAGGAACCATCCAAGAAGCTTATCCGTTCAGGCTTTTTTTGACAACCTCGGCTGTGTTGGGGGACAAGGTTTTGATCTTCGCCAAGCGGCGCAATTGGGCTTTCATCAGCTTTTGTTGAGCCGGTACGTAATCGCGCCACCGGGTAAAGCTTTTGGCCAGCGCGGCTGCCTTCAGAGGATTCAAGGGGTCGAGTTTGATAATCATGTCGGCAACAAAGCGATAGCCTGAACCGTTTTTGGCATGGAAAGCCAAGCCATTGCCCGCGAAAACGCCGATCAAGGAAGAGACGCGGTTAGGGTTTTTGAAGGAAAAGCCTTTGTGCTTGGTCAGCTTGCGGACCGAGGCGAGGACGCCGGGTCGCTTGGCCGAAGCCTGAAGCGCAAACCACTTATCCATGACGGTGGGGGCCTTCTTCCATTTTTTCTCGAAGGCTTTAAAGGCCTTGGCTTTTAGCGGCGAGGTGGTGCTCGCCAGAATGCCGAGCGCGGCCACGCAATCGGTCATGTTTTTGGATTGCGTTGCCTGCGCGAAAACGTCCTTCATCACGGCTTTGTCTTGCGAGGCTGCAAGATAGGACAGGCACAGGTTGCGCAAGCTGCGCCGCCCCATCGTCGCGCCATCCGCGGCTCCTTCGGGTACCTTAAGGGATGCACGACACGCTTCGAAGTCGGCGGCCAGACGTTTGCCGATGCGGCGGAACAGTTTTTTACGCACGGCGTAAAGGGGAGGCATGTTGATCAACGCTCCCTGCGCCTTAAGCGCCAAGCCCAATTCGCCTTCGGTGGGAAGGGTCAACATCATGGCCTTAAAGGCGGGATCGATGGTCTTGTCGCGCAATACGCAACCCAAGGCATCAATGAAAGCCTTGGGGTTTTGTTTTGGGTCCAGCAAGGCCTTGGTCGCCAACGTGAATCCAGCCTCAAAGCGAGAGAAAGGATCGCTGTCATGACTGAGAAGGAACAAAAGTTCCTCATCGGTATAGGCGTAAGAAACTCTTACCGGCGCCGAGAAGTCCCGCAACAAGGAGAGAACGGGCTTTTCCTCGATACCCTCGACAACGAGGATCTCCCGGGCCTTCTTCAAAGGAACCACCACCGTCGGGATGATGTCCTCGCCCTTGGCGTTCAAAAGCCCGACGGCGAAGGGGATCAACAAAGGCTTTTTAACCGGTTGGCCCGGTGTAGGAGGGCATGATTGACGCACGGTCATCGTTAGGCGCTTGGCCTGGGCGTCGTATCGGCTTTTAACGTCCAGAACGGGCGTGCCCGCTTGGCTGTACCAACGCATGAAAAGCTTGGGATCGAAAAAGGATTTTTTGTTGGCGTCGGCCATGGCCTGAACGAACGCGTCGCAGGTTACGGCCTGTCCGTCGTGGCGCTTGACGTACAGCGCCATGCCACGGTCGAAGCCCTCGCGGCCCACAAGCGTTTGGATCATTCGAACGACTTCGGCGCCTTTGTCATAAACGGTGGTGGTATAGAAGTTGTCGATGGCTTGATACGAAGCGGGCCGTACGGAATGAGCCAGCGCGCCCGCGTCTTCGGCAAATTGGCGCAGACGAAGATCGCGCACATTTTCCAAACGCTCGACCGCGATGGAATGAGCATCGCCCATGTATTCTTGTTCGCGGAATACGGTCAGGCCTTCTTTAAGGCTCAGTTGGAACCAGTCGCGGCAGGTGATGCGGTCGCCGGTCCAGTTGTGGAAGTATTCGTGCGCCACGACGCGCTCGATAAACGAAATGGTCGTGTCCGTGGCCGTGTCGGTCCGACCCAACGCGCACGTATCGTTAAAAATGTTCAGCCCCTTGTTCTCCATAGCGCCCATGTTAAAGAAGGGCGTCGCAACCATCATGAAGCGGTCCAAATCGTATTCAAGCCCAAAGCGTTTTTCGTCCCAACGCATCGCTTTTTTGATGGCCAAAAGCGCAAAATCGGCGTCCTTTGTCTTGCCGGGCTCGACGTAGATTTCGATAGCCACCTTGCGTCCGGACTTTGTCGTGAACGAGCTTTTACGTTTATCGAGCTTGCCCGCCACCATCGCAAATAAATAGCAAGGCTTGGGGAAGGGATCGTCCCACACGGCGTAATGCCGTCCGCCGGGTTCCGCGCCGCTTTCGATCAAATTGCCGTTGGCCAGAAGGACGGGAAATTTTTTCTTGTCGGCATGGATGGTGACGCGGAACGTGGCCATGACGTCGGGGCGGTCGGGATAGAAAGTGATACGGCGGAAGCCTTCGGCTTCGCATTGGGTCGACAGCATAGAGCCGGACGCATAAAAACCGGAAAGAGCCGTGTTGGCATACGGATCGTGCGAACTGGCGATCGAGACGACGGCCTTGTCGGGCAAGGCGGGGATCGCCAACCCTTCCTTTGTCAGCGTGTATTCCTTTTTCGACAATTCGCGACCGTCAACGCACACGCAAAGAAGCTTTTGCTCTTCGCCGTTCAGGAACAGCGGCGCTTTTTTGTTTTTAGCCTTGGGGTTGCGAAAGACGGAAAGAGCCGCCAGCACGGTGGTGCGCTTTTTGCCGACAGTGACGTCCAGCGAAACCTTTTTGACGAGAAAAGAAGGAACGGCATAATCGGAAAGAAAAATTTCAGCAGTCATAGCAACCCGTATTGTTAGAGAATCAGAAAGCCCTTTTGATAGAGCCGAAACATTAACCTTTAGTATAAGGTTAGAACATATTTAAAAGAATCCGAGCCTCGTCGGACATGCGCGACTTGTCCCACGGCGGATCCCATGTGACGGAGACGACGACATGATCGGCGCCGTTGATGGCACGGATGGCCTCTTCGACTTGCTTGGGGAGGTCTTCGGCAACGGGGCAGTTGGGCGACGTAAGGGTCATCGTGACCGAAGCGTCGAAAAGGCCGTTGTCTTTCGTTTTGACGTCGATGGCGTAAATCAAGCCAAGGTCGAAGATGTTGACGGGGATTTCGGGGTCGTAAATAAGACGCAACTGATCGACGATGTTCGCGCCAAGCTCGGCTTCAGAAGGATTTTCCATAAAAACTCCCGCTAGCGGTGTGGAGAACGGATTGGGATTTTACCCCACGGAAAAACAAAGGACGATACGGCCCCCATGCTACTCTGTGGACGTGGTCTTTTTCTTGTTAAGGGCCGCTTCCAACGTATGCCAAGCCAAGGTGGCGCACTTGACGCGTATAGGATAATCACGCACGCCGGAAAGGGCGTCGATATGGGCGATGGCGTCTTCGTCAAGACCTGTCGCGTCGGCATCCCCCCCGGTGCAAGCCTCGTGGAGATAGGCAAAAAGCTTTTCGGCCTCTTGGATGGTCTTGCCTTTGAGCATTTCAGACATCATCGAGGCGGACGCGACGGAAATAGCGCACCCCGCGCCCTGAAAGGCGATGTCCTGAATGACATCGTTGTTATCGACAATAAGGTGCAGGGAAAGCTTGTCCCCGCACAAAGGATTATGGCCTAAAGCCTCGCGGTTGGCGCCCGGCAAGGGGCGAAAATTACGGGGATGCTTGCTGTGGTCGAGGATCAAGTCTTGGTAAAGGTCCCGCAAATCGTTGCTCATCCGAAAATCTCCTGAACTTTGGTAACGGCGGCGACCAGAGCATCCACATCCTCAATGGTATTGTAAAGGCCGAATGAAGCGCGCGCCGTGGCAACGATTCCCAAATGATCCATCAAAGGTTGCGCGCAATGATGGCCCGCACGGATCGCGACGCCGCAGCGGTCGAGGATGGTTCCGATATCGTGCGGATGGGCTTGATCCATCACAAAAGAAAGAATAGCGGCTTTATGTTTGGCTTGGCCGACAATCCGAACGCCCTCAATGGCGGCGAGCTTTTGGGTGGCATAAGTCAGAAGGGCGTGTTCGTGCGCGGCGATGTTTTGCATGCCGAGCGCGGAAAGATACTCGATGGCGGCCCTCAAGCCCAAAACTTCGACAATGGCGGGTGTTCCGGCCTCGAAGCGATAGGGCGGATCTTTATAAAGCGTCTTTTCGAAAGAGACGGAAGAAATCATGTCGCCGCCGCCTTGGTAGGGGGGCATCTCGGCAAGGAGCGCGCGTTTGCCGTAAAGGACGCCGATGCCTGTAGGGCCGTAGAGCTTATGGCCCGAAAAGCAGAAAAAATCGGCATCCCAAGCCTGCACATCGCTTGCGTCATGGCAAACGCCCTGAGCGCCGTCGATAAGCGCCAAAGCGCCCGCATCATGCGCGGCCTGAACGATCTCTTTTATCGGAAGCACGGTGCCCAAAACGTTCGAGGTATGCGCCACGGCCACCAGTTTCGTTTTATCCGACAAGGCGGCGCGCACATCCTCGATCCGGACGTCACCCTCGGGCGTGACGGGAACAACGCGCAGAACAATTCCCAACGCGTCCCGCAGCATTTGCCAAGGAACGATATTGGCATGATGCTCAAGGGCCGTGATGAGAACTTCGTCGCCTTTCTTCAGGTTCGCGCGGCCCCAGCTTTGGGCAACAAGGTTGATGGATTCGGTGGTGTTGCGGGTAAAGACGATTTCATCTTCATGGGCGGCGTTGATAAAACGCTGTACGATAGGGCGCACCCCTTCAAAGGCTTCCGTAGCCTTTTGGCTTAGCGTATGGACGCCGCGATGGACGTTGGCATAGGCGTCCGACATGAAACGGGCCATGGTGTCGATAACAATCTGCGGTTTCTGGGCGGAAGCGCCGTTGTCGAGATAGACGAGGGGATGGCCGTGAACGGTTTGGCTAAGAACGGGAAAGTCGCGTTGAACGGCATAAACGTCGAAGGTCATAAAGGCTCCAATCCAAGCTCGTGGCGGAACGAAGACCCCCACGCCTCGACGGGCAGGGAATCGAGGGCGTCGGCCAAGAACCCCTGAATAAGAAGGTCGCGCGCGGCTTTTTCGTCCAACCCTCTCGAGCGAAGATAAAACAAAGCATCGGGATCCAAATCGCCGACCGAGTTGCCATGGCGGCACGACACATCGTCGGCATAAATTTCGAGTTCTGGTTTTGAGTCCATCTCGGCTTTATCCGAAAGCAGAAGCGCACGGCTTATCTGATAGCCGTCGGTTTTCTGGGCATGGGGCGCGACGGTGATGCGCCCCTGAAACACACCGCGCGCGCTTTCGTCCAGAACGGACTTGTAGGACTGGCGGCTCGTGCAATGAGGGGCGTTGTGCAAAACGTGCGCGGTCGTATCGGCGTGATCATGGCCGTTCAGGAACATGATGCCGTTCAAGGAAACTTGGGCTCCTTGGCCGTCGAGATGAACGGAAAACTCGTTCCGAGCCGGTCGCGTCCGGCGAAGCAGGGATGTGTTGGTATAGAAAGAGCCTTCGGCAGCATGGACGGTATAAAGAGCCAAATGCGGGCCGCCCGAGACGATTTTGCCGTGCACGAATTTGGCATGAGGAGCCAAGGTCACGGACGTTTCGACAGAGACGGGGACAGCGGACGCCCGGTGATTTTCAAGCAAGGAAAGCCGCGCGTTTTTGCCGAGAGAGATGGAAAATTTGAGGGGGATTTCATCCGGGGCCTTCGAATCCGAAGCGAAAACGAGTTCGACCGGATGGGCGACAAGGCAGGTCTGCTCACCCAAGGTAAGGCTATAGCCGGAATCGCGATCGCCCATAAGCAAACAAGACGGAACGGAGCCGAAGCGCGACATTGAGGGTTCAAAGATTCCGTTCAGGAAAACCAGACATGTTTTAAAGGGACACGCGTGGGGGCCGTGAGGGAAGGGTTCAGCGTCGAGCGCGGCAGGGGACAGAAGCGTGTCGAGATTGGTATAACGCCACGCTTCCTGATTTTGGCTGGCGCGGTTTTTGAAGGCGGCTAGGGTCATGCGCGGCCTCCTCGAGAGATCGAAGAGTTGTCGAAAAGCTCGTCGACGATCGAGGTCAGCTCGTTCAGCGACGCGATCAGGAAGTCGGGACCCGCGGCCTTCAGGCGCGCGCGCGAGCAGGTGCCGTCGGTGATTGAGACGGTCGTCATGCCCAGTTTTTTTCCGATTGCGATTTCTTCCTCGGTGTCGCCGACGATGATCGAACGGCGGACCGGCGAGGCCGTCAGGTAGTTTTTCAGCCGTGGGCCCTTGCCGGCACGGCGATAGAGATCGTCCAGGGGCGTGAAGGCGAGAATGTCGTCGAAATGGTCGGCGATGCCGAACTGCCGGGCCTGCCGTTCGATTTTGTCGACGAGGTAGTTGCTGAGGACGACGGTCTTGCACGGAGCCCGTTTGATGGCGCGCAGAGCGTCTCGGGCCCCGCGGCGGAGACGAATGGGCGCCGCGCTGTAAACGTCGTGCCAAAGGGGATGGATGGTGGCTTCGTGGACGGCGAGGAGGTCTTCATCGACGCCGAGGTTTTCGTAAAATTTGTCAAGCGGCATGGTGTAAAGGTCTTGGTAGCGGCGGCGCGAGACGGGGGAGAGACCCAGACGCTCAAGGACGACGTTCGTGGCGTTGATGCAAGCGTTCGTGTCGGCGAGCAGGGTCCCGTTCCAGTCGAAGACGACAAGGTTGGTCGCGCTCGAGCTCATGCGTCCTCCCGTGCGAAAGCGGCATAGCCGGTTTTTTCGAGTTCCTTGGCGAGTTCAGGCCCGCCGCTTTGACGAATTTTGCCATAAGCGAGCACGTGCACGACATCGGGTTTAATATAGTCGAGCAAACGCTGATAATGCGTAATGACAAGCATCGAACGAGAAGGCGCGCGTAACGCGTTGACGCCGTTGGCCACAACGCGCAACGCGTCGATATCGAGCCCGCTGTCGGTTTCATCGAGCAGGCACAGCGAGGGCTCCAGCACGGCCATCTGAAGGACTTCGTTGCGTTTCTTTTCGCCGCCCGAGAAGCCGACGTTAACGGCGCGGGACAAAAGCTCCTGCGATAGGTCGAGCGCCTTTGCTTTTTCCCGCAAGAGCTTCAGGATTTGAAGCGCATCCAAAGGGTTCTGTCCGCGCGCCTTGCGCAACGCATTTAAGGCGGTTTTTAAAAAGCTCATCGTCGTAACGCCGGGGATTTCGACAGGATACTGCATGGCGAGGAAGACTCCTTGCGCGGCGCGCTGATCGGGGGAAAGCGACAGAATGTCTTTGCCTTTTAGTGTAACGGATCCTTGTGTGACCGTATAGCCGTCGCGCCCGGCCAAAACATACGAAAGCGTGCTTTTACCCGATCCGTTAGGGCCCATGATGGCGTGCACTTGGCCATCGGGCAAGCTCAGGTCAATACCCTTTAGAATTTCCTTGCCGTCAATGGCAACGTGAAGATTTTTAATCTCAAGCATGTTAACCGACGCTTCCTTCCAAACTGATGCCGAGAAGCTTTTGAGCCTCGACGGCGAACTCCATGGGCAATTCTTGCAAGACCTCGCGGCAAAAGCCGCCGATGATAAGAGCCATCGCGTCTTCGGAACTAAGCCCGCGTTGGCGGCAATAGAAAAGTTGTTCTTCGCTGACCTTCGAGGTGGAGGCTTCGTGCTCGACGCGCGCCGAAGGCTGGCGAGACTCGATGACCGGAAAAGTGTGCGCGCCGCAAGCGTCGCCGATCAGCAAACTGTCGCACTGGGATTTGTTGCGCGCGCCGGATGCCGAGCGTAAAATTTTGACAAGCCCTCGGTACGAATTCTGGGATCGTCCCGCGCTGATGCCTTTTGAAATAATGGTCGAACGCGTGTTCTTGCCTATGTGGATCATTTTGGTGCCGGTGTCGGCTTGCTGGGCGTTGTTGGTGACGGCAACAGAATAGAAAGCGCCGACGCTTTCGTCGCCCTGAAGAATACAGCTCGGATATTTCCACGTGATGGCCGAGCCGGTTTCGACTTGCGTCCACGAGATTTTAGAACGTTTTCCGCGGCAAGCACCGCGCTTAGTCACAAAGTTGTAAATGCCGCCTTTTCCGTTTTTGTCGCCGGGATACCAGTTTTGAACGGTTGAATATTTAATGGAGGCGTCGTCGAGCGCTACCAACTCGACCACAGCGGCATGAAGTTGGTTTTCGTCCCGTTGCGGCGCCGAGCAGCCCTCTAAGTAACTGACCGAAGCGCCATGGTCGGCGACGATAAGGGTGCGTTCGAATTGGCCCGTGTTCTTAGCGTTGATGCGGAAATAGGTCGAGAGCTCCATCGGGCACGTGACGCCCGGCGGGATATAGACGAAAGACCCGTCGGTAAAAACGGCCGAGTTCAACGCGGCAAAGAAGTTATCGCGGACAGGCACGACCGAGCCCAAGTATTTTTGAACCATCTCCGGATATTTCAAAACAGCTTCCGAAATAGGACAAAAAATGATGCCGTGCTTTTCCAGCTCTTTTTTAAAGGTGGTCGCGACGGAAACGCTGTCGAACACGGCGTCTACGGCGACGGAAGGGGCGGTAACCCCGGCCAAGATTTCCTGTTCGCGCAAAGGAATGCCGAGTTTTTCATACGTGCGCAAAATTTCGGGATCGACGTCGTCCAACGTTTTGGGGCCGGTTTTGGGGCCGGCCTTCGGCGCGGAAAAATAAGACGCCGCCTGATAGTCGATGGGCGGGTAATGCACCTTGGCCCATCGCGGTTCTTTCATCGATGTCCAGGCGCGAAAAGCCTCGAGACGCCAGTGCAAAAGCCACGAAGGCTCGTTTTTTTTCGTCGAGATAAAACGAAGGGTGTCTTCGGACAAGCCTAGAGGCGCGGTATCCGAGGGCACGTCCGTGACAAAGCCATATTTATAGGGCTGCGAGGCAAGCTCCAGCGCGGCGGAACGTGGCGTATCGGTCATGATGAAGCCGTCCCATGTTTTTTTGAAAAAGACACCAAAAAGGGCGAAGGATCCATAAGATCGGCCAGCATCACGCGAGACAAAGCCTCGCGTACGGCAATGTTGGCTTTATTCCACCCGGCGCAAAGAGGGCAAAGATGCTGGATTTTACAGTTTTGGCGCTCATTATGAGAAGAGCAGTCGGTGATCGAAATGGGCCCGTCCAAAGCTTCAATGATGGCGGTGACGGAAATTTGGGATGGCGGCACACAAAGGCGATAGCCGCCCGTCGCGCCGCGTTGGGCTGAAACGAGCTTGGCCTTGGCCAGAAGTTTCAAGATCTTAGCGACCGTATGGAGAGAAAGACCCGAAAGTTCGGCCAGCGTCGGAGCGGCCCACAAATCCACACCTTTCTCCGAGCCCATATGGGAGAGAAGCGTAACGGCATAGTCGGTCAGGCGGCTTAAACGTAACATAAACTCAAATTAGCAATTCGTACCACTCAAGTCCAGATTAAACGACGACCAAAAAGTCTTTCGAAAGGCGCAGCTTGTCTTATAGATTTATAGATCCTATATAAAGGCCTTCCTATTAACGTCGAGAACGAGAAAAAATGCCCTCAGCAGCCGAAGCCCTTGCGGCAAATATGAATTTTTCAGCGTTTTCCAAGGCGACCGAACTTAAAAGCCGGATTTGGTTTACCGTTTTGGCGCTTATCATCTACCGGTTAGGAACGTATATCCCGGTTCCGGGGATTGATCCGGCCATGCTGAGCGAGATTTTTCAACGCCACAGCGGCGGCATCATGGACATGTTCAACATGTTTTCGGGCGGCGCCTTGCAGCGTATGACTATCTTCGCTTTGGGCGTGATGCCCTATATCACGGCATCGATTATCGTCCAGCTGCTTTCGGCGATTTTACCGACCTTCGAAGCGCTTAAGAAAGAAGGCCAATCGGGACACGTCAAGCTGAACCAGTATTCGCGGTATCTGACGGTACTTTTTGCGGCGGTACAGTCGTACGCGCTGGCGGTGGGGCTTGAAAACATGATGGGATCACAGGGATCGGCGGTGATTCTTTCGGGCACGTTCTTTCGGATCAGCACAATGATCACGCTGACGGGCGGCACGATGTTTTTGATGTGGCTGGGCGAACAGATCACGGCGCGAGGAATCGGCAACGGCGTGTCGCTTATTATCTACGCCGGCATTGTGGCGGGTTTGCCCAACGCCGTGGGCCAGACTCTGGAATTGGGACGGACCGGGGCGATGTCGTCGTGGTTTATTTTCTTAATCCTTCTGTTGGTGGTGGCGGTCTTGGCGGTATGTGTCGCGTGTGAGAGGGCGCAACGCCGCATTCTGATCCAATACCCCAAGCGTCAGGTCGGAAATAAGATGTTCGGCGGCGAAGCGTCGCATTTGCCGCTCAAGATCAACACCTCGGGCGTGATCCCCCCGATTTTTGCGAGTTCGCTGTTGCTGTTCCCGTTGACGTTGGCCAGCTTCTCGAACGTGCAAGAGAAGGGCGGCATTTTGTCGGATATCGTGGTGATGCTAGGCCACGGCAAGCCACTGTTCATGCTGCTCTACGCGGCGCTGATCGTGTTCTTTGCGTTTTTCTACACGGCGGTGGTGTTCAACCCGACGGATACGGCGGACAATCTGAAGAAGTACGGCGGCTTTGTGCCGGGCATAAGGCCGGGGAAGAATACGGCTGATTACTTTGATTATGTGCTGACAAGGCTTACCGTGTTGGGCTCGGCGTATCTGGTGGCGATTTGCCTTTTGCCGGAATTTCTGATGAGCCGCGGGGCGATACCTTTTTATCTGGGCGGCACGTCGATCCTGATCGTGGTGAGCGTGACAATCGATACCATTTCAAGGATTCAGTCGCATTTGATCGCCCATCAATACGAGGGGTTGATCAAGAAGTCGAAATTGAGAGGTCGGTAAGATGAATATTATTTTGATCGGAGCGCCCGGCGCGGGCAAAGGCACGCAAGCTCGGCTTTTGGAAGAGAAATACGGCATGGTCCAACTCTCGACGGGAGACATGCTTCGTACGGCTGTGAAATTGGGTACGCCTCTGGGCGTTGAAGCGAAAAGCATCATGGAAGCGGGCAAGCTTGTGCCGGACGCGCTGATGGTAAACCTGATAAAAGAGCGCATTGCGCAGCGAGATTGCGCCAAAGGCTTTATCTTAGACGGGTTTCCGCGCACGGTTCCCCAAGCCGAAGCGCTGGACGCGATGTTGGCCGAGCAGGGCAAGACCTTGGACAAGATCATCGAGCTAAAGGTCGACGAAGCGGCCTTGATCGAACGCGTTTCGGGCCGGTTTACGTGCGAGAAATGCGGCATGGGCTACCACGATACCTTTAAGAAGCCCAAGGTTGAAGGCGTGTGCGATGCGTGCGGATCGACGTCGTTCAAGCGCCGCGCGGATGACAATGCGGAAACGATGAAAGCGCGGCTTCAGGCGTTTAACGAACAAACGGCGCCGATTTTGCCGTACTATGCGAAAAAAGGCATGCTGGTTTCGATCGACGGCATGGCCGATATGGACACGGTGACGGAAGCTATAGAACGGATTCTAGCCGGTTAAGTTTTTCGTTGAAGCGCACGCGTTCTTTATAACGGGCGCAAAAGCTGTCCAGAGAAAGGGTTCGCTGTTCCGAGTCGGTGGCCGAGCCGTTGCCGCGCATTAAATGGGCGTTGAAGCGAACATGGGGGATGCCCATTTTGTCGTGGCCGATTTCGATGACCTCGGCAATTTCGGAAAGAGAGCCGCCCATACCCCGGCGGAAGAGGGAGCCTTCTTCTATATCAAAATCATCCTTGGCGAGAGATTGGACCATAACACCTCAAATCCATGGACTGGGGAACCCTACAGGGGTGTCGATTCCTTCGCGAGGGGAGACTCACAAAAGATTTCACATATGTAATGATTCCTTAAAAGAATGTTAAGGGCAAGGAAGAATTACGGAAGAAATAAGATAAACCGCACCGTTCCCTTCTTTTCAGAAGAAAAAGAAGCTCTCTTTTTCCAGACCCCCATCAAAGGACCCTAGGTCTACAAGGGCTCATCTGTTGTCGTGCTATAACCCTGTGCCCCGAGGTTGCTACACGTCGCCTTCCGTTGCTGCTCGGTTATCTCAGCAAAACATGAAAAAGGGAACAGGACATTCCCCAAAAACTCAAAAGGCTTTGTCGTGAGATGTCTTTTGATTTTAAACGGTTTTATCGACACTTGTGCCGCGAATAACAACACTCGGGGCGGACAACGTATCGGAACCGGCGGGAGACTGTTGAGCCGGGGACGGCACAGAGGCTGAAGAGGACGAGCTCTGTTGAACCGGCGTTGTCGTTGTGGTGGTGGTCGTTGTCGTCGTTGTGGTGACTTCGGTTGTTGTTGTGGCGCTCGGCGAGGTTTTCGAGGCCGTCGTTGTCGTCGGAATGGTCGATGTTGTTGCCGTCGTTGTCGTCGAGACGTGATTGCCGACAGGATAGAGGGTTGTCATGAAAGTCTCCCACGCGAGGAAAAGAAACAGGCTCCCCGCCTTCATGAAGTAATTTCGAAAAAAAGATCCACAACCAATACATTAGTAAGTTTAAAAGGGAAAGGAGAGAATGCAAGAGCGGTCCTTAACCCACTGATAAAAATAGATTTTAAGGGAGACAGAGGATCGGCGGCGAAAGAAAAAGAGACCGACTCACAAAGAGCCGATCTCTTTTTATGAAAAACGCGACCCGTAGAGAGACTAACCGAACGTTGTCTCGGTTGAGGCCAACGTTGCCTCGGCACCCTCGCGAACGCTGCGTGCAAGCCCCGAGGTGAGGGGCAAAATGTGCGTGGCGAAGAAGTGTGCCGTGACGATTTTTGAGGCCAAGAATTCAGGATCGCCCTGTTTGGCGTCAAGATCGTCTTGAGCCAGGAAGGCCTCGCGGACGAGGTAGAAACCGCCCAGCACGTTGCCGAAGAGTTTAAGGAACGGCGTGGCAGAAGCGGCGGCGGCAAGAGGGTTGTTTTTGCCGTCTTGAAGGAGCCACAACGCGGCATCCATCAACCCGGCCAGCGCATGGGACAGATTTTCATGCATGATTTTAAAGCAAGAAGGCTTGTCGTCGAGCGAAGCGCTCTTGATAAAGGCGTCGATTTCGTCGGTCATGACGCGGAAGGTGGCTCCTTGATCATGAAGAACCTTACGGAAGGTAAGGTCTTGGGACTGAATGCCGTTTGTGCCTTCATAGATCATCAAAACGCGGGCGTCGCGCAGATGCTGAGCGGCCCCGGCTTCCTCGACATAGCCCACGCCGCCGAAAACCTGAATGCCGGTCGATGCGACTTCGGAGGAGCGGTCGGTGACCCATGCCTTGACGATAGGCGTAAGGAGTTCAACGCGCGCCGCGGCAGCCGTTTTGACGGCGTCGTCTTGGGCTTTGCGCATGGTGTCGATGGCCAGCGCGCAGTGATAGGCGATGGCGCGCCCGGCTTCGGTATGGGATTTCATATCGAGCAGCATGCGCCTTACGTCGGGATGATTGATGATGGTGACGGGGTTGCCTTTCCGGTCATCGATAGGCGCACTCTGCACACGGAACTTGGCGTAATCACGCGCGTGCTGGAAGGCGCGTTCCATAACGCCGAGGCCTTGAACGCCGACGTTCATGCGGGCGTTGTTCATCATGGTGAACATGGCGGCGATACCGCCGTTTTCTTTGCCAACCAGATAGCCGACGGAGCCTTTCTTGTCGCCAAAGGCCATGACGCAGGTTGGGCTGCTGTGTTGGCCAAGCTTATGTTCAACCGAGACGACGCTGACTTCGTTGTTGGGCCCCAAGGATCCGTCGTCGTTGACGAGGAATTTGGGAACAAGGAACAAGGAAAGCCCTTTGGTGCCTGCCGGTGCGTCGGGCAGCCGGGCGAGAACGAGGTGAACGACGTTCTCGACCATGTCGTGATCGCCATAGCTGATGAAGATCTTTTGTCCGGTGATCAGATAGTGATCGTCTTCCTTGATCGCCTTGGCTTTGACGGCGCCGACATCCGATCCGGCTTGGGATTCGGTCAGGTTCATGGTACCGCCCCATTCGCCGCTGACGAGCTTGGGCAAGTACTTGGCTTTGGTGGCTTCGTCAGCGTGGGAGGAGATAAGCTCGATCGCGCCGCCGTTAAGCATGGGGCAAAGGGCAAGCGCGACGTTGGCGGCTTGAACCATTTCGGCGACGGCCATGCCCACGATGGCCGGAAGGCCTTGACCGCCGAATTGTTCCTCGACTTGAAGGCCGTTCCACCCGCCGTCGATATAGGCGCGATAAGCATCCTTAAAGCCGGGCGGCATGGTGATCTTGCCATCGGCAAACTTGATGCCGTTCTTGTCGCCGACATCGTTCAAGGGGGCAAAGACTTCGGAAGCGATTTTTCCGGCCTCGGTAAGAACGGCATCGAGCAGGTCATCCGAAAGGGAATCATAGCCGGGGAGGCTCGTGATTTTGTCGAGCCCAATAAGACGATTAAGGACAAAACGAATTTCGGTAAGGGGGGGGGAATAAGGGAAGGGCATCATGCCTCGCAAAGTTGGAAAGAAACGTTGAAAGAAAAGGTAGGGAAAAAGAGTATGCCGCAAGGCGTCAGAATTTCCAATATTTTTGGTTAATTCAATCGGATGGGGGGAGCGGGGGGCGAGATTCGCATTTTGGCATGGCGGTTGCAAAGTTAGGGGGGTGAAACGGAAAGGAGGCCCCCGTGGGCGCGGAATCTCTTGCGGCGACAGCGATAAATTCGCTTAAAGAACAGGCGGATAATGGGCTTGCCCCGACGCCTGTGGTGCGAGCGATTCAAAGCGCAGCGGTAAGGACGGGGGTTGATTTTTCCTATCTGATGCAGAAAGCCTCGCAGGAAAGCAGCTTTGATCCGGTAGCCAAGGCGTCGAGCAGCAGTGCGACGGGCCTGTTTCAATTTACGGAGCAAACGTGGCTGCACATGATCAAAGAGCATGGCGAAGAATACGGCCTTGCCCGATATGCGCGCTCCATCCGGTCGGACGTGCAAGGACGCCTCAGAGTCGAGAATCCGGTGGTGTGCAAAGCGATTCTGGCGCTTCGGAAGAATCCGAAAATTTCGGCCGAGATGGCGGGCGAACTTGACAAAGAAAACGCGGCGCATCTGGCGCGCACGGTTGGCGGTACGATCGGCGGAACGGAATTATATTTGGCGCATTTTTTAGGCGCGACAGGCGCGGCTCGTTTTCTGGCGCGTCTTCGCGAGACCCCCAATGCGTCCGCGGCATCGGTGCTTCCCCAAGCGGCCGACGCGAACGAATCGATTTTTTATGACAAAACCGGAAGCCCCCGCACGTTTGCCCAGATTTACGGGCGGTTTGCGGAGAAGTTTGCCGATCCGGCTCGCCGCATCGCAAGCCTGATGTCCGAAGCGGCTCAAGCCGCCCCCGTCCAAGCGATTGTCCGGCCCGTGCGCGCGCCCGACGGTGCCAGAAGGGAAACCGTTTTAACGGTAGCGCATCTTATGCCGAGGGCGTCGGGATTGTCCGAATCGCCCGAATCCGAAGCGATCGAAACCCCTCTGACGCAGGCGGTGGCCTCGATTCAAAACAACACGTTGATGGACGCGATTTTGTTTGGTCAAGAGGACACGGATGCTTTTTCGGAAAGCACGCTTCCGGCCTTTTATGCGCGACAAAAAGCATACGCGGCTTACGCCTAGTTTTTTCGATAGACGTAAAGCGTTTCTTTGAAAGGCGAAAAGAACCTTACCGTTTCGGCAGGCGTCCAAGCGCCGCCCACAGGAAACGTGTGAGAAATGACAAGGCTTCCCGGCTTAAGCTCGCGGTCGAGTTTTTCGCCAACGCGGATGGCAAGCGAAGGGGTAAGATAAAAGACGACGGCATCGGCGTCGGAGCAGTCTGTTTTGAAAAAGTCGGCGCGTTCAAAAGCAAGATTCGAAGGCCCCAAGACGCGTTGGACAAAGGACGCGCAAGCCAGGGGAAAAGGCGCAATATCGAAGCCCTTCACGTGCGAGGCGGGAAGGGCGTGCGCGATGCGGTTGGCGAGGAATCCGTAACCGGAGCCGAGATCGAAGACGGTAAGATCCTGACGGTTGCGGCGATGGGCGTCTTGTTTAAGAAGGGCGGCGATTTTACGTCGCCCGGCAAAGCATGTTGAAATGGAAGGAACCTTGTTCCGGTTAAGGGTAAGCTCGAAAAGGATGCGGCCTGCGGCATAGACGACGAAAAGAAGGGCGACGGAGGAAAGAAACGTCAAAGGGTGAATGAGCCTCCACGCCGCTTCCGCAAGAAGAAAGACGGCGAAAAGGCCTATAAAATCCAGAATCCTTCGGTTGAAAAGAAGAACGTTTTTAAACATGCGGAGGCGGTTTATAATGAAAGAGTGAAGGGTGGACTCGACCATCGAGCGAGGAAGAAACATGCGTTTGGCGACATGGAATATCAATTCGATCCGGATGCGTCTTCCGGGGATTCTTGATTGGCTTGAAAAGGCAAAGCCGGATGTTCTGTTGATGCAGGAGATCAAGTGCGAGAGTCAAGAATTTCCGGCGATGGATTTTTTGGCGGCCGGCTATAAGGTGTATGCCTTCGGACAACGGAGTTATAACGGCGTGGCGATTGCCAGCCTTTATCCGATCGAGTCGGTGTGCGAAAATCTGCCGACGTTCAAGGACGATTCCCAAGCCCGATATCTGGAAGCGCGGATCAAAGGCGTACGTGTGGCGTCGGTTTATGTGCCGAACGGCAATCCCGTGGACACGGATAAATTTACGTACAAACTCGATTGGTTCAAACGCTTCAAAGCCCATGCCGCCAAGCTTCTCAAAGGCGAAGAGCTTGTGGTTTTAGGGGGAGATTTCAACGTGTTGCAAGGCGCGTTGGACGCGGACGATATCACAAAATGGGAAGGGGACGCGCTTTACCACAAGGATGTTCGGGCGGCCTTTCGAGAGGTTTTGAATTTGGGCTATACGGAGATTTTCCGAGTGCTTCACCCCGAAGAAAGAGCCTACAGTTTTTGGGACTACAAGAATAACGCTTGGGCGCAGGACAGGGGGCTCCGTCTGGACCATTTCCTTTTATCGCCCGAAGCGGTGGATAAGGTTAAAGACTGCACCATCGACAAGGCGCCTCGAGGACAGGAGAAAGCCTCCGACCACACGCCGGTTGTGCTCGACATAGAGGAATAAAGGCCTATCCGTCAGGGCGAGCGATGCGGTCAGGCCTTTGTGGAAGTCGTTTCTTTATTGCCAATAACGGGTTAAAAAGGCTATTGAAAAACGAGTGATTTTTGCATGGGACCATCATGAGCAACGATAAAAAAGCCAAGAAAACCGCCATCACGCCCACGCGGGCGGAAAACTACGCCGAATGGTATCAGCAAATCGTCCGGGCGGCGGACATGGCCGAGCTATCGGGCGTGCGCGGATGCATGATCATCAAGCCGAACGGCTACGGTATCTGGGAGCGCATGCAGAAAGATTTGGATCGCCGATTCAAGGAGACGGGGCACGAGAACTGCTATTTCCCGCTGTTTATTCCGTTGAGTTATTTTCAGAAGGAAGCGGAACACGTCGAAGGCTTTGCCAAGGAAATGGCGGTTGTGACGCATCACAGGCTGAAAGCCGTGGACGGCAAGCTTGTGCCCGACGGCGCGCTTGAAGAGCCGCTCATCGTGCGCCCGACATCGGAAACGGTCATTGGCACGGCCATGGCCAAATGGATCAAATCGTACCGGGATCTGCCGCTTCTGGTAAACCAGTGGGCAAACGTCGTGCGGTGGGAAATGCGGCCGAGGCTGTTGCTTAGGACGGCGGAATTTCTTTGGCAAGAAGGCCACACGGCGCACGAAACCTACGATGACGCCATGGCCGAGGCCAAGAAGATGCACGATGTCTACCGCGCGTTTGCGGAAGAGGTCTTGGCGCTTCCGGTAATCTGTGGAGAAAAAACGGCGAACGAACGCTTCCCCGGCGCGGTCAACTCGTTCTCGATCGAGGCGATGATGCAAGACGGTCGCGCCCTTCAAGCGGGCACGTCGCATTATTTGGGCCAGAATTTTTCGAAGAGCTTGAATATTCAATTTCAAAACCGCGACGGCGCGCTGGAATATGTGCATACGACTTCATGGGGGGTTTCGACGCGTTTGTTGGGCGCCTTGGTGATGGCGCACGGCGACGACAACGGCATGAAGGTGCCGCCGCGTTTGGCTCCTTGGCAGGTGGTGATCATTCCCATCGTCCGCAACGACAGCGAAGGAGACAAGATACATACCTACTGCGAGGCGCTGTGTTCGGCTCTTTCGGCGCAAACGTATGCCGGAGAACCTGTCCGGGCCAAGGTGGACCGTCGTGACATCCCCAACACCGAAAAGAAATGGGATTGGGTCAAGAAGGGCGCGCCTTTGGTGGTGGAAATCGGTCCGCGCGACGTGGAAGGAAACAAAGTCTGCGTTCAACGCCGTGACCTTTTGGACGAAGGCAAACAATTCTTGGAACGCGAGGCGTTTGTGGCGGCCATTGCCGGGATGTTGGCGGATATCCAGCAAGGCATGTTTGCCGCGGCCAAGACGTTTATGGAGGAGCGCACGGTGACGACGATCAAGACCCGCGCCGAATTCGAAGCGTACTTCAGCAAGGACGCGGACAACAGTTTTGTAAGCGGCCAAGGTTTCGTCCGGGCAAAATGGTCGGGAGACATGGACTCGTTGGCGCTTTTGGATCCGATGGGCGTGACGATCCGTTGCGTGCCGTTCGATCAGGACGGCCGCGAGGGTACGTGCGTGCTCACGGGCAAGCCTGCGACGCAAGACGTGATCTTTGCGAGGGCGTACTGATGACCGCACCCTTCGAATGGATGATGGCCTTGCGCTATCTTCGCGCCAAGCGGCAAGAAGGGTTCATCTCGGTGATAAGCTGGTTCTCGCTCATCGGCATCGCGTTGGGCGTGGCGACGTTGATCGTGGTCATGTCGGTGATGAACGGCTTCCGGCAAGAGTTGTTTCAGCGGGTCATGGGCTTGAACGGCCATATGAACGTTTACGCCATGCAAGGCAACATTGACTTAGTCGACCCTTTGGCGGCCAAGCTTGCTCAAGTCAAAGGCGTGACCGAGGTTACGCCGACCATCGAAGGGCAAGTCTTGATCAGTCGCGACGGCGTAGCGTCGGGCGCTTATGTTCGCGGTCTTCCGCCCGAGGCCATCCGCCGTCGAGCGACGATTGCGGACCATATCGTGGAAGGCAGTTTAGCCACGTTTGAAGGGAACTCCATAGCGATAGGCCTTCGCATGGCGCAACGTCTGAACGTTAAGGTGGGCGACACGTTGACGCTGATTTCGCCGGTGGGCGCGAAGACGATTTTCGGCTCGGCGCCGCGCATGAGAGGGTACACCATCGGCGCGATTTTTAATGTAGGCATGTACGAATACGACAGCGGATTTATCTTCATGCCGCTCAAGACGGCGCAGGTGTTTTTTAAAACGGGCGAGGCCGTGACATCGCTTGAGATGTTTGTTGACGATCCGGAAAATGTCCGCCGTTTTCGCCCAGACGTTGTGGCCGCCATCGGCCCGACATACCCGCAGCCGCTAAGGCTTCTGGATTGGCAGCAAAGCAACGCGAGCTTTTTCACGGCGCTTCAGGTTGAACGCAACGTGATGTTTTTGATCCTGACCATGATTATTCTGGTGGCGGCGTTCAACATTATTTCGGGTCTCATCATGCTGGTGAAGGACAAGGGCCGGGACATCGCGATTTTGCGCACGATGGGGGCGACGCGCGCCATGGTGATGCGGATTTTCTTTTTGAACGGGTCGATGATTGGGGTCGGGGGCACGCTCGTGGGCTTGGCTTTAGGCTTGTTCGTCGCGCATCATGTAGAGGAACTTCGCCAAGTTGTTCAATTCTTAACGAACACCGATCCCTTTTCGCCGGAAGTGTATTTTTTGACGCATATGCCCTCGGTCGTGGATGCAAGCGACGTGACCCACGTGGTGTTGATGGCGCTTTCGTTATCCTTCTTGGCGACGCTCTACCCGTCGTGGCGTGCGGCCAAGCAAGACCCTGTCGAGGCGTTGCGCTATGAATAATTCCGTCCTTGAACTTCATGATATTGTCCGCACCTTCGACGAAGGCATGGCGCCGTTGCATATTTTGCGAGGGTGCTCGCTCGTAATCGACGAAGGGGAAACGGTCGCGTTGGTCGGTCCGTCGGGGTCCGGGAAATCGACCTTGTTGCATATCGCGGGCTTGTTGGAAAAGCCCGACAGTGGCCGCGTGATCGTGATGGGCCAGGACGCCACGGCGCTGGACGATGCGGGCCGCACGGCGTTACGCCGTAATACGTTGGGCTTTGTGTATCAGTTTCATCATTTATTGCCGGAGTTTTCAGCGCTTGAAAACGTGATGCTTCCCCAAATGATTGCGGGGGTGTCCAAAAGAAAAGCCATGGCCCGCGCCAAGGAGCTTTTGTCAGCGGTGGGCTTGGCCGAAAGGTTCGCGCATCGTCCCGGAGCGCTCTCCGGCGGCGAACAGCAACGCGTTGCCTTGGCCCGCGCCTTGGCAAACGAGCCGGCGCTGTTGATCGCCGACGAACCCACGGGCAATCTGGACCCGGAGACGGCCGAAGCCGCCTTCGACCTTTTGCAGAATCTTGTCAAAGATTGCGCGCTTGCGCTGTTGATGGCGACACATAACATAGAGCTTGCGGCGCGAATGGGGCGGACGGTGACAATTCAGTCTGGCCGTGTGGTTCAGACTTAAAGTGAGGCAACGAACAGGTCCCTTCGGGACGTTCGCGCCTCGACCACTCTATCGTATACCTCTTGAGGGGCACGGGGAACCTGCACGAACAGGGGCGTGCCGTTGAAAGAAATTTTTGTCATCCCGTCCATCGGTGTGAGCTCCTCAAGGAGGACGAGCTCGGCATTAATGACGACGTTGGCGGTTTCGCCGTTTCCTTCTTTGGCGCCGGGGCATTGAATCAAAGACATACCGGCTTCTTTCATGGAGTCGAGGATATTGTCCCGTGTGACGTAGATGCATTTGTTAAATGCATCGTAGCGGTTGACGACGCCGAGCCTGCCTGTTGTTTTCTGGGCGCGACTGGAGAAGAAAGCGATGTCGGAAGACTCGACCCTTTGGCGCCAATGGGTAGTTTTTTGGGCAATGAAGTAAAAATCGATTATCATGAAAACGGCCTTTGGAATAGAAACAATAAAAAGATTTTGAACAGATAAAGTCGAGGAAACTATCCCAAAGAAAAGAAGGAAAAGCAAGCGGGCCGAAGAAAGAGCGCAAGGGACGGAAGATTTTTTCGTAAGGAAGTCCCAAAGGACGTGAAAAAGGTGGTTAACGGGGTGCCGGAGAGGAAAGAGGCTTAACATTAAGAGCCTCATTCAGCTCAAGCCACGAGGGCGAAGGAGCATACAAAACGCCGCCCATATTCTTGACGCCGTGCATATCGGGTTGGAGGCAAGGAGCCATCGTCTCGCTTAGATAGGATCGGCCGTTCAAAAAGCCGACCCGATAGCCGATGCGGCGTGCGATATAGGCCGAGGCGAAATGATCCCAAGGATGCGTGCCCGGCACGCATACGGCATGAACGTTTTGAAGAAAAAGCTCGCCGAGATGGAAAGAGTAGCCATCGGTGGGTAGCAGGGTTGCGACGTTGCTGCCGATGCGTTTGGCCAGAGCGTCGAACGACAGACGCCGTCCGTCTCTATCCTCATAGATGCGGCGGGTGAAGGAATCGAGCGGCACGTTGGGATGGGCGCGGGCGTAAACGACGCGCATGTCATGGGCGGGGCGGTCGACGGCGGGCAGGGTCAAGGACGTTGAGGCGCCGTCGGACTCGATGACATAAGGAGGGCAGCCCTCGGTGGCCACGAACATCTGGTCCTGAACGGGGCGATAGATCCATCCGCCGACAAGGCGTCCATGATCGATGCGCGCCAGCTGCATGGAAAAGCAAGGCTTTCCGTCACGGAAGGGAATGGTGCCGTCGACGGGATCGGCCAGCCACGAGACTCCGTTTTGAGCGGGGTGGTAGCCGTCGATGGTTGCCTGCGGCCACGTTTGACCGGAAGCGATAATCGTGCGAACGAGGTCCAGAAAAGCGGCATCGTTTTTGTCCGAGGGATCGAAAGGCCGGGTGACGTCGACCCGGTCGACGATGCGTCTGTCTTTGGAAGAGAAACGCGGAACGAATTCTTCGCCGAAGAATTCGCTTTTGGGCTCAAGAGCCGACACCTCGCGGGCGAGCAAAATCTGGGCGCCGACGTCGGCAAGGCCCACCGGCGAAACGCCCGCCGTGTCATGGGAAATTTTGTTGACGATATCGTCCGATTTCTGTCCGAAGAAAAGAGGGCAAACGAAATGACGGCCTATCGAACGAATACTGACGGCGACATTATCCATGATCAAATCAACCGCACGTCAGAGAAATAATATTCTGAGAAGAGCGGGCCTTTTCGATTCCGTTCAGAACGACGTCCTCAGGCTGCCAAACGACAACCTCCAAAGGCGATCCTTCGAAAGAAACCCGCGTCGAAACAATCCCGGCGTTTCTTTCCCAAATCTCGGAAACGACACCGACCCGCTCGGCGTTCAAAACGACGTTGACAGAACCGATATTTTTCTGACGTTGAATAACACGCAGCAAAGACATGCCGGCCTCTTCCATATCCGAAAGGATAGAGTTCGGCTGTTCGGCAAAGAACACAAGCCGGTGGTGCTGACTGTCCCGATCGATCACGCCCAAAGCGCAGTCGCGGAAATTTCGTGTCGGTTTAAGAGGCGCGCGAAAGAAAGCGATGTCCGAGGATTCAACCTCGCGCTCCCGCCGGACGAGGTAATGGTCCCTTTTGCTCTGCGCGACGGAAGTAAAAGAAATTTCCATGAGTCAATTATCCCAACGTCGAAGAAAGAGCCTTAAGCCGCTCCTGACAAGGCCCCCGATTCATGGTCCAATCGAGATTGGGCCAAACTTTGGGATGCGTATAAAGAATCCCGCCCTTTTGTTTGATGGTACCGTTCTCCGTCAAAGGAACGGTATAATTCGATCCCAGATAAGCCTCCCGGTTCAAGAAAGCGACCTGATAACCGGCGCGCCGAGCGATATAAGCCGTGGCAAAATGATCCCAGGCGAGGGTTCCGGGCATGCAAACGGCATCGACGTTCTGGAGGAACATATCGGTGACCGAGAAAGCATAAGCAACAGCGGGTGTGACGTTTTGAACGTCCTTGCTAAAGCGCGCCGCCAGTTCCTCGAAGGAAAGGCAAGACCCGTCTTCTTTGGTATAGATGGCCTTCGCCACGTCATCGAGAGGAACGTAAGGCTTGGCCGGAGCATAAGCGACGCGCATTTCTTCCAAAGGCTTAACGGGCGGCAGCGTCAAAGGCGCGGCAATGGGGCGATCCTTCTTATCGAAGGTGACGATCTGCGGATCGACGTTCGCCGTGGCGCGGAACAACTGGTCTTGAACGGGGCGATAGACCCAAGCGCCGACGATCCGTCCCTGTTGGACGCGAGCAAGCTGAACGCAGAAATAAGGAAGGCCTTTTTTAAAAGAAGACGTGCCGTCGACGGGATCGACGATCCAAGCGGTTTCCTTGGCGGGCTTAAAGTCGTCGAGACGGTTTCCGGATTTTGCCGGTTTATGGGCAACCAAAATGTCGCGAGCAAGCTCTACAAAAGCAGTGTCGTTTTTACAGGACAGATCCAAAGGGCGCGATATATCGAAATGCTCCACCGCCTGGCCGTGCCCGATCTTTGGGCCGAAGAAAGAAGGGATCGTCTCCTCGCCGAAGAAGCAATCGTCGGGAAAGCGTTTTTTGATTTCGCGGGCGATCAAGATCTGGGCGCCGACATCAGCCGCGCCGACAGGCGAAGCGCCGGGGATTTTATTGACGATAGAAGCGGCCGCCTGATCATAGAAAAGGGGAAGGACAAAGTTTTTCCCGACCTGTCGGACGATGGTGGATATATCGTTCATAAAGCTGGCTCAAGGCGGCTGTTCTAAACAGAAAGCCAAGTATCTCATAAGAGGGTGAAAGTTAATAATTTTTTGTAGAAACAAGGCCCAAAACCGGTAAAGAAGGGGCTTTTTGGGGGTAAAAAAAGAGCCTTGAAACCAAAGGCCGAACGCCCCTGTTTTTTCCCAAGGATGCCTTCTAATAACCAACTGAAATAAATAAGATAATTCGGGTTTTTTCCCTTGGAAAAGGGCCCTCGAAAATGGTACAAAAGACCAAGCGGTTCAGACCGCGATTCGACAGGGGAAATCGTTTGGTAAACAAAGCGATCGCGATCCCCGAACGCTAGGAAAAAAGCAGGTTTTATTGTGACAGAAACACCGGATTCCACCGTCAACAAAGACATAGTTCCCGTAACGATCGAAGACGAAATGCGGCAGTCGTACCTTGCGTACGCGATGAGCGTGATCGTCGCGCGCGCATTGCCGGACGTCCGTGACGGCCTGAAACCGGTGCACCGCCGCATTCTCTACGCGATGAAAGAAGGCGGCTACGACAGCACCAAGCCGTACCGTAAATCGGCGCGTATCGTCGGTGACGTGATGGGTAAATACCATCCCCACGGCGACAGCGCGATTTACGAAGCCATGGTGCGCATGGCTCAAGATTTCTCGATGCGCGTGCCATTGATCGACGGGCAGGGGAACTTCGGCTCGATGGACGGCGACAGCGCGGCGGCCATGCGTTATACCGAAGCGCGGCTGGACAAAGCGGCCGAAACGATGCTGGAGGACATCGGCAAAGACACGGTCGATTTCCATCCAAACTACGATGAAACGGTGAACGAACCGGATGTTCTGCCCGCGCGTTTTCCGAACTTGTTGGTGAATGGCGGCGGCGGTATCGCCGTCGGCATGGCAACGAACATCCCCCCGCACAACTTGGGCGAAGTGATCGACGCCACACAAGAAGTCATCAAAAATCCGGATATTTCTATCGAGGAACTTCTCGAAATTATCCCTGGGCCTGACTTTCCGACGGGCGCTATTATCTTGGGAGCTTCGGGATGCCGAGCGGCGATGCACACGGGTCGAGGCAGCATCACGGTTCGTGCGCGGCATGAGATTGAGGAAATTCGCAAGGACCGTCAAGCCATTGTGTTTACGGAAATTCCGTATCAGCTTAACAAAGAAACGCTGATCAAAAAGATTGCCGAGTGCGTCCACGAAAAAGTAATCGAAGGCATCGCCGAACTGCGGGACGAGTCGGATCGCGACGGCGTCCGCGTGGTGGTCGAGCTCAAGCGCGACGCGATGCCCGAAGTGGTGCTGAACCGCTTGTTTGCGCATACCCCTTTGCAAGGAACGTTTGCGGTGAACATGTTGGCGCTCAATAATGGCCGCCCACAGCAAATGAATTTGAAAGACGTGCTTTCGGCGTTTGTGGACTTCCGCGAGAAAGTCATTACGCGTCGGACTGAGCACGATCTTAAGCAAGCCCGTGATCGCGCGCATGTTTTGGTTGGCCTTGCGGTCGCCGTGGCGAATATCGACGAGGTCATCGCGCTCATCCGTCGGGCTAAAGATCCCGCGATTGCCAAGGCCGAATTGATGGAACGGGCGTGGCCGGTGGGCGATGTTGCTCCGTTGATCGCGTTGGTCGATGAAGACTTCAGCGCCCAAACGGGAGAGGCCCCCATCTACAAGCTCAGCGAAACTCAAGCCAAAGCGATCTTGGATCTCAAATTGCATCGCCTAACGGGGCTCGAACGCGACAAGATCGGCAACGACCTGAAAGAAGTCGTGGCGCAGATTGAGGATTATCTGGACATTTTGGCCCGTCGCGAACGCGTGATGAGTATCATGGCGGACGAGCTGGAAGCGGTGAAGCTGAAATTCGCCACCCCGCGCAAAACGACGATCGAGCCGTCCGAATTTGAATCGGACATCGAAGATCTGATTCAACGCGAAGACATGGTCGTGACGGTCAGCAACACGGGCTATATCAAACGCGTGCCCCTTTCAACCTACCGCGCCCAAAAACGTGGCGGCAAAGGCCGCGTCGGCATGGCGACGAAGGAAGAAGATTTCGTCAGCGATATTTTTGTGGCCAGCACGCACACGCCAATGCTTTTTTTCTCGTCGTCGGGTAAGGTCTATAAGTTAAAGGTCTATCGTCTGCCTCTCGGCACGCCGCAAGCGCGAGGCAAGGCGCTGGTGAACCTGCTGCCGCTCGAACAGGGCGAAACAATCACCACCGTGTTGCATCTGCCCGAGGACGAAGAAGTATGGAAAGATCTGCATATCGTCTTCGCCACGCGAAGCGGTACGGTGCGGCGGAACAAGCTCTCGGATTTCAGCAACGTTCGTCCCAGCGGCATTATTGCCATGAAGCTGGATGAAGGGGATATGTTGATCTCGGTGCATACGTGTACGGAAAACGATGACGTGCTTTTGGCCACCAAGCAAGGCAAGGCGATCCGTTTTGCGATTGGCGATGTCCGCGTGTTTGCGGGGCGTAATTCAACGGGTGTCCGTGGCATCAGGCTGGGCAAAAAAGACGAGGTCATGTCGATGTCGGTCATCGGTCATGTGGAAGCAACGCCTGACGAACGCGCGGCTTATCTTAAACATGCCACCGCGCTAAGACGCGCCGAAGGCGAAGAAGACTTGGTAACGTCCGGCAATGGCGACGACGAGGAGACGTCATCGGATATCATGTTGTCGGAGGACCGCTTGGCCGAGCTGGCGGCGGCGGAAGAATTTTTGTTGACGGTGTCCGAACGCGGCTTCGGCAAACGCACCTCAGCCTATGAATACCGGGTGTCGGGCCGGGGCGGGCAAGGGATCTGGAACATGGACATGTCCGAGCGCAACGGTCTGATTGTGGCAACCTTCCCGGTGCGTGACGATCAAGAGATCATGCTGGTTTCGGACGGAGGACAGATCATCCGCATGCCGGTGTGCGATATTCGGATTGCCGGACGCCGTACGCAAGGTGTGACGGTCTTCCGCATTGATGACCATGAAAAAGTTGTTTCGGTGGCGGCGATTGACGACCAGTCGGGGGACGACGACGCGCCCGCCGATGCGGAAGACGCCGATAACGGCTAACGCGGGCGCGGGCTGTCCGCATCGGCCCTTTTGAAATACGGGCAACGTCCGTTGTGCTCGGCCTTGAATTTTTTCAAGGCGATGTCGCAAGGGGGTTGCCCGACCGGATAGAAGAAGGCGGAATTCTTTCCGGCGTTTTGGTCCATAAGCACGCCCTGACAGAAACGGCCGATGTCTGTCGTCGTCGCTCGCGTGCAGCGCCGACACAACGTCCAACGATTATAAAGAAAAAAGGAAGTAATTCCGTGCATGGAAACCTTGATCGAAGGAAGATGGGCATGGAACCGGGATTTTAAGAGCCCTCAAGAAAAAAGCCGCGGAAAACGCGCCATGAGTCTCGTTTTCCATGGAGTCCTCATCTTGAATCTCGGGCAAACATCTTTCTGGTCGCCGACGAAGTGTCCAAGAGCTTCGGAACAGGGGGCGTAACGCGCGATGATCACGGCCGTTCCCGGAGGCGGGGGAGAGCTGAGAGGCGCAAGGGAAGGATCGATCGAGAAGCATTGAATTCCCATATCGCAACAGTTTTTGGCCGCAAACCAAGACGCGCCAGCCTGACGTCGACGATGGTCGCAAATTTCGCAAATAGTGCTCCTAAAGGAGGAAGATGTCATGGCCGTTGTTACCTTAAAAAATCGAAAGAACCCGAAATAAAAAACAGGTTTATTTTTCGAAGACTGCAAGGTTTTTGCAAAAAACAATCGGGATATAGCGTGGATTCGTTTTCCACTAAACAGGAAATAGGTGATTTCCCCCTTATTTTTTTATCCTTAAGAGCTCCCCAAAAGGGCGCGTTTCTCAGTCTTATAGAAAGGCATATTGCAGCGCAAAAACAAAAAAGAGAAAAGGGAAAGGGACAGAAAAGAAAACATGCTATAAACCCAAAAGATTCACAACAACATGTGGGATGAGCATGGGGACGACACGAACAGCAATCAAAAGAATAGGTCTCTATCCTGGAACTTTTGATCCCATCACACGGGGCCACTTGGATATTATCCAACGCGCGACACGGCTTGTGGACAAGCTGGTGATCGGCGTGGCGAAGAATTCAGGCAAGGGGCCCCTGTTTTGCACGAGCTCGCGGGTGAAGATGGTCAAGCGGGAAATTGCGCGGCTGCCGAATGCCGCGGCCATCGAAGTTGTCCCGTTCAATAACTTACTGGTGCATTTTGCGAAAGACCTCGGTGCGTCCGTGATTATTCGTGGCCTACGCGCCGTGTCGGATTTTGAATATGAAATCCAAATGGCCTCGATGAATTACAAAATGTATCCCGAGGTTGAAACAATTTACTTGTCGTCGACGGAAGGGACCCAGTTTATCGCCTCGAGTTTTGTGAAAGAGATTGCGCGCCTCGGCGGCGACGTGCGACCGTTTGTAAGCGCCGAAATCGCCGCGGATTTGAAAGAAGCGTTCAAAGGCGAACGCGCGCGGCGCAAAATTCGCCTCGTGGTGCGGGACTAACCGTGTTCAAGAGAAGATAGAAGCACTTTGATTCTGTCAGACGCCTTTTTCTCTTGAGGCGTCGACGGCGGTTTTTTCTCGAAGTGAGAACAATACCCTGCGGGATTAATCTCTTGGCACCGCGGATAGCCAGGCCCTCCCAGAGTGCTAAACGCTCCATGGATGTCGCTGTCGATGTGGCGGTTGATGATTGTTGTTTGGGGTGCGACCTCAGGGGCGGCGCAATCGCCGTCCACTGTTTCATGTCTACAGAGCTCACAAATAGCCTGCGTGTTTTTCTTATACTCAAGCAGGATCTTAATAAAAGGAACAGAAGAAAGCGTTTCTCTATTCATAACCGTTTCCCCCTCGAAAGAGCGGGGAGGGTAGCGAATGATTGTCCTTAAAACAAGGGCGAATTAGTCGCTTGGAAAACTCTTAATTAATTTCTTAACAGCGCCTTCCCAATCGCCGGGCGAGGGCTGGCGCACAAGGGTGACCGAGGGATAGAGGCGCGAGATATTGCCTTCCTTTCCCCACCGCCAGTCGGGACAGAAGGGAAGAAGAAGGAAGGTGCGCACGCCCAAGGCGCCAGCCAGATGTGCGATGGCCGTGTCCACGCACACAAGGACGTCCAACTGGTTCAGAAGAGAGGCCGTATCGGCAAAGTCATGAATGCGGTCGTCAAGCCGTGTCAAAGGCAGAGGCCCGATTTGGTCCAAGGCCTTGCCGATGAAAGGGGCATAGAAATCAGCCTCGACGCAATCAAGGAGGGCGGCCAGGATTTCCAACGGTATCGAGCGTTCTCGGTCGCGTTTGTGCGAAAAAGATCCCGCCCATACAAGGCCGATGGAAAGCTTATGCGTCCCCAAAGGAAGAATCGGCTCCATCGGCGCGTTAAGATAGGGCATAGCCACAGGCGGAAAAGCCAAGGCCTCGCCGGACAAGGCGTCGCGCAAAAGCCACGGCAGCGATGCAATAGGCGCAAACACATCACAAGCAGGAACGTCGCCGTCTTCGTCGACGACCGTCCCGCGCAATGACGGGGAAAGAAGCCGAACCAGCGGACGAGGAACGGCCCACACGATCTTGTCCGAGTTCAGAAAATGCTGATACCGACAGAAATGAATGACATCGCCCAAGCCTTGTTCGGCGACGACAAGAAGTCGCCGGTCTCCCAGCGGTTTTCCATCCCACAAGGGGCAGGCAGGGCGATGGCGCAGCGCAGCCGGTTCTTCAAGACGCGCCTCGAACAGGGAAAAGCCGCGCACAAAGTCTCCGGCGAGAAGCCGTGCCAACCCTTCGGTCCTGCGAATATCGGGAGAGTCGGTGATGGCATGAGCTTTGGCGAAGAGAGGCCACGCCTTGTCAAAATCCAACGCGTCCACAAACAAATCGGCCATGTTTGTCAATGCCAACGGATGGTTAGGGTTTAAGGTTAAAGCCTGTTCAAAGCATTCTTTGGCTTCAACAGCCTTGCCTTGTCGGGCCAACGCCAGTCCTAAACAGTTCAAAGCCTCGGCCTTATCGGCCCCCAAATCCAACGCGCGCCGCGCCATGGTCTCAGCCTCGGTTAAGCGGTTGGCGTTTCGATAAAGGTTCGACAAATTGCCGCACGCTAACGCCTGCGAGGGATCGACGGCGAGACAGGCCTCATAACTGGCCATAGCGTCTTCAGACAGTCCTAAATTTTCCTCGGCGATCCCCTTGTTTAGCCATAAGAAAGGCTTTCCTTTGACACGCGTTATGGCACAGGCGAACGTCTCGCGGGCCGAGGCCCAGTCTTTCAAGGAAAGCTCGGCCAGCCCTTTAATAAGGAAGTGTTGAACCGTAAACGAGGAGGTTACCGGTCCTATTTTCAGACGAGCGCCTTCAAAATCGTTGTTTTTCAAAGCGTTGATGGCATCTTGAAGCGACATAGGTCAAATCCTCGAAAAAACGTGGCAAAAAAGATGAAAGAACTGGACAAGGACGAAATGATTGCGCTAACAAACGCGCGTGAAAGAAGTGTGGAAGGTGCTTTTCAAGCCAAAGATACCCGAAAAGGCCGCACCACGCTATCCGTTCTTTAAGCGGATGGGTCGAACCAAAAACCCTTCACAAAGAAAAAGGTATGTCCTGATCGCCCATGGGCGGCGGGGCGAATGGTTTGTGCCGTAAAGGTGCAAATGTAAGAAGGAGATAAAGCATGGCAAAGGAAATCGTAGGCTTAATCAAGCTGCAAATTCCGGCAGGCGCGGCGAATCCGTCCCCGCCGGTTGGCCCGGCGCTGGGTCAGCGCGGGTTGAACATTATGGACTTCTGCAAGCAGTTTAACGCGCGCACGCAGAAGATGGAGAAGGGGATGCCGATCCCTGTGGTGATCACGGCGTACTCGGACCGGAGCTTCACATTCATTACGAAGCAACCGCCCAATACCTACTTCATCAAGAAGGCGGCCAAAATTCAAAAGGGCGCACGTACGACGGGGCTTGAGACGGTGGGTTCGATCACGATGGCGCAGATCCGCGAGATTGCGAAGCAGAAGATGCCGGACATGAACGCGAACGATGAAGAGGCTGCGTGTCAGATGTTAGTAGGATCTGCCCGTTCGATGGGCCTCAAGGTGGAGGAATAAGAACATGAGCGGAAAGAAAATCAGAAACGTAGCCAAGAACGTGGATCGGACAAAGATGTACCCGCTGGATGAAGCGGTTCGTCTGATTCTGAAGAACAGCAAGGACACGGCCCGGAAGTTTGTGGAAACGGTGGAAGTGGCCATGAACCTGAACATTGACACGCGTCAATCGGACCAAGCGGTACGCGGTGTGGTCAGCTTGCCGCATGGCACGGGCAAGACTGTGCGTGTGGCGGTGTTTGCCAAGGGCGAAAAGGCGGATGCGGCGAAGGCCGCCGGTGCCGATATCGTCGGCGCGGAAGACCTGAAGGAAGCGATCCAGGGCGGCAAAAGCGATTTTGACCGCGTGATCGCCTCGCCGGATATGATGGGGCTCGTGGGCCAGTTGGGCAAGATTTTGGGCCCGCGCGGTTTGATGCCCAACCCAAAGCTTGGCACCGTGACGCCGAATGTGGCGGACGCGGTCAAGAAGGTGAAAGCCGGAACGATTGAATTTCGGGCCGAAAAGGCCGGAATCGTTCAAGCCGGAGTGGGTAAGGTCAGCTTTACCGAAGCGGACCTCGTGTCGAACGCGAAGACGTTTATCCAAGCGATTGTCAAGGCACGTCCTGCGGGCGTCAAGGGGACATACGTCAAGGCGATTAGCCTGAGTTCGACAATGGGCCCCGGGGTGAAAATTGACCCGGCAACGGTCGGCGACTAATAAGGACCGCAAGTCAAAACCAAAAAGCGGCGTATTGCCCTAACGGGTGATGCGTCGTTTTTTTTTATATGAGCGGCTTTTTGCGCCGGTAAAAAGCGGATACCCGCTTGCGTCGGAACGCATAGAACGGCATAGTACAGAGTCATGAGATTCTGCGCGATTCGTGCGCGTCCGCGATAAGGAAAAGACAATATGAAACGAACAGCCGTTATTTGGATGGGGAAACTCGTTACTGCGATCGTTGTCTTGGTCGTTATGGGGGGGGGCTTGGGCGTGCAAGCGGCAGAGCTTCCGTTGGCGCCGATGTCGCCGATGACGGGGGTTGTGTTTTCGGACATGCCGGTTCGTCTGCCGGTTGAGCGGAATTTTCAGATGGCAATGTTAACGGTCAGCAGTGAGCTCGGCCGTACCTGCGGGGAGATTGAGGCCTACGGCTGGCGGATGAAGTCCAACGAGCAGTCAAGGGTAAACAAAATTTTCGATGAAACGGTTAAGGGGCTGCAAACGTTGGGCTATTCGGTTGAATCCGAAAAGCTAAAATCGTCCTCAAAAGAAATTACGCTTTTTTCGGTGCAACGCCTTGGGGAAAATTATCTGTTTTTATGGTCGGCGAATGAATTAGGGCTCGTTTTGAATGTCTGTGCGGCCAGCGTGCCGGTTGCGCCGACGCATAAACCTAAGATGTTGATGAATTCGGTTCAGGTCTTCCCCCTTCCTCTTGAGACAAAGAAGACCCCCACCTCTGTGGATGAAAAGCCGACGGTGATCGGTTTTACGCCGCGCGGGGAATGGACGGGCTCGTACACCTGCGCGCAGGGACGCACAGGGGGCATGCTGCGGATTGATACGCTCCGGGGCAAGGATTTCGAAGGCATGTTCAAGTTTTTCCCGGTAGACGACAAAACGTCCATACCGGAAGGGGCCTATACCGTTTATGGTCAGTATGACAGTGAAACGAAAAGGATTTTGATCAATCCGGGCGACTGGATCAAGCGTCCGAAGGGCTTTTACAACACGGTGATGGTGGGGCTTTTCGATCCGCTCAAGGATACGTTCAGCGCCTATTTCGAAGGCATCTCCGGATGCACGAGCTTTGAGGCGCGTCGGACGTTTGTCCCGGTCGTCCATAAGACCGTTGAGAAAGCCGACACAAAAAAAGAAAAAAAGAAGAAAGTCGTTAAGCCCAAAAAGAAGGCAACCGCTAAAAAAGTTGTGAAAAAAGAGGCCCCTGTCGTTAAAGAAAAACCCGTGGCCGAGAGCCCCGCTGTTCCTCAAGTCGGAGGGCTTGCCGTGAACGCGCCGGTGGAACCGAGAGTTGAACCTCCGGCGGATTTGGATGCCCTTCCTCCTCCGCCTGCGCCGATTCAGGCCCCATAAAAACGTCTTAAGAAAAGAAAGGCTAAGCGAAATCCGTTCGCTTAGCCTTTCTTATTTTCGGAGTTGACGTTTCAGGTTTCCGAAAACGTTACCCCTTTAATCTTTTTCTTTATAGTCGTCTTGTCCGGTAATGCTTTTGGCGGTGTTGCCGATTTCCTGACATTTGACTGTTGTTTCTTCGATCATGGCGGAAAGGCTCGTCATACGCTGGCTGACGCCGCTCATGTGCTCTTCCAGCTCGCCCGCCAGACGGGTCAGCTCGTCGTTGCTATCGCGCAAGGCCTTTTCGTTGGTCTTGTTCGTATCGACAACGTTTCGGGTCTGAAGCGCCAGTTTTTTGACCTCGCCGGCCACGACGGCGAAGCCCTTGCCTTGTTCGCCCGCGCGGGCGGCTTCAATGGTGGCGTTCAGGGCCAGCAGATTGGTCTGTCCCGCGATTTCGACGATTTCGCCCAAGGCATTGCCGAAGGTATTCAGCTTGTCATTCGCATCCTTGGTGTTGTCGCGCATATCGGTGGCCATTTTATAAACATTTTGGATCTGCTCGCCGATGGAGGAAAGCACCTGTGAGCCCTCGCGGGTGCCCGAAGTAACTTCCTCGATGGCATGCGTGATCTCCGCGACGTGTTGACGAAGAAGGGCATCGGTTCTTTCCTTCTCGGCATTCATCTGATTGATGTTTTCCATCATCATCTGCATGTTGCCGATTTCCTCGGCCTTTTTGTTGGTTTCCTGCCGTTCGGCTTCCGCCTTGGCGCGGTTATAGTTGATGCAGTTTTCCTTGTGGTTTTCGCCCTTCAAAATAGAGGACGCGAAGCTGTGACAGTTTCCATAGCCGCATGCAAAGCAGTTGATGTGGCGGCTGGCTTCGTCGTGCTTGTACAAGGATTCGAAAACTTCGTCGTACTGAGCGTTCGTAAAATCGTTATCCTTGATATGCTTGGACTTGTCGCGATAGGTTCGGATGAAGTCCTGAAGGTTCAGTTCCTTGTCGAATTGCTCGAACAAGGTATAAATCGTTTTGCCGAACTTTTTGGCTTCCTTTTTGTGCAACGCCTCGTCCTTCAAAACGTTCATCTTGGCGTCGATGTCGTCGATGTTGACGTCGCGGTGCGTGCCTGTACCCAAGTTGCAGCCGTGGGCGCAATTCAGAATATCGACCAGAAGGGGAAGCTTTTTGCCGTTCGAGACGCGTTCGGCGTACTCAATCAAATAGTCGTAAGCGTGTTCGATGCCTTCGACTTGGCGAACCCATGCCTGATTGCGGGTGTGGTAATCGACGTTTTCGCGCAAACCGCCCGGACGGCTGAAGGTCAAGCCAAGGCCGCAGCCGACGTCGTCGAACTCTTTCTCCTGATACGAAGAGAGATCGATATTGTGGGCTTTGACGTATTCTTTGATCTTTTTGTAGGTGACGTTGTAGGTGACGTAGCCCGTGTCGGTAAACTCGGAAACTTTGCCGAGGCAGGGCGACAGGAAGGCGATTTTGTCGTTCACGTTTTTGTATTTTTTCAGGTAAACGGCGGTACACAGCGTGGGGCTGTGAATAGGGGCCAGCTTCCGGATAAGAGCGGGGTGATGCTTCTCGATGAACGAGACGATGGCGGGGCAGGGCTGGGCGATGACGGAATCGAGGTTGTTTTTCTCGATCGCGCGCAGATAAGCCCACGTGGTGATGTCGGCGCCGAAAGAGACGTCGTAGAAGATTTTGACGCCGATGGACTTAAGGAAGCCGAACAGTTGGCGATAATTGTCGAAGTTGAAGCGGATGGCCGGAGCGGCGACGATGGAAACGGGCTCGCCGCGAGCGATGTCCTCGAAGAAGCGTTCGGTGTCGTCGATATAGTCGCGCGCGCCGTGGTCGCAGACGCCAATGCATTGGCCGCAAAGGATACAAGCCTCAGGGTTGGTTCGAACCTTGTTTTTTCCATCTTTGACAAAGGCGATGTTGGCGCCTTCAACGGGGCATTCGGCAATACATTTATTACACCCGACACATTTTTCCTCGTCGAGAACGATTACTGCGGACATGGACTACCTCTATAGGGTTGAGAGAGTATAAAGGAGGGAAATTTCGCTGGGGGAGAAGAAAGCCTCAGCGAATCATGAAGCAATTGAATGCTATCATATTCTCATTAAAGTAAAACTTAGAAAGAAGGACGACGCAGAGAAAGTTTGTTGCTCAAAAAGAAAAAACCGACGGAGCTCTTTTTAGGGCACCGTCGGAACTAAAAAGAATAAATTGTACCGGGAAGCACAACCTCAAGATGTGCTTCCCGGTTTCATCGTGGCTTAGCAGAAAACATCGCGTTCTCCGGCTCGAACCCGTTTGACAACCTCACGGGCTATTTTTTGCCCTTCGGGATTCAACGTTGCGATTTCCTTATCGATGGCGGCCAAACCGCGCTCGATGGTTTCCGGCGAGGCATAGTCCATCAAGTATTCGCAGAAGGTGCTGATCGCATTGGGGGCGCAGTTCTGTTTAATCAGGCCCGGTTTTGCCAGATCCATGAAGTCCTGACCGGTGCGTCCCAAGCGGTAGCAGGCGGTACAGAAGGAGGGCACCATACCATCCTTGACGAGCGAGTCGATGACTTGAGCCAAGGTTCGATGGTCGCCCAGATGGAACTGCGCGGCATCGTCCTGTTCGAACTTGCCGTCGTCTTCGGTATAGCCGCCGGGATCGGTGCGGCTTCCGGCCGAGATCTGCGAGATTCCCAGATCGAGGGTCTTTTTGCGCATTTCCGGCGTTTCGCGGGTGGACATGATCATGCCGGTATAAGGCACGGCCAGCCGCATGATGGCGATGATCTTGAGGAAGTCCAGATCCGAAACGGCGTGGGGCGGGTTCTTGGACATTTCGGAACCGCAGGCGGGCTCGATACGCGGGAAGCTGATGGTGTGACAGCCCACGCCGAAACGCTCTTCCAAATGCTGGATATGACGCATCAAGCCCAACACTTCGTACTTCCAGTCGGCCAAGCCGAACAGAACGCCAAGGCCGACATCGTCGATGCCGCCCAGCATGGCGCGGTCGAAAGTCGAGGCGCGCCATTCGAAATCGGCCTTTTTGCCCTTCAAATGGACCTGTTTGTAAACGTCGCGATCGTACGTTTCCTGGAAGCAGACGTAGGTGCCGATGTTCGTGGCCTTCAGGCTCTTGAATTCATCGACGGTCATGGGCGCCAGCTCGGCGTTGATGCGGCGGAGCTCGCCCTTGTCGGTCTTGACCGAGTACATGGTCTCGATGCAGTCGAGAATGTACTTCAACCCGCCGGGATACGCTTCGCCTGCAATAATAAGGCCACGCTTGTGGCCCTGATTGAGGATCATCTCGGTCTGTTGTGCGACCTGTTCCTGAGTCAGAGATTGGCGAACCAGTTGGTGGTTGCTTTTGCGGAAGGCGCAATACGCGCACTCGTTCGAGCACAAGTTCGAAACGTAAAGCGGCGCAAAGAACACAACGCGACGACCGTAAATCTCTTCCTTAATATGGCGCGCGACCGCGAACATCTCTTCGACAAGATCCTTGTCTTCCACCGCGGACAGGGCCGCCACGTCCTCAAGGGTCAGGCCTTTCATCTCCTTTGCCTTGGCAAAAATCTCGCGGATCTTGACGGGATCTTCCTTGGCGTTTTTTGCCATCAGCGCTTTGAGCTCATCACCGTTGAGCCATGGGGCCGCAAGATCGCTTGGATCGGTAGTCATTATCCTTCTCCTTTTTGTAGAAATATCGCTTGGGATAAGGAGCTTGAGAAAAGAGCTTCCAAGTCTCAACGATTTTTTCTAATCATACTGCTGTGAAAGAGCGCGAGTCCACTTTTTTAAAGGACGTTATGGCGACAGGCGGAAAAGACAAGGTGGAACAGGCGGGTTATCGCTATGCTGCACCCGCTCACGCCGAGGTTACAGAAATTCTACGCACGCCGAAAGAGAATCGTGCGGCGCTGTTTGCGCGTGCCGACTCACTCCGGCGCGAGGTGATGGGCGATGCGGTTTTTTTGCGCGGCATCGTAGAATTCTCGAACATTTGCGCGAACCATTGCGCGTATTGCGGCATCCGGGCGGACAACGAAAAGGTGTGTCGGTATCGCATGGACGACGACGAGATTCTGGCTGTCGCCAAAAAGATGCCTGCATGGGGGCAAACAACGATTGTGCTGCAGTCGGGCGAGGCGCCCTCGATCACCGAGAACAGGCGCATCGGCAAACTGATCGAACGCATCAAAAAGGAAACGGCTCTGGCGGTGACGATGTCGGTGGGCAACCGGACGCGCGACGTTTATGCCTATTGGCGCAACTGCGGGATGGATCGATACCTTTTGCGCTTTGAGACCAGCGATCCGGAATTGTTTGCACGCATTCATCCCGATTGTTCGCTTGAGGAACGGTTGGAATGCCTGCGCATACTGAAAGATCTGGGCGTGCAAACGGGTGGCGGCTTTATGATCGGCGTCCCGGGCGAAACGGTGGACACGCTGGCGAACAACATCCTTCTGTGCCGCGAGCTTGATTTGGACATGATCGGGGTGGGGCCGTTCATCCCGCATCCCGACACGCCCCTTGCAAACGCCAAGAACGCGTATGCGGACGATCCGGAGATGTTCTTTGTGGCCGTGGCTGTGCTCCGGCTGTTTAACGAGGACGCACACATCCCGGCGACCACGGCGTTTGACGCGATCTTTCCACGCGGCGAGGGCCGGGATCGTGTGATGCAATGCGGGGCGAACGTGTTCATGCCGAACGTGACGCCGCAGAAGTACCGGGAAAGTTATCAGTTGTATCCGAACAAACCGAACGTGGACGACGACGCCGAAGCCAGCATCCGCAGGGTGGTCGAGCGGTTGAAAGCCTTGGGCCGCCCCATAGGCCAAGGCCCCGGCCATTCCATCAAAAAAAGGACGTATTAAGGATAAAAACGGCATGAAAGAATTGATTGTCGGAAGGGCTTTCTTGTACCATGACGACCATGAATTCTTTAAAGCGCTTATGGGGCGATCCTGGGCCGAGTTTTGCGTTAGCGGACGTTTTTCTGTTTGCGCAGATTCCAAGTCTTTACGTCGCGGTACCAGCGGTTCTTTTGGCGGGCTATGTGTTTGCGCGCGCCGCGATGGGCGAGCGCGGCGACGCCGCTTTTGCGCGGATTGAGAAGCCCATCTCGCGCGCGTTTTTCAAATCTCGCTCCTTTATTCCTTTTGTGAACAGAATTCCCGAAGACGCGTTTAACAAGGACAGGCCCGGTGCGGCGACGTTGACGGTAGGGATGGTGCAGGCCCCAATCTTTTTGGGCAGCCTTGGTCTGGCGGTGCTTAATCCGGGCTCGGCCGTGGGCTGGATGGCGGCGGCGGCCACGGCTTTCTTTGCGGGCAGCAATATCAAAGCGGGCTTGCAAATGAACGCGCCCGAAACGGTTCAGGCCGAAAAGACATGGCGAGAGGTCGCGACCAGCACGCAGGTTCTGGATGCGGCGGGCTTGTGCTGTTCGGGTCTTTTGGCCGGGTTGGCGACAAGCTTTGGGCTTTTTGTGACGGTTCCTGTTGTGGCGGCTTTGGGCTCGGCGGCCTTGGTCGCGGCGGGCAAGGTCGGCAAGGTGCGCCTGAACACGGGCGTTCCCATGGGCGTTCTGACCGGGTGTGCTGTTTTGAATACCGCTGTCGGCGTGCTCAACGGGCACTGGCTGGCGGCGGTTTCGAACGGGGCCTCGATCAATGGCGAGGCCTTGTTGACGAAATTTTACGGCGAAACGTACCGCGACTCCCGCCCCCAGACCGAAACCAAAGGCTGGCGCGAAAAGGCCTCGCAGGCGCTGTTCTTCCGCGAGGAGCCGATGGTCGTTCCGGTTTGCGAGAAAACCGTAAAGCCTGTTTTCTCCGCGCATGAGCCTCAGCCAACCGTTGCACAGGAACCTACGCCGACATCGATCAAGTCCAAGCCTGCGCCGCAACTTTATGCTTATGAGAAGCCGTCGCGCCCGACAGGATGTTCCAGTTGGACCGACAACGCGCCGAAAAACCAAAAGAAATAAGGAAAACAAGGCGCTTTTTGGGCTTCGGGGATAAGTTTTGACTCTCTTTTGAGGGAATCTTTGGTATAAGCAGGACCGGAAGATTGGCGCGGGCGGTGTGCACGCCAACCCGGTCAGGGCCGAAAGGCAGCAGCCGTAACGTGTTAGCGCCGGGTCGTGTCCAGTCTTCCACCTGTTTTTCCCTGTGGCTGTGGCACGCGCGTATGGCGGATTCTCTTTTCAAAAACGGCGAAACGAACGACGCGCCCGCGTACAAGGTTTTGGCGCGCAAGTATCGTCCCGTGACGTTTGACGAGCTGATCGGGCAGGAAGCCATGGTCAAAACGCTCTCGAACGCGATCACACAGGGGCGTCTGCCGCACGCGTGGATGCTGACGGGCGTGCGCGGGATCGGCAAAACGACCACGGCGCGCATCATTGCTCGCGCGCTGAACTGTACGGGCGTCGATGGTAAGGGCGGCCCTACGGTGCATCCCTGCGGCCAGTGCGAATCCTGTCGTGCGATTTTGGAAGACCGGCATGTGGACATTCTGGAAATGGACGCGGCCTCGCGCACGGGCGTCGAGGATATCCGCGACATTATCGAAGGCGTGCGCTATGGACCTGTCTCGGCGCGCTACAAGATCTATATCCTCGACGAAGTGCATATGTTGTCGAAAAACGCGTTTAATGCGCTTTTGAAGACGTTGGAAGAGCCCCCGCCGCACACCAAGTTTATCTTTGCCACGACCGAAATTCGCAAGGTGCCGGTGACGGTGCTCTCACGGTGTCAAAGGTTCGATTTGCGCCGGATCGACAGCGCGGTGCTGGCCGAGCATTTTGCCAAAGTCGCCGAAAAAGAAGGCGCTCAAACGGACTCGGACGCCATGACGATGATTGCCGCTGCGGCCGACGGATCGGTGCGCGACGGGTTGAGCCTGTTGGATCAGGCGATTGCGCGGGGAAATGGCGCGGTGTCGGCGGATGACGTCAAGGCGATGCTGGGTCTGGCGGACCGGGGGCAGACGGTTGCGTTATGCCGGGATGTGTTGCGCGGCGCGATGGGCGAGGCGCTCAAGACGTTCGAGGCTATGCAGGCGGTTGGGGCAGATCCGGTCCAAGTCTTGCAGGATTTATGCGACAGCGTGCACATTCTGACCCGGGCTCAAGTGGTGCCCGATTTTGCCGCGAACGCGAGTCTTCCGGAATACGACCGGAATCTTTTGGCCGATTTGGCGGATATCAAAATTCCGGCGTTGGCAAGGGCTTGGCAGATTCTTCTTAAAGGAATAGGCGAGGTTCAAATGGCTCCGCGCCCAGCTCAGGCGGCGGAGATGGTTTTGATCCGCGTGGCCTATGCGTCTGAGTTGCCTTTGCCGGGCGATTTGATCAAGCAGCTTCGTAACGGCAAGGGGTTGGAATCGAATGCCGCGCCAAACACACCCCCATCGGGAGGTGGCGGTGGGGTCAAGCTGGCTTTGGGTGGCGGAGGTGTGGTCTCGGCTCCGGTCGTCGACATTGAGCCCGCGCTCGAATTAAAGGCGTGCGTGGCTTCGTATCCGGATGCTGTGGCTTTGTTTGCAGAGAATCGCGAGGCTGGGCTGCATGCGCAACTTTATGGGCGCGTGCATTTGGTGCGTTTCGAGCCGGGCCTTTTAGAACTGCGCGTGGGCGATGATGCTCCGGCGAATTTGGCGGGGCGTGTGGGCAAGCTTTTGTCGGAATGGACGGGGCAACGGTGGGTTGTCTCGTTATCGTCGAAGGAAGGCGATCCGACCTTACATGAACAGGATCAGGCCAAGCAGGCGCAGCGGTACGCGCGGGCGAAAGAGCACCCTTTGGTGAAAGCGGTGTTCGAGACGTTTCCGGGCGCCACGCTTGTCGATCTTAAAAAGACGGCGAATGAGTTAGCGTCCATGGACGTCGCCGTGCTTTCGGATGACGAAGAAATCGATCAAGACAGTGAGGATTAAATGATGAATATCGGACAGATGATGAAGCAAGTTCAAGAGATGCAGGCCAAGATGGCCCAGATGCAAGAGCATCTGGCAAGTGTCGAAGTTGAAGGCCAAGCGGGCGGCGGCATGGTCAATGCGCGCATGAACGGCAAGGCCGAGCTGCGCAAGGTTACGATTGATCCCAAGGTCATAGCGGACGGCGACAAGGAATTGCTTGAGGATTTGATCGTGGCGGCGGTCAACGACGCGAAGGGCAAGGTCGAGAAGGCGGTTGCCGAGGAAACGTCGAAAATGATGGGCGGTCTCAAGCTTCCGCCGGGCATGACCCTGCCGTTCTAGGGCATGGGATGGAAGAACGATGTCCCCACTTGATGTGTTGATGAAACGCTTGGCAAAGGTGCCGGGGTTGGGTCCCCGGTCGGCGCGGCGCGCGGTGTTGTATCTTTTAAAGAGACGCGAAAGCGCCATGCAGCCCTTGATCGATGCTTTGGCTCGCGCGAAGGACGAGGTGAAGGAATGCAGCGTGTGCGGCAATCTTGGCGGCTGCGATCCGTGCGAAATTTGCCAAGATCCCGGCCGGGACAGAAGCCAGATTTGCGTGGTCGAGGATGTGGCGGATTTGTGGGCGCTCGAGCGGTCGGATGCGTACAGGGGGCTTTACCATGTGCTGGGCGGAACGCTGTCGGCGCTGGACGGAATCAAGCCGGAGGATCTGCCGATTGCCGCTTTGGTCGAACGCGTGCGGATCGGCGAGGTCAAAGAGGTCATCCTTGCTCTTAATGTGACGGTTGAAGGACAGGCCACAGCCCACTATGTAGCCGAAAGTTTGGTTCCCACGGGCGTTCTTGTCTCGAAATTGGCGCACGGCGTTCCGGTCGGGGGCGAACTTGACTATTTAGACGACGGAACATTGACGGCCGCGCTTAAAGCGCGGCGCAAGGCCGGGTAACGCGCCTCGATTATTTAGAAAATTAAGAAAAAGATTAACAAATAAGGTGAATGCGCCAAATATATTCACCAGACATTAACGATCTGTGACGACAATGCCGGATTATTGATGCTTTTTTCTGATAGGAGCTCGTCGTTCCGTGAATATAGGCCTAGTCGTTAACGCCCGTGGAAAGGTTTGCCTTGTCCATGATGAACCTTTCGAGGCGACGCCTCTGTGGGTGGGATACCATGTCGATGACCGGCAAATCGAGATTATCTTCGACACAGGCGACACGTATCCTATTGATTGGCAAGCGACGGACGAGATGCACGGTTTTTTGATGAACATCAATAAAATTTTGATCATTCGTATGGAGAATAAGAGGCCGGTGGAAGGCTTTGACACCAGCTTTCTTTTTTTGAAAGACGGCAAAGTAATAGATCAATAAACAGGGAATACATACACGATGGCAGAAGAAACCCCAGACAAAGAGCCCGTTAAGACCGTTAAAAAGGCCGTCAAAAAGGCAACCCCTGTTCGGCGCTCCCGGGTCAAGAAGGAAACAGGCGAAGGCGATACCGACAGCTTTGGCCGAGGCAAAGCGGGCACCGCGTCGGGCATGGCGCGTCGTGCGCGTTCGAAGAAGACTTTGGCGCCGGCCCGGTTAAAAGAGGTGATGGCCAATTGGCGCCATCTGGATATGACGGAAGTCGTTGAAGCTTTGGCGGATTTCTTCAGCGATTGGCCCATGCGCGCGTCGGCCAATCTGGCGGTGGCATGGGAGCGTACGAAAACGAACGCTAAATCCTTTGCAATCGTGAATTGGGCCATTTCGTTTGGTGAGAACGCTTGGAAAGAACTGAGACTTGTTCGGGAAAGGGCCGTTTCATCCGGCACACGCGGGCTCAAGAGAAAAACCACCCTTAACAAGCCCAAGATTGGCATGGGGATGAAGCCCGGCGGGCCTTCAGGCGTAGGACAGTAACCTTTTCGTTACTATTTAAGAGGTAAAGTTTCCGGGACTTTTTTCAACAAATCCCGGGATTTTTGCCATGTCCGATACGCCAGAGACACCTCGCGAAGTAATGGAATACGATGTCTTGATTGTGGGTGCGGGCCCCGCCGGGCTTTCGTGCGCCATCCGCCTCAAGCAGCTTGCGCAGCAGTGCAACAAAGAAGTGTCCGTCTGCGTCATCGAAAAAGGCTCGGAAGTCGGCGCGCATATGCTTTCGGGCGTCGCGTTCGAACCTCGCGCTTTGAATGAGCTTATCCCCGACTGGAAAGAAAAGGGCGCGCCGCTTACCGTCCCCGCCACAAGCGACCGCGTGCTCTTCTTGACCAGCAAGCTGGCCTTCCCGCTTCCCACGCCCCCCACCATGCACAACCACGGCAACTACATCGGCAGTCTTGGTCGCTTGGCCAAATGGATGGCCGAGCAGGCGGAAAGTCTTGGTGTTGAGATCTATGCGGGCTTTGCCGGAGCCGAGATTTTGTACGACGACAAAGGTGTGGTCGTGGGCGTCGCCACGGGCGATATGGGCATCGGCAAGGACGGCAAGCCCACCGACCGCTTCACCCGCGGGGTTGAGCTTCGCGCCAAGCAGACCGTTATGGCCGAAGGCTGTCGCGGTTCGCTGACCAAGATGCTGATGGACAAGTTCAACCTGAACGCCAACTGCGATCCGCAGATGTACGGCCTCGGCGTCAAGGAAATCTGGGAGATCGATCCGGCCAAACACAAACCCGGCCACATTCAACACACCATGGGATGGCCTGCGGATATGAAGACCTATGCTGGGTCGTTCCTGTACCACTGGGAAAACAACCAGATCCTCATCGGCTTCATCGTGGGGCTGGATTATCAGAACACGTACCTTTCGCCGTTCGAGGAGTTCCAACGCTTTAAGACCCATCCCAAAATCCGCAAGCTGCTCGAAGGCGGCAAGCGCATCGCTTACGGCGCGCGCGCGTTATGCGAGGGCGGATTCCAATCCGTTCCCAAATTGACCTTCCCCGGCGGAGCCTTGATCGGCGACGCGGCGGGCTTTATGAACGTCCCCAAGATCAAGGGCACCCATACGGCCATGAAGTCCGGCATGATCGCCGCCGACGCCGTGATGGACGCGCTGAGCGCCGGGGCGGTCGAAGCGACAACCTATCAGGAGAAGTACGAAGCCTCGTGGTTGTGGAAAGAACTGCATGCCGCCCGGAACATTCGGCCCTCGTTTCACTATGGAATGCTTTTCGGCACCATGTATTCCGGTTTGGATACAATTCTTCTGCGCGGTCATGCTCCGTGGACTTTCCACACCAAGCACGGCGACCACGAATGCACAAAACCCGCCGCTCAGTGCAAAAAGATCAACTACCCGAAACCCGATGGCGTCATCACCTTTGACCGTATGTCGTCGGTGTTTATGGCGAACGTGAGCCACGAGGAAGATCAACCCGCGCACCTCAAGCTGCGCGATTGGAAGATCGAGGACGAGGTCAACATCCCCGTCTATGACTCACCCGAATCCCGCTACTGTCCCGCTGGCGTGTACGAGATCGTGACGGGCGACGATGGCAAGCCTCACCTTCAAATCAACGCCGCCAACTGCGTGCACTGCAAGACCTGCGACATCAAGGATCCCAAGCAGAACATCGATTGGTGCGTTCCCGAAGGCGGTGGCGGCCCCAACTATCAGGATATGTAGTTTTGCCATAACCGTCGTTATCTTCGTTCTTTGGGGCGTCCTTTACACCTTCCTTCAACCTTTGGCCGATGGCCTCGTTTCTTCGGCCGGAATCGACATAACCGGGGCAGGCGGAAGCGCTCTCGCTTTCTTCATTTACGAAGTCCCTAAGGTTCTCCTTCTTCTCGTGCTCATCGTTTTTCTTATGGGCGTCGTGCGCACCTTCTTTTCGCTCCAGAAAACCCGTGCCTTCCTTTCCGGACGCCGGGAAGGGCTCGGCAACCTTGCCGCGGCAGGCTTGGGCGTTCTGACCCCGTTCTGTTCGTGCTCCGCCATTCCTTCGTTTCCGCGGGCGTGCCTTTGGGCGTCACCTTTTCCTTCCTGATTGCCGCACCTATGGTCAACGAAATCGCGCTCGGCCTTTTGCTCGTTCTCGCCGGATGGATCATGGGGCGCTTGCGTCTCGAACGCTGGCTCGAACAATGGGTTCAGGACGTTCGCGACGAAACGGCTTTGCCTGTGCACAGCTATGCTTCGTTCGATGCGCGTATTCGCGAGGGCTGGAACGCCGTCGCTGACATTGTGGGCCGTATTTGGCTGTTCGTGGTCATCGGCGTCGGTCTCGGCGCTTTTGTTCATGGCTATGTGCCCCAAGACCTTATGGCCTCCGTTCGGTATTGTCGCCGCAGGCATTCTGGCTGTGGGCTTTTTGTTCAACGCACTGTTCGTCTAGAGCCGATCGTGATAAGGATGGCCTCTCGTTAGGCCAACCGTTCGCGTGAATCGGCTCGATTAAACAAAAAGCTAGAGCCTTTATCGTCCGCGCAAAAAGGGCCAGCCTTTTCGAAAAAGGCTCTAGAACAGAGGCCCAGAGAATGCGTCGCGGTTCACAAAAAAATGAACGCCAATACTCGCCGCGACGCCGAGCAAAATGGCCCATGTCCATTTCAGATGGGACATGAACGTATAGCTGCCTCGGCCCACGCCCATCAACGCGACGCCGGCGGCAGAGCCTATGGAAAGCAACGACCCGCCTACGCCCACCATAAGCGTTAGCAACAGCCATTGACCATGGTCCATTTGGGGCGCCATGGTCAGCACGGCGAACGTGAGGGGGATATTGTCGACGACGGAAGAGAACGCGCCTATCAGGATATTGGCCACCGAGGCACCAAGCCCGACATAAAGAAAAGAGGACAAATCGCCCAGATAACCGATAGCGCCGATGCCGCCGATGCACAGCATGACGCCATAGAAGAAGAGCAGCGTGTCCCATTCAACCTTTTCCATGATGGAGAAGATGTTAAACGGTTTGAGCCCGTTGGGGTTATCGGGCGCACCCGCGAGAATACGCATATCGGCGCCGTACAGGAAGTGCCCATAGAGACTAAGCGCGCCAAGGCCCATCATCATGCCGAGAAACGTAGGGAGATCGAGGGCGCGGTCAAGAAAGATTGTTGTTGCAATGGTCAGAAGAAACAGAACGACAACAGCGCTGCCCCCTTTGTGAAAATTGATGATGTGTTTTTCCGTATAAGACATCGAGTTCTTCAATGTACACGAGATAATGGCGGCGGGCACGAGCCAAGCCGTCAACGAGGGCAGGAAAATTTTGAAGAACTCGTGGAATTCCACGGCGCCTTTTTGCCAGATCATCAGCGTGGTAATGTCGCCAAAAGGCGAGAAAGCGCCGCCTGCATTGGCCGCGATGACGATATTCACAAGCGCGGCCGCCAAAGCTTTTCGGTCCGTTGCGAGCGTGGACATGACGACGGTTCCCATGACCAGCGAGGTGGTGAGATTGTCGGCGATGGGGGAGAGGAAAAAAGCGATGGCGCCCGTGATCCAGAAGAGGGCGCGGGTGGAAATTCTCGCGGCGAGAAGACGCGAGCGAAGGGCTTCGAACACGTTGCGTTCGACCATGCTGTTGACGAAGCTCATGGCCGAGAGGAGAAAGAGCAGAAGGTCGGCGTATTCAAGAAGGACGATGTTAAGTTTCTGAGCAACTTCATGCTCGCGTCCTTGGACTCGATAGGCGAGGGCGACGAAGATCCAAATAAACGCCGCCGCGATCATGACGGGCTTGGACTTTCGTACGTGAAACTTTTCTTCGGTGAAGACGAGAAGGTAAGCTAATCCGAAAGCAATAAGGATAGCCGGGCCAGCCCAGACGGGCGCCGATGCGAGCATGATACTGGGACCTTTCAATTAACCAAAAAACAAAGAACGCTAAGGTAAGGCAAAATAAGCTTAATGAAAAGATTTTGTCGCAAAAGAGGGGCTGCGATTGAAATGACGCACGTTTTGCCAGCGAAACGCTTTTGAAAGGGAAAAAGGGCTTGATCGTTCATGGGCTTGTTTAATAGGGTCGGCGGCTATTCAAAGACTTTTTAAAGGGCTGGATAAATGACCCGTATTTCCTATGCCCCCGCGCGCGCAAAACGCGCCGAGCAATTTGACCGTTTATTCGATGGTACTGACCTTCTGATCGTCGATTTCGACGGCGTGGTGGGGCCGACCGAGCTTGTCCAGCAAATCGCTTTCCAACAACTCCTCGAAGAAAAGACGGGGCGCAGCCACGATCTTCTTGAGGTTCAACAAGACGCCACGGGGCGGACCATGATGGACATTATGGAAGGCTATATCGAGGCGCACGGTCTGGACGAGTCCCCCGAAGCGTTGTTGGAACGGCAATGTGCGCTTTATCTGGAGATTATCAAAGACAACGGCATCGGGCCAAACGAAGGCGTCGTGGCGTTGCTGAATGCGGCCAAAGCCCGCGGCGTCCGGGCAGTCATTTTATCGAACGGCAACGACGATGCGGTCGATGTGTTGTTGGGAAAGTGGGGCTTGGGCGACCTGTTCGACGGGATCTATGCCAGCCGGAACGAGGACAGGCGTCTTTTCGCCGAAGCGCGCGGCATCAAGGTCGGCGACAAGGCGCATCTGATCGAAGCGTTCCTGGGCGAGAAGGGGATCGATTTTTCCCGCGCGGCGATTGTTGAGGATAACGAAAAAACGCTCGACAAGATCCAAGGCGTCGTCAAGGGCATCCAGACGATCTTCGTCCGCCAAGAGTTCAACAAGGATGCCGGTTACGAACCGACCACAGGGGTGACGATCGACGGCTTTGCCGGAGGCCTTTTTGCCCTCTACCGCCAATCGCGCATGGCCGCTTTCTTTGCACGGCGCGACGCTTCGCTTGCATTGGCTGGGCCGCGTTAAGCTTCTCTTTTTCGAGGACGGGTGGTGCGCGGCGCTTCGGGCGGTGTCGTTCGTTCGGCGTCGGATTCCAAACAAAACGCCATCCGCGTCCCAAATGATAGCGCGATATTCCGAAAGGAGAGGCAAGTCTCCTTGTCAGCATGATAGCTCAACGAGTTAGTCTGGCCCCGGTAGAATAGGGTATCTATCGCTTTTCCGTCCTAGCCATATGTTGGCGGACTGTCTTCATTGTATTCAGGATCGTCGTTCTTAGCTTTTGTGGCGCCTTTTGCGGAACATACACAAAAAGAAGATTGTCCGTCGTGTAGCGCCCTTGGCCTCCGTAAGATTCGCCTTTGATGCGGGCTATATATGTCTTTGCAACCTTTTGCCCTGCGTCCGTTTCGGTTGAGATCCCGCCCATGCTGTCGATGATTTTTTTGGCGACAATGGCGTTCTTTTTCTCTTGTTCGTCAGGCGTGGGATGACTTTCGATTTTCTTTATGTCGGCCTTCCCAGAGATAAGATCACAACTGATGTCGGTAAGGGCGGAAAAAACACTTCGGTTGAAACGGACGCTGTATATTCTTTGTAGTTTTTGCCGGTAAAGATTTGTCCGATTTTATCCGTTAGAGAGGTGTTTTGGATGAACAGGCCCAATCCATTCGGTTTTAGCGACTTTTTCACGTCTTCCCGCAAAGATTCAAGATCCTGCGCAAAATACAAGGCGTTGAAACCGCTGACGATATCGCAAGGCTCGTCGGTGTGAAGCGTCCCGTTGAACGCGGAACTTTTTTTGATCGCTATATTCGCGTAGCTCTGAAGCCGTTTTTCTGCTGCGGCGATAAAATAGTCGTCCAGCTCAATACCTTCATAAAAAGGTGGCGGATAGTTGTTTTCGTTTAAAGCGTCTAGGACTTTTTGCGTAAAGCTTCCATCGCCGCACCCTAAATCTTTCCAGCGAAGGGGGCTGTGGGTGGGGAGCGCGTTGCTTCCTTCCTTTTTAAGGACGGCAAAAAACGTGGCCAAGAGCACCTTCAACCGATCTTGTTGATTGGTGTGCTTTTGAAAGATTTTTAGTCCTTCGTAATATTCCGGTCTGGCTTCTTCGAATCCCATGATGCGGCCCTCATCTTAGTAGAACAGATTCAGCCTCTCCGTGGACCAAAAAAGGGGGCAGGTCACGATCCCAAAGGATTCGCATTAACGTCTCAACGCATTGATATTTATATGAAAATTATTAATGGCGGAGACGGAGGGATTCGAACCCTCGATACAGGCGTTAACCCGTATAGCGGTTTAGCAAACCGCCGCCTTCAGCCTCTCGGCCACGTCTCCAACGCCTTGGTTTCTAACAAGTCTGCCGCCAGAAGGCTAGGTTAAAAAACCTTCTAGGGCGAGTTTGTTCCTCTTCTTTCCTTTTTGCCCCTTGCGCCTTCGGAAGATCGGAGCAGGGAAAACCGGACGGCTTTTATAACAAACTTCCTTCAAGAGTCGAGAGCTTCTTATCTTCTCTTTGACTTCCTTTTTTCAGCCCTTTCCCCCGGCCTTTTGGGGGGCCTTCCTGCGACTTTTTTGTCCTCCTCGCCGCGCGAGGGGAGCTTTTCCTGCCTTTCAAACAGGATCCTAAGTCCTTCCAGCGTCAGCGTTTGATCGACCTCTTCGAGTGTTTCGCTGTTCTTTTGAATCAACGTCGCGAGGCCTCCGGTCGCAATGACTTTCGCTTTCTTTTTGCCGATTTCTTTTTGAAGCCGCCGGACCAGCGCGTCCGTTTGCCCCGCAAAACCGAACACGGCGCCGCTTTGCATCGAGTTGATCGTATTTTTTCCCATCGTCGCTGGCGGCGTTTTGAACTCGACCGGGTAGAGCCTCGCCGCATGGTGGAACAGCGCGTCCATTGAAATGCCAATGCCCGGCGCGATCGCGCCGCCCAGATAGTCTCCATTGTCGCCAATTACGTCGAACGTCGTCGCCGTTCCATAGTCCACGACGATCAACGGGCCTCCATATTTATGGAAGGCGCCAACCGTGTTGCAGATTCTGTCTGCGCCCACGGACATGGGCTCGTCATAGCGGATGGTCATGCCCAGATCGCTTTGGGCCGAGACGAAGAAAGGGTCGGTTTTGAAATAGAGGCGCGAAAAAACGGACAGGTCCCGGTTGGCAGGGGGGACGACGCTTGAAATCGCGACGCGTTTGATCGCCGCGAGCGGGATTTTTTGACCGACAAGAAGGCTTTGGATCAAGGCACCGTATTCGTCGGCCGTGCGCGAGTGGACGGTGCCCAAGCGCCAGCAGTGCATCAGTTTAGCGCTCTTGCCGCGGCCCTTATAGATCCCGAGGACTATGTTGGTGTTGCCGACATCGAGTGTGAGAAGCATGAGAACAACTCCTATTCGTTTGTTAGGCGGTAAGCTCTTTTTCCAGCGTCGCAAGCCTTTCGCGCATGAAGGCCAGTACGCGGGCTGTTGATTTCTTGTTGTCGATGGAGGCCGTGAGTTTGGCGATTTCGGACGCGTTGCCTTTCAGTTCGTTTGCGGCTTGCTTCATCAAGGGCAGGGCGCGGGTGATGTTGTCGCAGATGTTCAGCGTGGCTGTTTTGGCCGTGCGGGACAGGGGGTTCAGATCGATCGAGATGACTTTCTTGCCCCAGGCGACGAGAGCTTCGGCGCGGTCGCCGTCTTCCAAAGGCACGACGATCACGTCGGCTTTGGCCATGCCACAGGCGTCGACGCTGGCCCTTGCCGAGGTCAGGTGCGGTACGCGCGCGGCCGGGTTGACGCCTAAGACTTCTTTGGCGCCGTGCGTTTTCAGGAAGTCGGCGATTTGGCGTTCGCGTTGTTCCGTACGGCCATAGAAGACGTTGACTTCCAGCTTGGCGGGAATCGCTTCGGCCAGCGCGATCAGGGCGTCGGGAGCCAGCGCTGCCGCGTTGCCGTTAACGCTGATGACGGGGTGCTTGGCCTGAAGCAGCAGGGCCACGGACGCGCGGATGTCCTCGTGCACCGGGGCGGGGGTGTCTTCGCCCAGAATATAGTCGAACGCTTCGCCCCGGCCGTGCGAGATCGGGCCTGTTTCGGCCACAAGACCCGTCGCATGATGTTCGGCTATCGCGGCGCGTAGTCTTAGAGACGCGGCGCGGGGGTGATCGTCGGGAATATCGTGCACGATTAAGAACTCCTGATTTGAAGTATCCCTAAGAAATTACTGCCAAATTCACTAGCACCAATTTGGGAAAAGTCAAATCTTTGGGGGCTTTTGGGAAGGGGGCTTTATTTTGCCATTGCTTTCACTTTGGAAAATCTGTATTAGACCGCTTGAGATTAGAACAAACTCTCGCTTTTGCTAGGCTTGTCCTTGACGGATGAGCAGACGCCTTGCGAAAGGCGCTTAACAAGTTAATGGCCCAAAAGACCACCTTTTTCTTGCCTTTGTCGAAGAGTTTTCCCGGAGTGATCCTTTTTTCGAAGGATCGCCGGGCAACTAGACTCATAAAGCCGCTGTCGTTGTGAGAGCGGCTCTTTCAAAACTAAGGATGAAGACAATGAATGAAGGTACAGTGAAGTGGTTTAACGGTCAAAAAGGTTACGGGTTTATCCAACCGGCTGACGGTGGATCCGATGTGTTCGTGCACATCAGCGCGGTTCAGCAAGCGGGCTTGAACGGTCTGCAAGACGGCCAGCGCGTTTCTTATGAGATGGCGACCCAGAAGGGCAAGACGTCGGCGGTCAATCTGAAGCTGATCGACTAACGCGTTTGAAGCATCTCTGCTTTAACAGATTAACGTTTCGTGTCCCGCTGGCGGTATCGCCGGCGGGAACAGAAAGATTTTAACAATGACGACCGATTTTTCGGGTTTCGGTTTACCGCCGAAGCTTTTGCAGTCGCTTGCGCGCATGCATTTTTCTCAACCGACTCCTATTCAGGCTGCGGCGATCCCGTTCGCTTTGGATGGGCGCGATATTCTAGGGTCCGCACAGACGGGCACCGGCAAGACGGGAGCCTTTGGCATTCCTCTCGTCGCCAAGCTTATGGACAATCCTGATATGACGGCTTTGATTTTGACGCCGACGCGCGAACTGGCCGCTCAAGTCATGGATACGATGCAGCAGTTGATTCCGGTGCCGACGATTAAGACGGCTTTGCTGATTGGCGGCGAGGCGATGCCGAAGCAGTTTCGTCAATTGAAGGCTCGGCCTCGGTTGATCGTGGGCACGCCGGGGCGTGTGAACGATCATCTTCAACGTGGGACGGTCTCTTTGGACCATGTTGGTTTTGTCGTGTTGGACGAAACCGATCGCATGTTGGATATGGGCTTTGTGTCGCAGATCGACACGATTTTGTCGCGCCTCTCAAAGAAGCCTCAGACGTTGCTGTTCTCGGCCACGCTGCCGCAGAGCATCGTCAAGCTGTCCGGCAAATATCTTTCTCAGCCCGAACGGATCCGTGTCGGGTCGACGGTGGCGGCGGCGCCGAATATTCGTCAAGAAGTCGTCAACACAACGCCCGAGAAAAAGGGCGAGCAGCTTCTGGCTGTGTTGAACGATCTTGAGGGAACGGCCATTATTTTTGTCAAAACAAAATACGGCACGGAAAAATTGGCGGCGCGGTTGAATAAAAGCAACGTTGCGGCCGATGCTCTTCACGGTGATTTGAAACAGTCGCGCCGGAACAGGGTCATTCAAGGATTTCGGGACAAGAAGTTTCATGTGTTGGTGGCGACCGATGTTGCCGCACGCGGGCTTGATGTGCCGCATATCGGAACCGTGATCAACTATGATCTTCCCCAGTGTCCGGAAGATTTTATCCATCGTATCGGGCGGACGGCGCGGGCCGGAGCCAGCGGACAAGCCATCAGTTTTATGACGTCTGCCGATAAACAGAAATGGAATGCGATCCAGAAGCTCATGAACCCGGAGTATGTTGCCGAGCCCTCTCATGAGGCACGCCGTGGGCGGGGCGGACCGTCAAAGCCGTGGCGTTCCGGACGCAGGCCTTTTCCAAAACACAAAGCCCATGCGCATAAACAGGCGGCAGGAAAAAAAGTTGCAAACGGGCGATAGAAAATCTTAAAGAAAAAAACCCGCTTCGCATTCGCGAGGCGGGTTTTTCTTTTTTGCGGCCGCGTTTAGGACGACTTGATCTCGATTTTCTTCGCGGAACTTTTCTCTTGCGCCAGTTTGGGCAGCGTGATCGTCAGCACGCCCTTTTCAAACTTGGCGGACGTTTTGTCGGCGTCGACCGGCGCGCTGATCGAAAGTTTTCGCGCAAAACTTCCCGCAGACCTTTCGACAATGTGCCACGTGCCTTCCTTTTCCTCGCGCTCGACTTTTTTCTCGCCACGAATGGTCAGAAGACCGTCGTCGAAGGAAACGTCAATATTCTTTTCCGTCAGGCCTGGAAGATCCGCCGTCACGGTGAATTCTTTGTCGTCTTCCTTGACGTCCAAATCAACCGGCATCGCGGCCGCTTCGGTCATAGCCTCTCTCGGGAATCCTGACCACCCCTCGTCGAGTTGCCGCTGCAAGGCCCGTCCTATTGAGAAGAATGGATCGGAAACAAGGTCCGTGTTTCGGGCGATAAGTGAACGTAGAGACATGATACCCTCCTTCGCGTTAGAGTTAAGGTCTTTCACTGAAAAAGATGGGCCCTGTTTTGGTTCTGAAAAGGGGAGGAAAAAAATAAACTTCGCGTCCCCTTGAAAATGGGTCTCGTCAACCCCATTTTGTTTTTTTATATTTCTTACCATTATGGCTCTTTTTTCGGATCGTTGCACGCTTTGTCTTCGCGGGTCGCCTGTGACGTTGACGGTTGAACGCTCGAAACGTCGGCGTCGTACGATTGCATTCAAGATCGAGGACGACGGAGCCGTACGCGCATTTGTTCCTTGGCGAACTGGGACGAAGTCCCTTCAAAAAGCGCTCGACAATTGTGAAAACTGGATCGTGCGCGAGCAGAGGCGTCGCAAGAATCGTCCGTTACCCTTTACCGAGGGGTCGATTTTCCCCGTCCTTGGTCACGCATGCATCGTGACGGTGCGCCGGGGCGTGCGCGGAGGTTGTGATTTGTTTCCGCATGAGCTGCGCGTGTGTGTCGCCGAGGGCGACTTATCCGAGGAGGCCTTGCGGCAAGAGACGCGGTTGGACATTTTATTATGGATGAAGCGTATGGCGCGCAAGAAACTTCGTCAGAGGCTTGATTTATGGGCTAGACGGTTGGACGTGCAGTATGCGCGTTTTGTTTTGACCGATCCAGAACAACGGTGGGGGAGTTGCTCGGTCGACAACGTGATCCGGTTGAATTGGCGGCTGATGATGGCTTCGCCACGCCTTGTGGACTATGTCGTGGCCCATGAATTGGTTCATATTCGGCACAAAGACCACTCGGTCCGATTTTGGCGTATGTTGGCTGAAGTTATGCCGGACGTTAAATTTAGGCGCAACGCCCTTCGGGCGCTTGAGAAAGACCTCTTTTTATAAGCGGATTAATCGGTTCGGTTGTGATAGAGATCGGACGCAAGGCCACTAAAAACAATCGGTTGAGACATGAAAAAGGCCGTTCATAGGGTTTTTTTCACCGTTCGGTTCATTTTTCTGTGCGTTAATGGGTTTTGTAGGGCGTTTTTTGGCCATTTTTTGACCTTTTTTGTCATTTGGCATGGTTTTTTCACAAGAAAAGCTTTGTTTTGGACAAAAAGCAATACATTTTAAAATCCGAAGGGATTGATGAACAGAAGACTCTAACCCCCTGTATTCTCGTGCAAAAGGCGAAAAGATATGCTAATCGTTTCGGGCGCGGATGATTCTTGCTCCCGGAAAATAATCTTTTCCACGTGGGGGTTGTCCTGAGAAATAGGAACGACAAGGGGAGGGCCTTGATGGTTTCTCGGAAAAAAAGTACTCCGGTAAAAAAGACGTCGAAGGCCGTTCCAACGAAGGCGGGGCCGTCACCGAAAAAGGCGGCTGCAACCAAGGCGGCTTCCAAAAAAACGAAAAAAGTTTCTCCCCCAAAAGCATCGCTTGCAAAAAATTCTTCTGCGTCAACCAAAGCGCGTCGTCCCAAGACGGCGCTTTCGGCGCTTCGTTTTCCCCGTCCGTCAATGACGTCCCAGCTGGGAGGCTTGGGGGAACGGTTGCCGCCCAGACTTCAGGCGGTTATCGACAAAGCGGAAATCACGGAAGTTTTGGCCAAGTTCGCACGAGGCCTTGATCGGTTAGATGAAAACCTGCTTCGTTCGGTCTTGCATCACGATGCGACGTTGGATTTGGGGCCGGGCGTCTTTCAAGGAACGAGCGGCGATTATGTTCATTGGGCGTTAGCCATCTTTCAATCCATTCGGTCGTCGCATCATCTTGTGTCCAACGTGCGGGTTGATTTGGACGGCGATACCGCTTTGGTCGAGTCCTATTTCCATACCCATATTCGTGTTGAAAAACCCATCGGTCGCGAGGATGTTTTTTTAGGCGGGCGTTATCTGGACCGCTTCGAACGCCGACCGTCCGGCACGGCAGGTGTGTGGAAGATCGTTCATCGCAAGCAAATTTTCGATTGGGCGCGGACCGAAGCCGCGTCGGACATTTTCTATCATCAAAACCCCGACGCTTTATGGAGCACACGGACGAAAGTCGATGCTTCGTATCATATGGCTCAACTTCCGGGATCAACGGCGGAGGGGCGGATGCCTTCCTTCTTGGGTCGGCACTATGAAAGCAAGAGCGTTAAGTTTTAGCCCCCTTTTTTTCCAAAGCCGGAGCCTCTCGTTTCGTGTTCTTCGGCTTTAGCCTTCAAGGGCTTTTTCAATCGCGTCAAGGGCTTCTTTCATGTGGGCGGGTTCCGAACCCCCAGCCTGCGCCATATCTGGACGACCGCCACCGCCTTTGCCACCCACGCGTTCGGCCCCAAGCCGCACAAGATCGACGGCACTGGTGCTATTTTTTAGATCATCCGTCACGGCGACGACCAGCGACACTTTGCCGTCGGTTTCCGAGGCCAACGCGACGACGCCCGATTGGATCCTTTCTTTAAAAGCGTCCGCCATAGGCTTCAGATCCTTGGCGGGAACGCCTTTCAGGATGCGGCTGATAAAGTTTTTGCCGCCGACCACGCGCGTCGCCTCGTCGTTTGAAGCACCGCCGCTCAGCGCCGCCTTTTGGCGCAAAACAGCCACGTCGCGTTCCAACTTCTTGCGTTCCTCCACGAGATTCTTGATGCGCTCGGGAAGCTCGGCGGCAGGGGCCTTCAACGCGTCGGCGGCGTTTTCGATCAGCGCTTCTCTTTCCCTGACCCAGGCCAGCGCGGCCATGCCGGTCACGGCTTCGATGCGGCGGACGCCTGCCGCGACAGCGCTTTCGCCGATAATCTTGAAGAAGCCGATGTCACCCGTGCGCGTCACGTGCGTGCCGCCGCACAGCTCGATCGAAAAGGCTTCGTCCGCGCTTCCCATGAACACCACCCGCACTTCGTCGCCGTACTTTTCGCCGAACAGGGCCCGCGCGCCTTCTTTGACAGCGTCTTCAGGCGACATGAGCCGCGTTTCGATCGGCTCATTCAGGACGATGCGTCGGTTAACTTCGGTCTCGACGGCTTCGAGCACGTTTGCCGGGATCGCTGTCGGCTGCGTAAAATCGAAGCGCAGCCGGTCATGTGCGACCATGGATCCTTTCTGCGCCACATGGTCGCCCAGCGCCCGCCGAAGCGCTTCATGCAAGAGGTGCGTCGCCGAATGATGCGCCCGCAAGGCGAGGCGGTGATGGTGATCGACGCATAAAGCCACGTCGTCGCCTGTGTGGAACGTGCCTTCTTCAACGCGGCCGCTGTGGACGATAAGGCCGTCCGCTTCCTTTAGTGTATCCGTAATGCGCAACAATCCGCCTTGGGCCGTTCTGATCGTGCCGATATCGCCTTTTTGGCCGCCGGATTCCCCATAAAACGGCGACTGGTTGACCAGAACGTCGACGCTTTCGCCCGTGGCCGCTTCGACGACTTTTTTATTGTCGCGGACAAGCGCTAGAATTTGGCCTTCCGCATGCTCGGTGCTGTAGCCGAGGAAATCCGTTGCTCCGTGCTCTTCCTTTAATTCGAACCAGATTTTCGCGGATTTCGTGTCCCCCGATCCCGCCCACGAGGCGCGCGCTTGCTCACGCTGCCGCGCCATGGCGGCGTCGAAGCCCGTGACGTCCACCGTTCGTCCTTGGCCGCGCAAGACGTCTTGAGTCAAGTCCAGAGGGAAACCGTACGTGTCGTAGAGCTTGAAGGCAATATCGCCGGGAAGTGGCGCGTCGCCATTAATTTTGCGAACCTCTTCGTCCAAAAGCTTCAGCCCGCGGTCCAGCATCGATTTGAATCGCGACTCTTCAAGCCTCAACGTCTCTTCGATTCGAGGTTGGGCTTGGACCAGTTCCGGATAGGCAGCCCCCATTTGAGTCACAAGTTCGGGCACAATTTTGTAAATCAACGGCTCCTTCGCACCCAGCAGGTGGGCGTGCCGCATGGCCCGGCGCATGATCCGTCGCAGCACATAGCCTCGGCCTTCGTTGCTGGGCAACACGCCGTCCGCGATCAAAAACGACGTCGCGCGAAGATGGTCGGCGATGACGCGGAACGACGCTTTTTGATTTCCGTTCGGGTCCGCATTGACATATCCGGCAAGGGCCCCGATCAGCGCCTGAAACAGGTCGATGTCGTAGTTCGAGGTGACGCCTTGGAGGATGGCAGCTATTCGTTCCAATCCCATGCCGGTGTCCACCGAGGGTTTGGGCAGCGGCACACGGCGCCCATCGGGCAGCTCTTCGAACTGCATGAAAACGAGGTTCCAGAATTCGAGAAAACGATCACCGTCTTCGTCAGGACTTCCCGGTGGGCCACCTTGAATTTTATCGCCTTGATCGATGAAAATTTCCGAGCACGGTCCACACGGCCCGGTATCACCCATTCGCCAGAAGTTTGCGTCCGTTTTAATGCGAATGATTTTGGAATCATCAAAACCGGCAATTTTTTTCCATAATGCCGCAGCTTCTTCATCCTCATGATACACGGTGACGAGGAGCTTTTCCTTGTCGAGGCCGAAAATCTTGGTCACAAGTTCCCAAGCGAACGCAATGGCTTCGGGCTTGAAATAGTCCCCAAACGAGAAATTTCCCAGCATTTCGAAAAACGTATGATGCCGCGCCGTGTAGCCCACATTTTCCAGGTCGTTATGTTTTCCCCCGGCCCGGACCGATTTTTGAGCTGTCGTCGCGCGCGTGTAGGGCCTTTTCTCAAGTCCTGTGAACACATTTTTAAACTGCACCATTCCCGCGTTCGTAAACATTAACGTCGGATCGTTGCGCGGCACCAACGGGCTTGATGGGACATGGGTATGCCCGTTTTTTATGAAATAATTAAGAAATGTTGAACGAATTTCCGAAAGGTTCTGGGGCATGTCCGCGACTTTCTGATCGTGAAGGAATTTTTTCTCTATGTGCTGCAAGGAATAGCACACTTTTTTTCCCCAAGAAGATTGTTTTTTTAAGATCTTTCTACAATTTTAATATCTTTTTGTAAAAATCAGTCTAGCGTTTTGCGGGCGTTGCGTTCGCGAAGGGGGACGACCGTTTGCAGAAGACCGTCTTTAGAAAGCTAGGTTTAAGGGTTAAGGGACAGAATGGATAGCAAAGAAGAAAAGAACGACGGTGAAAAAGAAAAATCCCGCATGCTTCAGCATGACGTGAATGCGATCATCAAAAAGCACGAGGATTTTATCTTTGGGCGCAAGGGGGGCAAACGGGCCCAATTCGCCCATAAGAATCTTGAGGGGTTGGACTTTTCCAACAGGGAACTTTCCGACGCTGATTTTACGGGCGCTTATCTAAGCGAGGCCAACTTTTCGGGCACCAAGCTCGATCGGGCCATTTTTTATTGCGCCGATTTGCGGCGCGTCAATCTTTCGGGTGCTTCCCTTAAAAACGCCGATCTGCGCGGCGCTTCGCTGCGCGGCGCCAACATGGTCGGTGCCAACATGGACGGCATTGATTTGCGCGAAGGGTCGTTGTCCAACACCGACAGCAAAGGCGGCTTGAAGGCGGCTCACGAGAATTTGACCGTTGTCGACAAAGGCGGCGCCAACCTTTCGGGCGCCAAGATGAACAACGCCAAGCTGTCCGGCGCGGTCGCTGTTGGCAGTAATTTTAGCGACGCCATGATGAAGGGCGCCAAGATCAAGAAGGCCAGCCTTAAGGACGCCGACTTTTCCGGCACCAACCTCGAAAACGCCGATCTCAGCGAATGCGACCTCGAAAACGTCATGCTGAACGGTGCCGTCCTGTCCGGCACGGCCATTAACTTGAGTGAAGTCAAAAAGGAAAACCTTCAAGGCGCGTTGATGAGCTCGCCGGTCGGGTTGACCATCAAAGATCTTCCCGCGCCGCTTGAACAGCTTTTGCAGCTTCATAAAGCTTGGGTCGACAGCAACGGGAAAAACGGTCGCCAGCTCGATCTGAGCGGTTTTGATCTTCGCGGCACGTCGTTGTTTATCGGACAGTGTCTTATTCTGATCAAAGCTAAGGGCGCCATTATGTACGAGCTGGACCTCACCAAGGCTCAGCTTCAAGGAAGCGACCTTCGTGAGGTCGATCTTCGTTACGCCAACTTGGCCGGCATCGATATGCGCGGGGCAAACTTCAGCAAGGCTCAACTCCGCAATGCAACGCTTCAAGGTGCTTTGCTTCAACCCGTCGTGTTGGCGAGTGGTTATACTATGATTACCAACCTTTCCGAAAGCTCGCTGCGCCATGCGAACTTTTCCGGCGCGAACTTGACTCGGGTCAATTTCAAGGGCGCCGATCTTAGCGATGCCGATCTGCGCGGCGCGGATCTGACGGATGCCAATTTCCAAGACGCTCGGATCGAAGGTCTTCAGCTCGATCCCGATCAACAGGCTCTCATCGAAGCGGCGATTGCGGCACCGTCGGACGTCTAGGCACGCGCGACAGCGCAATGCCGGCTGCAACTGCAACGTTCAGGCTTTCCACCCCTTGGATCGGAATGCGCACGCGCGTCTTGAATCGTCGCGCGTCAAGACCGGAGCCTTCCTCGCCCAGCAACAGCAAGCCGTCAGACGGCCAATCGAAGGAGTTTATATCCTCTCCCTCCATGTCCAACGCCATGCAGGATTCGGGAACGGCATCAAGCGCGGGGCCTTGAATCATGCGAACGCGCAACACGCTTCCTGCCGACGCTTTTACCGCTTTAGGCAAGAAGGGATGGGCGGCCTCGCGGGTCAAGATGATGCGCGGAACCCCGAAGGCTTCGGCGCTTCGGATCACCGCGCCTAGGTTTGCCGGGTCGCCTACGGGGACAACGACTTCGATTCCATGGGGAATATACCCCTCAAAGCTATCGAGGCGGGGCAGGGAGGGTTGTTTGACGACAAGAAGCGGCGCATGCGTTCCCAGAACGTCCACGTGCGCGAAAAGCGGGGGGGTAAGCTGAAGTGAGGGCGCGTCAACCTCAAGCGGTTTTTGACCATCCTCATGGACTTCATAGAAAATATCGAGGGATGGCGCGGCCAAGAATTCGCGGATTAGCTTGGTGCCGGAGAGCAGAAATAAGCCTTCTTTCTTCAGCCCCTTTGCCGTGGTTAGGCTCAAGAGCTTTTTGAACGTCGCGTTGTGTGGGCTTTCGATGATCGTCATGACTGTTTCTTTTAGCATACGCCGCTTGCTTCAGTCTCTTAGAAAGGCGAGGCTGTCGCCGACTTAGGGCGCGAAAGTTTTTTATTTGCCGAAAGAAAGGTCTCGACGGCTTCGGCGGCGAGCTCTTTCGTGCTGGCGGCCACCACGCGGTTTGAAAAGCCCTTGTCGATCGGCGCGAGGTCCCAGGTTCCGATAAACCCACCCGCGCCTGTTACGATGGGCGCCACGCCTGCCACATCGTAAAGGCTCAGGCCTTGTTCGACGACAACGTCTGTGCATCCCATGGCGAGAAGTCCATAACCATAACAATCACTGTTGTATTGCGGCCAAGCGGCCTTTTTGCACAACGCCAGATAGGCGTCGATGTTCTGTGAAAAAGCCATGGGCGCGCCCATGCACAACCGTGCCGCGCCAAGAGGACGCGGCGTCGCGACATGGATGGCGCAGCCGTTGTAGGTGGCTTTTTCATTGTCGCCGATCCAGCGTTCGCGCGTAAAGGGTTGATGAATACACCCCAAAACAGGCTTGCCTTGGTACAAAAGACCGAGGATCAGACCAAACTGAGGCTTGCCCATGATAAAGGCGCGGGTGCCATCGATGGGATCAATGACCCAGACGAACTCCGCGTTTTCATTATGGACGCCGTACTCTTCGCCGATAATCCCGTGCGAGGGGTAGCGCTTTTCGATTTCGGCCCGCAGGCATTTTTCAATGTTTTTATCGGCTTCTGTTACAGGCGAAGCGTCGGGTTTAGCTTCGACGGGAAGTTCTTGCCGGAAGAAGCGCAGGGCAATATCGGTGGCGAGGTCGGCCGCGTCGTTTACAAAAGGAAGAAAGGCACAAACATTCATGAGGAAGACCTTTTAAGGCGTGCCCGCGCGTCGAGCACTTTCAAAACGTCGTGCAATGTTAGCCCCGACGCCTGAAGAAGAACAAGAAGATGATACACGAGATCCGCAGCCTCCGGTGCCAGCGTCGGGCTTTTGGTCGCGGCGGCGAGGGCGGTTTCGACGCCTTCTTCCCCGACTTTTTGAGCGATGCGCGCAAGACCGGCCTGAAGAAGCCGCGCGGTATAGCTTTCCTCGGGCGGTGCGGTGCGGCGGGATTCGATGGTTCGTTCAAGATCCGCCAACACGGCCAGATCGATCCAGTCGTCGCCTTCGCCAAAGCAGGTGCGCGTGCCTGTGTGGCATACCGGTCCCGCCGGAAGCGCGCGGATCAAAAGCGTATCCTTGTCGCAGTCGTGGCGAAGATCCAACAGACGTAACATATGACCCGATGTTTCGCCTTTTTGCCACAAGCATTGACGCGACCGGCTGAAAAACGTAACGAGGCCCGTTTTAATCGTTTGGCGCAGCGCTTCTTCGTTCATATAGCCCAGCATCAACACGCGCAGCGACGACGCGTCTTGAATAATCGCCGGGATCAGACCGTTCTGTTTGGCCCAGTCGAGCTCTTCTATAGTGAAGCTTTTTGTCATGATCGAACCGTAACCCCTCTATTTTTAAGGAAGTTCTTTACCTTCTCGACGGTCAGTATCCGCCGGTGAAACACGCTGGCTGCTAACGCACCGTTGACGTTCGCATGCAAGAACAGGTCCGCGAAGTGTTCGCAGGTTCCCGCGCCGCCCGATGCGATCAGGGGGATCGAAACCGCCTCTTTTACGGCGCGGAGCTGGGCGATGTCGTAGCCCCGCCGCATGCCGTCTTCGTTCATGCAATTCAAAACGATTTCGCCCGCGCCCCGGCGTTCGACTTCGCGCGCCCAATCCAACGTTCGTCTCTCCGTCTTCCGCGTCGTTTCTTCGCGGCCCGTGTTCCGATAGACGACAAAGTCGCCGTCCTGCCTTTGGCTGTCGATCCCGATCACCGTGCATTGGACGCCGAACTCTTTCGCCATGGCGTCGATCAAGCTCGGATCGGCCAGCGCGGGCGAGTTGATCGAGATCTTGTCCGCGCCGTTGGCTAGAATCGCGCGTGCGTCGTCGGTCGTCCGGATGCCTCCCGCCACGCAGAACGGAATATCCAAAACCTCGGCCACGCGGGCGACCCAGTCCTTGTCGACGCGTCGTCCGTCGCAGCTCGCCGTGATATCGTAGAACGTCAATTCGTCCGCGCCTTCGTCGCGGTACCGTTCCGCCAATTCCACGATTTCGCCCATATCCTCGTGATCCCGGAATTGCACGCCTTTGACGACGCGTCCGTCCTTCACGTCGAGGCAGGGGATAATCCGTTTAGCCAGCATGCTTTGCTTTCTCGATGGCCGTTTGAAGGTCCAGCCTTCCTTCGTAGAGTGCTTTGCCGATCACGGCTCCCGAAACAGGAACGTCGCGCAACGCCTCGATGCCTTTCAGCGTGGTGATGCCGCCCGACGCCTGAACCCGAAGCTGCGGCGCGTGATTGCGGATGGATTCGTAAAGCGCCACGTTCGCGCCGGTCATCATGCCGTCGCGGCCGACGTCCGTGCACAGAATGTTTTGAAGCCCGCTTTGTTCATAGGCATCCAGCACATCCCACAACAACTGTTGGCTTCCGTTTTGCCAGCCGTGCGTCATGACTTCGGGCTGTCCATCCTTGAACCGAACGTCAAACGCTAGCACCAACCGATCCGCGCCGAACGTTCCAAGCCATTTTTGTACCAGCGCTCGATTTTTGACGGCCAAGCTTCCGATGACGACGCGTTCGACGTTTGCCTTTAAAAGATGCTCGATCGTTTCTTCGCTGCGGACGCCGCCGCCAACCTGAATTTTCAAGGGCGTTTGCCGCGCCAGCTCCGCGATCGCCTCCGCGTGATGCATTTCCCCGGTTCGCGCGCCGTCAAGATCCACGACGTGAACCCATTCCGCGCCGCCTTTCGCGAAAATCCGGGCCTGATGCAGGGGGTCTTTTTCGTACACCGTGACCGCGTCGAACGAGCCTTGTTTCAACCGTACGCACGAACCGTCTTTGAGATCAATCGCTGGGAGAATATCCATTTTTATAAACCCAAAAAGTTTTCCAGAATACGCTGCCCGATGGCACCGGATCGCTCCGGATGAAACTGGCAGCCGAAGGCGTTTTTATAGCCCGCGATGGCGGTAAATGTCTCGCTGTAATCGCAGACGGCGAGCGCCGCCGGATTTTCTTTCGCCGCGAAACTGTGCACGAAGTAAACGAAGCTTCCGTCTTTCACGCCGTCGAGCAAGGGATGCGCCGAGGCTTTAACCTTAACTTCATCCCAGCCCATATGGGGAATCGCAAAACCGGGTTGGGTGCGGAGTTTTTCGACCGTTCCCGGAATGATCCCGAGGCACGGCGTGTCGCCCCCCTCGGTCGAGCGTTCGAACAAAAGCTGCATGCCGAGGCATATGCCCAAAAGGGGCTGCGTCAGGCCGCGCAGGACGTCGGTCAGACCTTTCCTGTTCAGCGCGTCCATGGCGGTCCGCGCGGTGCCGACGCCGGGAAGGATCACACGTGACGCGTGGCGGATCGCCCCCGGATCGTCGGCGACGACCGGCTCGACGCCGAGCCGCCTTAGAGCCGTCACGACCGAAAAAAGATTCGCTACGCCGCTGTCCACAAGAACGACGCTCATAACGCCCCCTTTGTCGAAGGCAAAAGGAGGGAGCCATCTCGTCCTAAGGCTTGCTTTAACGAGCGGCCCAGGGCTTTAAACGACGCTTCGGTCCTGTGATGCGTATCGTCGCCTTTGACGCTCAGATGAATGGCGGCCTGAAGCGCCGTGGCCAGAGACCGGAAAAAGTGCGGGATTATGTTGTCGTTGAAGCTTCCTTCGCATTCGAAATAAGGTCGTCCCGACAGATCGAGGCTGACGCGGGCCAGCGCGTCGTCCATCGGCGCCGTAAAGCCGTAACGTCCGATGCCGCGCTTGTCACCGAGCGACCGGTTCAGTGCTTCGCCCAGCGTCAGGGCACAGTCCTCGATCGTGTGGTGCGTGTCCACATGCAGGTCGCCTTTGGCTCTCAGCATGAGCCCGAAGCCCCCGTGGACCGAAAGCTGCTCCAGCATATGGTCGAAAAACCCTATGCCCGTCGCGACGTCCAGAAAGGACGGATTGTCCAGATCGACCGTTACGGCAATTGTCGTTTCCTTGGTGGCGCGCCTCAGGCTGAAAAGACGGGGCGAACGCGTCGCGGCGGGAAGCTCGACCCCCAACGCTTTCAGCGTAAGGTCGTTCTGCTCCGGCGTGCCGATGGAAATCCGGACCGTGCCGGGCACAAGCGCGCTTCGGTCTCGGATCCGGATGCCGTACTGCGAAAGTTTGCGCATAAGGGCCGGGGCGTCCGCCGTTTTGACAAGAAGGAAATTCGCCTCGCTTTCAAAAACGCGTTCGATACCGGACACGTCGGCCAACCGTACGCGCATCCGTTTCCTTTCGGCCACGACAAGACGGCGAAGCGCCGTGTTCTGAACAAGGCCGTTCGGGCTCAGCGCGTCCAGCGCCGCCCGGATGCTCGTTTGCGTCAAGGGGTAGGGCGCCATGATTTTCCGGAGGCTTTCGATCAAGAAGGGGGAGCCGATGACGGCACCGATCCTTTCCCCGGCCAAAGCGTAAGCCTTGGACAGCGTTCGCAGGATGACGAGATTGGGCGTTGTATCCAACGCGTCCGCCAAGCCACGCGGCGTTTCCGAAAATTCGACATACGCTTCGTCCACGACAATCAGGCTTTTGTCGGCGCGGCCTGCGCATAGGGCGAGAATGTCGTCCCGGCGCATCCGGTGCCCCATGGGCGCGTTCGGCGACGGGATGAAGATCAATTTGGTTTCGGGCGTGCAGGCGCTTTCGACGTTTTCGCGATCCAGCTGGCCTTCCGCGTCCAGAGGAACGCGTTGGATCTTCGCGCCCTGGATCGCGGCGCAGACTTCGTACATGCCGTAGGTCGGCGGGCAGATGAGGATCGAATCCTTGCCCGCGCGGCAGAAAAGACGGATCAACAGGTCGATGCCTTCGTCGCTGCCTCGGCCCAGAAGAAGGCGTTCCGGCGCGACCCCCCAAAGCGCGGCGAGCCTTCCGATCAGCGCGTTCGGTTGAGGATCGGGATAGCGGTTGGGCGCGCAGACTTTTTGCGCCTCACCGAAAGGCGGCCATGGAAATTCGTTGGCGTCGAGGTTGATTCCGTCCGTTATCGCGTCGGCTTCCTTTCGGGCCGAGCTGTAAGACTTCAAGTCCTTCAGTTCCGGACGTATCAAGGCAAGAAGAGCGTTCATAAACAACCTCCCAACCGAACCGTCACGGCGTTCGCGTGTGCGTCCAGCGTTTCGGCCCGGGCCATGCGCACCAGAGTTGGCCCCAACGCTTTAAGTCCGTCGGACGTCAGGGTTTGCACCGTCATGCTTTTCATGAAGCTGTAGACCGAAAGGCCTCCGTAAGTACGGGCGTATCCGTAAGTGGGCAAGACGTGGTTGGTGCCGGACGCGTAATCGCCCGCCGTTTCCGGTGTTGTCGAGCCGACAAAAACCGATCCGGCATGTCGGATGGTCGGCAAGAGCCTCGCGGCGTTTTTTGTGTGCAGGATCAGATGCTCGGGCGCGTAGAGGTTTGAGACCTCGACCGCTTCGGGGATGTTTCTGACGAGGATGATCCGGCCCTGCTTCAAGCTTTTCTCCGCAATGGCCTTGCGGGGCAGGGCCTCAAGCTGCTGGGCAAGCGCTTCCTGCACCTTTTTTGCCAGCGTCTTTGCCGAGGTGAGAAGAATGGCTTGCGAGGCCGCGTCATGCTCGGCCTGCGCCAGAAGATCCGCCGCCACCCAATCGGCGTTGGCCTCGGCGTCCGCGATGACCAGCACTTCCGACGGGCCCGCGGGCATGTCGAGGACCGCGCCGGACGGGTCTTGCGAGACAAGCTGCTTGGCGGCCGTTACGTACATGTTGCCGGGGCCGAAGATTTTATCGACCTTGGGAACCGTGCGCGTTCCGTAGGCCATGGCGGCGATCGCTTGCGCGCCGCCCACGGCAAAAACGTCCTTGATGCCGCACAGTCTGGCCGCCGCGAGGATTCCGGGATCGACCGAGCCATCCCGTCGCGGCGGCGTGCACAGCACGATCGTGGCGCACCCCGCGATTTTGGCCGGGACGGCTTCCATCAAAACCGCCGAGAACAGCGGCGCCGTTCCGGCCGGAATGTAAAGCCCGACGCGTTCGATCGGCCGCCACAAAAGGCCACACCGCACGCCCGGTTCCGTTTCGCACAAAACCGCCTCGGGCCGCTGGGCTTTGTGAAAGCGTTCGATGTTTCTTTTGGCGCGGCGCAAAGAGGCCCGGAGTTCGGAAGGAAGCGCGAGGAGGGCTGCGTCCATCTCGTTCTTTGCGACGCGCAGGTTCTTGCGCTCGCCGCCGCCAAACCGCGCATTGAATGTACGAAGCGCTGTGTCGCCTTTGGCTTTTACCTCGCCCACAATGGCTTCTACAGTTTGAAAGACGTTCTCGTCGTGCGGCAGAGCCGGGCGCTCGAGGGCTTTTTTCTTTTGCGCCGCCGTGGCGCCGTTCCATACGATCGTTTCCATGCCGCCGTCCTTTCCTTCAGGCCGCCATCTTTTCGATCGGAAGCACGAGGATCGCCGAGGCCCCGGCTTTTTCGAGCGTTTCGACCGTTTCCCAAAAGATCGCTTCCTTGCAAACGGCATGAATGGCGACCATGTCGTTGCGGTTCAGGTCCATGATGGTCGGCGAATCGCACCCCGGAAGAAGCGCGGCGATGCGTTCGATGGCCGCGCGCGGCGCGTTCATCATGATGTATTTGCTGTCGCAGGCCTGAAGAACGCCGCGCATGCGCGCAAGAAGACGTTTGATCACGGCTTCCTTTTCTTCCGGAAGCGTGCGTTTTGAGCGGATGAGAAGCGCTTCGCTTTTCAGCACGACCGTCAGTTCGCGCAGATCGTTCGCCTCCAACGTCGCGCCCGAGGCAACGATGTCGCAAATCGCGTCTGCGATTTTGAGCCTTGGCGCGACCTCGACGGAGCCGCGCATCAAAAGGGTCGTCGCGCGGATGCCACGGCTTTTCAGGTACGCGTGCAGCAGCGCAGGGTAGGATGTGGCCAGCGTCTTGCCGTCCAGATCGTCGATCCGGCCAATTTCGCCGCCTTCCGGCACCGCAATCGACAGGCGGCACGGCGAGAACCCAAGCCGTTCCAGTACACAGGCGTCAAAGGCATCTTTCCCGCACGACGCTTTCTTTTCCGCGAACACGTTTTCCCCCACGATGCCCAAATCGCAGATGCCCCCACCGACAAAACCGGGAATATCGTCGTCGCGGATCATCAGCAAATCGATGGGCAACTCCCGGATTCGGCAGAACAGGTCGTCTTTGCTGTTGTCGATGTGAAGCCCGCAGCTTTTCAGAAGACTTAAACTGTCGTTGGCCATGCGGCCTTTCTTTTGAAGGGCTATGCGGACGCGGTCTGTTGCCATGACGGGCTTCCTTGATGTTTTCTTGTGTAAGAGAGAAAAGGGGGCGTTTTTTCAAAAAACGCAAAACGGGGCTCAGTGCCGATGGTGAACCGGCTGATGATGTCGCCCGCAAAGGCTATGGAGACGATCCGCAATCATCGAAAATCCCTTTGGTGCGTCGATCTTCAATGATCGACTGTACTATCACAATAGTACGCTTGGGGCGCAACAGAAGTCAAGGCGTTTTTGGCGCGGTTCAGCGGGTTTTTGAGGCGGCGGGCGCGTCCGGCCTGATTTTGGAAAAGGCCTTTTCCTTGATTTTTAAGGCCCTATTTTTGTTGGCCCTGTGTTTTACTTTCATGATAGAATTGAAGAACGTTTTTTGATTAAGGTATTTTTTCGTGCGCGGCGAGCATTCTTCAGACATGCCTCTGTCAAAAGAGGCCCTTTATGCCGTTCGGCAGTCCGTTATTCCCGATTGGAAGCCTTCCGGGCTGTGGGTTGGCTTCGACGGTTCGTGGCGCGAGGGGGCCGGTAAACGCATCCGGCAGACTTTCGGGCAAAGCGCCTATAACAACTTTCTCTATGACCTCGATATCGACAAAAAGAAAATCCTCGTTCTCGATGGCGCGGACGAGAGGCGCTTGAAGGCCTTTTTCGATACCTTCGCCGTCGAGGCCTATGGACGATCGGCTGTTTTCTGGAGCCGTGTCGAAGCGATCTATCATGGCGTCGCTCTCGTCAATTTTCAGGACGACTTCCATACGGGCTTGCGGTCGTTCTTCTATGGCTGGGACTGCGATAGCGCTTGCCTTTGGAACCCCGATGCCATTCAGGCGGTTTGGCCTTCCGATCCGACCGAAGAATTTTCAAACAAAGCCGCCTTTGATTTTGCCTCCCGGCAGACAGCGTTCGCCGTACCCAAGAGAAAAGCCGATCGTGTCGATCATTATAATCGCGCGCACTTCGGCAAGGCCGTTCTTGAAGACGACGTTTTGGCTTCCCTCGTTTCCGACCTCGAAGACGATGTCCGGACCGCACTCGACAAGAGCCATCCCCAAAAGCTGCAAGCGGCCTTCGATGCGGCGGCGCATATCGTTATCGGTTCGCCCCAATGGGCCTTTGATGGCGTGACTTTCTTTCTGGACGCGTTGCATGACCCGAGGGCCGAGTCCCTGTTCAATCGGAGCGAAGACGCCGAGGCTTTTCGTGCCTTTGAGGCGGTGAAGAGATTTTTTTCGTCCGCGAGTCTGGTCGAGCCCCTGCTTCTGTCGGATCGGAATCCGTACGCGTTTAATGCGCTCGCTTTCCGCAGAGGGGCTTTCGACGATACGCTCGAGCGGCTCCGCCGCGCCATCGCTTCGTACGCCCCTTTCAAACAGAATATCCCGAACGTTTCGACGGCTAGGACCCGTTCTTCTTCAGATCCCGTGCTACGATAGGGTCCCGCAGAAGCCCTTCGATCTTCTCTGCCTCCTCGAAGCTTTCGTCCGCTACGAATTTCAGCGCCGGCACGTACCTTAAAGAGACCGCTTTGCCTACGGCGAAACGGAAGAAGCCAACGTTCTCGTTCAGGGCTTTTACTGTTTCGGTTAATTTTTCACCGCCCAGAGGCATGATGAACACCGTCGCGTTCCGAAGGTCCGGGCTGATTTTGACCTCGGTTACCGTGACGCCCGTCGGTTTTAGCTCCTTGGGCCACGGCACATCGCCGCGCATCAAGATGGCCGCGAGCGCATGGCGAATTTCTTCGCCGACACGAAGCTGTCTTTGTGATCGCATGGGGACCTGTCGCGTTTCGTTTCTTGGCGCGGGACGCGCCTTTATTTAAATTAAGGCCTTTCGTATAGCCTATGCGCGGCGCAATCTCAACTTTTCCCCAAAAAATCCTTTTCCTTAGTTAAAAACCTTAAAAAACACCGTTGCAGAGGCCCAAATCTCTCGCTATACCTCCCCTTCCTTTCGTCTTTGGGGCGTAGCCAAGCGGTAAGGCAGTGGATTTTGATTCCACCATGCGGAGGTTCGATCCCTCCCGCCCCAACCAGTCACACTGAGACGCGATACTCGAGCCTTTTTCATCCGCATAAAAACGCCAATCTAATCGAAAAAGGCTCTAGCCGTTTTTATAGCCGCCATTATCCATTGGAATAAAGGGAAGCATAACCATCTTTTCTGGCTGGGGTGAGAAACGTTTTTCGCGCTTCTGAAGTTCCTGAAGCGCTTTTCGTTCGTGCCGAGAACGAAAGACTTCTTCTTGTTGCGCCAGTGCTTCATTCAGCGACATCAAGTGCATGATCGGCGTTTTCCCCCTTGAAAGAGAGGCTGTTGCACTTTTATAGCCGTGGGTGGCGTTTTCCTGATTATGCCTTTTGATCCGCTCGTACTCTTCGTCCGTCAGCACGAGTTCGTAGCCGTTGTATGAAACAGACAGGTCCTTTCCATAGGCGATGGCGTTGACTAGAGGCGTGAAACGGTCCAGTGACGGGTCGAGTAGGGGTGTGCCGTGACCATCGAGGCTTCGTTCTTTTAACACGCGCTGTGCCGTTTGCCGGGGCTGTTCCCCCGTATGGCCATCGGGAAGAGAAGCCCTGACGTAGCCTCCAGGAGCATCCAAAAAGAAGCCAGCTTCATTGAGGGATGTTTCTTTTTTAAAGAGAAGTACGATTTCTTCGGCTCGGCTGCTATCGTAAATGTGACAAAACACAAAATTGTAAATAGGACAAACGACAACCGCGCTCGCAACCGTCATGGCGGCATTCGGCGGCGGCGTTTTCCGTGCCTCCAGCAAACAGCCAGCGGCGGTAAAATTTTCAATGTCTTTTTTTACTTGTTTGTCCTTCATCAAAAACGTCTCCGTCGAAGGATAAAAAAGCGCGTATTTTTGATTAGGTTAAACTAAAAAAAAGACGAGGGCCCCAAAAATCGTTTCGGAATCGTTTCTTTTTTGGGTGACAAAGAGAGGGGGGGGATCCACCTCTTTGTAAAAACAACTGATTAGCTTTTAATCCTAACAAAGAACGTTGGCAGCAGGAACGACAATAAGCTTTCTCACGGGTCCGAACCGTGCAGCTAAACTTGCCTTGGCGATATTTCATTGCTTTGCGTTTTGGTCGGGACGTCTATTGTCGCCCGCTGACCCTCGCCAGAACCGGCATAAGATTGAGCTCTTCCCGGTTGTGCAGGAACGACAGCTTTTGCGTTTGTCCTTCCTCGTAGAAGCCAATAAGACCCTCGCGCTGCGTTAACGACACAATGGCATCGAAATCGTCGGTGGGATCAACGTCGTCAACGATCGGCGCGGGATCCAAGTCGAATCCGAACGCCGATTTTTGGAAGACAAAGCGGGGCAGTCCGTCGTCCGGATCGTAGGCGGCGCCTACGATCCCGAATTTCTTCACCGCGAAGACATTCCAACTGCGCCGATTGCTGACGGAAATTTGGGTGAACAGATGGTCTGCAACTCGGACGAACGGGTGATTTTCGGCGTAATCAACGAGGCTTTGCGCCAAGTCGTTTCCACGCCAGTCCGGTAGCGAAGCCATGCTTTTAAAGACGATGACGCTGTCGTTCAGCGATGCGTGGTGAAACGAAAGATCGTTGTGCGTGATGATGTTCCCGGCAATCGCCTCTCTGAGCGATAGGGGGCCTATTAACACGAGCTGAGCGATAAGTTTGCGTTCGACGCGGATGCCGACCATTCGTCCGGTCGTGCCAGCCAGAAGGTCTTTGAAGTACGAAGCCTGTTGCGGCAGGATATGGCGTTTCCTGTTTTCCGGAAGCGCGGCGCGGGCTTGTTCGTGAAGGTTGATGACGTCGAAAATATCCGCTTCGTCGAGGTCGTCGATGACGGCGACACAGCCGACTTTGGGAAGGGGCACGCTTTTCATCTTTCTTTTTCTCCTTCAAACGCAAGCGAACAGTTTACGCGAGAAAGAGGAAAGTAAACATCAAAATCAAAGCGTTCTTCCAAAAAAGAACGGGGCGATGCTTTGAGATATTGCGATTTTTTCTTTTCTTATCAAGAGGATGGATTACATCCTGAATTCTTCGCCCAGATAGACGCGGCGGACATCGGCGTTTTCGATAATCTCGTCCGGGCTGCCCTCCATCAGAACGCGACCATCGTGGATGATATAGGCCCGGTCCACAATCTCAAGTGTTGCCCGGACGTTATGGTCTGTAATCAAGACGCCGATTCCGCGGTCGCGCAGGTGCACGACGAGGTCGCGGATGTCGCTTAGCGCGATAGGATCAATGCCTGCAAAAGGCTCGTCTAGAAGGATGAAATGCGGCTGCGAGGCAAGCGCCCGCGCAATTTCAAGCCGCCGCCGTTCCCCGCCCGAAAGCGCAACGGACGGCGCTTGCCGAAGGTGCGTGATCCCGAATTCGGCCAGAAGTTCGTCCAACATGACTTCGCGGTCAGCATAGTCTGGTTCGACTATTTCAAGGACGGCCCGGATGTTGTCTTCGACGCTTAGACCCCGGAAAATCGATGATTCTTGAGGGAGATAGCCAAGCCCAAGTCTTGCCCTGTGGTACATGGGGTAGGACGTTACGTTCATGCCGTCCAAATAGATCGTTCCCACGTCCGGTTTGACTAAGCCCGTCACAAGGTAAAAACAGGTCGTTTTTCCCGCGCCGTTCGGCCCCAGAAGTCCGACAACTTCGCCGCGTTGAAGCGAAAAGCTGACATCGTGCACAACCGGGCGACCGTTGTACTTTTTCCCAAGATGTTCAACTTCCAACCCCTTGCCATGCATAAGCTTCTTTGCGGGCGGCGGAAGAGGGGCTTTTTTCTTTTTTGCGAGGGGAACGACTTTTTCGACCTGCTTCACCGAGCCTCTCCTTGAGCTTTCGCGGGTTTCTTTTTGGACGCCTTCTTGGCGGGTAGGATCGCATGCACGCGTCCATCCCCTTCGTTTAAAAGGCGACTCCGGTTCGTAGTAAAGTTAGCTTCCCCGGTGTCTCCCGTCAATTCGGTCCCATCCGGCCGCGTTATCCTTACGTGCCCCGTGACGATGGCGCGGTCCTTAACCGCATCGTAAACGCCTTTGTCGCCTTGAATAACGTCGCTTTTCGTCACGACCACCACATTCCCTGCCGCCGTCAGTTTGTTCAGGTGATCCTTGCCGTCCTTTTGCGTTTGAAGCTCGGCTGTTAGAACGTCTCCTCGAATCGTCCGGTCGGCGTGCACCGCCTTGGCCTTGCCGCGCGCCACCGCTGTTTTTGTATCTTCCCAATATTCAAGACTTTCCTGCGCGCTGACGGTATAGCGGTTCGTTTCATACCGAAGGTCCTTGCCCGTCACGACGATGACGCGTTTGTCCAGATCGTTGACCGCTTGGTCGCCAATAAGCCGGGCCCCCGGACGCAAAATTTCCACATGCCCTTCGGCGGTCATCCGGTCGATATCACCCGTGGACCCGCCGTTTTTTGCCGCCGCGTCCTTTTTTCCGGCGGCGACCCGTTTATGTGCGGTGAGAAGATCCGCCTTGATCGTAAACGCTCCTTGAACGGCCTTGGCGTTGCCTCGCGCAACATAGAGATTTTTGTCTTGGTACCATTCAAGCGATTTATCCGCGCTGACTTCGAGGGGGGCGGCCGCCTCTTCGGCGCATGCCGCGTGGCCGGCCATCAGCGCGGTCAACACCGCTGCCAGAGCCAGTCTTCGCCCATTCTTCGAAAATCGTATGCCTCTCATGCTTAACTGCTTCCGTGAAAGGTAATCGTCAAGACGCATTGTCCGCGCCGTTTGTTCTCTTCGTTCTTAAAACGGCTTTGCCCGGGCCTTCGATAATAACGGTGCGGCCCGAATCGAGAAAACGGAATCCCTCGCCACGAACCGTACCAAAATTTCCTTGAATGAGCACGTCTTTATCGCCCCAGGCATCGTTGTTGTTGAGGTTGATTTGGGCTTCCTCGGTCGTGACTTGATAGCCTTTGTTATTGAAAATCTGGACGTTTCCACCGAGCCACAGCTTTTTTCCCTTTTCATCATAGCGCCCGTAATCGGCTTTGGTATCGATCCATGTTCCGTTGTTGAGCGTAATTTCGCCTTCCGGCTTCTTGAGGTCGTAAATGCCTTCGAGCGATGACGGCCGTGTCGCTTGCGCCGCCATAAGCGAATAGGGCTGGTTTTTCGAATCCGTTCCCGAATACCGCAAATTGTCGATCACGAGATCCGGGATGTTTTTTACCACGTTCGTCATCGTAAAATTCGGACGCAGCATTGGCCATAGAAAAAGGACCATAATAACGAAAGCCGCCAGTCCCGGAAGCCAGATGCGCAAGCGGCGCGTTATCTGCGGCATGCGCCCGGCGCGCGCGCGGACAATGCGTTTGGTGATCCGCGGCCGAATGAAATCCAGGCGATCCGCAAGGGAACGGGAGCTTTGGGTCTTTTTTTTCATCGACGCGATGCCAATAGGCTTTAGAGTAAGTTAATCCGGACGCCGGGTCGGTTTGTGCGCGAAGATATCCGCATTAGCCCAGCCGACAACGTCCAACTCGGCGCGCACCGGCAGGAAATCCATGACCTTGCGGGCAAGATCGGCACGGCCTTCACGGACAAGGCGTTCATCCAAGATCTCTTTGAGCTTGTGTAAATGCAAGACGTCCGATGCGGCATAGCTTAATTGTTCTTTCGTCAGTTCAGCCGCGCCCCAGTCCGACGTTTGCTGCTCTTTCGACAGATCGATGCCCAGAAGGTCGCGGCACAGGTCCTTGAGCCCATGGCGATCCGAAAACGTCCGCACAAACACCGAGGCGATTTTTGTGCAATAAACCGGTGTCGGCATGATGCCCAGATATTTATAAATCATGGCCAGATCCGAGCGGGCAAAGTGAAACAGCTTGATCACACTCGGATCGAGCAGAAGCTTTTTCAAATTGGGGGCGTCGTATTCATCCCTTTTAAACTTGACCAGATGCGCGTTTCCGTCGCCGGAAGACATCTGAATAAGACAAAGACGATCCCGGCCCACATTCAATCCCATCGATTCCGTATCGATCGCCACACAACGGCCGAAGGAAAGCTCAGCCGGAATATCACCAGTATAGAGTGTATGAGTCATTATAAAACACTTCTTTCTTACCAATAGGGAGCCTTTTGATAACACGCCTTTTGCGCAAGATCAAAACCCGTGTTATCTATCATCTTCGTGTTCTTTTTCCTTCTTTTTCCGGAGGTTGCCTTTTGTCGTCCTCTTTTGCGATCAGTTGGGTTCTTTCATCCTTCTCCGGTTACGGCATTTATGGCCTTCAGATTCTGCTGCAATACTTGCGGCGGGGGGGGGATCCGAACGCCTTCATTTTAACGAACAAACCCGTGGGCGTGATGTTGCCCCCCCTCGAACAGGAGAAGATCGCGTCTTGTTTGGGGCTCGCCGATAAGATAAGCGCCGTTTTAAAACAAAACCCGAAAGAGCTTCTGCGCTTCAACCATCCCGTGCTGCACGGGTGCAGCTCGAATTTCTCGGGTTTTTTGGGGCAGGATCGCGTGTGGGGCGCACCGAACGTTGGGTGCGCCGCGATTGAGCACCTGTTTATAACCGACCATGGGCGTCGAATTGCCAAGAATTACGATATGTTCATTGCTATTTCGCGTTGGAACGCCGACTTCCTGAAAAGCTTGGATGTCGGTTCGGTTCACCTGTGTTATCAGGGCATTGATCCGACGCTTTTCCATCCGGCACCGGGGTCGGGGCTTTACCGCAATCGTTTTGTCGTTTTTTCCGGCGGAAAATTCGAATATCGAAAAGCTCAGGATCTTGTCGTCGCGGCCTTCAAGCGTTTTCACGCCACGCATTCCGACGCGTTGTTGGTCGCGTGCTGGCAGGCTTTGGCAAAACCCGACGCCGAAGCTTTCTCAAAAGCGGGTCTTGTTGATGGCATTCCTGAAGAGCGCGCTGATAAAGGAGGTCTTCAAATCACGCCGTGGCTTCTAAAACAAGGGCTTCCGCCCGGTAGCTTTGTCGATCTCCCCTTTACCCATAATATGCTGATGCCTATGGTTTTACGCGATTGCGACATGGCTGTTTTCCCCAACCGTTGCGAAGGGGGGACAAACCTTGTGGCCATGGAGGCGATGGCCTGTGGCGTGCCCACATATGTTTCTTACAATACAGGTCAAAAAGATCTGGTCGATCTCATCGGTTGCGAAGCCTTTCGTACGCAACGCGAGGTTAGGCCTTCGATGGCTATGGCCACCGTTCAAGACTGGGGCGAAAGCGATGTGGATGAAATCGTTATGGCTATGGAGACTGTTTATAACGCTCGTGAGGAGGCGCGTCGAAAGGCAGCGTCTGTTGCCTCGCGCGTGGCTTCCGATTGGGCGTGGAGCGGTTTGAATGATCGGCTTTTGGATGTTGTCGAAGCGCCAGTCGTTAGGACGTGATCTTTTTCAGGATATGTCCTTCATTTGCTTCGCTGTTTGATTGTTGCGAAGATGTAACAGTATAGGTGAAAAGGCAAAATAATCATATTTTATGGGGAAACTTTTGCCGGGCCTTTCGAAAAAGGGGCACTTTTTTCCTAGCATGAACGAATCATATAGGCAAAAAGATCAAGGGGTTGTAGGCAAAAAAGGCCATGGCATGTTTTTCGCAAATCTTGGGGGCAAGACTAAGGGCCGTTAAAGATAAATTCATATTTGGGATTCTATCTTTCACCCGATTTAATCACGCGGAAGGATTCCGCGATCAACACTCGAAAGGAGTTCTACTATGGCTGTTGGTGATATCACCCTGAGCTCGGCGGCGCGTTCAAACCTTGTCGCCTTGCAAAACACGACGAAGCTTCTGGAGCGTACCGAAGAACGTCTGTCTACAGGTAAAAAGATTAACGGTGCGACCGATGACGCGACGGCGTACTTTGCTTCTCAAGGCTTCTTAAACTCGGCGAGCAACCTCTCCACCATCAAGGATAACCTCTCGACATCGCTTGAAACGGTGAACTCGTTCGTCGACTCGATCGACAGTGTCACCGACATCATCGATCAGCTCAAAGGTCTGGTGACTCAGGCTTTGGGTTCCACAAACACGACGACTCGCGCCGGTTTGGCTTCGCAGTTCAATGCGTTGACAACCCAGCTCGATCAGCTCGTCAACGACGCGACCTTCAATGGTACCAATTTGTTGAACAGCACAACCAACAAGTTGACCATTTACTTCAACGAAGGGAACACCACCGCGCTGACCATCACCGGCGTGAACATCACGGCGGCGGGTCTGCTCGGCGACACGGGCAAGGCGGCAGCTAATGCGTGGGTTGCTGATACGGATATTCAAACCGCTCAGTCTTATCTGCTTACCGCTGCGTCGACGTTGACGACCGATGCGTCGAACTTCGGTAGTAACGCGACCTTGATCGAGACTCGTGAATCGTTCACCTCGAACATGATTTCTGCTTTGCAGAATGCTTCCGACTGCTTGGTCACCTGCGATACGAACGAAGAGGGCGCAAACCTCCAAGCTCTGCAGGCTCAAGCACAGCTCGGAATCACGGCTCTGGGTGTGTCCGGATCGCTTTCAACCGCGATCTTGAACATTCTCTAGGTTGTTTTCGGGAAAAGGCGGATCGAAAGATCCGCCTTTTCTTTTTATTTTATTTTTTCTCGAAGGAGTCGAGATCATGCCGTTGAAAATACGCGTCAAGCCCGAAGACAAAATTCTCGCAGGTGGCGCCGTTCTTAAAAATGTTGGTAAGCATCCCGCCGACCTGTTGGTTCTTTCCGATGGGCCGGTTTTGCGTGAGCGCTATATGATGAATCGCAATCGCCAAGGCGATTCGGATATGTCCAACGTCTATTTCCTTCTTCAAGTTATTTATCTTTTCAAGGGCAAGGACAAACCTATGGATAACCTCGTCCTTGAAACCATTCGGAATTTTGCTAAGCTTTATCCCGTTTACGAATCCGAAACAAAAACGATTATTGAGCTTTTGGAGAAAAAAGAGACGTTTAAGGCTCTTCGTGTGGCACGATCTATGCTTTCCGAGAATGGGGAGAGCCCAATCGATCCGGCGGAGGCTCGGTCTGTTTAATCGGAATATTTGGAGGATGGCGTATGTTGGAGAATTCCTATAGCAAAGTGAATGTGTATGGCGAGAACCAACGCCTAAAGCTTAAGGCCGGTCTCGACACGAGCAGTCGCGATGCCGATGCCCAAGCGCTTCTTTCGTGTGCAAGCCGTATGCGCGAGGCCAAGGAACTTCTTGCTGCGGATGTAAAATCCAAGAAGAACCTCAGCGTTTATGGCGAGGCTCTTCGTAAAAATCAGCGTTTGTGGACGATTTTTCAGGTTGCGGTTACCGATCCGAGCAACCCTTTGCCCCAATCGTTGAAGAACACGCTTTTCGAGTTGAGCCGTTATGTCGACAAAACAAGCCTGAAGGCTATCGGCAAGTATGCGCCGGATCTTGTGGACAGTTTGATTAATATTAATCGTATCCTTGCCGAAGGATTACGTAAGAAGGTTGTCGATGAGGAAGGCGAAGCGCCAATGACTGAGGCGCCCCAGCTTTCGCGGATGACGTCGGCATAGCCCGCGATCGTCCTCAGCCCCAACGCGAGGCGGTGGGGAAGAGGGCGTGAATCGCCGGGCTCAACTTAAGAAAAAGGTGTCGCGATCGTCCTCAGCCCCAACGCGAGGCGGTGGGGAAGAGGGCGTGAATCGCCGGGCTCAACTTAAGAAAAAGGTGTCGCGATCGTCCTCAGCCCCAACGCGA
>JAQVBU010000006.1:0-7881 GCA_028690155.1 Alphaproteobacteria bacterium | reverse complement strand
GGCTCAACTTAAGAAAAAGGTGTCGCGATCGTCCTCAGCCCCAACGCGAGGCGGTGGGGAAGAGGGCGTGAATCGCCGGGCTCAACTTAAGAAAAAGGTGTCGCGATCGTCCTCAGCCCCAACGCGAAGAGGCGGGGATGGTCTTTTTTCTTTGAGCGGACAGCGTGCGAGGGCGCGACCCTTACCTTTAAGGGCGCCTTTGCTATTGTCCCGTAGGGAAAGGGTTTCTGGTTGAAAAAAGAAAGCGTGATTCTATAAAAAAGAGATCCCTTTCGTAAACTAGAAAGACTGCTCATGCACGTGGCTATTCTGGGCGCTAGCGGAAAGATTGGGCGCATCGTCGTTCAGAATCTTTTTGCCTCCAACGCGGTGCCGTTCGATTTGACACTTTTGGCCCGCCGTACGGAGCGGCTCGAAGGCCTGATGATGGACGTGCGCCCCGCCGCGTTTTGGGCCGCGCAGGAGCCCGCGCCGGTGTCCGTCCGGTTGAGCGCTGATCCGTCCGCGTTGGAGGGCGCCGATCTCGTTCTTTTTCTGGCAGGACGGTTCGCCTCGCCCGAAGAAGACGCGGCTTTTCGCGCCGTCGATAAGACGGGCCGCTTCGTGCAGTCGTATCTGAACCACGACCTCGTCGTCGCGATGGGGCAGGCTTTGGCGGCTTATGCACCCCGGGCTTTGGTTGTGATGGTTTCCAATCAGGCCGATATGATGGCCCATTTGCTTCGGGAGTCGTTTCCGCCCGCTTCTGTGCTGGGGTTTGGCGGCATGCTCGACCGTGCGCGTTTCCGGCAGTGCGCCGCGGACGCAGGCGCGCCTCAGGAGGGTGCGCATATGGTGGGTTTCCACACGAACGCCATGCGACCGCTTCGGTCTACGCTGACGTTGGCTCCTGATTTGTGCGAGAGGGTGCTCCAGAGGACGAGGGCCTATGGCCGCTCGGTGTTCGAGCTTCAGAAGGACGCGTCGTTTCCGGGCCTCGATACGGGCCCGTCGATTTTGCCGGGGTTGGCTCTGGCTCGGATTGTGCGCACGTTTCTGGGGCAGGCGGAGGCGTTCGAGGCGTCGTTCAACGTGTCTCTCGGCAAGGCGGTTGCGGCCCATTATGGCGTAAGCGAAGGGAGTGCGTTGAGCGTTCCCGTGCGCGTACGGAAGGGCGGGTATGACCCGTTGACTGATTATGCGGTCAGCGCGGAGGAAAAGGCCTATCTGAAAGACGCGCAGGCCGACATGGACGATGCCTGCCGCACGATGGCCGCGCGGTTCTCAGGGGCGTAACGGCGCGAGGTTGCGCTTCGCTGGCTTTTGGGTGGGATGGCGGCTTGAAAGACGCGGCGGGGGTGCGTATTGTGAGGGGCTGTTTTTCGGGGGCTTTCGATGGATGTGCTTTCTAGGACCGACGCGCTTTTCTTCTCGCAAACCGGGATGGATCCGGCCTCGGTCGGCCGCGTTGTCGATACCGCCTTGGGGGCCGGCGACGATGGCGAACTTTTTCTCGAACACAGACTTTCCGAAAGTTTTCTGTGGGACGATGGTCGGTTGAAAAGTGCTTCCTTCGATGCGTCGCAGGGCTTCGGTCTTCGCTCGGTTGTGGGGGAGACCACGGGATACGCCTTTTCTGTCGATCTGTCCGAGGCCGCCCTTTGCCGCGCCGCCGATACGGTACGCGCCGTTCAATCCGGTCATAGCGGAACGATGGGCCTTGCGCCGACGGGTGAAGCGCCGACCCTTTACGTTGCCGACAATCCGTTGCTTTCTAAGACATTCGAAGAAAAAGTAGCGCTTCTTCAGGAGATCGACGCTTATGTGCGCGCGCGCGAGCCCAAGGTGAAGCAGGTCAGCGTTTCGATGGCGGCGTCATGGCAGGCTATTCAGATTTTGAGGACCGATGGGTGGCGGGCGGCCGATATAAGGCCGTTGGTTCGTTTGAATGTGTCCGTTGTTACTCAATCCGGCGACCGCATGGAATCCGGAACCTCTGGCGGGGGCGGACGCGAGTCTTTGGACCGTCTTTTCAACCCCATTTTCTGGAAGGGGTTGAGCAACGAGGCGTTGCGCAAGGCCCTTGTCAATTTAGAGAGTGTGGAGGCTCCCGTCGGCGAAATGACCGTGGTTCTCGGTCCCGGTTGGCCCGCCGTTTTGTTGCACGAGGCTATCGGTCACGGCTTAGAGGGCGACTTCAACCGGAAAAAGACGTCCGCCTTTTCTTCGCTGATGGGCCAAAAGATCGCGGTGGATGACGTGACGATCGTCGATGACGGAACGCTTCCTAAAAAGCGAGGGTCTTTGACCATTGACGATGAAGGTACGCCGTCGCAGTGCACGACGTTGATCGAAAACGGACGCTTGGTGGGCTATATGCAGGATCGGATGAACGCGCGGCTTACGGGGTCTGTTTCGACAGGCAACGGTCGCCGCGAGAGTTTCGCCTGTTCGCCATACCCGCGCATGACCAATACGTTGATGCGGCCCGGCCCGCATAATCGGGACGAGATTATCGCTTCGGTCGATCGGGGTATCTATGCGTGCGATTTCGGGGGCGGGCAGGTCGATATTACGTCCGGCAAGTTTGTTTTTTCGGCCAACGAAGCTTACGAGATCAACAAAGGAAAGATCGGCCGTCCTTTGAAGGGGGCTTCTCTTGTCGGCACGGGGTTCGAGGTTTTGACTCGGATTTCGATGATCGGGGACGATACGGCATTGGATGGCGGTGTCGGAACGTGCGGAAAAAACGGTCAGAGCGTTCCTTGCGGCGTTGGCCAACCCACGTTGCGGCTTGAGCGCATGACCGTTGGAGGACGCGGCTCATAAAAAGAAAAGGACGGGAACCGTTATGTCCCCGTCCTTTTTGTGCTCTCTACTCTTATTAAGCCGCTTTTTTCTCGCGTTCTTTTGTCAAAACCGTTTCAAGTTTGATCGTGGCTTTCGTTTGATCGATCTTTTCGACTGCCGCAAGCTCTCGCGCAAGCCGTTCAAGCGCGGCCTGATAAATTTGCCGCTCGCTGTACGATTGTTCGGGTTGGTCCACACCACGATGGAGGTCTCTTACCACTTCCGCAATCGATACCGGGTCGCCCGAATTGATTTTCGATTCATATTCTTGGGCACGGCGGCTCCACATCACGCGACGCACGCGCGAACGCCCCTGAAGCGTCGTCAACGCTTCCTTGATCCGGTCTCTTGACGACAGCCGTCGTAATCCAGACGCTTTTGCTTTTTCAACGGGAACCTTGAGCCGCATGCGGTCCTGCTCAAACGAGATCGAATACAGCATCACGTCTTGTCCTGCTACAGAGAACGAATCAACTCCTTCAATTTTTCCAACACCATGCGCCGGGTACACGACAAAATCGCCTTTTTTAAACTCAAGTTTCTCGACCATGCTTAAACCCCTCGTTGCTTTAAGAACTTTCTTTTCACTTTTCTCGCTGCACGCTGACAACGCCAAACACCGCACGGAAATAGGGCCAATTAACCCCATCACCTTGTTTTCGCGCTGCGAGATACCCTTTGCTGCGTTACGGTAAGTTCCTGACCGCACGCTATGTATACCATTTATTAGGAATTATTACAAAGGTTTCACACGTTTTTGTGTGTTTTTCATTGTAATTCAAACGGTTGCGTTATCCTCGGCAAAGGGTCGTTGAGGCATGATCGTAAAAAACAACCAAACAACTAACCTTTTATTAACCAAAAGAGTTATTCGCCGGGCCGTTCGCTGAAGTATTTTTCGAACTTGTTCGGCACACCCTTCATGGCGTCGGCGTCCGCCGGCGGCGTCTTTTTATGGGTCGCATTCGGCCATTTTGCGGCGTATTCCCGATTCAAGTTTGCCCATTTTTCAATATCGGGGTTTGCATCCGACAGGATGGCCTCTGCCGGGCATTCAGGCTCGCATACGCCGCAGTCGATGCATTCGTCCGGGTTGATCACCAGCATGTTTTCCCCTTCGTAGAAACAATCCACGGGGCACACTTCAACGCAATCCATGTATTTGCAACGGATGCAGGCTTCGGTCACGACATAAGGCATAATCAAACTCTCCATCTCTTTCGACTTTGCGATTTTATAAGCAAGCTTTTCTTTGAACGCCAGCAAAATCGCATCAAATTTCGTTGACGAAACGGGCAGAAATCTTTAAGAGCAAGACCCGCATAGAAGTTTTAAGTCGTTGCCGTTGTAGCTCAGAGGTAGAGCAGGGCTTTCGTAAAGCCAAGGTCGGGGGTTCAAATCCCTCCAACGGCACCATAGCAACGACGCTCAGGCGCGTTGACGCGAGCCCCGGCGAAGCAGGGGAAAGGCCAAGACGAGACAGCGGCAAGCCTTTTTTTGCAAATCTCCCCAACGGCACCGATCAATGGGCTCGTGAACGCCCGAGACGTTCGTGCTTGAACGCTTTTTCCGTTTTTCCCGTCGTTTTGAGTGACGGGGCCAAGACCCTTAAGTGGCCAAGGCGGGCGGGCTAATGAAAAACGAGGGCCTTGACCCTGCTTGTCAGGCTCTCATGCGGCGTAGCGGCGGTTGACGCTGGGTCGACGACAGGACGTTGGGGTTCGGTCGGCGGCGTTGGCGCGGGCTCTTCGTTCTTTTCAAGTTTGGGATAGTGGAGCTCCCCCTTGGCATCGAGTTCGACGATCAAGGCACGGGTTTGGTAATCGTATACTTTGTCGCCCGGATGTAAGGCGCAGTATGTGTCGTAACGCGTAAGAACAAAGAACGTCGCAGCCGGTTCTTTTTCTCTGTCTGGAACGGTCAGCTCGCGCTCTTCGATTTCCTTTTTCAAGGGGCTGTCCAAAGCGGCGCTATCAACTTCTCTGTCTGGAACGGTCAGCTCGCGCTCTTCGATTTCCTTTTCCAAGGGGCTGTTCAAAGCGGCGCTAACAACAACCCGCTTGCCCAGGAAGTTGAGAGTCTTTGGAAATGTTGTGTCTGTATATATACGACGAGGACGCGGGCCATCCCCGCCTTCGATCTTGGTCCTATGCTCTTGAAACGACTGATTATAAAACGGCCAAACGGTTGTTTGGAAGGCGATGACCCCTTTTTCGTTGAGGGCTTTCTCAAGGGCGGACTCCCCTTCGTTCAGCTTCAGGCTCTCAGTGAAGACGGAGGTGGTTATGTCTCGGATTGGGATGTCCCGGAAGCTACCCCCTTCTTTGTGTAGGGCCTGAAAAGCGTTATAGAGGCGTGGCAGCTGCTTGATATATTTTATCCTAGACTCTGTTCCGTCGATTTTTTTTCCCTTAGGTTTCGTTTTGTCAATTCTTTCTTTCAAGACAAGAGTTCCTTTCATAAGGCCTTGGCCAAGGGCAGGGGTAAAAAAATAGCTCTGTTTAGAAGAAGTACCGTAGGCTTCCTGTCGGATTCAAGTCCTTTAATGCTTTCGTGCGTGCCTTGGCAATTTTTATCCCGCGCCTTTTGGGCGGCATTGGGGTGGGCCTAGGCTGTTTCAGGGGACGTTCTTCTGTTTTGGTTATCATTAACCATCCTGCGACTTTGACTCGTTCAGGAGAACATCGTATCAAACTTTGTAAATACGATAGATTGCCCAAATTTTTATAGAGAAGTTCTTGGGAGGAACATAGGGCTGAACCGGAAGATATTTTACCCGTTTTCAACATTGTAAAGTTTGAGATCGGAAAAAGATACGGGTGGCATCGGTACAAAAAAGAATATGATCTCACTTTGTCCGTCGAAAATAACTCGACGGAGACTGTTCCCGTCGTCGGCTTTTCTTTCCATTGCTATAATGGATGGGGAATCAAGTATGACGGAGGCTTCGGGCTCGGGCGGCGCGTTAGTTATGTATACCAAGGGGTGCATACGGGAAGCCTGAAAGCGGGGGAGATAACCGACGTGACGTTGTCCGGTATGCCCTTTCATTTGACACAAAGGATCTGCAATATTCGCGGGCTCAAAGATGAGGTGCTCTGTCGTTCCGTGATAGAGGATGGGGAGGGGAATCGCGTTGGCTTTTCCGAAGAAGGAAGAGTGGTTCCCTGCTGTCGGCTTGCCGGAACACTTAAGAGAACGCCCTGGCGTCTTCATCCTTGGGAATTGACGCGTTCGTGAGAACTTGGACAGAGGTCGTCGATTCCTTCAATATCCGGATGATCTGGCTCGCCGCCTGTGGGCGCGGCGGGGGACATTAGAAAAATTTTAAGCCAATCCGTTCCCAAAAACGGCCAGTACGGCGATCTTTCCTTTCGGGCTCCTCGGTGCTTGTCGACCCTTTTATTTGAGTTTGAGGATCGCCAGTTTCTTCCGTAACAGGAGGGGCTTCTTTTTGGCAGGGAACAACCTTTCCTTCGTGGATCTCATCCGTTATCTCACCTGTCTCTTGATCCAAAACGCGGTCACCATTTTTTAGGACCGTCAATAGGGTGTGTCCGTTTTTGTCTGCTAGAAGGACGGCAAAGAGGGCCGGTTCCGTTTCTGACCTCAGAAGTAAGTCCTGCCGTTCTTTTTTTTTGATGGGAACAATTTTTCCAAAAAAGAACCGGGACGGGTTAAAAAAATTTGTCCCTTCCATTTTTGTTAAACCGCTCTTTGTTTGCACGCGAGAAAAGTGATTTTCTCCTAACTGAAATCCTAAAACAATCGTTCCTTCTTTTTTTTTCTTGAAGGCTTGCTTGACCGCTGTGGCAATAAGGACTTTTTCATCTTTGGGAAAGGTGTTGATATTTTTAGGAAGGGGGTCGATCGTTTCTTCGACTTTTCCTCCCCCGCTCGTGGGAGGAAAGAGCCCCTTTAGGATGAATTCTTCGTAGTCCTTTTGGCTTTTTGACAAGATAACAAAATATTTTACAATATATTCACATATGGGATAAGACGTTGCTCTGTTCGTAGACGGATGCGACGCTCTGTTTTTAGATGGGTGCGGCATGGTTGCCTCTACTGTTTCAATAAGAGGATAGTCCATGTATCTTTCTCGCTAAGAATTACGTTTTTTCAAGCGAGGATCAATAGGTTATTATCCTATCGATGATATAGAGGTTTGTTTTCAAGGGGTTATCTAGAAGCGCCCGGTTACCCTTGAATTGCAGCGATGGCGGCGAGAAGAGCGGCGGCTGTTTTCGGAAGCGTTTCTTCCCATGACTCGGCCGCTTCTTTGCTGTCTGCGCCATCCGTGATGTATTTTAGGCTCGCAAACGGGATGTTTTCAAAATGACAGACCTTTGCCAGCGCAAACGCTTCCATATCCGATACGTTCCAAGGCACTCCTTTCAGGACCTCCGTCGCAAAGTTATCGCCTGTTCCGCACACGCCTTCGGGAAGGTGAGGATAGCGAACGCCGGTGCGCATGGGCACGGGAATATTTTCGAACGCGTTCGTATAAGGTGGCGTTCCGAAAACGGTCACGTCAAAGTCCCTTTGCACAAACCCCGTGCAGTTGACCACCTCGCCTCTTTTGAACACCGGCGAACCTGCGCTTCCCAGATTCAGAACAAGATCAGGTTTTCCGTTTGTCTTTTCCTCCCATGCTGCGAGGGCTCGTGTGAGTCGATAGGATGCGTTTACTTTGCCAATGCCAGTATAAAGGACCTGAAAATCGTCAAAAAGCCCTTGAGCTTCTTCTTCAAGAGCAAAGACAACCAAGGTATTGCTGGGCATTGGTAGGGGGGGTAGTTTTGCCATAGAGTTTACTTAACCATGATGAATCATTGCTCGGCAGTTTGGGAGGAACAAATCCCGAAGTCAACAGACCCTATTCATCACGCGGAATAAGAGATTTTCAGGTCCGATAGAGGACGGAACGGCTTGACTTCTTTGGCCCTTCTTACTATCTGTCCTTCCTCAAACCGTGTGGCAGCGTAGCTCAGCGGTAGAGCAGGGGAATCATAATCCCTTGGTCGGGGGTTCAAATCCCTCCGCTGCTACCAA
>JAQVBU010000005.1 GCA_028690155.1 Alphaproteobacteria bacterium | reverse complement strand
GGAAGAAGGTCAAGACAAGAAGGAAGAAGGTCAAGACAAGAAGGAAGAAGGTCAAGACAAGAAGGAAGAAGGTCAAGACAAGAAGGAAGAAGGTCAAGACAAGAAGGAAGAAGGTCAAGACAAGAAGAAAATAACCATTTCGGATGAAGGCGGCGTTTTCGACCGTGCGGCGGGCGCGCTTTCGGCCAAGCCGATTTTGGAATTTCTAGGCGGCGCGGCGGCGTCGTTTGGGATACGCCTAGCCTTTAAAATGACGGCCGTGGGTTTGTTGAGCGCAACGGCGGCGGCTCCTGTGGCGGGGCTCGGCATCGCAATGGTTGCCGGTGCGGTTGCGGGCGGTGTCGTGGGTGTGTTGCGTGAAGGCTGGCGCCGGGATGAAGGCTTGATGGCAAGCGTGCGTGCCGAAGGATCTTTGGGCAAGGGCGGCTGGGCGCGTCGCGCTTTCGTAAGAGGCGCCGCGTTTGGCGCTTTGGGCGGCGCCGTGGGCACTCTAGGTGCCGCACTTTACGAAAGCTTGGCTGACGGATCGCTTCAGGAATTTTTGACTAAGCCCGCGGCTAACGTAACGGCGGAGAATATTCCCACGGACAACGTAACGAAGGTGAATATTCCCACGGACAACGTAACGAAGGAGAATATTCCCACGGGCAACGTAACGGAGGAGATTAACGGTACGGAGGTTGGCTCGGGAAAAACGGCCGATGTCGACAATACCGGAAGCGATGCGGGCTCGACAGGGGGCGTCGAGGCTTTCTCTCTGGAGGAGGCTATCAATGATCCGAATATCCGTATCGGCGGTCAGTGGTTTTCGGCGCAACAGGTTGCCGATGCGATTAATGGCATTCAAAATCCTGACCTTAATAATGTTGACGTTGAGAATATTTTGGAGGGCTTCAAGTCGGGAAGGATCGATGCCTCCAAATTCTTTGAGAGTATCGGGTTGCCTAAGCATTACGGCGGTCCTTGCGGGTGGAGCGAACAGTCGATGATCTCCATGTACTGCAAGCATGCGGCTTCCGGCGGACTGACCGGGCGTTGGGGCGGTTATTTCTTCAACCATGGTTTTGCCGATAAGTTTTCGGCGCTAAGCCATGACGATATGTTGGACGTGGTCATGGATATGAATGACGCTTCGTCTGTACGTCCGTCTTATGTCGGCCGCGGATCGATTGTAGAGAGAGTGTTCAATGCTTACAAAAGGGAAGGATGCTCATGTGGCTGCTAACACATGACGAGAAGATAGGAAAAGATTTGTAACGACGGAGGGTGAAAAGCCTTCTAAGCAGGATCCGGAAGCCTTGGGGAAGGGGATCGCCCCCCAAGGCTTTCTTATTTAAGGTTCTTTTTGGGGCGCTCACGCGAGTGCCTATGGTTCTTTTTTAACAGATTTTGAGTCTTGAAAATGGTGTATGCTGAATTCGAAAAACCTCTGGACGAGATAACGTCGGCTGAGGAGCTTAAAGACAGCCTTTTTTCGAGCCGATGCTTTTTTTCCCCCGCGCCTGAAGAGCGTGCAGAAAGATATGCTGCTCAATTTTATAAGAGGATTGAATCTCTTAAAGGTGGGGCTGTTAGAGAAAACGAAATTATACAGCCCGTGAACCTAGATTTAGCTAGGAATTGTCTTGGGGGCATGCTTGTTGTGGATGTCAGTTTTTTCATTAACTCGGGTTACGTCGATTTTGCGACGAACAAGATTATTCCATTCATAGAAACCAAGGTGAAGGATTACGCTTTTTCCGAGGAAGACAAAGCATCTCTTTTAACAAAAATCGAAGAGAGGAAGAAAAAAGCCAAAGATAAAAGGGCTTTCTTTGAAAAAGGTGCGATTAAAAGAAACAATAAGGCTTCTGACAATCAATTTGGTCTAACAATTAAGAGGACGGTGGATGAATTTTCTGCCCAAAAAAGAACCGAGAAGACGCTGCCACCCGTCTCTTCTTCGAGGGAGGTAATTCAAGAAAGCGAGCTTTTCGAGGATGATCCGGCTTTAGAGGAAACAGGAAACAAGTCGAGGATTCCAGAGAGTCTCGTCGAGACTTCAGAAGTGCCTCCAACCGATTTTTCAAAAGATCCGTCGCAGCTTCAAGCTGCGCCACCAATGTTGCCAGCCACTTCCTCTACGACCGAGGAAAATAACGGGGGTTTTTTGCATGCGGTAGAGGCGCGTTTGGCCAAGCCGGTTTTGGAATTTCTGGGCGGCGCGGCGACGTCGTTTATGATACGCCTAGCCTTTAAAATGGCGACCGTGGATTTGTTGGGCTCAACGGCGGCGGCTCCTGTGGCGGGGCTCGGCATCGCAATGGGTGCCGGTGCGGTTGCGGGCGGTGTCGTGGGTGTGTTGCGTGAAGGCTGGCGCCGGGATGAAGGCTTGATGGCAAGCGTGCGTGCCGAAGGCTTGGTGGCGAGCTTGCGTGCGGGAGGATCTTTGGGCAAGGGCAGCTGGGCGCGTCGCGCTTTCGTAAGAGGCGCCGCGTTTGGCACTTTGGGCGGCGTGGTCGGAATGGCCTTTGCGTCGTGGCTCGATGGCATGATGGCGGTTGAAGGCTCAGCAATGGTTGCCGGCTCCAATCCTACCGAGAATATAAAGGCAAGCTTTACCTCAGGGGTACCCCCCGAAGCCGTAATGAAAGCGACGACGGAGATCGGAGCAACGGAGACCTTAATAACCGAAGCGGCGTTTAATCCTGTTGATGCCATTAATGCCAAAGATATATGGATTCCTGGGAGAGGGTGGTCTTCAGCGCAAGAGATTGCCAATCATCCAGAAAAGTTGGATGGAGTGAACCCCGCTTTGATGGATGCGTCTCGCTTCTGGAAAAAGATCGGATTGCCCACGGAATATGGAAAGTCTTCTTGGAATATCTTTCAAACGATTTTGGTTTACTGCCGACATGCGTACGATGAAGGCGGGTTTACGGGAAGGCTTAACGGCTTTTTCTTTGAACATGGGCGTGCGAACATACTTTCCGCACAAGCGATGGACGATCTTCGTTTGGCGGCTTTAGATGTTAACAGCGATCCCAGCTCGCCTGTGAGCATTCGATTCTATGGGCAGAACTCCGTAGAGATTCAACCACGTCTAACGTTATAGAGAAACTTGATTGCAAGAGAACATTTTTCGTTTTTTCAATGGATTAGCGCGAAATCGAAATTTTCCTATCAGAAAAAAGAAACGAAATTTTCGACTAATATCACCTTGAAAAATAAAAAAATTTTCTTCTTGCAATCTCTTTTTGATGTGCCATATTCCCCCCACAATTTGCTTGAAAGGCAGCGCTGCTCAGCGAAGGGGTTAGGTGCCCGTTTCGTCGTGCGGGTTTATTTGTTTTTCAGGCCAGGATTAAAACCGGCCCAGCGCAATTTTGGGCCTTGGTTTTTTGGGGCGCATTCGCGCCAAGTTTGAGTAACTTTTCAGTCTCGATTTCCGGGACATAGCTTTTGAGGGGCAAGCATGGCGACGACCGACGTGAGCGTAAGCATCAACCCAAACAAGAGTTTCACAAACCACAGAAGAATTCGGAAAAGTTTTGGACGCATTGCTGAGATTGCGGAGATGCCGAATCTGATTGAGGTTCAACGGCACTCGTATGACGATTTCCTTCAGATGGACGTTCCGGCGACGAAGCGTGAGCGCAAGGGTTTGCAGGACGTTCTGATGTCGGCGTTTCCGATTTCGGATTTTTCGGGCCGAGCGGTGTTGGACTTTTTGTCCTACGAGCTGGAACAGCCCAAATACGATGTGGAAGAGTGCTTGCAGCGCGGTGTGACGTTTGCCGCACCTTTGAAGGTGACCTTGCGTTTGACCGTGTTTGATGTCGAGGAAAACACCGGCGTCAAATCCATCCGTGACATTAAAGAACAAGACGTTTACATGGGCGATATGCCTTTAATGACGGCCAACGGCACGTTCATTGTCAACGGCACCGAACGCGTGATCGTTAGTCAGATGCACCGCAGCCCCGGTGTATTCTTCGATCATGACAACGGCAAGACGCATTCGTCAGGCAAGTACCTGTTTACGTCGCGCGTTATTCCTTATCGCGGTTCGTGGCTGGACTTCGAGTTCGACGCCAAGGACCTTGTGTATGTGCGCATCGATCGTCGGCGCAAGCTGCCGGTGACGTCGCTTCTTTACGCGTTGGACGACGCGGCGACAGAAAAACTTCGCGCCAAGCGTGCGAAGGAAGGCAAAGCTCTTGAAGTCAGCGAAGTTCAGGGCATGTCGAAGGAAGACATCTTGTCGGCCTTTTATGCGACCGTGACGTTCAAGAAGGCCAAGAAGGGATGGTCCACGCCGTTCGACGCCGATGCGCTCAAGGGGCAGAAGCCGGGCACCGATCTTTTGGATGCCAAGACAGGCAAGGTGCTGGCTGAAGCCGGGACCAAGCTGACGGCGCGTTTGCTCAAGAAATTCGTTGAGAACGGCGTAAAAGAAATTTTGATCCAGGAGGATGCGCTGATCGGGCGCTATCTGGCAACCGACACGATTGACGAAAAGACGGGCGAAGTCCTGTACGAAGCCGGCGAAGAGATCACCGCCGAAGTGATGGAGAAGCTTGAAGAGATCGGCATCAAGGAAATCCCGACGCTGGGCATCGACCATGTGAACGTCGGTCCTTACATCCGCAACACGTTGCAGGCCGACAAGAACGCCACCCGCGAAGAAGCTTTGATCGACATCTATCGCGTGATGCGTCCGGGCGAGCCGCCCACCTTGGAATCCGCCGAAGGGTTGTTCCAGGGCCTGTTCTTCCAGTTGGACCGCTACGATCTGTCGCCGGTGGGCCGCGTGAAGATGAATTCGCGCCTTGGCTTCAAGACGGACGATCAGGTTCGCGTGCTCCGCAAGGAAGACATCCTGAAGATCCTTCAAATCCTGTGCGATCTGAAGGACGGTCGCGGCGAAATCGACGATATCGATCACTTGGGCAACCGTCGCGTTCGCTCGGTCGGTGAGTTGATGGAAAATCAATATCGTATCGGCCTTGTCCGCATGGAGCGTGCGATCCGCGAGCGCATGAGCTCGATCGAGATCGACACGGTCATGCCGCACGATCTGATCAACGCTAAGCCTGCCGCTGCCGCGGTGCGCGAGTTCTTTGGCTCGTCGCAGCTGTCGCAGTTTATGGATCAAACGAACCCGCTGTCGGAAATCACCCACAAGCGCCGCGTGTCGGCCCTCGGGCCCGGCGGTCTGACCCGTGAACGTGCGGGCTTTGAGGTTCGCGACGTTCACCCGACCCACTATGGTCGTATCTGCCCGATTGAGACGCCGGAAGGCCCGAACATCGGATTGATCAGTTCGTTGGCGACCTATGCGCGTGTCAATCAGTACGGCTTTATCGAAAGTCCGTATCGTCGCGTCAAGAACGCCAAGGTGACGTCTGAAGTCGTTTATCTCTCGGCCATGGAAGAAGGACGTTACACCATCGCTCAGGCGAATGCCGAGCTGGATAAGAACGGCCGTTTCGTTCACGAACACGTCGTCGTCCGTAAGGCCGGTGAAAACGTGATCGTGCCGTCCGAATCCGTGGACTTTATCGACGTGTCGCCCAAGCAGATCGTTTCTGTCGCCGCGGCGCTTATTCCGTTCCTTGAAAACGACGATGCGAACCGTGCCTTGATGGGCTCGAACATGCAACGTCAGGCCGTTCCCTTGCTGCGTAACGATGCGCCATTGGTCGGTACCGGCATGGAAGCCGCTGTGGCGCGGGATTCGGGCGTGGCTATTGTGGCTCGTCGTTCCGGTGTCGTCGATCAGGTCGATGCGACCCGTATCGTCATCAGCGCCGATCAGGATGACGATACCGACGAAGCGCCTTCGGTCGATATCTACAACCTTCTGAAGTTCCAACGCTCGAACCAAAGCACCTGCATCACGCAGAAGCCGTTGGTTCGTGTCGGTGACCGGATTGCCAAAGGCGAGATCATCGCCGACGGCCCTGCGACCGAGATGGGCGAATTAGCCTTGGGCCGCAATGTTCTTTGCGCCTTTATGCCTTGGAACGGATATAACTTCGAAGATTCGATCTTGCTGTCCGAACGGATTGTGAAGGAAGACGTCTTTACCTCGATCCACATCGAGGAATTCGAAGTCATGGCTCGCGATACCAAGCTGGGTCAGGAAGAAATCACGCGCGACATCCCGAACGTCGGTGAAGAAGCGCTGAAGAACTTGGACGAAGCCGGTATCGTCTACATCGGTGCCGAGGTGAATCCGGGCGACATTCTGGTCGGCAAGGTGACGCCCAAGGGCGAAAGCCCCATGACGCCGGAAGAAAAGCTTCTGCGTGCGATTTTCGGCGAAAAGGCTGCCGACGTTCGTGACACAAGCTTGCGTTTGCCGCCGGGTGTGACGGGTACGATTGTCGAGGTCCGTGTGTTCTCGCGTCGCGGCGTCGAAAAGGACCAACGTGCCATTGCCATCGAACGGTCTGAGATCGAACTTTTGGCCAAGGACCGCGATGACGAACGCGCGATTTTGGAGCGCAGCTTCTATAACCGTCTTCAGAAGATTCTGGTCGGCAAGAAGGCCGAAGCCGGTCCCAAGGGTTTCCCCACGGGCAAGGCGATTACCGAGGAAGCTCTGGCCGAGTATTCGCATGGCCAATGGCGCCAAATCAGCGTCAAGGAAGCCAAGGCGATGGATCAGATCGAAAGCCTGGGCAAGGTTTTCGACGAGCAGGTCAACGAGCTGAAGAAGCGCTTTGAAGACAAGGTCCAAAAGCTGCAACGCGGCGATGAACTGCCTCCGGGCGTGATGAAGCTGGTCAAGGTCTTTGTGGCCGTGAAGCGCAAGCTTCAACCGGGCGACAAGATGGCCGGCCGTCACGGTAACAAGGGTGTCGTCTCGCGGATACTTCCCGCCGAAGACATGCCGTATCTGGAAGATGGAACGCCGGTCGATATTGTTTTGAATCCGTTAGGCGTGCCTTCGCGTATGAATATTGGGCAGATTTTGGAAACCCATCTCGGTTGGGCATCGGCCAAGCTTGGTCGACAGGTCGGCGAGGCTTACGACGCGTACATGGCGCAGATCCGTCAGGACAAGAAGGCCGAGCTGGTCGATCTTCGCAGCAAGCTGAAGACCGTTTACGGCGACGACGTCTATAAGCAGGACGTTGCCTCGATGAACGACACCGAAGTGCTGGAGCTGGCCAAGAACGTGCGTTCCGGTATTCCTTTTGCCACGCCCGTTTTCGACGGTGCGCGCGACGCGGATATCGAGCAGATGCTTTCGCTCGCGGGACTCAACACGTCGGGTCAGGAAATTCTGATCGATGGTCGTACCGGCGAGAAGTTCGATCGTAAGGTGACGGTTGGGTACATCTACATGCTCAAGCTTCACCATTTGGTCGACGACAAGATCCACGCGCGTTCCATCGGTCCGTACTCGCTGGTCACCCAACAGCCGTTGGGCGGTAAGGCGCAGTTCGGAGGCCAACGCTTCGGTGAAATGGAAGTTTGGGCCTTGGAAGCCTACGGCGCTGCGTACACTCTGCAGGAAATGCTCACGGTCAAGTCCGATGACGTTTCCGGCCGTACCAAGGTGTACGAATCCATCGTTCGCGGCGAAGACAACTTTGAAGCGGGCATTCCGGAATCCTTCAACGTGTTGGTCAAGGAATTGAGGTCTTTGGGGCTTAACGTCGAAATGGAGCAGAAGAAACTCAGCGAAGTTGCGTCCGACGATATGGACGCTTTGCCGCCGGCGCCGGAGGAAACACCTTCGGAACCGTTGCCGGAAATCGCCGACTAAAATGAGAAGGGGGTGCTCGCCATACAGCGGGCGCCTTCCGACGCCTTACAAGAATTAAGACACGATGCAATCGGGAGATAAATAATATGAACGACCTTATGAGCATCTTTAATCAACAAAGTGCTCCTCAGAGCTTCGATCAGATCAAGATCTCTGTGGCCTCGCCGGAACGGATCCGTTCCTGGTCGTTTGGCGAAATCAAGAAGCCGGAAACGATCAACTATCGGACGTTTAAACCGGAACGCGACGGTCTTTTCTGCGCCCGTATCTTTGGCCCGATCCGCGATTATGAATGTTTGTGCGGTAAGTACAAGCGGATGAAGTATCGCGGCATTATCTGCGAAAAGTGCGGTGTCGAAGTCACTTTGCAGAAGGTTCGTCGCGAGCGTATGGGGCATATTGAGCTGGCCTCGCCTGTCGCGCACATCTGGTTTATGAAGTCTCTACCGTCGCGCATTGGGCTCCTTTGTGACATGACTCTCAAGGAGTTAGAGCGCGTTCTTTACTTTGAAAATTATGTTGTGACCGAGCCTGGCCTGACCCCACTCAAGCTCAAGCAACTCCTCACCGAAGAAGACTACATCAAGGCCCAGGAAGAATACGGTAACGATAGCTTCACCGCTATGATCGGCGCCGAAGCCATCAAGCTCATGCTGTCCAACATCGATCTGGTCGAGGAAAAAACCAAGCTTCGCGACGAGATGATTTCGACGTCCTCTGAAGCCAAGCGCAAGAAGATCGTCAAGCGTTTGAAGGTCGTCGAAGCGTTCATCGAATCCGGCGCGCGTCCCGAATGGATGATTTTGGACGTTATTCCCGTCATCCCGCCGGAATTGCGTCCTTTGGTGCCGTTGGACGGCGGTCGTTTTGCGACCTCGGATCTGAACGATCTGTACCGCCGCGTGATTAACCGTAACAACCGTCTGAAGCGACTGATGGAGCTTCGCGCTCCCGACATCATCATCCGCAATGAAAAGCGCATGTTGCAAGAGTCGGTCGATGCGTTGTTCGACAACGGCCGTCGCGGCCGTGTGATTACCGGCGCGAATAAGCGGCCGTTGAAGTCGCTGTCCGACATGTTGAAGGGCAAGCAAGGTCGTTTCCGTCAGAACTTGTTGGGTAAACGCGTTGACTATTCCGGTCGTTCGGTGATTACCGTCGGTCCGGAACTCAGGCTGCATCAGTGCGGTTTGCCGAAGAAAATGGCGCTCGAGCTCTTCAAGCCGTTTATCTATGCTAAGTTGGAACTGTACGGCATGGCCTCGACCATCAAGGCGGCCAAGCGTATGGTCGAAAAGGAACGTCCCGAAGTGTGGGATATCCTCGAAGAAGTCATTCGCGAGCATCCCGTGATGCTGAACCGCGCCCCGACCCTTCACCGTTTGGGCATCCAAGCGTTCGAGCCGGTGTTGATCGAAGGCAAAGCGATCCAGCTTCACCCGCTGGTTTGTACCGCCTTTAACGCGGACTTTGACGGCGACCAGATGGCCGTTCACGTGCCGTTGTCGCTGGAAGCCCAGTTGGAAGCGCGCGTGTTGATGATGTCCACCAACAACATCCTGTCGCCCGCGAACGGTAAGCCGATTATTGTTCCGTCGCAGGATATCGTGTTGGGTCTGTACTACATCACCATGATGCGCGAAGGGGTTCAGGGCGAAGGTATGGTTTTTGCGACGATTGCGGAAATCGAACAAGCCTTGGCCAATAAGACGGTTTCACTCCATGCCAAGATCAAAGCGCGTTACCAAGACGTCGACGCCACGGGCAAGCCGGTGATTGTTCGTGTGGAAACGACTCCGGGCCGTATGCTTTTGTCTGAGATTTTCCCGCGTAACCCCAAGCTGCCGTTCAGCTTGATCAACCGTTTGTTGACGAAAAAAGACATCACGAACGTTATCGACGCCGTGTACCGTCACTGTGGCCAAAAAGAAACGGTCATGTTTGCCGACCGCATGATGGGGCTGGGCTATAGCAATGCCTGCAAGGCGGGCATTTCGTTCGGTAAGGATGACTTGGTTATTCCGGACGCCAAGAAGAAGTTGATCGAAAAAGCTCAAGGGCAGGTCGATGAATACGAACAACAGTATCAGGACGGTTTGATCACCCGCGGTGAAAAGTACAACAAGGTCGTTGACGTTTGGTCAACCTGTACGGAAAAGGTTGCCGAGGAGATGATGAAGGGCGTCACCGACACGGGTAAAGGCGAGATCAATTCGGTCTATATGATGGCGCACTCGGGCGCTCGTGGTTCACCGGCGCAGATCAAGCAGCTTGCCGGAATGCGCGGCCTTATGGCCAAGCCCTCGGGCGAGATTATCGAAACGCCTATTATTTCGAACTTCAAGGAAGGCTTGACGGTTCTGGAATACTTCAACTCGACCCACGGTGCCCGTAAGGGGTTGGCCGATACGGCGTTGAAGACCGCGAACTCGGGTTATCTGACGCGCCGTTTGGTGGATGTGGCGCAAGACGCCATTATCACCGAGCAGGATTGCGGCACCGACAGGGGCTTGACCGTCAAGGCGGTTATCGAAGGCGGTGAGGTTATTGCGCCGTTGTCCGAACGCATCCTTGGTCGTACGGCATTGAACGATATTGTGAACCCGAAGACGGGTGACGTGATCGTCAAGGCGGGTGAGCTGATCGGCGAAGTCGAAGTCGAATCCATTGACAAGGCCGGTATCGATACGGTGATGATCCGTTCGCCGCTGACCTGTAAGTCCGAGGCGGGAATCTGTGCCAAGTGCTATGGGCGCGATTTGGCGCGCGGCACGCCGGTGAATGCTGGCGAGGCTGTGGGTGTTATCGCGGCCCAGTCGATCGGCGAACCGGGTACGCAGCTGACCATGCGGACGTTCCACATCGGTGGTGCGGCGCAGCGTGGCGCCGAGCAGAACTCGGTCGAGGCGTCGTTCGATGCGACCATGCAGATCAAGAACAAGAACGTAGTGGCGAACAGCGACGGTCTGTTGATCGTCATGAACCGCAACTGCGAGATTGTTCTGCTTGATGCCGATGGTCGCGAAAAAGCGCGTCACCGCGTTCCTTACGGAGCCAAGTTGTTGGCGAAAGAAGGCGAAAAAGTCGCCAAGGGCCAGAAGTTGGCCGAGTGGGATCCGTACACCATGCCGATCATCACTGACCGCGAAGGTACCGCCCATTATGCGGATCTTGTGGAAGGCTTGTCGGTCAGCGAGGTGATGGACGAAGCGACCGGTATTTCGTCGAAGAAGGTTGTCGACTTCCGTCAGCAGGCGCGCGGTGCCGAGCTGCGTCCTCGTATTGTCCTGCACGACAAGAAGGGCGAGGTCATCAAGCTGTCGAACGGCATGGAAGCTCGTTACTTCCTGCCGGTGGACGCGATCCTCAACATCGAAAACGATACGCACGTCAAGCCGGGCGACATTCTGGCCCGCGTGCCGCGCGAAGGCACAAAGACCCGCGACATCACGGGCGGTCTGCCGCGCGTGGCCGAGCTGTTCGAAGCCCGCCGTCCGAAGGATTTCGCGATCATTTCGGATATCGACGGTCGTATCGAATTCGGCAAGGACTACAAGACCAAGCGTCGCATTATCGTGCGTCCGATGGACGAAGCGGCAGAGCCCGCCGAATATCTAATTCCGAAGGGCAAGCACATTGCCGTTCAGGAAGGCGATATGGTCCAAAAGGGCGACCTTTTGATCGACGGCAACCCTGTTCCGCACGACATTCTGTCGGTGATGGGTGTAGAGGCTTTGGCCGACTACATCATCAACGAGATCCAGGAAGTCTACCGTCTGCAGGGCGTGAAGATTAACGACAAGCACATTGAAGTCATCGTTCGTCAGATGCTCCAGAAGATCGAGATCACGGACTCGGGCGACACGACGCTTTTGGTGGGCGAGCTGCTCGATCGTGGAGAGTTTCTTACCACGAACGAGAAGGCGATGGCCGAAAACCTTCGTCCGGCTCAGGGCAAGGCGGTGCTTCAAGGCATCACCAAGGCCTCGTTGCAGACCCGTTCGTTTATCTCGGCGGCTTCGTTCCAGGAAACGACCCGTGTGCTGACCGAGGCTTCGGTCTCCGGCAAGGTCGATACGCTGGAAGGCCTGAAAGAAAACGTGATCGTCGGTCGCTTGATCCCGGCTGGTACGGGTGCGGTGATGAACCGTTTGCGTCAGATTGCCGCGTCAAGGGACTTGGAAGCGGAGAAGCTCGACGAAGAGCGCGCTCAGGCGGCGGTTCTTGCGGCAGCCGAGGTTATGCCGGAGCAAGGGCCGGAAGACATCACGCAATAAGAAGTGAAATTGTTTGGATAAAAAAAAACGCCCCTGAGAAATCAGGGGCGTTTTTTTGTGCTGTTATAAGAAATTACCGATACATATTCATGGCTTCGCGGACTTCGAGCAGGGTTTTCTCCCCGACTTCGCGGGCGCGCTGGATGCCCTTGTCCAAAGAGGCGCGGACGTAGTCCATGTTGCCGGTAAGCTCGGCGCGTTTGGTGCGCAGGGGCTTTAGGTAGGTATTGATGCTGTCCGTCAGATAGGCTTTCAGCTTGCCTGCGCCGCCGTCGCCGATCTCTTGGGCGATTTCTTCCGGGGTGCGGCCTGTGGCGTAGGAGGCGATCTCCAGAAGGTTTGCCACCTGTGGGCGCCGTTCGGGTTCATAGGTAATCAGGCGTTCGGGGTCGGTGACGGCTTTCTTGATGATCTTGGCCGTTTCGTCCTCGGTGGCCTTTAAGGGAATGGTGTTGTTGCGGCTTTTGCTCATCTTCTTGCTGCCGTCGAGGCCCAAAATGGTCGGGGCCTTGCTGAGCAAGCCTTGGGGTTCGGGGAAGACGGGCTTGTCCGAGCTGTATTTGGCGTTAAAGCGCCGGGCCACGGTGCGCGTCATCTCGATATGCGGAAGCTGGTCTTTGCCCACGGGGACGGCGGTGGCTTTGCAGAACAAAATGTCGGCGGCCTGATGCACAGGATAGGTGAACATACCCGCGTTGATGCGGGTCATTTTCGAGGCTTCGATCTCTTCCTTGACCGTCGGGTTGCGTTCCAGCTCGGCAATGCTGACGAGGTTCAGGAACGGGAGCAAAAGCTGGTTCAGCTCGGGCACCGCGCTGTGCGGAAAGATAAAGACGTTGCCGCTGTCGGGGTTCAGTCCTGCCGCGATATAGTCCACGGCAAGGTTCAAGGTGTATTCAGCAATCTGATCGAAGACTTCGCGGTCGGTCAGAACCTGATAGTCGGCGATGACGATAAAAGTTTCCACACCCATATTGGCAAGGCGGACCCGGTTTTGAAGCGAGCCAAAAAAGTGTCCGATATGCAGGTCTCCCGTGGGGCGGTCCCCGGTTAACACCCTGTGATTCTGTGGGTTTTTTTGAAGGTCCGCCTCCAGCTCTTTGCTTCGCTGTAAAGAGGCCGAAAAGGTATCATAAGAAAGGGATTCTGAATTATCGGATGTTGTCATAAACGTTGTCTCCTTGCCGTCTTAAGGCATAAGGTTTAGCGTACGCGGGACCGATCTTCCAAGGTTATTTCTTTAAGAAAAATTCTTTCAGCCGCGCATCTTTTAAAGACCCGCCCATAAAAAGGGCTCCAAAATAGGAAAGGCCTGATACACCTATTAAAAGGGTAAGGATTCCTATCCGATGCGAAAGCGGGGACGCGGGGCTCCACAAAAGGCCCATCAGCCCATAGGCTATCAGGCCCATCAAAGCCGAACTGACGGCAATTTTAGCAATTTTTAGAGGCAAGCCGGGTTCGGCCAACGGAAACTTTTTTTGCCGTATGGCGCGGTAAAGAAGCAGGGCATTCACACTGACGGCGAGACTGTTCGCCAAGGCTATGCCAACGTGCTGTAAGAGCCCCAGAAGGGCAATAGAGAAGACCACGTTGACCAACATCGCTTTGATTGCCACCTTAACAGGTGTTTTTGTATCGTGCCGCGCGAAGAAGATGGACGCGAAGACTTTGACCAAAAGAAAGGCAGGGACTCCCAAGGCATAGGCTTGCAAAGCTTCGGCCGTTTTTTGAGTATCGGATGCCGTGAAAGCGCCGTGCTGAAAAAGGGTGCCGATAATGGGTTCGGCCAAAATAATCAGGCCCAGCGTTGCCGGAAGCCCCAAAAGGACACAAAACTCGATGGCGCGGCTGCTGTGGTGCCGGGCTCTATCTTCTTCTCCAGCTTCGATATGACGCGACAAAAGAGGCAAAAGCGTCGTCGCCACGGCGATGCCTACGATACCCAACGGAAGCTGGTTCAGTCGGTCAGCATAAAAAAGCCATGACACCGCGCCGGTCGACAGGGTTGAGGCAAGAACGGTTGAAACGAGAAGATTGATTTGTGCCGCGCCAGCGCCTATGGCGCCGGGGCCAATGCGGTGAAAAAGATCTTTGGCGGCTTGATCAAAGTAAGGCTGGACAAAAGGAAGGGTTAACCGGGCCCGATAGCAGCTTAAGGCCAGCCATGCGCACTGAATCACGCCGGAAATCGACACAGCCCAAGCCAATGTATAGCCCGTGTGCCAACCAAAAACATGCGCCAACAAAAGCCCTGCAATAAGAACGAGATTGAAGGCGATCGGCGCGGCGGCGCCGGGAGCAAAGCGATCGTGAGCATTTAAGACGCTCGTTTGAAGCGCTGTGACGGAAATAAGGATAAGGTAGGGAAAGGTGATGGTACAAAACTGAACCGCTAAGTCGTATTTTTCCGTTCCCGGCTCAAATCCCGGAGCCATCAGCCGGACAACGTAAGGCATAAAGGCCATGATAAGGACGGAAAACGGGATTAATGCGCCCAAAAGAAGCATAAGCGCGTTGCCCGCGAACCGTTGAGCGGCTTCTTGGCCATGACGTTTGTTTTCGGACGTGTACAATGGCACAAAGGCTGCTGAAAAAGCGCCTTCGGCGAAAAGACTTCGAAAGAGGTTTGGTAAGCGCTGCGCGACAAAAAAAGCATCCGCAACGGGGCCTGCGCCTAAAAAAATCGCCGTCAGGAAGTCCCGAACAAACCCGCCCACACGGCTGAGGACGGTCAACCCACTGACCGTGAAAAGGGAATGGGCGAAACCGCCTTTCATGGCGCCATCACAAAACGGGCAAAAACGCACAGAGCGAGCGACAGGCTTAAGGCCGGCGCGAAGGGAAATTCCTTCTCATGGCTGATGCGCCGCCAGACAAGCGTAAACAAAAAACCCAAGAGGCCGCTTAACATCAAGAAGGTCGGCGCCGTGTGTGCGTGCATCCAAAAACCGGCGGCTGCGAAGAATTTTACATCGCCAAGGCCCAGCATTTCTTTGCCGCGCCACCGGCTGTACACAAGCGCAAAGAAAAGCCCAAGGCACAGAAGCGCTGACGCCACAATAAGCCCCATAAAGAAATCGCCACCGCTTAGAATGGTGAAAAAGGCTCCGCACACGCCGAGAAGGAGGTTCAGCTCGTCGGGAATAATGCCAAAGTGAAAATCGATCAGCGCCATGGCCGGAAGAAGGCCCATCCCGATACAAAGCGGAATAAGCGGCCAAGACCATCCTTGAAGCGCGACGGATAACAGGCCGAGAGAAAAGCCCAAAAGCTCGCAAAAAGGTTGCTGCCAAAGGCCGGTTCTCAACCCGCAGGGGCAGGGGAAAGAAAAGGTATCCGGTCTGAGAAGCCACCCGATAAGCGGCGAGGCTTCTTGCCAGGTCAGAGGTCGGGAACAATAAAGGCACAAAGGCCTTCGGCTTTCGCCCGGAAGCCTGTCGGCAAACCGGGAGCCGAAAGACATAGCCAAGCTTGACGCAACGAGCCCCAATGTGCCTGCCGCCAGAAAATGGAGAAGAAGGGTAAAAAAGCCGTGGGTTTGTTCGTGCATGGAAAAAACGTCAAGGAAAACAATAGGACAACGACAAAGGACCGCTCCCCGGTCCCAACCAATTTATCCCGAAACCTTACGAGCTTGCAATCTCAATCGGAAGCGTGACGAGAATGGTCGTTCCTACGCCGTCAACGCCCGGTTGTGCGCTGATGGTGCCGCCATGCGCTTCGACAAAGCCGCGGCAGATGGATAGGCCCAATCCCGCTCCGGCAATGGCGCCCATAACCGCCGTATTCTTTTTAATACGGTAGAACATATCAAAAACACGCAGCCTTTGGTTTTCGGGAATACCGATTCCCCGATCGTTAACGGCAACGGTTAGGCCGTCGCTCTCGACGCGCAAAAGAATGCTGATCGGTTGGTCCGGCATTGAATAGGAACACGCGTTTTCAATGAGGTTCACAAAAACGCGCCTTAAGGCGTTGGCGTCGGCCGGAATCAGGGGAAGCTTGTCGGGACAGTCGAAGATGACTTGGCGCCCCTTAAGACATCGGCTCAGGCGAGCCAAGGCCAGCTCGATGATGCTTCGAAGGTTCGTAGGCGTGCGCACATAGCGCATGTTGCCGGTTACCAATTCGGTCATATCGAGAAAGTTCTCGATAAATCGGTCCAAACGGTCGGATTCCTGCCCAATATGGGAAACCAGAACGTATTGTTGGTCCGGCGGAATATTTTTCCAGTCGCTCGTCAGGTTGCGTGACGTAAGAATGATGTTGTCCAAAGGAATGCGCATATCATGGCTGACGGAGGACAGAAGGCTTGTGCGCAGACGTTCGACTTCCGTTTGAAGGCGGGCTTGCGTGACGTCGGAAACAAGCGTTGCGCGTTCGATGGCCGAGGCGGCTTGATAGGTCAAGCTGAGAAGGAAATTGTTCTGCGCGGGCGTCAACGCCTTGCCGTCTTTAATCCGGATGGCCAAGACGCCCAACGTGTTCGGCCCGGCCTGCAAAGGCAAACCATAGAAGGGTGTGCCCGGAAGGGTGTCCGAACGAAAGCCTGCCGGCTTTTTATGCCGCCAAACCCAATCCATGGCCGCACTTGATGCCGTATCAAGCGTTAAATCGGCGGGAATGGCCGCGGCGATGTCCAAGCGTTCGTTTTTGGGAAGAAGAACGGCGACATGGGCTCCAAGCGTAATCGCTACACGACGGACCGTGACCTGCGTGACGTCGTCGATTGTTGCGGCGGCCGCGATGCTCTTTGTAAAGTCGTAAAGCGATTGCGTCCGTTCGGCGTGGTGGCGGGTAATTTTAAACTGTCGATGAACATGGTCGGCCACAAAACTGACGATTCCCCCAAAGACAAGAACGAACAAAAGCGTTTCCACGCCATTTTCGCCCAAGCCGCTTAACGAAAGCTCGGAAGGAGAGCCAAGAAGGGCGAGCATGCCCGCAGAAAAAGCCGTGGCTGCGAGGCCTAAAAGGAAATCAATATCCAACGCAACCAGCAGAACGGCCAAAAGGAAGATCGAGGAAAGCAAGAACAACGGAACAACCGGACTCAAGGTCACGGCAAGAACAGACGCCAGCCCGAGAATAAAGCCTGTTTTAAGCACGGCCCGGATGTCAAAAGTTTTTTCTTGTTTTTCGGAGTCATCCCAAAGCCTCTGCGAAGCCGGATTCCGAATTCCGTTGTCCGCGTTGTTGACAAGAAGGATATCGAAGCCGTCGCCTTTTTTGATAAGTCCTGTGGCGACTGACGGACGGGTAAGCTTCGACCATAACGAGCGTCGGGACTTGCCGACGATGATGGTGCTGACGTTGCGTTCGCGGGCAACGCGTAGGATTTCGGTCGGAACGTCTTCGCCCGTTACCGTCATGGTCTCGGCGCCCATGCTTTCTCCGAGCGCCATAGCTTGGGTAATTTCTTCGCGTGCTTTTTCGGACATGTGTCGATGGCGGCTTGTCTCGACGTGAAGGACAATCCATGAAGCTTGCCGCCTCTCGGCGCTGCGCCGTGCGGTACGAACGAGAAGGGCCCCTTGATGGTCGTCGACGATGCAGACCATGACGCGGTTGCTGGTTGGCCACGGTCCGGCGATCGCGTACCGTCGCATAAGGTTAGCCATTTGTTCGTCGACGCGCTCCGCCGCTTGGCGTAGCGCCAATTCGCGCAAGGCCGTCAAATTGCCCGGCGTGAAAAACCGGTTAATAGCCAAGCGGGCTTGTTCGGGAATATAGACCTTGCCTTCCTTTAGACGCTGCAAAAGCTCGTCGGGGGGCAGGTCGATTAATTCGATGGCGTTGGCGTTTTGAACGATATTGTCCGGTACGGTCTCGCGAACCTTCACGCCCGTGATGCGCGCGACAATATCGTTCAGGCTTTCGATATGCTGGACGTTCAGCGTCGTAAAAACATCAATGCCAGCTTCGAGAATTTCCTGAACATCCTGATAACGCTTCGTATGACGAGCTCCGGGAATGTTCGTGTGCGCCAACTCGTCGACAAGGACAAGTTTGGGGCGGCGTTTGAGAATGGCGTCCAGATCCATCTCTTCAAAGGGCAATCCACGATAATCCAATTTTTGTTTGGGAACGGCATCAAGGCCGTCGGCCAGAGCCTGCGTTTCGCTGCGCTGATGGGTTTCCACGACCCCGACGACAACATCGGCACCGTCGTTTAGGCGGCCCCTAGCCGCATTGAGCATGGCGTACGTCTTCCCGACGCCCGGCGCGGCCCCCAAGAAGATTTTGAGCTTTCCGACTTGCTCGTTTTTCGCTTCCTTCAAGAGAAGGTCGGGGGAAGGGCGCTTTTCATTATCGGTCATGGCGTTTCAGCCGCTGGGGAAGAAGGGGAAGACAGGGTATCCAAGGCTTGGTTAAGGGCTAGCACATTGATGCGTTTTTCGCCAAGAAAACCGAATGTTCTCGGCGTGATATGAGCGACAATCAGGCGTTCGACCTCGGCGAGGGGAAGGCTGCGAACCTTCGCAATCCGAGCCGCTTGAAAGCGTGCGGCATCGACGGAAATATCGGGGTCAAGCCCGCTTCCCGATGCGGTGACAAGATCGACGGGAATGGATCGGACGGCGTCATCGAGGCGAAGCTTCTCAACGCGCTCCGTGACGGCCGCGATAAAATTCGAGGAGGTCGGCGCCAAGTTGCTTCCGGAAGAGTTCGCGGCATCGTAGCCGTTTCCGGCGTAGGACGGTCGTGAATGAAAGTAGGCCTCGCCGGAAAAAGCCTGGCCGATCAGAGCCGATCCGACGATTTTTCCGGCATCGACAACGAGGCTTCCATGCGCCTGATAAGGGAACAAGGCCTGCCCCAGAAAAGTCACGCAAAGCGGATAGGCTACGCCCGTTACAAGAAAGAGAAAAAGGAAAAGGCCAAGACTGGCGCGTAGTTCTTGAAACATAGTCTAGCCTCCCATGAAAACCGAAACGATCATGTCGATAATTTTGATTCCGATAAAGGGAACAAGAATGCCTCCGAGGCCATAAATCAAAAGATTGCGGCGCAGGACAAGGTTGGCGGGTCCCGGTGAAAACCGGACGCCGCGCAGCGCCAGAGGGATGAGGGCAACCAAGATTAAGGCGTTAAAAATGATAGCCGAGAGAATGGCGCTTTCGGGGCTTTGAAGATGCATGATGTTCAGTGTCCCCATGGTCGGATAAATATCGATGAAAAGGGCCGGGAGAATAGCAAAATATTTGGCGATATCATTAGCGATGGAAAAAGTCGTAAGCGTGCCCCGGCTCATAAGAAGCTGTTTGCCGATCATCACGACTTCGATCAGCTTGGTGGGATCGTTGTCCAAGTCGATCATGTTTCCGGCTTCGCGCGCGGCCATGGTGCCTGTGTTCATGGCAAGGCCTACGTCGGCTTGAGCCAACGCTGGCGCGTCGTTCGACCCGTCGCCGCACATGGCCACCAACTTGCCCTCGGCCTGTTCCTTGCGGATCAAGTTAAGCTTCATCTCGGGCGTGGCTTCGGCCAAAAAGTCGTCCACCCCGGCTTCGGCCGAAATCGCGGCGGCGGTCACAGGGTTATCCCCCGTAATCATGACGGTGCGGATGCCCATCCGTCGAAGAGTCGCGAAACGCTCGTGAATGCCGGGCTTGATAATGTCCTTCAAATGGATGATGCCCAAAATCCGTTTGTCTTTGGCCACAAGCAAAGGCGTGCCGCCGGTCTTGGCAACGCGCTCGATCGCCTCTTCGATAGCGGCGCTTCGCCCGCCGCCGCAGAGTGAGAAGATGGAATCCGGTGCGCCTTTGCGGATCGAATAGTTTTCCGTATCCACGCCGCTCATGCGGGATTGCGCGCTGAACGCCAGAAAGCGCATCCCTTCCGTACGCGTCTTTTCGCCATGAAAATTGAACTTCTTTTCCGCCAGACGGACAATCGATTTGCCTTCCGGTGTGTCGTCCGCAAGCGACGACAAAAAGGCCGCTTCGGCCACGTCTTTTTCGCGCATGCCGTTCACAGGAATAAAAGCGCTCGCCATGCGATTGCCCAGCGTTACTGTGCCCGTTTTATCCAAAAGAAGCGTGTCGATGTCGCCCGCCGCTTCGACGGCGCGTCCGGACTTCGTGATGACGTTGAATCTCACGAGCCGGTCCATTCCCGCAATCCGGATCGCGGACAGCAAACCGCCGATGGTCGTTGGAATGAGCGCGATGAACAAGGCGATCAGATAGATAACCGGCAACAAACCGCCGCTGAACGCGGCAAAACCTTGCAGTGTTACGCAGACGATCAAAAAAATAAGCGTGAGGCCGACAAGAAAGATATTCAAAGCAACTTCATTGGGAGTCTTTTGACGCCGCGCGCCTTCGACAAGGCCGATCATTCGGTCAAGAAAAGACTCGCCCGGATTCGTGCCGATTTGCACGATGATGCTATCAGAAATGATACGCGTGCCGCCAGTCACCGCCGAACGGTCGCTGTTCGATTCACGAATGACGGGGGCGGATTCCCCCGTAATTGACGATTCATCGACCGTGGCGATTCCATGAACGACGTCGCCGTCTCCCGGAATGATATCGCCGGCTTCGACGAGGACCAAGTCGCCTATGGCAAGCTGGGTCGCCGGAACGGTCTTGTACGCCTTGTCGTCTACGCTCGAAACTTTCTTAGCCATTGTTTCGATTTTTTTCCGGCGCAGGCTGTCAGCTTCAGCTTTGCCGCGTCCCTCGGCGACGGCTTCGGCAAAGTTGCCGAACAGGACGGTGATCCACAGCCAAACCGTTATCTGCGCATCGATAGGCGAAAACGTTCCATTCGAAAGGTCGCGTATCATAAGAACGGTCGCCAACAGACTGGCAATCCCCACGGTGAACATGATGGGATTTTGAGCCAGAAGGGTCGGCTTCAGTTTGACAAAGGCAAGCCGTGCTGACGAGCGCAAGAGCTTTGGATCAAGAAGAGAGGTACGTTTATATTTTTTCGACATAAGACAATCCTAATGCGCGAAAAGGGCCAGATGCTCGGCCACGGGGCCGAGCGCAAGCATAGGGAAATAGACCAATCCGCCGAAGAGAATGATGGTGCTCGTCAAGAGAAGAACGAACAAAGGTCCTTGCGTCGAAAAAGTGCCGACAGACTGCGGGACGATTTTTTTTGCCGCTAAAGATCCCGCAATCGCTAAAGCCGGGATGATAACGCCGAAGCGGCCGATAAGGATGACCAAACCAAGGACAAGATTTTGATAGACCGTATCGGCATTGAAGCCGTTGAATGCCGTTCCGTTGTTTGCGGCAGAAGAAGCGTAGGCGTAAACGGTTTGCGTCAATCCATGGGGGCCTTCGGCCATGATTGAGGCCGCACCTTGGGGCAGGAGCAGGCTGGCAAGGCTGAATCCTAACACGCATATGGGCGTGATCAGCATGACCAAGCCGGCCAATTTGATTTCCCGCGCCTCGATTTTCTTTCCGAGATATTCGGGTGTTCGTCCGACTTTAAGACCGGCGATAAAGACCGTAATCATGGCATAAATCAAAACACCATAGCGGCCATAGCCGACGCCTCCGTAAACGACTTCGCCGAAAAGCATATTGAGCAGAGGGACGACGGCACCGAGGGGCATATAGCTGTCGAGCGACGAGTTAACCGATCCTTGCGTCGTCGAAGTTGTGGCAACCGTCCAAAGGGCCGAGGTGAAGATGCCGCATCGGACCTCTTTTCCTTCCATATTGCCGCCGGGATTTGTCGAGGTAATTTTCTGATCGACATTAAGGGCCGACAAAACGGGATGATGCATTTGTTCGAAGTAAGCGCACAGGAAGACCAAAATCAGAAACAGGATGGTCAGTCCGGCGAACAGCGACCATCCCTGCCTTTTGTCGCCGACGATTTGGCCGAAGAAAAGAACGAGGGCGATGGGAATGACCAAGATCGCGACAATTTGCATCATATTGGTCAGAGGCGTCGGATTTTCATAAGGATGGGCGGCATTAGTATGAAAAAAGCCTCCCCCGTTTGCGCCGATGATCTTGGCGGCGATTTGGCTCGCAATGGGGCCTTGGGAAATCGTTTGACTCGCGCCTTCCAGAGTTGTGGCCTGCACGGAAGGATCGAGATTTTGGGGGATGCCTTGGTCAATGAGAAAAAGGGCAAAAAAGAATGTTAAGGGAAGAAGCACATAGAACGTTGATCGGGCGACATCGGCATAGAAATTTCCAAGCGCGGAATTTTCGCGCTGAATGAAAGCGCGGGCGACGGCAAAAGAAACGCCAAGACCCGTGGCGCACGACAAGAAGTTTTGAGATGTTAAGGCAACCATCTGGCTAAAAAAACTCAAGGTCGTTTCGCCGGCATAGGCCTGCCATCCCGTATCGGTCAGCCATGAAAGGGTGATATTAAGAGCAAGGGCCGGGGGAATGTTGCCGAAGCCTTCGGGATTCCAAGGCAAATATCCTTGGAGGCGAAGCATAAGGTAAAGGAAAACCGCGCCGACAAGGTTAAACACGATCAGGGAAAGAAGATACTCTTTCCAATTTTGCTGATGAAGAATTTTGGGCCCCACAACCTTCGTGAGGAGCCTTTCCAAAGGCTCAAAGGCCAAGCCCCCTCCGGCTGCTTTGGGCGCGAAAAGACGGGTAAAGTAGTGGGCGCAGGGGATGGCCAACACCATCGTCACAAAAGCGAAAAAGGCAAACTGAAGAAGGGAATTTCCCATCATAAAAGCCTACTTAAAATTTCTCGGGGTGGAAAAGCGCATAGCCGAGGTAAAACGAAAGCCCCAGCGACACGAACCCGCCAAGGAGAAGATCAAACGTCATAGGAATCCTCGCGCATGAGAGAAAAATTGATTAACGGAAGGCTTAACCATTTTAGACGGTCCTAGAACGGTTTGGCTGATTTGATAGGCGGGACGATTTTTCGTCAAGTTTTTTGTCCAAGAAACCGTTTTAAGAGATTCGCTCTCTTGACCGTATTCCTACAAGGTTCTACCACAGACACGATATAAGATCGTAGTCCTTAGTCCGGGGGGCCAATTATGGGCGCACAAGCGAAGAAAAAAGCTTCAAAGGGAAAAATCGATCAACATAAAAAACCCAAAACCGATATAGAAATTTCTCAGGCCGCATCGCTAAAGCCTGTTCTCAATATTGCGCATGATCGTCTCGGCATCCCACTTAAGCACATCTTTCCTTACGGCCATTATAAAGCAAAGATTTCTCTGGATTACGTCAAAACGCTCAAGAAACGCCGCGACGGCAAAATGATTCTTGTCACGGCGATTACGCCGACTCCAGCGGGTGAGGGCAAAACCACGACAACCATCGGACTGAACGATGCGTTGAACCTCATCGGTAAAAAATCTCTGATCTGTATCCGCGAACCAAGCTTGGGGCCGTGCTTTGGCTTGAAAGGCGGCGCAACAGGGGGTGGGTACGCGCAAGTTGCGCCCATGGAGGACATCAACCTGCACTTTACGGGCGACTTCCACGCTATTGGAACGGCTAATAACCTTTTGGCCGCCATGCTCGATAATCATATTTATTGGGGCAACGCCTTGGGGCTTGATCTGCGCCGTGTCGCGTGGCGCCGCGCGATCGATATGAACGACAGGGCGTTACGCCATATTGTCCAATCTCTGGGCAGTCCCGGCAACGGCTATCCGCGCGAAGACGGTTTTGACATCACCGTGGCTTCCGAAGTCATGGCGATCTTTTGTCTCGCTTCCGATTTGGACGATCTGCAACGGCGGCTGGGCAACATCATTGTCGGGGAAACGAAGGATCACCGGTACGTTCGGGCCAGAGAGCTGAATGCGGTCGGATCGATGACGGCGCTTTTGAAAGACGCCCTTCAGCCCAACTTGGTTCAGACTTTAGAAAATAATCCCGCCTTTGTTCATGGGGGGCCGTTTGCCAATATCGCGCACGGGTGTAATTCGGTCATCGCGACCAAGGCGGCGCTTAAGATGGCCGACTATGTTGTGTTAGAGGCAGGATTCGGTGCCGATTTGGGAGCCGAAAAATTCTTTGACATTAAATGCCGCAAAGCCGGCCTTAAACCCGATTGCACGGTTGTCGTGGCAACCGTGCGGGCTTTAAAGATGCATGGTGGCGTCGCTAAGGAAAATCTGGGGAAAGAAAATCTCGATGCGTTGGAAAAAGGCTTTGCCAATCTGGCTCGCCATGTGGCGAACGTTCAAAAGTTCGGCGTGCCCGCCGTGGTGTGCATCAACAGGTTCAGCAGCGATACGAAAGCCGAAATGGCGCTGCTTCGCCGTTTGGTCGAAGCGCGCGGCGTGGCGTGCGTTCTTGCCGATCATTGGGGCCAAGGCGGACGCGGCGCAAAAGACTTGGCGCACGAAGTCGTCCGGACCATCGAAGAAACCCCGGCCAAATTCAAACCCCTTTATCCGGACGAGATGCCGTTGGCCGAAAAGATCCGTACGGTTGCGCGCGAGATTTATGGGGCAGCCGATATCGCGTTGGATCCCGCCGCAGAGAAGAAACTGAAGGCCTTTGAGGCGGATGGATTCGGTCGCTTTCCTGTGTGTATTGCCAAAACGCAATACAGTTTTACGACGGACCCGGCGATTAAAGGCGCTCCGGAGGGCCATATCATTCCGGTCCGGGATGTCCGTTTGTCGGCGGGAGCCGAATTTGTTGTCGCGCTGTGCGGCGATATTTTGACCATGCCGGGTTTGCCCCGCGTGCCCGCAGCAAACAACATCGCCGTGACGTCGGACGGAAAGATCACTGGGCTGTTTTAAGAAAAAGCGCTGAGGTTACGCTTTTCGGACCTGCATCTTGATGGGGCCTTCGGCGCGTCCGTGGATAAATTGGTCGACATAGGGGTTCCCCGAATTGTCGATCTCTTCTTTCCGGCCATGCCAAATGATGCGGCCTTCGTACAGCATGGCAATGCGGTCTGCGATTTTGCGGGCACTGGCCATATCGTGGGTAATCGACATGGTCGTCGCGCCAACCTCGCGTACGGACTTTACGATCAACTCGTTAATGACATCCGCCATAATTGGATCGAGGCCTGTTGTCGGTTCATCGAAAAAGATGATTTCCGGCTTTGAGGCAATGGCGCGAGCCAAAGCCACACGTTTTTGCATGCCTCCGGAAAGCTCGGCCGGGTAGAGGTCGCCGATATCCGCGGTAAGGCCAACCGAAGCCAGCGTTTCGATGGCGTGCTCCTTGGCCTCTTTTGTTGACATGTGCGGCGATTGAATGATTTTAAACGCGACGTTACGCCAGACAGGCAGGGAATCGAATAAGGCCGATCCCTGAAAAAGCATGCCAAACTTTGATTGATGGGCATCCAGGGCGCCCCGTTTTAAATGAGCGGCCTCTTTGCCATCGACTTTGATTGAGCCTTCATCAATATCCAAAAGGCCTAAAATACACTTCAACGTTACCGATTTGCCCGATCCCGAGCCTCCGATAATGACAAGGGATTCTCCCTTGTTAATGGATAAATCAAACCCACGGAGAATGGTCTTGTTTCCAAAAGACTTTGTCACTCCGGAAAGTTCGATTTTAGGTGTAGAGGTCATGTTATCGCCCGGCAAAGAAAAGCCCTGTTAGCAAATAGTTTGTTACGAGGATAAGGATCGAGGCGGACACAACGGCATTGGTCGTGGCTGTGCCGACGCCTTGAGCGCCGCCTCTGGAATTGAATCCTTGGTAAGCGCCCATCAGTGCAATAATAAAGCCGAAAACGGCAGCTTTCCAAAGGCCCGATGTGACGTCGCTGATTTCCAGATATTCCCATGTTTGAGAGATATAATTGGCGGCGTTGAATTGGAGATCATAGACGCAGACCAAGAATCCGCCGAAAACGCCGATAATGTCGCCAACGAGAACAAGAAGAGGCAGCATAAGCGTTCCTGCAATAAGGCGTGGAGCAACCAAATATTTAAAAGGATTGGTCGAAAGGGTCGAAAGAGCGTCGATCTGCTCGGTTACCCGCATAGTTCCAAGTTCGGCTGCGATCGAGGCCCCGATTCGACCCGCGACCATAAGGCCCGCCATGACCGGGCCAAGCTCGCGTGTGATTGAAAGGACGACAACCGTCGGGATGGCGCTTTCAGCGTCGAAACGAGAAAAACCCGTATGACTTTGCAACGCTAACACCATGCCGGTGAAAAGCGTTGTCAACCCAACGACAGGCAAAGAAAAGTAACCAATATCAATAAATTGGCGTAAAATTTGGCGAGGGTAAAAGGGCGGCAAAAAACACATTTTGACGCTACGCGTCAAAAAACGCGTCAGACGGCCGACAATTGCCAAAAAATCCAGCAAAGCACGGCCAATAATAGCAAGGGGGTTCATTCGATAGTGTGACCTTGTTGCGCACAACGGAGAGAGAAAAAGTATCGAAGGCCGAGAAACAAGTCAAAGAATTTGATAGGGACTTGAAGAAGCTTGGATTTATCGCTACACTCCAATTCGTACGGGTCCGTACCCTATTCTTTCCTCCCTAACCTCTAGACGAGAGAGATCAAATGAAATCCTTTTCATCCAAACTTGTGGCTCTATCCGCAGTTTTTGCGTTGGGCTTTTTGTTGTCGGGCACGGCCCAAGCTGGCGTTCTGCGCACAGCCGGAGGGGCTCCGGCCCTAACGAAGGGTGGCGCTCCTGTTTTCACGAGCGGCAATGGTTTTGTGACCACCAGCGCCAAGCCGCGCGCGCTTTTTGACGATAAAGTCGTTTTCTTCGGCTTTAACCGTAGCGTACTGACGCAAGCGGCAAAGAGCCAGCTTCGTCATCTGGCTGCGACCCTCGGTAAAAACAAGACGGTTACCATCGTTGGCTATGCTGATCGTATGGGGCACGCCGAATACAACGAAAGGCTGGCTTTGCGTCGAGCCAAGGCCGTTCGCGACTTTTTGGTTGGAAACGGCGTTCGGGCGAAAACCATCGAGGTTCGTTCGCTTGGAAAATCGGTTTCCCGGACAAATTGTCCGACGAATCTCTCGCGCGACGAAGCGATTGCTTGTTTGAGCAACGATCGTCGGGTTGAGATTGAAGTCGAGTAAGGGTTCCTTACACGCCTTAATCTTAAAAGGGCCGAAAATCGGAAGAGTTATCTTCCCGGTTTTCGGCTCTTGTTCTCTTGAGGAAAAAAGCGTACCACCCTACAATTAAGATGTGTTTGTTTTTATTTCAGGGCAGAGGGTTTCCTATGATCGATCTTTCTTCACTTCTTGTTTCCTCGGCTTGGGCTCAGAATGCCGCTCCATCGACTGAAACGTCGTCGGCACTCATGAATTTAGTGCCGTTTATCCTGATCTTTGCCGTTTTTTACTTTCTGGTCATTCGCCCTCAACAGAAAAAGATCATTGAACACGATAAAATGATCAAGGCCCTGAAAATTCGTGATTGCGTCGTTACGTCCGGCGGCCTTCATGGGACAATTGTTTCGATTGACGAAGCGTCGGCAACAATGTTGTTGCAAATCGCTGATGGCGTGAAAGTCAAAGTCAATCGCGACAGTGTGACGCTTTTGGATTCTTCTTCTACAAAGAAAGACGATGACAAAGCCGCCCAGGCGTAAGCAGGGATCGAAAGAACGCCATGGTTTATCTGGAACGTTGGAAAATTGTACTGATTGCCGCCATTTGTGCGATCGCTCTTTTATATTCCGCGCCCAATTTGCTGGATAAAAAACAGGTCGTATGGCTTCAGACGCATACGCCCTCTTTTTTCCCGAACCAGACGGTTAACCTCGGACTGGATCTTCGCGGCGGTTCGCACCTTTTGCTCGAAGTCGAAGTCGATGATGTTATCGAAGAGCGCATGCAAATGATGGTCGATCAGGTGCGCACAGCCTTGCGCGCTTCGAAACCCCGTATTGGCTATACCGATCTTGGCCTTTTGGATAACGCTGTCCATTTCAAGTTGATGGACGCCGAGCAGGAAAAACAGGTTCGTTCCGTTCTTTATAACATGGATCCGAGCTTGGAACTTTCGCTTAGCGAAGGAACCGTTACGCTGCGCATGAGCGAAGCGATGATTGCCGAGCGTAAAAAGGCTGCCATGGATCAATCAATCGAAATCGTTCGACGCCGCGTTGACGAAACGGGAACGCGCGAACCCTCTATTCAGCGGCAAGGCGATAATCGGATTTTGGTGCAGCTTCCCGGTTTGGACGATCCTGAACGTATTAAGAAACTTCTCGGACAAACAGCCAAGTTGACGTTTCGCCTCGTTGACGAAACGGCCAATCCTGTAGACGGCCGCGTCCCCCCAGGAGAGGAAATCCTGTCCTCTCAGGACGATGGTCGTCGTTATGTCGTACAGAAACGCGTCATGGTTTCGGGCGATACGCTTGTTGATGCGCAACCTTCGTTTCAAGAGGGGATGCCTGTCGTTTCCTTTAAATTCGATTCAATCGGTGCGCGCCGTTTCGGTGCGGCCACGCGCGCCAACGTAGGCCATCTTTTCGCGATTGTCTTGGACGACACGGTTATCAGCGCTCCGGTCATTCGTGAACCGATTTTAGGCGGAAGCGGCGTTATTTCAGGGAATTTCACAACCCAGTCGGCACAGGATTTGGCGCTTTTGCTCCGGGCAGGAGCGCTTCCTGCCCCGATTAAGGTTCTTGAAGAACGTACCGTTGGACCAGGATTGGGCGCGGATTCCATTCATGCCGGCGCTGTGGCCTGCCTTTTGGGTCTTGTTTTGGTTGTCGTGTTTTTCATCCTTGCCTACGGTCTGTTCGGTGTTTTTGCGACGGTTGCTTTGTTTTTCAACGTCGCGCTGATTTTTGCCGTTCTCTCTATTCTTCAAGCGACTCTGACTCTTCCCGGCATTGCGGGCATTATTTTGACCATTGGGACGGCCGTGGATGCCAACGTCCTTGTGTTCGAGCGTATTCGCGAAGAATCTTGCGCCGGCCGGTCGGTAATCAGTTCCATCGATCTTGGCTATGGCAATGCCTTGTCGGCTATTATCGACGCCAATATGACGACTCTTATTGCGGCGATTTTGATGTTTTTCTGCGGCTCCGGTCCCGTCAAAGGTTTTGCCGTGACGCTCAGCATCGGCATCGTGACGTCGATTTTCTCGGCCCTGATGATCACGCGCGTGATTATCGTCTATTGGTTGAGACAGACCAAGCCCAAAGCAATTCCCCTCTAGGCGACAAAAGCCCTTTCTTCTTGGCAAAACTTCCTAGAGCCTTTTCCAGAAGTTGGCGTCTTTTAACGACAACCGTTCACGTGAATCGGCTCTAGTACGCGTCGTGTTACGAGGCAAGCTTAAGAAAGCCGGCATCGGCTGCAATCTGAAGAGCGGCATCGATTTTTTCGCATGCCGTTTTGGAAGCTTGGACGAGGGGTTGCCGTAGCTCGTTTTTACAAAGATTGAGCCGGGAGACGGCATACTTAACAGGCGACGGATTGGACTCGCAGAAAAGGGCCTTGTGCAAGGGAGCCAAAGCCAAATTAATACGCGAGAACGTGTCCATGTCCTTGGCGAGCCAAGCATCGTACATCATACGCAAGGCTTTGGGGGTGACGTTTGAGGTAACCAGAATGCCTCCGTCGCCGCCTTGAGCGAGAAAGGCGCCGAACGTGCCGTTTTCGCCCGTCATCAGGCAAAAATCGGGACCGCATGCGCGGCGAGTCAGGACGGGTCGCGACAGGTCGTCGGTCGCATCTTTGACGCCGACGATGTTTTTATGCGTCGCCAAGGCGGCCATCGTGTCGACGCTCATGTCGACGATGCAGCGGCTCGGCACGTTGTAGATCAGGATGGGAAGATCGACGGCATCGGCCACGGCTTCGAAATGGCGGCGCATGCCTTCCTGCGTCGGCTTGTTGTAGTAGGGCATGACGACCAACGCGCCGTCGGCGCCGAGATCTTTGGCCAAGCGCGTCGTGTCTATCGTTTTTTGGGTCGAATTCGTCCCGGTTCCCGCGATAACGGCAACGCGTCCACGGTTTGTTTTGATGGAAAGCTCGATCAGGCGCGTGTATTCCTCGGTTGAGAGCGTCGGCGCTTCACCCGTCGTTCCTGCAACAATGAGCCCCTGAACGCCTTCGTTAATTTGCCATTCGATGAATTGGCACAAGGCATCTTCATCAAGTTTTCCGTCTTTGAAAGGCGTGACGATAGCGGTATAGACACCCTTGAACATGAAAGCTCTCCCTGAAAAACGTGAAGAATACCGCCATTTTCGACAGGAAAAGCACCTTGTCAAAGGTATTTCAAAAAGACAAAGCGTTTGGGCGAATAAAATCGCCAACTTCTTATTTTAATGGCGTCCCTTTTTTTATGATTTCAGCGCGCTTTTCCTTTTTGAAAGGCTTGCCGTTGCTATTTTCCCTATCAGAGGGGATGCGTCGCTCTGAATTTTTCCGCCCTGACGTCCGTTGAACGTCACCACAATGATGCTGTTATACGTTGCCGCAAAGCTAGCCAACATCGGCATGTGACACGCCATGGCGACTCGAATCGAGTCTGATTCGTGAAAAATTGATCAAGAAAGTTGTGGATATCTTTCCAAAAAAGAGCGCTTTAAGCCCTCAGAGGAAGGAAGAGGGTCTGTGTATAAATTAATAAATGGTAAACGATTCAGATTGTTAACAAACAACATATAGGCGATACCCACAATTTATCCACAAAATACTGTGTTCTATAGAATCGATTCGGCCTCCGTGGTATGACCTTTATCTCGTAAGCCACAAAATCTAGTGGTTAACGATTCGCCGTTTCGGGGATTTGTTTTGGGGTTTTTTCGATTCCGAAGGAGATCTCTTCCCGCCAACAAATCATCAGGAGAGAACAAACAATGACATGGACCGAGCAAAAAATCCAAATGCTCAAGGATATGTGGGGGCATCATAGCGCCAGCGAAATTGCCGAACACATTGGCGGGCTGACGCGGAACGCTGTGATCGGCAAGGCGCATCGTCTTAAATTGTCCACGCAGAAATCCACGGTCAGAGTGGCTATGCCGGGAACGCCCAGCGCCATAACCTCCATTAAATCCGGTCGCAAAAGGATTCTTCGTCCAATTCCTGTTGCGCCAACGTCGTCTGTACCTGCTTCAAATCGGGCGCTTCCTACGGCGCGGGACATTTTTCGCTCATTGGAAGGAATTGGTGGGACCGTCCGCAGCGAAGGCATTGCTATGACCAAAGCCGGCGATCGTCATTGCCGCTGGCCGATCGGCGATCCTCGTTCTCCCGATTTTCGCTTCTGCGGTTGCGAAACGGTCGAAGGGCTTCCTTATTGTGCGGATCATGCGCGCGTTGCCTATCAGAATGTGGCCAAGCGTACGCGCGGTACGAAGGGAACCGAGGACGACAAGTCATAAAAGAATGATTTTTTCTTTTTGCAAAAGCGCCCGGATTTGTCCGGGCGCTTTTTTGCAGGGAGGCTATTTCCAACGAAGCGCGACCTGAGCGGCTTTGACGCCCGAGCGCAAGGCCCCTTCGATTGTCGAGGGAAGGCCGGTTGCTGTCCATTCTCCAGCCAACGAGATGTTTTTCCATCCGGTATACGCCGAGGAGCGTTGGGCGTCCTGTTGAGGCGTTGCGGCAAGGGTCGCATATTTTTCGAGAAAGATTCGGTGCGGCGGTATCTTCTTGGGATCAAGGTCTAAAACAGTCGCGATTTCGGCCCAAACAAAGGCAGCCATGTCGCGGGAAGGAATTTTCTTGAAGCGCTCGGCGCAGCTGATCGTTACAGAGGCTATGTTATCTCTTACGAACAGCCATTCTGAATAGCCGCTGACAATTCCTGTAAAACCATTGGAGACGGGCATCTCGTCGAGGCGGAAATGCGTGTTCAAAATAGAGCGGAAGTCGGTTGGGGCGGGAACTTCCGGCAAAAGCTCGCGCATGAACCACGCCGGAAGCGCCAAAATAACCCAATCATTGGGATTCAATTCGACCTTGCCGTTGTTGAAGGCCAGTTCACGCACACAGTCGCCTTCCCATAGCATCGAGCGAAGCCGATGATAGTATTTCATTTCGACGCCGTTCTGGCGCAGCACATTAAGGCACGGTGCCACGAACGTTTCGGACAAGCCGAGCTTGGGAATAAGCGGAACACAAGCGTTTCCTCCCGCGCCGAAGCTTTGGGACAACACGTTGCGCAACAGCTTGGCTGACGCGATATCAGGCTCGGTGTTTAAGGCCCCGATGATAAGGGGCTCCCAAAAACGGGAATAAAGAATGTTTTTATTACTCGCTAAGCCTTTCGTCGTATCATTCCGGCGCGCCAAAAGAATGCGCAAGACGGAGAGGTATTGAGCGAGTGTCGTTCCCGGAATTCGGCGTTTTTTATCGAAAATCCACCAGGGAAACGATCCCCGATTCATCCGTATGATCCACTGTGCGCCATCGGTGATGTCATAAAACGGAAACACGGGGGATCCCGGTCCGGCCATTGTTTCCGTCGCGTTCGTCAAATAAAGATAGTCGCGCACGGCGACGTTACCCGATAAAACAAGATGATTGCCGTTATCGATGCGACAGCCCAATTCGCGATCCAGAAAAGAACGGCATCGCCCACCGGCAAAAGGAGCGGCCTCGTAAACAATCACCTTTTCCCCGGACAAGGAAAGCTGCAACGCGGCCGAAAGACCGGCTAATCCGGCGCCGACAATGTGGACGTGGCGATCGGTCATAAAAAGAAGCCCTTGAAAATAAGATAAAGTTTTTTCCCGGAGGAAAGGCTTATTCGCTTGGATGGATCCTTCCATCCGGCGCGTTCCAACTTTTCAAGAATGGCCCCATAATAAGCGTGCATGATGCGCGCAGGACGCATGGCAGACGATGAACATTGCGCCATGGCCAACCCCGCCGCTTTATAGTGGTCATGGGCGATGGCCGCCAAGCGACGGCATACAGCAGGAAGTTTGGGCGATGTCAGAACTTCTTTTGGAGAACAGTCTTTCAAGCCTTCCGCATCGAGGAATTCCTTGGGAAGGTAAAGGCGGCCGCGCTGAACATCTTCATGTAAATCGCGCAGAATGTTCGTAAGCTGCAGCGCACGGCCGAGATGATAGGCGGTTTGAAACGCTTCGGGGTGTGCATCGCCGAAAATTCGAACGGAAATACGCCCGACAGCACTGGCTACGCGGTCGCAGTAAAGGTCCAGCGTTTCAAGGGACGGAGCGACAATGGCGGTCGAATCCATCGTCATGCCGTCGATAATGGCCCCAAAATCATCTTCGCAGAGGTTATATCGCGATAGGGCGGGAAGAAGCGCCGTTGTGATGGGATCGGTTGGCTTGCCCTTAAAGAGATCGGTAAGCCGTTCTCGCCATGTCTGCAAACCTTGCGCGGCAATTTCGGGCGAGGGGCTGTCATCGGCGATATCGTCTACAACGCGACAAAAAGCATAAAGGGCATAGATCGCTTCGCGGCGGTTTTTGGGAAGGACGGCCATGCCGGCGCTAAAAGACGTGCCGGAGGCGGCGACCGTCTTGGTCACATAGCGAAGGGCATCGGTGTAGGAGAGAGCCGAATCCGTCATAGCCACGCTCTTAACATGCCCGAAAGAGTCGCGCAAAAAATAGAAGCTTTTCCCAGCTTGACGTTGTCGCATAACGGATCGCGTTTATAAAGAAGGGCGATAAGACGGTCGGCCAGCGCGCCGATGACGGCGGTTTCGGTTTTCAGGCGCCAATCGGGAATATGCTGGGGCAAGAGGAGGGCTTCTTTCATCATGGGGTCCAAACGATCCAGCATGGCGTTCAAGGTCGCCCGAAGAGATGCGGACGATTTGGGCAGGGCGAGATCCTCGGTGCGCGCGCCGTATTTCGTCAACATATCCTGAGGGATATAAACACGGTTTAGCTTTTTATAGTCGTCCGCACAGTCCTGAATATGATTGATAATCTGAAGGGCGTCGCACAAAGCGTCGTTTGCCGACCAAGCCTCTTTACCGATTCCATGAAGCGCCAGCACATGGCGTCCTACGGGGGCGGCCGAAAAAGTACAATAGTCGAGAAGATCAAACCAATCCACGTAACGTTGCTGTGTCGCGTCGCGCTTAAAAGCCGTCAGAAGGTCCAAGCTGTGCTGCGGAGAAACGTTCGTCTGTCGAAGGCTTTTCCGCAAGGCCACGGCCTGGGGAACGGCGTCGCTTTTATCCTCCAGAAGAGTCGTGGCAAACTCTTCCAGCTTGGATACTTTTTCTTGGGGCGACAGGCCGGGATGATCGCTGACGTCGTCGGCGGCACGGGCAAAGTCATACAAGACGTGAATATGAGGACGAAGATCCGCGCGGATTAAAAGGGACCCGACCGGAAAATTTTCTGTCGAAGCGTTTTTCCCACTGGCTGTATCCATAAAATCTTGAGTCATTATTCTGCCTGCAAAAGGACGTTAGCCGGATTTTTTCTCTGTTTTTCATTGTACGCGACAAAGGAAGGCAAACGGCCTTTTGCGAAACCCTTTGAACGGCACGGAAACTACGCTTATCCTGTTGTTTCGGAAGTTTTTCAAGATGTTCATCATGTCCTTTCTCGACGCCGATCCCACCGATATTCTTTTTGCAAGCAATTTGAATGCGTTAGAAAACGTGCGCCATGCTTTTTTCGGTCGTTCTTGGGGCAGAGCCGGGTTGTCGCCTTTACAGGACGAACCGGATTCGGCTCCTTGGCGGGAAAGAATCGGCTCTTTTTTCGGTGTTCCTTCCCCCCAAGTTTTATGCTGTCGGCAGGTTCATTCGCCGACGGTCGTTTATGTATCCGAGCCGTGGTCTTTTCGCGAGGCTCCGGCGGCGGACGGCATGGTTACCGACAGGCCGGGACTTGTTTTGGGGATCATGACAGCGGATTGCGCCCCTGTTTTGTTGGCCGACGCCGAAGCCGGTGTAATCGGTGCCGCACATGCGGGTTGGCGGGGCGCTTTGGGTGGTATTTTGGGCAATGTTCTCGAAGCCATGGAGAAACGAGGTGCTCGTCGTAAGAATATCGTTGCCGCGCTGGGGCCGTGCATCGCCCAAGAGTCTTATGAAGTGGATAAATCTTTTTCCGTTCCGTTTTTTGCTCAAAATTCGGGCAACGAACTTTTCTTTAAGCAATCTATAAAGAAAGACAAATATCTATTTGATTTGTCTGGTTATATTGTAAGCCAACTGAACGTTTTTGGGGTCGGGAACGTTCTTCCAAGCTTGGGAGATACCTACGCCGACCCCAAACGTTTCTTTAGTCATCGTTATGCAACCCAACGCCATAAGGCGCGGGAAGGCAGCCTTGTTTCGGGCTTATCCATGCATTAGATTTTTATAGAAAGAAGCGTGGACAATGTCTTGCGGTCTTATTATGTTCGTGGGCACAGCCGCGTCTAGCCCTTCGCTTTCTTGGAGGGGCGTGGGAAAGACGGGTTTGCGATAGTGTGCAAGCCTCGCTTTGACTTCCTCGGCCCCAAGGCCAGGGATGCTAAAAGGCTCTTCCCTCAGGAACGCTGCAAAGTCATTATAAGTTGCGTGTACAATTCCCAGATGGCAATCAATGGCGGCAACCGTGTTAGGGCTTTCATAGCGTGAACAGGGAAGCTTGTTGCAGTAAAGCTCCGCCGCAGCACGAAGATGGCCACGGACATAATGCCTTTCCACAATTTGTTTCGTTGCTTCGGAAGGAAAAATGCCTTCAGAAAGGAAACTGTAATCGCCGCCTAACTCATCTACTAGACGAGTAAGATTTGAATAATGGATTTCGATAGAATGGGTATGGGCCGGATCACAAAGAAGCCCATATTCTTTCCTTGCCCCTTCCCTTAATTCTTCTTCAAAACACCTACGTCCTTGTTCTCCACACCCCATTGATACTAACGTTGGTCCTAACGTTTCCATCTTGTTACCCCCTGTTTTAAAAAAAAACTTTTCGAGAGTATAAAGAAAATTATCCCGTTACAATTCTAATGTTGCTAAAAATGATTCATTTTATGCCTAATGTTGTCAAAAATGATTCATTTTTGCCGTAAGGACGGCTTTCGGAGTGTTATTAAAGCGACGGAGCTCCCAGTCGTTTTTCGCGGAGTACAACGCTTCTTGTCGGAACGCCGCATATTTCTCTTATCTCATTCATTTCTTGAAATAAGGTCTTTTGATCCAACACCGAAGACTCTTCGCGGGACTCCAGCTTCTTGGACTTGTTTTTCGAGCCCAGCGGACGACCGCGGCGTCGTTTAGGCTCATCCTTGGGCTTGTTTTTCGAGCCCGGCGGACGACCGCGGGGCTTCTTCTTAGGCTCAGAATCCTTACCTTGCTCCCCCGTCTCCTTGGGCTTGTTTTTCGAGCCCAGCGGACGACCGCGCCCTCTTTTTTGAGGAACAACCTCGACAGCAATTTGGTGGCTTGAATCGTCTGTCTGGTTTTCTGGCACAACCGCTTCCGATGTTCGCTCTTCGGGCAAAGCAACGGCTTCCTCGTCCTGAGACGATAAAGGATTTTCTTCCGTGTTTTCTTCTTGGCAACAGAAAGAAGTTGAACAACATATTGAATCAACGCCCTTTTTGAAGGCGTTAGCGGGGCTAAGTGCCTGATCAGGCGTAACCCATTGTGGAATCTCTTGTCGTTGTGGAATCTCTTGTCGTTGTAGAAGCTCTTCTTGTTCTGATGGGGACCACAACAATCTTTGTTTCAGCAGCGCTCCTAAGGCTTCGTCAGAAAAGACATATTGTTTCGTTTGCCACGTTTCGTTTTTGTTCCAGCGTCTTTTTTCGTTTTCCAACAACGCAACGTCATCAAGATATATCGATAAAACCTTATAAAAAGTCTCTTCGGGATTTTGAAGCATGGCTTCCCAACGTCTAAGAGTTTCCTTGGAAAGAGCGCTTCGTCCACCCGCTTTGTCGTCGAGGAAAAAAAAGGCGTTCATCGCGCAAAGAAACAGTCCCAAGTCCTTTTTCGAAAGGCCCCTGAAAGACGAAACCGACAACGCGCTTTCTTTGTCGCCCGGTCTTCTTCCTTCCTGCAACTTGCCCTCAATTTCCAAAGCGACCGACAGCCAACGAGAGAGATATCGCCAGAAAACAATCCGCTTCATCTCCTCGTTGGTTTTTTTGTTCTGGGGATCTAACACCGCATAGTCGGCGCCGATTTTGTTTAATTCGTCTACAAGGCGGAACAAGGCCCTGTCCGGATTTCCGGCTCTGAAAAGCCACCCGTTAAAAATATCCCGAGCCATAGAAAGAGACATAAGAAAATTCCTCAACGAATAAAGAAACGCGAAAAGATGGAGAATATTGCTAGCATGCTGTTGGAAAAACTGTCTAGGGCTTCTTTCGTGTTAACCATAGCGTACGCTCTTGAATTTAAGGAAGGTCTATGCTCAAACCTCGCCTTATGAATGATTTAGCTCATATACGGAATTTTTCGATCATCGCCCACATCGACCACGGCAAATCAACGCTGGCGGACAGGTTGATTCAACGCTGCGGCGGCGTCGATTCGCGGGAAATGCATGCCCAAATGCTCGACAGTATGGATATCGAGCGCGAACGCGGCATTACCATCAAAGCCCAAACAGTCCGCCTTATGTACAAGGCAAAAGACGGCGAAACCTATCAGTTAAACTTGATGGATACGCCGGGGCATGTCGATTTCTCGTATGAAGTCAGCCGATCCTTGGCCGCATGCGAAGGATCTATTCTTGTCGTCGATGCGTCGCAAGGCGTAGAAGCTCAAACGTTGGCCAATGTTTACCAGGCGTTTGACAATAATCACGAAATCGTACCCATTTTAAATAAAATAGACCTTCCTGCCGCCGAGCCGGAGCGGGTCAAGGAACAAATCGAAGACGTCATTGGGCTTGATGCTTCGCAAGCCGTTCTTACTTCGGCCAAAACGGGAGTAGGGATTGACGATGTTTTAGAAGCGATTGTGACTCGTCTTCCTCCGCCCAAAGGCGATGCCGAAAAGCCCCTAAAAGCTCTTTTGGTTGATAGCTGGTACGATTCCTATCTCGGCGTCGTGGTCCTCGTTCGCGTTATGGACGGCGTTCTAAGAAAAGGTCAAAAGGTTCGCTTTATGGCGTCCGGAGCCGCGCGCGACGTCGACCGGGTCGGCATTTTTACGCCCAAAAAACAAGAGGTGGATATCCTTGGTCCCGGCGAAGTCGGGTTTATAACGGCCGGGATCAAGCAAATCAGCGACACCAAGGTCGGCGATACGATCACCGACGATAAAGCGCCCGCCGCAGAGCCTCTTTCGGGCTTCAAACCGTCCATCCCGGTCGTGTTCTGCGGCCTCTTTCCCGTTGACGCGGCTGACTTCGAGCACTTAAGGGAATCGCTCGGCAAGCTTGCCCTTAACGACGCCAGCTTCAAGTTCGAGCCGGAAAGTTCCGTGGCTTTGGGGTTCGGGTTTCGCTGCGGTTTTCTGGGGCTTCTGCATTTGGAGATCATTCAGGAACGCCTTGAACGCGAGTTCAACCTAAACCTGATTACAACGGCTCCCTCCGTCATTTATAAGATTCACCTGACGGATGGATCCATGACGGAACTGCACAATCCCGCCGACATGCCGGATCCTGTTCGTATTGAGCATATTGAGGAGCCGTGGATCAAAGCGACGATTTTGACACCGGATACCTATCTGGGGAACATTCTGGCGCTGTGCAACGATCGCCGGGGCGAACAGGTGGATCTGACTTATGTCGGATCGCGGGCCATGTTGGTTTATAAGCTTCCGCTTAACGAAGTTGTCTTCGATTTTTACGATCGCCTGAAATCCATCAGCCGCGGGTACGCCAGCTTCGATTACACTTTAGACGCTTACCGAGAAGGCGACCTCGTGAACATGTCGATCTTGGTTAATGGCGAGCCCGTTGACGCGTTGGGCATCATCGTGCATCGGGCCAATGCCGAAAACCGGGGCCGTGCGTTATGCGAACGCCTGAAAGAACTTATTCCCAAGCATCTTTTCAAAATCGCCATTCAGGCGGCTATTGGAAGCAAAGTTATCGCACGCGAAACCATTTCCGCCCTTCGCAAAGACGTGACGGCCAAGTGCTATGGCGGCGACATCAGCCGCAAACGCAAGCTGCTCGACAAGCAAAAAGAAGGGAAAAAACGTATGCGCCAATTTGGCCAAGTCGAGATTCCACAATCGGCCTTCATTGCGGCGCTTAAAATGGACGATAAACGCTAGGATGATCGTCACCCGATTTGCCCCGAGCCCAACGGGCTATTTGCACCTCGGCCATGCCTTTTCAGCCTTGCTGGCAGCGCAAGAGGCGGACGTTTTTCTTCTGCGGATCGAAAACATCGATCCGGTTCGCTGCAAACCCGAATTCGAGGACGCGATAAAAGAGGATCTTTCCTGGCTTGGCTTGCGTTGGGAGCAACCGATAAGGCGGCAGTCCGAGCATATCAAAGACTATCAAGATGCCTTGACCTTCCTGCGCGAGGAGGGGCTGGTTTATCCCTGTTTCTGTTCGCGCCGCGACGTTGAACGCGAAGCGCAAAAAGCGGGACTGGCGCCCCACGCGGACGACGGCACAGTGGTTTATTCCGGAACGTGCCGAAACTTGAGCAAAGAAGAACGAACCTTGCGGCTGGACCGAGGCGAAAGTGTCGCATGGCGGCTTGACATGGCCAAGGCCGTTGAACGAACGGGTGCGCTTTTTTGGCATGACCGTCTTCAAGGAAAAATTAAGGCTCAACCGGAACTTTTTGGCGATGTTGTTTTAGCGCGCAAAGATGTTCCAACGAGCTATCATTTAAGCGTCACCGTGGACGATCATCTTCAGGAGATTACGCGTGTTACGCGAGGACAGGACCTGTTCGCCTCGACCCATATTCACCGGCTTCTTCAAGCACTTTTGGGCTATCAAACGCCTGAATATAGCCACCACCGTCTTCTTCTTGACCCCTGCGGTCGCCGCTATGCCAAGCGCCATCATGCGGTTGCTTTGCGTGTTTTGCGGGAAAAAGGCGTCGATCCTGCGGCTCTTCGAGCCGACCTTCTTGGGAAAAAATAAGAAAAATTCCTTTTCCTTGAAAGAAAACCCCCGTATCTTCCCACGCTTCGGAAACAATAAAAGCCGTCCATTCCATCAAATCCCTTCCATCAAAAAAGGAAAGAATATGAAAAGACACCTCTGTGGCGCGGTCGTGGCCATCATGCTGCTTGGAATAAGTCCGGCCTGTGCCGAAGAGCTTTGGGTTCCTCATTTGCGCGGAATTGACGAAGGCCTTGTCGCCGGGGCTCTTCCTCCCAAGGGACTTTATTTTATCAACAATACTTACTTTGCTTCGTGGAAGCTTTATGACGGAAACGGCAAGCCGACAGGAACAAAATTGGATGCCCTTGTCGATATTCCGATCCTTCTTTGGAATCCCGGCATTAAAGTTCTTGGCGCCGATTATGCGTTGGGCATCGCGCAGCCGTTCGACTATTCGTCCATGGACAACACGTCCGGAAGCGCGCACACAGGCACCTACAACACGGTTTTGATCCCCGCCATGTTGTCGTGGGCTCTGCCGAATAATTTCCATATCAAGACAGGACTTTCAGTTTATGTTGACGACGCGAGTTCGGCATCGGGAACGCGGGCGCCGTCGGCGGGCGTTGGCTCCGGCAACGGTTTTTGGACTCTTGAACCGGAATTGGGTATCAGTTGGTTGAAGGACGGATGGAATCTTAGCGCCGATATCCGTTACGATTACAACTTCAAAAACGAAACAACCGACTATAATTCGGGCAATATGTTGAGCGTCGAATACACCGTCGCCAAAACCTTCGGAAAATGGACGGTCGGGGCCGGGGCCGCGCATCAGCACCAAATTCAACATGATCGCGGGCCTTCAGCGGGGGGAACCCGCTTTTCCTACACCGCGGGGCCTCTGGTCGAATACAATTTTGGGTCGGTTAGTTTGACCGCGACTCTTAATTTCGACATTACGACCCATCATGACTTCGGCGGGGATTTTCTGAACGTTCGCCTTGTCGTGCCGCTGGATTAGGCAAGGATATCTTTTACAAAAAACCTCTGACAGAGTAATCTGTTGGAGGCTTTTTCTTTTCATGGGGTGTGTCCTTGTCTGTTGGCGTTGATCTTTTTATCGTCGTTCTCCTTATCCTTTTGAACGGTTTTTTCGCCATGGCCGAGATGGCCATCGTTTCAGCGCGTCGTGCGCGGCTGAAAGCCTGGGCGGAAAAGAACCCTCTTGGCACGCGCCTAGCTCTTGGTATGTGCGAATCCCCCTCGACCTTCCTGTCGACCGTTCAGATCGGCGTTACCTTGAACAGCGTTTTTGTAGGCGCGTTCAGCGGCGCAACCTTGTCGGATCAATTGGCGAACTATTTAAAAACCTTTCCCAGTATGGCTGCACACGCTGACGCAATTGCCATGGCCGTTACGGTTATCGGCGTAACCTATATAAGCCTGATCATAGGCGAGCTGGTTCCCAAACGGATCGCGCTGGCTTACGCGGAAACGATCGCCGTTCGTTTGGCCTTTTTTATGCGCGGCTTTGAAACGCTGATTGCACCCATTGTTTGGCTCCTTTCACGCTCGACGGAGCTTGTGCTGTGGATGTTAAGACTTCACAAGGATCATCGCCAAGGCGTGACCGAGGACGAAGTCAAAAATATTCTTGCCGAGGGAATGGAATCCGGGGCCCTCAAACCGGCCGAACGAGATATGATGGAAGGTGTCATGCGCCTTGCCGATCGGACGACACGAACGATTATGACGCCGCGTGTTGATATGGTTTGGCTGAATATTGACGATACGCCGGAAGAACAAAAAGCCATTATGCGCGCTAGCGGTTACAGCCGCTTTCCCGTCGCGCGTGGCGACATGGAAGAAATTCTTGGGATTGTTCACGCCAAGGATTTGCTTAACGCGAGTTTCGACGGTTTTTCCTTGTCTTTAAATGCCGTTATGCGTGCCCCGCTGATCGTTCCGGACACAACGCCCGTCTTAAGATTGCTGGATCTCTTCAAAAAAGCAGGCCAACATATCGCCGTTGTCGTTGACGAGTACGGGAGCGTTGAAGGCTTGGTTTCGCTCACCGACATCATGGAATGTGTAACCGGTGAGATTCCGGGAGGGGATCAGGACATCGTTGCCCAGCCCGTACAACGTAAAGATGGAAGCTGGCTTTTAGACGGCATGATGCCTCTCGACGAAGTCGAGGCCGTTATCGGAACGCCTCCAATCAAAGGGCACGGCGATTTTCAGACGGTGGCCGGTTTTATGCTGGATAAACTGAAAAAAATTCCGAGCGAAGGGGACATTGTCCTATGGCGCAACATCCACTTTGAAGTCGTGGACATGGACGGACGACGCGTGGATAAAGTTATGGTCATTCTGCCGTCCGGGACAGAAAAAAAGCCGATTGAGCCAATCGCTTGATTAGAAATCAGAAACGAACGCCGACTTTTTCTTCCAAAGGAACGCCCGGCGCGTATTTTGTCCGGCGCATGGCCGGCATAGAACGGATATGAGCAACATTCGGCGTTGCGCTAAGTTGAGTCGTGATAAATTTTTGGAAAGCTTCCCAGTCCTCAGCGACAATTTTCAGAAGAAAATCGGAATCGCCGGTCATCAAATAACTTTCGCGAACGCGTGGCCAACTCTCGATGAGTTTTGAAAAATGCTCAATGTCATTTTCGCTGTGGTTGACAAGAGAAACGAGAGCAAAGACCGTTATGCCGAAGCCAAGCTTCTCCGCCGCAACATCGGCATGATAGCCGCGGATATAACCTGCCGCTTCCAAGGCGCGAACCCGACGCAGGCAAGGTGGGGGTGAAATGCCAACTTTTTTGGACAAAGCGACATTAGTCATCCCGCCATCCTGCTGAAGCTCACGCAAAATCCGAAGGTCGGTTGAGTCAAGTCTGACGAATTTCATGTGAACCCATTGGTTGAAGTTATTAAAAAAGGTTACCACAAAACACAGACGACTTCTATTCTGAGAGAAAAAACTATAGACTGATAGCAAGATTATTTCTCTTTTTTCAACTTACGATCCTCAAATGATGACACATCCTTTTGCCAAAGTTGCTTCCGAAAACACATCGCCCTCCTGTTGGGTCGTCACCGACGGACGCGTCGGTATGGAGAACCAATGCCTTGGACTGGCCGAAGCCTTAGGTGTAACACCTACCGTCAAGCGAATAGTGTTGCGCACTCCGTGGAAACAGTTAAGTCCTTTTTTGCGAATCCTTCTTTCGTATGCCGTTAGTTCGAAAGGAGACCCCATTGCGCCCCCATGGCCCGATCTTCTAATCGCTTCGGGTCGCGCCAGCGTTCCTGTGTCGCTTTTTGTCCGGCGTATGTCGGCATCTGCTGGGGAAAAAAGAACTTTTACGGTCCAAATTCAAAACCCTGTTATCGATCCTTCATACTTCGATCTTGTTGTTGCGCCGCATCATGATCGGCTCGAAGGACCGAATGTTATGTCCACGCGTGGTGGGTTGCATCGTGTGACATCCAAGCTTTTAAGCGAGGAAGCGAACCGGCTCCTCCCTCAGCTGAAAGACTTTCCAGAACCGCGGATTGCTGTCGTCATTGGGGGGAGCAGTTCAGCGTATACTTTGAATGCCCCGGAAATGGAAAAAATTGCGGCTCAACTTCGTAAGCTTGCTGTAAATGGAAAAAGTTTATTGATTACAACATCACGGAGAACCGGAGCCGAAAACCTTGCCATTCTTCAAAACGCCTTGCGCGGAACGCCATCCTTCATCTGGGACGGGCAGGGACATAATCCTTATTATGGCATGCTTGGCTTGGCCGAGGCGATCCTTGTGACATGTGACAGCGTGAACATGATTTCGGAAGCATGCTCGACCGGTAAACCCGTCATGATAATCGACCTTCCGGGCGGGTCGGAAAAATTCCAGTTTTTCCACAAAACGCTCCGCGAGAGCGGCATGACAAGACCTTTTCGGGGCACGATTGAATCGTGGACGTATGAACCCCTCGATGAAATGCGCCTCGTTGCCGAGCGGGTCAAGCAGATGATGAATAAACGATCATGAGCGATGAAAACTATATGACGCCTTCAGGTTTTGAGGCGCTTAAGGACGAGTTGCATCAGCTGATGTATGTCGAGCGGCCCAAGGTCGTCGAGGTCGTGTCGTGGGCTGCGGGCAATGGCGATCGTTCGGAAAACGGCGATTATATCTACGGCAAGAAAAGGCTTCGAGAAATAGACCGTCGCGTTCATTATCTGACAAAACGGATCGAAACAGCGATCATCGTTGATTCCACAAAGCAAAAGAACTTAAAACAGATTTTCTTCGGCGCCACGGTTACCTATGTTCGCGAAGACGAAAGCGAACATGTTGTTACCTTGGTCAGTGTGGACGAAGCGGACATGAAGAAGAAAAAAATTAGCTGGCAATCGCCGATGGCCAAAGCCTTGTTGAAGGCAAAAATAGGCGATCAACGCGAAGTGCACACGCCCTCCGGTATCGAAACCATCGAAATTTTGGATATTCATTATGGGGATTAGTCGGCGGTAACGCTTCTCGTGCCGTCGTGGAATTCGAGGCTCAGGTGATCCCCCCCCTCAATCGTTCGGCTCGACGTCACCAAGGCTCCGGTTGCATCCTGAACCAACGTATAGCCTCGGCCCAGAACAGCGCGCGGCGAAAGATGTTCCAATCCGGCGCCGATGCTCTCGAAGCGATGCGTTTTTTGCGTCAGAAGGGCATGAAAAGCAAAACTTCCTTTTTGTACGATGTTGGTCAGACGCTGCGCCGCCAGAACCAGAAGATCGCGAGGATGCCGAAGCCGTCCGGCCGCTTCGTCAAGACGAAAGCGCCGCTGTTCAATCAATCGCCGCCACGACAGATCAAGCCGCTCGGACCGTTCGTCAAGCCGTTGCTCAAGAGGTTCCAAGGCTCGTCGAGGATCGCCGATGGCCTGTTCAACAAGCCTTAGCCTTTCGCGGCTGCTTTGAAGCAGGCGCGTCACGCTTTGGACGAGCCGAGCACCATCATCCATAACCTGAGCCGCAAGGTCCGCGCGCACCGGAACGGCCTTTTCGGCCGCGGCGGTCGGCGTTGGCGCCCGCAAATCGGAAGCGTAATCAATAAGGGTGGTGTCCGTTTCATGGCCCACAGCCGAAATAATCGGAATACGGCTTTCCGCCGTAGCGCGAACAACGCACTCTTCGTTGAATGGCATCAAGTCTTCGACGCTGCCACCGCCGCGCGCCACAATCAGAAGATCCGGTCGATCTTCATCGGGCAGAGCGTTGAAGCCGCGAATAGCTTGTGCGATTTGCTCGGCCGCCCCTTCGCCTTGCACAGCCACCGGCCATAGAAGAACGGGCCGGGGAAAGCGTTCGGAAAGCCTGTGCACGATATCGCGGATGACAGCCCCTGTGGGCGATGTCACAACGCCGATTGTGCGCGGAAGATAGGGCAAGGGCCGCTTGCGGGCGGGATCGAACAAGCCTTCGGCCGCGAGTTTTTTCTTGCGCTCCTCCAACATTTTCAGGAGAGCGCCCAATCCGGCCAAGGCGATACCTTCAAGGACAAGCTGGTACTTGGACTGGCCGCCGTAAGTTGTCAGGCGTCCCGTGCACACGACTTCCATACCTACGGCAGGCTGTAAAGCAAGGTGCCCGACTTGGCCGCGCCAGCACACGCCCGCCAAAATGGACGTGCCTTCTTTAAGCGTAAAATAGAGATGCCCGCTGGAATGCCGTTTGCATTCGGAAATTTCGCCACGCACACGCACGCGACCAAACGCGCCTTCGATCGTTTTTTTGACGAGCGCCGAAAGCTCGCTGACCGAAAATTCCGGAGCGTTGTTGCCGGGCTGAGGCTGATCAAGAAGGGAAGACGCCATTGCCTAAGCCTAGTCGCGGAAAATCAGTTCTTCAAGGCCATAGAAAAGCTCGGTTGTGCCGACAATTTTCTTAGCCGCAAGGCAAACGCCCATCATAAACGACTCGCGATTGATCGAATTATGTTCAATTGTCAGCGTTTGACCTAGAGAACCAAAAATGACTCGCTGCGTGGCGAGAAAGCCCGGCAAACGGATCGAATGGATGGGAATATCTTTTGCCTTGCCGCCGCGTACACCCGCAATCATTTCCTTGCTTTCGGCCGGAACAGACGTTTTGTTGGTCCCACGCGCTTCGGCGATCATTTCGGCCGTGCGCACGGCTGTGCCCGATGGCGCGTCGAGTTTCTTTTCATGGTGCGCCTCGATGATCTCGACATCCGGCATGTACTTGGCCGCCTCTTGGGCGAATTTCATCATCAACACGCCGCCGATAGAAAAGTTCGGCGCGATAAGTCCGCCCCGGTTCTTTTCCGCACAAAACTTCTTAAGCGCGGCGACCTGTTCTTGATTGAAGCCGCTGGTGCCGGATACAGGATAAGCCCCAGCCTCGACAATCTTTTTAAACATCTCGGCGCCGACCGAAGCGTTTGTGAAATCGACAACGACTTGAGCCCCGGTATCCCGGATCCTTTGTTCCAGATTGTCGTCGCGATCGGCTTGGCCCACAAGATTCAGTTCGGGATCGGCTTCGATGGAAGCGCAGGACATGCTGCCCATTCGGCCTTTTGCTCCATTTACAAGCACGCGGATCATGATTTCTCCCCTTTTTTCTTAAAAAAAGGAGTTTAGATCGACAACGTTAAAAGGCCAAGGCATGTTTGGAAAAATTTGACATACTTAACAGCCTGACCCTAATCTTGAATAAACCAATGTGGCAAATGAATACGGTTTCCCTTATGCCCTCCTGTTCCCACAAAGTCGTTTTTCTTTTCGCGGTCTTGCTTGGATCCGTCCTTTTGGCGGGGTGTTCCAGCATTGCACGCGGCGTGACCGAAGCCGTTTTGGAGCAGGGAACCGACAAAAAAGATCTTCGACAATGTGAAATTGACGGCCCGGCGTTTGACGGCCTTTCAGCAAGCCTTGATAAACAAACCCCTCAATCGCCTGAAACAACCAAAGTTCTTATGGTGCACGGCATCAGCAATCATGTTCCCGGTTATTCCAATCGCTTCCAAAAGAAACTTTACGAGGAACTGGGGCTTTCCGTCATGGATTCCACGGTAAAAACCATTCAGCTCGACAGTAAAGATTTTACAAAGGAAAACGGCCTTACCTTAGGCACGTTGCGGGTAACGCGGCATGTCGATCCGAAGAAGACGCATGAACTTATTTTTTACGAGCTTACATGGTCGCCCATCACATCTCAGCAAAAAGAAGGGTTGGAATCGGATTCAACCAATAATGATGGATTAGCACGCGCGTCTCTTAATGATTCCTTGAAAAATTTTATCAACACCACGGTGCCGGACCTTCTGATTTATAACGGAAACGGTTATCGAGACATAACGTTATCCGTTTTTCAATCCGTCTGTTGGATGTTGTCGAATACGTGGGACGATTTGCCGGGGAACGGTCGTCATCGATGCGAAGACTGGCCTGATTCCGTCTTTTCCAACTTGGCGGCCAACGATCATTTCTTTGTGACGCACAGTCTGGGCAGCCGCATTACCATCGACACCATTCAAAACTTTTCAACCGACAAGAACCCGGAATCCGAAAGCCCTCTGGCACGAAAAGTTCGCGATATCATACGTGATAAGGATTTTACGGTTTTCATGATGGCCAATCAGTTGCCTTTGCTTCAAATGGGGCGCGATCGGCCCAACGCAACAGGTGCGCGTAGGGATTACTGCTCGCCTCAAGGAAAATTTTTTGATCGGCGGGTCATGCGAAAAATGACCATTGTCGCCATCAGCGATCCGAACGATATTCTTTCGTACCCCATTCCCACGGACTTTACGGAAAAGCAGATCGACAGTCGGATTTGCCCTTCGGTCACGAATGTCAGCTTGAATATCGCCGAACAAAAAGATCTTTTTGATACGGCATCGTTTGCCAATCCTCTTACGGCCCACAGCGGCTATATGGACGATGATCGTGTTATCAAACTTATTGCTCGGGGCCTTCGCCGTGATAACCTTTCGCCGTTGATTGCAAAGCGTTGTCGGTGGTCTGAAACGACAGCGCTAAAGGATTGATTCAACTTGTGTCTAACTGAAATAAATTCAAGGCCTTTTCGGTTTTTTTTCTAGAAGCGCTTCTCAAAAACCGCTTTAATCGGCCGTCCTTGAAAAAGAAAAGGGGTGATTCATGCAAATCACAATCGTGAGCCTGTATCTTCTTGCCGTTCTGGTCATCGGGCTGTGGGCCGGTCGAGGCATAAAAAGCATGGAAGAATACGCCACAGCCGGAAAATCTTTCGGAACGCTTGCCATTTTTGCAACCTTGTCGGCGTCGTTTATCGGCGGAGGCTTCTCGACCGGCAATGCGGAAAAAGTCTTTCTTATCGGAATCGGAAATATCGTCGCTCTTTGGGGGTTCAGCCTGAAAGAAATTCTCGTCGCCCGCTTCATTGCGCCGCGCATGGAACGGTATCCCCACGCCATCTCCGTCGGCGATATCATGGAGCCGCATTATGGGAAAGGGGCGCGCATTTTCAGCGGAATTTTTGGGGTGTTGCTGTGCGCCGGCATTCTGGGCGCGCAAGTCGGCGCCATGGGGTACGTTTTCAACCTCTTTTTGGGCATGGATCAACTTTGGGGCATTCTTATAGGATGTGGAATTGTCATCGTTTATTCAACGATTGGGGGCATGCGTTCCGTCGTGTGGACCGATTTTTTCCAGTTTGTCGTTCTTGCCGTCGGGGTGCCTCTTACCCTGTATTTTGGAATTGAGGCCGCCGGGGGGTGGGGGGCTATAACGCAGCGGGTTCCGGCGTCTCATTTGTCGCTGGGAAATTCTCCGTCAGCCTACATAACGTTGGGCGCTTTGTTCATGGCTTTCTTTCTCGGCGAAACGCTTGTCCCCCCTTACGTCCAAAGGTTGCTGATAGGAAAAAGCTCCAAGCAAGTTATGCGGGGCACCATTCTCAGCGGAATTTTTTCCATTCCCTTTTTCGCCGTAACGGGGCTGATCGGGCTTGTCGCTCTCGCGATGGAGCCAACGCTAAACGCCAATCTTGCCATGCCCTATGTCATCAAGAACGCGTTGCCGCCCTTGACGCAAAGTTTTGTCATCGCCGGCATCATCTCCATCATCATGTCCTCGGCGGACTCCTTCCTGAACAGCGCGTCCGTCGCCTTCAGCAACGACATCGTACGGCCTCTTTTGAAAAAGCCGCTTTCGAAAAAGAAAGAGCTGCATCTTGCCCAAGCCATCACACTCATCGTCGGTCTGTTGGCCGTTCTGTTCGCCGTGTCGATCGAAAGCGTTCTGGACATTCTGCTTTACGCCTACAACTTCTGGGCGCCGACCGTTCTTGTTCCTTTGGCTCTTGCCATCTTGGGAGCGAACGTCAGCAAAAGACAGTTCTTCGCGGGCGCAAGCGCAGGCATTCTTGCAACGCTTATATGGAATGTCGGATTGAACAATCCTTATCACATCGACGGATTGGTTATAGGCGCCTTGGCCAACCTCGTGACCTTCTATGCCGCGGGTTTTTTCGAAGGAAAAATGGTTTTGGCCTCTGATATCGACTAAAGGCTCACGCCTTATGCGTGTGGCGCCCCCTACGGGATAAAGCTGGGCACTGGGAATGCCGCAGCCAACACCAAACGCTTTGCGAAAAGATTCAAACATGTTTGCAAATAAGATTCGAGCGGACGACGCTCAACCTCCGTTATCAAACGGAAGACATCCGTCGTGAGCTTAATTTTCTATTGAACGTTACGGAACCAACCCGTCTTCTTGTCTATCTGAATTTTTTCCACTAATGCGCCTTCCTTATTTGTCACAATAGTGGTTTCGTAGAAGTCCCCCTTATCTGCCAGTTCGCCAATTTTAAGATTTGAATTACCCCTTATCCGATCTTTTAACATCTGTTGAGCTTGGTTCTTGGTCAAGGCTTCACCCCTATCATTATAGGGGTTCTGGCCATTTGATCCATAACGAGGGCCACCCCCAAACCAAGGACAGTACCAACCACCTGGGCCTGAGGATTGCCACCCCATATGATGCCCCCATCCCATCATCATAGGCCCTCCATACCAACCTCTCTGTCCAGAAGAGCCTTGCTGTTGAGCGTAGCCGGTATTTGAAAAAACAATCACCATGATTGCTAACAGTATTGCGGTGTATTTGGCTGTCTTCATATTTCTCTCCTTCTGGAAAGTGAGCGAGGAATACACATCGTCTCTTCGGTTTCTAAATGGGGAGCTCTCAAGAATTTACAGGATAATGCGCTTGGAGAAACTAAAGAAAATTGGTCGGAGAATTAAATATGTTATATCAATAGTCTTTGCATGATTTTACATAGGCCTGTATTACAAGATAGGTAAGACTTTCGGCCTTCTTGTTGCAAACAATGCGTTTCGCCGCTCGCAAAGTGGCAATATTTTAGTCGCGGCTGCGCTTACAGCTTGCCGTTCCTAAGTCGAACCCTATGTGCCTTCAACTCCCTAAGGAGGGGCCAATAAAAAAGCCCCCTGAAAAAAAAGGGGGCTTTTTTATTGGCGTCCCCGACGTGATTCGAACACGTGGCCCCAAGTTTAGGAAACTTGTGCTCTATCCAGCTGAGCTACGGGGACTTAGCGTGTGTTTATGCCCGATTGTCCCATACGTCGCAACAAGAAGTGCCACAGATTTTTCATTATGGTCTAGCCGAGCAGGGCTGGTGAGGCCATGTCGTGTTCTCGGAGCAACAGGGCTTGGCCTGCGTGCGGCCCAGAGCAAGTCCTTCTAAATGCCGCTAATCAACAGCATTAAAATCCATTGCATCGGGCGGAAACTAACGAGCTGTTATTTCGTGAAGTTAGCCTTTCCTCTTGATTAATCGGGCAGCTTAAAACGCGCATTTTTGTTAACAGAATAATAATCAATCCATTGAAAGCATTATGCAATTTATCAAGTGCGCCAGAATTTTGTATGCTTCCTTCGTGTTCGATGATTACTGATTGTTTGGTTTGATAGACTGCTATCCAAAGAGCAGGTTTGCGCTATTCTGGGATCTGCGACGGAACATAACGGGGATCGATATGGACAGGATTACGAAACAACAAACAAGAAAAGAAATGGATATGGGCATCGCCAATGCGGCGAGAGGCGTCGTTTTTCGTTCGCTCATTAAGTCCGTTAAAGAACACGGCAAAGATTCCCCGGAAACAAAGAAAATCGAAGAAGAGATGGACAAACTCACCTCTATATTTGAGAAGATGAGAAGGAGTGATCGCAAGGCAATTCATTATACAAGAACAGAATTGAAGAAATTTGTTGAAGAAAATACTCCACGAATTGATTTAAAGGACGTAAAGCTTGTGGCATTCGACCGTGACAATGGCCCAGACAGAACCTCGCCAATTTTATTGCCGAGAGGATTCGCCAAACCCCATCCATAATGTGCACAAACCGCAAGGCGGAGAAATGCAAACCCACAATAAAAGTTATATTTCGGTTTCAAAAATTAATAGCTAGACTATTACCCTTAACTTGATACGATTTTGAGTCGGACTAACACGTGGATCCCGTTATGAAACCGATGCTTTTTCTTGTATTTTGCGCTTTTATCTTGGCGGTAACGGCCACCCGGGCCACGGCAACTCCTTCTCCAACGTGCGCAAGCGAAAGCGCTCCGGGCTGCACAGTGGTTGGCCTTGCGTGCAATACATTGGGGAAAACAATACTGGACAACGATCAGAAGAACATTGTCTCTTGCTTGTGTACCGCTCCATCCACAAATTGTACCTCCATGCAATGGAAGTCCCTGACGGGAGACAACAAATGAATCGTATTGATCCCCACTTCAGAAGCTTTTCCATAAATAAATTTCTTCTTTTTCTCGTCAGTATCCTTGCCTGTTCTGTTCTTTCGTTTTCGTCAGCAAACGCCGTGACATGTAACAATAGCACAGAGCCCACAAACAAGCCGTGCACGCTGGTCTCCTTGGGATGCTCCCAGTTGGGCGAGACTCGAACGGATTTTGACCAGCAACACATCGTCGCCTGTCTGTGCAAGGACACGGCCAACTGCGATAAGGCCAACCTCGTCTGGAAAGACATGTCGGAAGGAAGCGACGGAACCTGCCCGGCGGCAACGGTATATACCCGAACCACAGATCTTGGTTCTGACTGCGAGAACTCTTATGGGCGGCCTGGAATAGTTGTACACTATCAAGAAATGGCAGGGTCGCCCATCACCATTAAAGTTCCTGAAACAAAAAACGGCGCTCTCCCCATCGTCGGGTTCACGACGTGCGGTTGGTATGGTCTCGGTTTTGATGTTATGCGGTATATTTCAGTGATGGCTACGTGTGTAAAGGGCGCATGGAGGTGTACTGTTATTAGGACCTCACTAAATCGTAAAGTCTGCGGCACAGCTGTAGGCGAGCCTGTTGTCGTCATCAATGGGGAGTGTCCGGGCTAATCTTGCACGAATGAGTGGGAATGTAATTCGTCACGGTCGAATATCCGGCGCGTGGGCAAGCCCAAAGAGTGCAGCCCGATGTTTGGTTAATGCTGAAGGAAAGGCCTTTCTGCAAGCGCTTTCAACGATACGAAAGGGGGCGAGGCGTTGGGAGCCGTTAAGGCCCTTGTTTGGAGGATACCTTCTCTTTATACTTTCATCCCATAGAGATTCAGTTCATTGATAGTCTTCAAGGTTGTTATGCTGGTTTTTTCGTCTTTCCGGAAAGAATTTCCAGACGTATCCATTAGTTACCGCTCCTTGACGGAGCCCATTGAAGAACGGTTCTTGGCGAAAGACCTCGCGCTTGCCAACGCTGTTTCCGGCGACATCGGTCGATGCGCTGCCGAGCTTTGCCACAGCAGGGGAAACCCGAAAAGTTTTGCCAAACTGTTAGCAAAAGAATCCTTTATCCCTTCGGTTTTTTTAACGGACACAAACGATCCCCTTTTTGTCGCCCCGTTCTATGGCAATATTGAGCCGTGCCTCGTTCGCAATCAAAAAGAGATAGCCGTTGTTCGCGGAACGGGCATTGCTCTTCCCTATGATGCCGAAAGAGATCAATTCTACATCAAACTTGGCGGTACCAAATCCTTTTGGAATTGGCGCGTCGATGGCTCTACAGAAATACGGGGAAAACAACATCCTTCTGAATGGATTATCCAAAACTCCAAAACGATCCCTGATCCACAATACAGGCGTCTTAATATTCATTCGTTCTCGGAAGCGTTCAAAGCGCCCATACCTTCCGAAGTTGCTGCATGGTGGCTTGAAAAGCAGCCGGATGGAAACAGAACCGTTTTCCTTGAAAACAAAAAACAAGAAAAAAGAAGAAACGGATGTCTCTCCCAAAAGGACTTTCGAAGAGCAGCAACCCACGCTTTTCTTAAAGAGTGGGGGGAGAGTCTTGCCGTCAGAAAAGTTTACGATCTGAAAAAATGGGGGCCTCATACGATGCAAATTCATCATGTCGTCCCCACTTTCTGCGGAGGAACCGATGAATGGCGCATGTATATTCCAAGCGATTTTCACCGCTTTATTCATCAGATGTTCTTCGCGCGGCTCTCTGAAGCCTATCAAATTCTTAATTTACCCTTCTCGCCGTCCTCGCCCATCAAAACGAAAACTATCGCGAAGGCTATGGATCGGCAACCCGACGCCGTTGAACAGCTTGTTGAGCTTCCCCACGTTTCCGTGGGAGATAATGGCGAGCTCGGGATCGACATTTTAAATCCTCCGGGAGACCTCTATTTCATTCCGGGGCTTATGGTTTTCGAAAAGCAAGAAGCGTTAAAGGGCGCCATGGATCCTTATAGGGCTGAGCCTTTAGAGCTTTTTTCTAAAACAACCTTCCAACAAAAGTTACACGTTTAATGCGGAGCGAACCGTCCATCGATAAATCCCCATCACGGCCCCGGCTTCGAAAGATGCGGTTTGTTCTTCTTCCTTTCTCGCCGCGAAAAGACATTCCAGAGGTCAACGCTCCCCATAAAAAACAAAAATTTTCGCGGGACGACCTTGTTACCCAATCGAGGGCTTGCGCCCAACGTCTATGGCTGAAGGATCTCGGTCAGGAGCCTATGGAAGAAAGGGACGTGCAGATAACCGAGTTGGCGCGCATCGTAAAAGGCCATATCTGCGATCGCGTCCTTTTCCGACCGAAAGGCCTCGGCTTATCCGAAGAGACAGTACCGCCGCGTTCGATCTATCTTTTAGATTCTTTAGAGACGTGTTTTTTGTCGAACGGCAACATCGCTGTTCTGGATGGAACTTTTATCGCGCTTCCCTTCAACAAAAGACGCAAAATTTTTTACATAAACAAAGCGTTTCTTTCTTCTTCGCCGTCCGGGCTTTCGTCCGAATGGCGGTGGTACGTTTCGTCGCCCAAAAAAACGTCGTTCTATCTGAAACCGCCCCCACCTTCTCAAAAAAACGGGTATCAGTATCCGCGAATCCCCCTTTGTGAAAAAACGTTGGCTTTATCCGCCGAGGAAGCGCTTTTCGATGACGTCAGACCCGAAGTTGCCGCATGGTGGCTTGAAAGACAGACCGGAGGAAGACAAACTATTTATTTTAACCCACCGGAAGAAAACGTCGCTTCTCTTTATCGAAAGGAAACAAATAAAAAAGCCATTCGTCAAAAAGCCATCCGACAAACACTCGACGAATGGGGCGACGCTATCGATCCTTGTCTTATCCTAAAATATTTTGACGAGGTTTCTCCGTTTATGGAAGTCCATCACAAATACCCTATTTCATGGGGCGGGACGAACGCCACCTGCGTTCTCGTGGACAAAAAGTTTCATGACTATGTTCATAGAGAAATCAATTGGACTCAACTGCGCCTTGATAAACTTCTGGGCGTTAATATGTTTTTCCTCGATAATCCCGATTCGATCCGTTCCATTCTGGATGAAAAGCCGGAGCTTATCGACGAACTTCAAAAGATTCGACACGTCTCAGTTTCGGATAACCATGGAATCGGCCTTGATGTGCTTTGGCCAAAAGCTTCTTGCTACCATGCCGGTCTTGAACGCTTCAAAGCGCAGTATAATGGCCATCATGGTCCGAACGACCAGGCACGAACCGCGCTTTCCTGTTGTCAGGAGCGTTTGCCTCAGTTAAGCCTTTAGCGGAAAAAAACAAGGCATCGCTACTCTTATGAAACAAGATTTAAGAAAACAGCCCATTGGAATTTTCGATTCCGGGGTAGGGGGCTTGACCGTGTATCGCGCGTTGCGCGAGGCATTGCCCCATGAAGATTTCATTTATCTCGGCGATACGGCTCGTCTGCCTTACGGCACGAAAAGCAAAGAAACGGTCGAGCGTTACACAATCAACGCCGCGCGCCTTCTTCAAAAACAGGAAATAAAATTTCTTGTCGTTGCTTGCAACACAGCGTCGGCGTATGCGTTGGACGCTCTCCAGAACGCGTTACCGGACCTGTCCTACTGCGGCGTTCTTGCCGCCGGAGCCGAAGCGTCCGTCAAAACGACACGAAACGGCAAAATTGCCGTTCTGGCAACGGAAGGAACCGTTCGATCCGGAACTTATATCAATTTTATCAAAAAATTACGCGCCGACGCCGACGTTCAAATGCAGGCCTGCCAAATGCTGGTCGCTTTGGCCGAAGAGGGGTGGTGCGACGGCGTCGAGGCCGAAACCATCATTTCGCGCTATTTAAACGAGCTTGAGCCCGGATTCGACACCATCCTTTTGGGCTGTACGCATTTCCCCATTCTTATCCCAACCTTCCGCAAGCTGTGCTCGCCGGACGTGAACATCGTCGACAGCGCCTCGGTTACAGCCTTGACGGTCAGAGATCTTTTGGTGGCACGGAACCTTAAAAACCCTCAAGAAACGCCCGGAACCGAAACGTTTTTGGCGACCGACCTTCCGGAACGCTTTGCCCGCGTCGGCAAACACTTCTTGGGCTGCGATATCGCGGATCGCGTGCACCTGACGTCGCTGATCACCTCGCCTTTCGATTTCGAGGACGAGGATTTTCTTCTGGGCAGCGTCGCTTAACCCCCCTTGGAAAAATAGGAAAATAAGCTAAACTCGTCGGCATGAGAATCTTTTCAGGCGTCTTTGGTATCGTTCTTCTTGTCCTCGTCATGTTTTTCGCGATGTCGAACAAACAGGACGTATCCGTTGCTTTATGGTTTTTCGATGAGACGTTGCTCGTTCCCCTGTATGCCGTTGCCCTTGTCCCCCTTTTCGTCGGCCTTTTTCTCGGCTGGCTTTGGGCGTGGATCAGGGCAATCCCGGATCGTCTTTATGCCCGCCAGATCAGCAAGGAACTTGCTGCCCTGAACGGACGAATCGGCGAACTTCAAAAAAACGGCATCCCCCAAGCGTCTCAAGCGAAAAGGTCCTTCTGGAAATGGTTATGAATCCTATATTTTGTGCTGTCGATACCGCCGATATTCGTGGAGCCAAGGGGCTTATACAACTTCTAAAAAGAGACGTAGGCGGGTTCAAGCTTGGACTTGAATTCTTTATGGCTCAAGGATCGGCGGGATATAAATCCGTCGTGCCGAACGGCATGCCGGTTTTTCTCGACGTCAAGCTTCACGATATTCCCAATACGGTGGCCGGGGCCGTGACATCGCTTTTATCCTTGCAGCCTGCCTTCATTACGGTGCATGCGGCAGGCGGAAGCGCCATGATGCGCGCGGCGGCCGAAGCCGCCGCCGAAGCCGGAGAGAGGCGCCCTAAGCTTTTGGCTGTCACCGTGTTGACAAGTCTCGATTCAGACGATCTTGAATCCATCGGACAGGGCTCTGATACGGAAGCACAAGTTGTGCGTTTGGGCAAACTTGCCATCGAAAGCGGCATGGACGGATGCGTTTGTTCGCCCGGCGAAATTCTTGCCATGCGGGCGGCTCTTGGCCGCAGTCCTGTGCTTATGGTTCCCGGCATTCGTCCATCATGGGCTATGGCTAACGACCAAAAACGCACCTTGACGCCGCGTGAGGCCTGCGATGCGGGGGCATCGTACCTTGTTATCGGCCGTCCGATTACAAAGGCCGAAGACCCTGTGGAAGCGGCGAAACAGATTGTCGCTGAGCTTAATTGAGTGTCGATGTCAAAATATGTGGCCTGAAAAGCCCGGAGGCGGTTGAGGCGGCTGTCGACGGCGGCGCGCTTTATTTTGGTTTTGTCTTTTGTCCCCGATCGCCGCGTGTCGTTGACACGAAAACGGCGCAAGACCTATGTCGCCGGATTCCGTCCTCGCGCTTTTCTGTAGGGCTTTTTGTCGATCCCACCGATGTGTTGCTCTCCGAGGTCCTAGAGACCGTGCCCCTCGACATGATTCAACTTCACGGGCATGAGACGCCTCAACGTATCCAAGAAATCAAAGAGAAAACAGCACGACCCGTCATCAAAGCCCTCGGCCTTTGTAACGAGGCCGACCTTTCGGTTGTGCCTTCCTATGAAGATGTTGCGGATATGCTTCTGCTGGATGCTGGGGGGCCGGGGGAGGCCGGTTATGGCGGGCGAGGACAATCTTTCGACTGGAACCTTCTAACAAAGGTAACATTATCAAAACATTGGATCCTCGCCGGGGGGCTTTGCGAGACGAATCTTGAAGAAGCCGTTCGAAAAACCAAGGCTCCCATTGTTGATGTTTCTTCGGGTGTGGAAGAGGCCTTGGGGATAAAAAGTCCTGAAAAAATAAGAACTTTTTTGAAAAGAGCCCGCCAAATTGAAACGTGTTGTTAATATAATCACGTAAAAATACCCTTTCTTTTGTTTTGATGGGTCAGTCTATGCGTGTATGGGAAGTCGAGGAAAAGAAGGAAACACCATCCGATCTTGTCTTGGAACAAGATTTCATTTTGCGCGTGCGTCGCATGCAACGCTTGGGCATGCCTTGCCTCATCCTGAATTTCGTTCTTGCTGCCATCAAACCCTTAAGCAAAAGCAAAACCGCGCTGGAAGACGTGCAAAAACGTTTAAAAGCTTATGCCTCGTTGACGAACGGGGTTTACTATGAAATGTCAAACGGAGATTCCTTCCTTGTCTGGGAAAAGCCGGGCGATGAAAAGATCATCGCGGCCCAAGCCATTGAAGCGGCGTTAAGCGCCTACAAAGAGAACCCTCAGGAATTTTTGCTCACGTATAAAATGCCGGAGCATTACACCGAGCTTCGAGAGCGTACGAATTCTTATATCGAAGAGGCCCGCGCGCGAGCAACCGTTGGCGATATTGACAGGGTTGATGAATCGAGCGGTCACCTTACAGCCAAGAATGTCGAACAAATCGAACGACTCTTAGGAGAAATTGATATTCGTCGCTATGGACGGACTCAAAGCATTTACCGCGACGACGAGGCGGGATGGAGTCCCGTTGCCGAGGAGTATTTCATCAGTTTTGCGGATCTTCGCCGCGAACACTTTCCTCGGCTCGATGTTGCGCGGTCCGAACATTTCTTTATGGCGCTTTGTTCGTTGTTGGACACCAAACTTCTCGGTTCGCTCACCAACGCCTATGGCACCATTGCCGAAAGAAGAATAAACCTCAATCTGTCTATTTCCTCGATTATGGGCCTCGTTTTTGCCAATTTTGTTCGGGTCGTGCCGCACGATCAGCGCAATCTGATCGGATTTGAACTTCATTGCGGCGATCTTCTTCAGGATTTTGTCCAGACGTTGGACGCAATCGCCCTTTTGAAACACGAAGGATTTCGCGTTGCCATCGACGGCGTCACACCAAGCGCCGTTCCTTTTATAGATTTCAATAAATTTCAGGTCGATAGGATCAAAATCCTTGCCTCAAAAGATCAGATCGCCATGCTAAAAGATGCCGATATCCGCCAAGCTCTTGAATCTCTTCCGAAGGAGAAACTTGTCTTTTTCCGTTGTGACAACGAACGGACCTTGGATATGGGCCGAACTCTCGGCGTCAATATCTTCCAAGGATGGCTTATCGACGACTTGGCCCAAAAGAAACGGACCTGACGTCAACGCAAGGGCTTGTTTTCGAAAATTTTCGAACACACCAAGAATGTTGTCGGATGCTGTGCAGTAAGCGCCCTAGCCATACATGGACTTCAAAGCGTCCCACAGCGTGCCGCCATCGTCGCCGCCCGCAAGGATTGAGGCCAGCATCAATCCTGTGGAGTCGCTTGTAAGATTGCCGTTCAGTAGGGCATTCGCATAGGTTTGCGCTGTCGCCGTGGTTTTGTATTGAACGGAAAAGATTGTTCCTGAATAAAGACCGAACTCATAAACGGCGTCCTCTCGCTTCGTAACGCCGTCGGCATAACTGATTTTGATAACAAACTTTCCCGGGTCGGCTTCGAGACCCGATGCGCTGATCAACTCTTCGTAAGCCGCGCGCTGAGCCTCCGTCCCTTCGCTATCGGCGATAACCAGAATTCCTGATGAATCGAACAGCTGGACTCGAAACAAGGATTCATCACGCGTCGTACCGTCGTCGAAATCAAATTTCAGATGATCGCCTTCTTGGAAAGTAAACGAATAATAATCCGTATGATCGGCGTTTGTCAGCATACTGTAAACGTCCAGCATGGACTCGTTCGCCTTCATCCACCCGATATTGATGGCACTTGCTGCCGTAGCGTCGATCTTGTTGTAATCCGTCGTGCCATAAAGAAGAGCATCATCCGTTGCTTCAACCGAACCGGCGGCCGATCCGTCATAAGGATTTGATTCGACATCGTACTTGTAAATAACGGAATACGTATTTCCCGAATAAAGCTTAAAGGTGTAATCGACCTCATTTTCAATGTTGGCGTTATCGGAATAAGAGACTGCGACCATGTAGTCGCCGGATTCGGCTTCAAGACCGACGCCGGAAACAAGTTCGGCATACTTCGATTTTTGATAAGAATTTCCATCGCTGTCGGCAACGACTTTACCATCTGAATCATAAAGGACGACGCGCACCTTTTCGTCGGCGGCCAGATCCAGTTTCATATTCGTCCCTGAAAACGAAAAATTGTAATAACCGGCCTGATTGTTGCCGGTCAGCGAGCTGCTGACCTGAAGAGTCGTTCCTTGTTGTTCGATCGCATCGACGGTCAAAGACAGATCGCCTGTATATTCCGTGTTCGGCGTTGCCACGATCGTATACGTTCCAACGTCAAGCAACAGCGTTCCAGCCTTCCACTCGGAATAAGCCGCCTGCTCTTCGGCAGAACCTTCGTTATCGGCAATGACGATCCCTTGGCTGTCAAAAAGCTGAAATCGAGTATAGAGCTGTCCCACATAGCTTTCGAACGATTCTTCCAGATCAACACATCCGCCTTGGGACACAAAACTTTTGGAAAGGGAAGCCGTCGCGGCAGCCCCTTGATCGCTGACCGAAATGATGACGCTGTCTTGATACAAGGAACCGATGCTGATGGCCTCATCGGCTGTTTCGTTCTTCGTGTGCGTCGTAGAAAACGAATACGTTGCCGGTACGGCAGCCGCGCTGACGGAAGAAGAGACAAGGGTGTTCGACGACATAAAAGCCCCCAAGGAAAAGGCCACTCGAAGAGGGAGGAATATATCACATTGTCGTTGAAGAGTAAATCAAGGCTTTGAATTGCCAAGATAAACGCCTTTTTCCTCGTCGATAGACCGACAAACCTTGAATTTGTGGAGATAATTGTGGGGTGTTTTGTTGTGTTCGTGCGGATTTTTGATGGTCCATGTCCATCCCTGAGCCTTTGCAAAAGCCAAAGCGGCTTTTTGGGTCGGGAAAGAAAGAACACCCTGAAGGGACGAGAAGGGGTCTTGAGCGCTTATCCAGCCCATGGGCGGAGCCGGTTTCCTAGCGCTTCCGTATTCGGGCTCGACAAGCCATGAAGAAGAGCGAGCCGAACCGGACTGCGTCGCCGACTTGGTTAGCCTGAAAACACGAACGTGCATAAGGCCTCCGACAGAAAAGGGCCAACAAGAAGTAAAGACGGTATCACGTCACAGGACACGCGCCAAGGAAAGCACAATCCGTCACCCCACAGACATTAGGCCTGATGCAAGAAAGGCCTTTTCAGCAATTCCTCATAAATTCTCAAGGTCTTGGATGTCATGGCATCGGTTGTAAATTTCGAACGGACATAGCTTATCGCCTTGAGATATATTTCCTTTTCAAGGCGTGGCCGATCCGACAGAAAACTATCGATCGTTTTGGCCAAGGCTCGTGCATCGACGGGAGGAACAAGCCACCCCGTCTCTCCAGCAAGAATATTTTCCGTGGCCCCTCCATGGGCTGTGGCAATCACGGGTTTTCCCATAGCTTGAGCCTCAACAATGACACGGCCAAAGCCTTCGGGACGCGTCGAAGGAACGATAACCGCATCGGCCAACGCGTAAGCCGCGGGCATATCGGCGCACGTATCGAAAAGGAAAACACGGTCGGCCAGACCGTAATCGCCGATAGCCCGTTCAACGTCCCGGCCATAGGGAGAGTCTTTTCCTCCGCCCACAATCGCGCACAGGCAATCCTTGTTTGTCATTCGCGCCAACGCGGCCAAAAGAACCAACTGCCCTTTCCAGCGCGTCAACCGCCCCGGCATAAGAAGAAGCGGCCGTCCTTGGGGCAACGCCCACGACCGACGCAAGGTTTCGATTCTTTCGGAAGAGACCTTTTCAGGGTCGAACGACTCGATATCGACCCCGCGCGGAATGACGCGCAAACGGCGTGGATCAACGCCATAAACGGAAGTTGCATACGAGGCGACAAAATCGGAAATGGCAATCACGCGGTCGCCTTTGGCCATGACCGAATTATAGAAACGTTTACAGGCCGACGCCGCGCCATAGGCGTTATGGAAGGTCGTGACAAAAGGCTTTTTCGTTATTTTGGCCGCAAGCCATGCGCTCCACGCCGGCGCACGGCTTCGCGCATGGATAAGATCCACGTTGTGCCGCCCTATGAGGGAGACAAGGCGGCAAACGTTTAACAACATGACAAAGGGATTCTTGGATTCCAGAGGCAAGGTGATATGAACGCCCCCCGCCGCAAGAACATCACGGACCATAGGGCCTCCTGAGGACGCGACCAACGCCATCGCTCCCGCGCGGGTTAGCGCTTTTGCCGTTTCGACCGTTCCCCGTTCGACGCCTCCCGTCACGAGTGCCGGAAGAACCTGAAGAACGACGGGGGATCCGACGCCTTTCTGACGGCGAGTTTCCGCTTGCCTTGCCACACGCAAAACGACCTCGGCGGCCCTTTCCGAAGGAGGCGTCTCTCCGCCGCCAAGCTCCTGCGCCGTCTTTGCGAGACGATCGCGCTGCGCCGCCCGGCTCTTTCCGTTCGAAAGCAACGCCTCGACAGCCGGGACCAGCTTGTCCGGCGTGCAGTCATCCTGAAGGAATTCAGGCATGATCGGCGCGTTGTGCATGATGTTGACCAAAGTCACGTAAGGCACCCGAACAACACGGCGTAAAAGAAAGACCGTCAGAGGGTTGAGCTTGTACACGATCACGGTCGGAAGCCGCGCCAGAGCGAGCTCTAGGGAAACGGTTCCGGAACACGCCAACGCCGCCGTTGCCGCCGCGAAGGCATCGAATTTCTCTTGATCCGTATCGACGATCAAAAAGGGAACGCCCCATGTCGATACATCTTTTTCAATGCGGTTCTTCAGATGCGGCACGACGGGAAGAACGATACGAAGCCGGGGATGTTTTTCAAACAACCGCCGCACCGTTTCCTTGAAGACGGGGGCAAGCCGTGCGATTTCGCCTTCGCGGCTTCCCAAGAGCACAGCTATAAGCGTTTCGTCTTCGGCGACGCCGTGCTCGCGGCGAAACCGAAGGGCATCGCCCTTATCGGCACCGCTTTCGACGACCGGATGGCCGACAAAAGTGCTGGCTAAGCCTTCGCGTTCAAAATAAGGCGGCTCGAAAGGCAAAAGCGTCATCAGATGATCCAAAAAACGCGCCACGGTTCTGGCTCGGCCGGGACGCCAGGCCCACACACTCGGGGCGACGTAATGGATCAACGGAATATCAATCCCTTTTTTGCGGCAACCAGCCTTAACCTTAGCCGCCACACGAAAACAAAAATCCGGCGCATCGATCGTAATCAAAGCGGCGGGCTTTTGGTCTAAAATTGCGTCCACAGCCTGACGAATTCGACCGAGCAATCGGGGAATATGACACAACACCTCGACGACGCCGAAATGCATCAACTCGGTATGGGGAAACAAAAGATCAAGGCCTTCGGCAACCATCCTTGGTCCGCCGACTCCGATAAACCGAACATCGCCGTTCATCTTGTCGCGCAAAGACCGCATCAACCGCGCGCCGAGCAAGTCTCCCGAAGCTTCGCCTGCAATCAGAAAAAAGACAGGCGCCGCCATGGGATCAATACCCCGTCGCGATCCGGTCGACCAACTCCTTGACGGTGGGAATAAACCCGTTGGCGTAGAAGGGATCTTCGCTGAATCGGTACGCGTTGTGCCCGGAGAAGACCAGCGTGTTCTCGATATCGTCGCTGTGGCTGACGGCCTGCAACGTTTTTTGGATGCAGAAGGAACGAGGGTCGGGCATCCGCCCCGTCGTGCCTTTCTCGTTTTGCGACCAGTTTGAGAAATGGCAAGCCGACAAGCAACCCATGCAGCTCGATTGGACATGGACGATCTCTTGAGCCTTTTCAGGAGTCACAAAGATCAGGGTCGAACTTGGAGTCCGCATGGCCTTGGTAAAGCCTTGAGCTTGCCAGGCCTTGACGCGAGCCGTATCGGGAGCGGTCAAAAAGACGGGGTTGCCGACGATGCCGACTTGAAAGCTTTCCGTATGGGCCCCTACGACCTCATGCGTGTAGGCAACCTGCCGTTCGGAACGTTCCCGAAGTTCCCGGATAAACGCGTTGTTCACGGCCGAAGAATAAAACCCCGTCGGAGAAAACCGGTTTAAAAAGACATCGCCCTTTTTCAAAGTCAGAAGAAGCTTCTTCCATGCGTCTGAAATGGGGCTTTCCTTGGTCAGAAGCGCACGCGTGCCGAACTGGAAGGCAATAGGGCCGATATCTTTATTGTCTAACCAGTGTTCCCAATCCGAAATCCACCACACACCGCCGGCCATAATGATGGGAACATCTTGAAGACCGTATTCCGCCATTTGCGAACGAAGCGCCATCACACGCGGCATAGGATCTTGAGGCCTTTCAGGATCCTCGCTGTTGGAAAGGCCGTTATGGCCGCCCGCCAGCCACGGATCTTCATAGACAACGCCGCCCAGTCCGGAACGATATTTGTTATACGCCCGAAGCCATAACGCACGAAAAGCACGTGCTGACGATACAATCGGGTAATAAAAGATGCCAAAACGGGCCGCGATCTCGGCCACGCGATAAGGCATGCCGGCCCCGCATGTGACCCCGTGAATAAGGCCCTTGGCTCCTTCAAGAATGCCCGTCAAAATTTGCTCGCATCCGCCCATTTCCCAAAGGACATTCATGTGGATACAGCCCTTGTCTCCGGCAAGATCGCGCGCGCGCTGCGCTTGGGCAATGCCGCCTTTGATGGCAAAATGAATAAGTTCCTGATGCCGTTCTTTACGCGTTTTTCCGCGGTAAACTTGGGGGATAATAATGTTGCCGTCGGCATCGTAACTGTCGGCGTTGACGCCGGAAAACGTGCCAACCCCGCCCGCCGCAGCCCATGCGCCTGACGTTATGCCCGTCGAGATGGAAACGCCTTTGCCGCCTTCGATGATAGGCAAGGCCTCGTGGCCGGAAATGATAAGACTGTTGAGCGCTTTCAAAAGAAAATCCTTGGTTTGAGAACGGAACGGGCGAGACTATAAAGGCCTGTCTAAATTATGCAAACAGAATAGAGCGCCCTCCAAAAGGAAAATCAGGGCAAGATGATGCGTCTTTCGGGCAAGTCTATACGAATCAGGCAAACTTGTATAAATGAGAGGGAAATGCAGGTAACGCACCATGGATAAAAGCTCAACCGAACGACTGGACAAGATCTTAGCCTTAGCCGATTCGAATCATGAAGGCGAAGCGGTTGTAGCCGTCCGCAAAGCGCGTGAAATTCTCTTGCGCGATGGGCTAAGTTTTGGCGATTTGGCGCGCGCCGTTCTTAACCAAACGCAGATTAAGTCCCCGGAAACACTGGCCTTTTTAACCGGCGGCCGCGAGCACATGGAATCGAAAATTCGTCACCTAAATCAACAGGTTAGTGCTCTTCAGTCAGAACTTCAAACGCAGGACTTTCAGCTTGATTTCTGGAGACGGCGCGCCTTCGATCTTGAACACGCCTCTCAGAATGCGCAAACTGAAGCCGAGCGTTGGAAAAAATTGGCCAGCGAAACGGCGGATCGTCTTTGGGAGCTTGGGCGCAGCCTAGGTCAGGAGGCGTTTATGGAAACGGACCCAACGCCCGAAAGTCTTCCTCCCGCGTCGGAAAAAGAAGTTTTGGCACAAAAACGGAAACGGCGCAGACGCGCCTAGCCTAAGATCTTCAGGTAAAAAACTCAACGTTCTCTATTTGTTAGATACTCCCTTAATGCCGCGTCGAGGCGCTCCACAACGTCTAACCCGTTGTGCGCTTGCGTCTGCCGGAAAAAACGTAACGAAGGGTACCAAAGGCGCGCTTTTTCATCCTCGGCAAAACGCCAGTCCGGCCGAGAGGGAAGCATGACCCAGCAAGGCTGGCCCAAAGCTCCGGCCACGTGCGCTACGGCCGTATCGACACAGATCACAAGATCTACGGCGGCGACAGCGGCGGCGGTATCCGAAAAAGTACGTAAACGCGGAGACAAATCGACTATTTTTCGGGAAAGATTGTTTTCTTCGATTTGCTTGGCGTCCGCGCCGTATTGAAGACTTATCCAATCGATCTCTTCCCTATCAAAAAGGGGAGCAAGCGCGGACAAGGGAAGGCTTCGCGAGGCGTCGTTGCTGAACGTCCGATTGCCCGCCCAAACCACGCCCACGGTCAACGCCTTGCGGCGGGGGATTTCCATCCGGTTGGAGGCAAGATAAGGAACGCGGCCCCCGTCTTGCGGCCCTTCCAGTCCAAGCCGGTAAGGCAGGCTTAGAAGGGGTGCCTGCGCCTCAACTTCCGGCAGCGCTTCGCGGGGCGAGAAAACCCGGCTTACCCCTGGCGCAGACGCCGCAAGACCGCAAAGCTCTTCCTGAAGGAGAAGGTAAACCTCCCATCCCTGCGCGGCCAGAAGGCGCGGATAACGAAGAAACTGTATTGCGTCGCCTCGTCCTTGATCGTTCCAAAGAAGGACGCGCCCTTTTTGGGCGGAAGGAGACCATGCCGGCGCCGGGCAGGGAGGCTTCATCCAACCCGGAATCTTAAGGCGCCATTCATAACAGCGCCATCCTTCCTTCCATCGGCCGGAACGAAGCAAGAGATGGGCAAAGTTCCAGTGTGCAATAACATGCGTCGGGTCGATCTCGATGGCCCTCAACAAAAGGGTTTCGGCTTCCTCGATTTCTCCCTGATCGGAACAAAGCTTGGCAAAATTCACGAAACCGGACGCAAACGAAGGGTGCGTTTCAACAAGCCTCTTGAAAAGCAGCCGTGCCGCGTCGTCTTGGCCTTGCCGTTTTTTTAAATTAGCCAGATTGAAAAGAGCGTCCTTGTGATCAGGGTCGATGGCTAAAAGATCTTGATAATGCCCTGCTGCCGCTTCCGTTTCGCCCTGCATCGCCTCGGCAACCGCCACATTATAAAGAGCGGGAAGGTGCCTCGGCATGCACGCTAACGCATACCGCCATTCCTTAACGGCCAACGCAAGATCGCCTTTAAGCTGGGCCTCGACGCCACGTTTAAACGCTTCGGCCGCGTGAGTTTCACGATAAAGAGATGGGGACGACGTCATGAAAAAGCCCAAAACGAATCCTCTTCATTATAAACAATTAGCCTATTGAAGCAGAACGCTTTTATCGCCCATCTTTTCGTTGTACAAAAGAAGGGCTTTTGTTTCGGAATCGTTGGGGGAAACATGTTTGTTGAAGCGGTCAATCTCGCGCGCTCTTTCGCCCTTTTTGAAAAAGACGGACGCGTTCTTTGCGTTCAGGGGCCCGTCCATACGCTCGAAAGCATCGACGAGATTCACACCCTTGCGCGGAAGACGGAACGCGATGTCGCTTTTGTCCTGCCTTACCGCGCCATTCGGGAGCGCGGGTTCGAGGCTCACGGCGACGAGCCTATTCTGGCCATCGAGATCGAAACGGCGCTCAGCGTTCCTTCGGAAACACTGGTCCGCGAGCTTGACGACGTGCCTCTAAAATGGAACGGCACGATTACGCCTTCAATGTCCGACGAGGACTACGCGGCGCTCGTCAAGCGTTTTCAGGAAAACGAAATTGAAAAGGGCAACGCGTCGCAGGTGACGCTCGCTCGGTTATTCTCCGGCTGTCTCGACGATTTCGATACGAAAACGGCGCTTTCACTTTATAAAAAAATCCTAATGCAAAAAGGCCAATATATGGCCGTGCTTTTTGCCAATCTTGGCGAAGGGCAAACGAACAAAAAACAATTTATCCTCGGCGCCACGCCGGAACGGCATCTTGAAATCCAAGGAAATGAGACGCTTATGGCACCGATCGCCGGAACGTTGCGTAAAGAGGACCGAGAAACATTTGAAACGCGTCTGGACGCTTTTTTGAAAGATCCCAAGGAAGTCAACGAACTGTTTCAGGTTGTCGATGAGGAAATGAAAATTATGGGCGTGATCTGCCCCGACGGGGGCGAGGTTGAAGGTCCCTTCCTGCGCGAAGTCGGCGCGGTCGTCCATACCGAATACCGTCTTGTCGGCCGCCGGGGCCGCGACACCATGGCCGCGCTACGCCGCACGCTTCATGCCCCCACCGTCGTCGGGTCGCCGATGGAAAGCGCCGCGCGGATCATCCATAAATACGAAGGCCGGTCGCGCCGTTATTACGCCGGGGAAATAGGAATCTATCGCAATCCCCGTACCGACTCCCCCAACGGCGACGTGGATTGCGCCATCCTGATCCGCTGCGCCGAAATCGACGGGACAGGGGCTTTCCGCGTTCAGGCGGGCGGCGGGCTTGTCCGCGATTCCGTACCGGCGAACGAAGCCAAGGAGTCCCGCGCCAAGGCCTTGGGGCTTTTAGGCATGCTGACGGGCGCCGCACAACTTCAGCAAACCTATATGACCGACGAATTGCGCCGAGAGACAGAGCCGGTTTTGCGCGCGCGCAACCGCTGTCTCTCGTCGTTCTGGATGAACCGTCAGGATCCTCATGCCGAGGCTCTGCCGTCTCTGGCGGGAACAACCGTTACGATTTTGAATAACGAAGACGATTTCGCGTTCATGCTCGCGCATATGCTGCGAACCATGCACGCGGACGTCCGGGTCATCGACAGCCTTGCGTTCGATCCGAAACAAGATGCAAGCGATCTTGTCCTTGTGGGGCCGGGGCCCGGCGATCCGACGGATATGACCCATCCGCGCATGAAAGCCTTACAGGACATTCTTTCCGTTTTGTCAGCCGAACGAACGCCGGTTCTGGGCATTTGCCTCGGGCATCAAGCTTTGGCGGTGAGCTTGGAAATCGACGTTCAGCGTCAGGCTCATTCCACACAGGGCATGCAACGCCTTGTCTCCGTTCAGGGCAAGGACTATCGCCTTGGCTTCTATAACTCGTTTTCCCCCGTCTTCAACGATGCCGCCGCGCGTCATACGGACATTCGTTTTGATCTCGATGAAAACAAACGCATTATCGCCATGGAAGGCGCCGGCTTCATCGGCTTTCAATTTCATCCGGAATCCATCATGTCGGAAAAAGGCGCCGATCTTTTACATCGGGCCATTATGAAGTTACGCTATGCATAATTTTTACCAAGGGACCTACAATGAAAAATTCAACGAAAAATTATTTTTCAAAGCCATCCGTTAAGCCCTCGATACAATGCCTTATTGTCCCGGTTACGCGCCTTCAACAAAATTGCACCCTTATCGGATGTTTAAAAACGAATGAATGCGCGGTTATCGATCCCGGCGGCGATGTAGAAAACATTTTGCGCGCGGCACAGCAATATAATTTGGAGATTAAAAAAATATGGATCACCCACGGCCACTTCGATCACTGTGGCGGCGCGCAAACCCTGAAAGAGGAAACAGGCGCCATTATTGAAGGGCCCCATAAAGCGGATGAAAAGAAAATCAAGCATAATATCTTACGTCACGCTTATCTCTACAACCTTCCGGACTTGACGCCTTTCAAACCAGACCGCTGGCTGGAAGACGGTGATACCGTGACCGTCGGCGAGACAACGTGGCAGGTTCTTCATTGTCCGGGCCATACGCCGGGCCATGTCGTGTTTTATAACAAGGCAAACAATTTTGCCGCTATCGGCGATATTTTGAAGGAAAACTCGACGGTACGGTCGTTTGCAACCGACAGCAATACAAAGGAGTTAGTCCGTTCAATTACACAGAAACTTTGGCCCTTGGGCAACGTTGAGTATGTTGCGGGGTATGGAAACCCTTCGAATTTCTTTCACGCACGCCAACGCAACATCCGTGTAAACGATAAAAGGTTAGGGTACGGCGACGAAAAGGCGAAAAGTCTCGAGGAACCATCGCCGGCATAACAGCATAAAAAGGAAAAAAACAGATGCCTTCGACCCCATCCATAACGTACGTCATCGTTCCTGTGACGCCCCTTTATCAGAACTGCACGATCGTCGCCTGCTCGAAGACAAAAAAATGTACGGTCATCGATCCAGGATATGAAATCGACCGCATTCTTGATGTTGTTAAAAAGAACGGACTAACGGTCGAAAAGATTTGGATTACACACGGCCATTTCGACCATGGGGGAGGGGCCAAAGCGTTGAAGGCCGCCACGGGCGCAATTATAGAAGGGCCGCAAAAGGCAGACAAATTCTGGATCGATAATATTCCTCAACATGGTCTGTATCAAGGTCTTCCCCATATGGAGCGGTTCGATCCCGACCGGTGGCTTGAAGACGGTGATACCGTGACCATGGGCGAAACAACGTGGAAAGTTTTTCACTGTCCGGGCCATACGCCGGGACACGTTGTGTTCTATAATAAAGAAAATAACTTTGCCGCCGTGGGCGATGTCTTGTTCAAAGGCTCGATTGGCCGCGCCGATTTGCCACAAAGCAGCCCGTCCGATTTAATCCGCTCGATCACGCAAAAACTTTGGCCGTTGGGCGATGTTTTCTTCATTCCCGGTCATGGCGAACCCTCAACGTTCGGCGAAGAACGGAAAAATAACCCTTATGTCGGTGATCTATGTCGGTGATCGTGTTTTCGAAGCTGCGCCGGTTCGCTAATGGCGAAAGATTTTGAGTCGAATCGATAGGATTTTTTAACGATACCCACAAAATATAGTAGGTCTGAGAAACGGACACGCAATTTTTATATCTTTTTGACCTCGTGTGTGCACAGCAAGAAGTGCAGTGCGATAAAAAAGGTTAAGACAAAGAAAAGCGATGGATCGATCATGACAAACATCGCGTCACAAAAGGTGTTCTGAAAAAGGAAGCACAATCGTATTGTTCAAAAATGAATTATATGCACCGCAATAAGTGCGGTGCAGCATCGTTTCTTTGGGCAGTCTTTTTGCAAAAGGTCCTTGCGCAGACATATTCTTTTTGTTTAGAGAATCAACAATCAAGGTGTGTTCTTCCTAATACTTTGGAGTCCTCGATGACGCACATATGCGTCGGCTAAGGAATACAAAGGTATAACGAACAAGGTCTTTCCGTTTCTAGTCCAACCCCGTTCCTAAGGAGTTGCCTCTATGATTGTTCTTGTCATCAACTGCGGAAGTTCTTCAATAAAGTATCAACTTTTCGATATGCGTAACGAAGCCGTTCTAGCCAAGGGCTTGATGGAACGCATCGGTATGGACAAAGCTTCCTTCATCCATCAGCCGGCTCATAAAGATAGGGTTACCTTATCAAGGCCTATCAACGATCATGGCGTCGGCATTCGTATGGTTCTGGATTCCCTTGTCGACCCAACGATCGGTGTGATTGAATCTTTAAATGAGATTGCGGCCGTCGGGCATCGCGTTCTACACGGGGGCATGAAGTTTAGCGACTCGGTCTTGATTACGCCCGATGTCATAGAGGCGATAGAGGAATGTGTCGAGCTGGGCCCCCTGCACAATCCGGCCAATATTCTTGGTATAAAGGCCTGCGAAAAGTTGATGCCGGACGTTCCTCAAATAGCGGTATTCGATACGGGCTTTCACCAAACGATGCCGCCTCATGCCTATCTCTACGGGCTGCCTTATGAAGCTTTCGAAAAATACGGCGTCCGAAGGTATGGGTTCCACGGAACGTCGCATCGGTATGTCTCTCAACGGGCTCTTGCCCTGATGGGAGGTGTAGAAAAAGCACGCCGCATTATCACGTGCCATCTTGGTAACGGGGCCAGCGTCGCCGCGATTCTGAACGGGTGCTGCGTCGACACAAGCATGGGCCTCACACCGCTTGAAGGCCTCGTGATGGGGACGCGCTGCGGCGATATAGATCCGGCGATTATTCCCTTTCTGATGAAAAAGACCGGCATGTCGCCAGAAGAGATCGATGCCTATATGAATAAAAAATCCGGGCTTCTGGGGCTATCGGGCATATCAAACGATGTTCGAGACATTGAAGAGGCGGCTCTTCAAGGGCATAACCGCGCCAACATCGCGCTGGAAGTCTATGTGCACAGCATCCGGAAATATATCGGAAGCTATGCGGCGACGATGGGCGGGGTTGATGCGATTGTCTTTACGGCAGGCTTGGGCGAAAATTCAATCAGCATGCGCAGCCGTATCTGCCACGGACTTGAATTTCTCGGCGCTTACATCGACACGAACAAAAATTCCGTTTACGGAAAGGAAACGGAAATCAGTACCGATAGCTCGCCCGTCAAGATCTTTGTCATTCCGACAAATGAAGAGCTTGTGATTGCGCGGGACTCCGTCGGGATTTGCGCCAAGCTTCAAAACGCCGATCAAAGCCAAAACGCGGCCTTGGGCGCTCCTCGTCGGGCTCACTCTTCTCTTTAGGTTAAAGACTTGGAGAAGGGGGTGGCATAGGCCTCAACCTTTGCACAGCAGGCATCCAAAAATCATGAACGGCGTCGGCCATATGCCTGATGCGTTCTTCAAGGGCTTGATTATAAGTTGGTCCATCTTTGGGCTGAATGGTCAACGTTAACCCTGCCGCTATCGCGTTTCCATACCATCCTAAGCATGCGGGCCCCATCAGCATTCCGTTCTTGATTTTGAAAGTATGGCCTTCAGGCCGCTTCAAGTAAGTTCGGTTCTTGTGGGGTGTCACGGAACGAGAGGGCGTTAACTCAATTGTCGCAGAAAGCGTGTCGTCACTAACGACAAGGACTGGCGATGTATAACTTGTCATCAAAGATTTTAAAGGTTTTTTCTGGGACTCGCCTTCCAGACAATGTGGGATGGAACAATGACGGCATGTGGTGAAGGTGCTGAAAAACGCTCTTTTATTGAAGGGTTGATCCCATGCCGTGTAAACAGCCTCAATATCTTCAAGGGGAATAGAAAAGCCTTGATTCTTCTCGACCCTGTATGTCCGTTCGATTTCACAAAAATCATAACCGATTGGCACGTGAAGGCACTCGGCTAAAACGGACTCGACTTCATGCCCTTTCTTTGCCGAAAAAAGAGAGAGAGAAAACGTTCCATCCCTCAAACGGCGAACCTCAAGGCGGCATCGACGAAAGACCCCAAAACCATCATCTCCCCATGATTGGCCATAATAAGAATGAGAGGAGCAAAATGTATCCGCGATATCCTTGGCAACCGTTTCTGCAAAGACCGATTTGTGTTTCGAAGCTTCATGCCGATTATTGAAAGGATCTTCTTTTGGCGGTCGGAGTTCCCCGTTCTTTTTAAGCGCCGTGTAAGAAAGCGAAGGGGGCTTTTTCCCATAGATTTCTTCATAGGCAAGAACAGCCCGACACACCTCATCGAGAGTCTGGAACTGAAGAGTTCGGCGGGAATGGCGGCATGTAATGCCGTTTAGGTTTAGGTTTTGATCTTCTTGTGGGAACATGGTTCCTCTTTATCTTTAAGTATTCAAAAACTTTGGATTAAAAAGAAAAAAACGCATCACACCTTGTTTTTATAACAAAGCTTCGGCAAAGAGTAAAAGTTATTTAGGGGAAGAAAAAACCAACGAAGACAATTCGTTGAAAAAAGGATAAGAAAAAAAGCCCCACGCATTCTCTCTATGCGCAGTGACCTTGTTATGGTCATTTCTATCAGACGTCGCCTAGGCAACCTGTTATTCGAAAAAGGAAAAATAATTCCTGTTGGATTTCTTTCTAGCTATTTTTTCCAAAATTGTCGCCTTTTGTGCTTGAAACGCGACAAGAACTCCTGCCGTGATTATGATAATGGAACCGACCGCAAGCTGCCATGTTGGGACATCGTCCCAAATCAAATATCCAATGATCCCCCCAATTATGATCTGCGTGTAATGCATCTGCGCAACGTTTGTTGATACAGTGAACTTGATGGCTTGATTAAAAAGAAGGTTGCCAAGCGTGAAAGCGACACCGCCGGCAAGCAAGATCATAAGGGCGTTCGCGTGCAGCTCATTTGGCTCTCCCAAAACCGCGCCGCCAAGCCCAAACAAGCTTAATGACAAAAAATTGAAGAACTGAACGCTTTCGACGCTTTCACGTTGCGAGATTTCGTGCATTGTTACAGTGGATATTGCAAATAAAAATACACTCGAAAACGCGGTCAAATAGCCTATCGCTTCGCCTGTAGCCGAAGAAAGCCTCGGGGCTAAGATGACAAGGATTCCAAAGAATCCGGCAAAAAGGCATCCTGTCTTCAAGCGCGTCAGGGTCTCGTGCTTAAGAAGGACCGAAAGCAGCGCGATTACGAGCGGCGCCGTAAACTGGATGGCATAAAAAAGGGTCAAAGAGAGATAGTTGAGAGCCGTAATGTTGCAATATCTTATGGCAACCGAACATAGGCAAATAATCGCGATTCCACGAAAACTGCTTGGACGAAGAATTCGCGCGTCGCGCTTTACGAGAGCTAACCCCATAACGCCAATCATCCCCATCATGCCAACGACGAGCATAATGGCAAAGGCTGAAACAGAAGCCTGTCGCGCCAACTTCACCGTTGTGTCGTAAAGAACCAGTGCAAAATAGGCTATAAAAGAACAGAAAATCGCGCGTTGGTGGGTCATCTCAATTCCACAAGCAGGTCATGCCGCGATAAAAGTGAACTGCCTGTATGGCTCTTGGGTGCGTTGTTTTCAAGCTGCGATCTTCCCCTTTTCGCGATATCGGACAGTATTTGCACGGAATTGGCTTGCTCAGACAAATACAGGGGAAAGGTACTGCCCGATTCAAAATGAGACAAGGAATCAAGTATAATTAATAAATAAGGACCAAGATGCAGAGACCTATGTAGTCGTGGGCAAAGATGTCGACCGTAAGGCAAGATAAAAGAGAATAGGGACTATCCCCTTGTCTGCTCATTGTTTTCTTGCGTCCAAGTTTTATCTATAAGCCGGTTTTGTCGGTTTGTTAAGTCTGGGGGAAGGTGGCGTTAGCAACATTCCGATCTGTCGGCAAAAGACAAAGAAGTTGGTCGGAGAGAGAGGATTCGAACCTCCGGCCCCTGCCTCCCGAAGGCAGTGCTCTACCAGGCTGAGCTACTCTCCGCGCCGCCGCGAAGCAGGGTTTATAGCCATATAAATAAAAGGATGCAACTGCCTTCCCTTAAGGAAAAAAATATACCATAATAGGGTCCCTCTCGATTCCTTCATCTCTCTACTTGTCGTGATCCCATGAAGATAGCTGTTCCCAAAGAACGTCGCCCCTACGAACGTCGCGTAGCAATGGCCCCCGATACGGTTAAAAAATATAAAAGCCTCGGTTACGATGTGGCCGTTGAATCCGGTGCCGGAGCCGAAGCGTCCTTCCCGGATGAGCTTTACGTCGCAGCCGGCGCCTCGATTGTTGCCGACACATCCGCTCTGCTTCGCGATGCCGATATCGTCCTGAAAGTTCAGCGTCCTATGACGGAAAGCGAAGGACGTAACGAAGTCGGTCTGTTAAAGCCCGATACGGTCCTTGTCGCCATGCTTAACCCTTATGGGGCTCAAAGCGATTTGGAGCTTTACGCCAAAGGAAATATCACGGCCATGTCGATGGAGCTTGTGCCACGCATCACGCGCGCTCAGGCCATGGACGTTTTGTCGAGCCAATCCAACTTGGCTGGATACAAGGCTGTCTTGGACGCAGCCGATCAGTTCGGAAGCGCTTTTCCTATGATGATGACGGCCGCAGGCACAGTACCCCCGGCCCGTGTCATGGTTATGGGGGCGGGCGTAGCCGGATTGCAATCGATCGCCACAGCGCGCCGTTTAGGCGCTGTTGTTTGCGCAACGGACGTTCGTCCCGCCGCGCGCGAGCAGGTTGAAAGTCTCGGCGCCAGCTTTGTCATGGTTGAAACGGAGGAGACGGAGCAGGCGGAAACGTCCGGCGGCTACGCCAAGGAGATGAGCGAAGACTATAAGCGCCGTCAGGCTGAGCTGATCGCTGAAACGATCAAAAAGCAGGACGTCGTTATCTGTACGGCTTTGATTCCTGGGCGTGCGGCTCCGAACCTTATCAGCGAAGACATGCTTAAAACCATGAAGCCGGGCTCGGTTATCGTGGATCTGGCGGTTGAGCAGGGCGGAAACTGCGCCTTGAGCGAAGCCGGAAAGGTCGTTGAAGCCTATGGCGTCAAAATTGTGGGGCACCGCAACGTGCCAAGTCGCATTCCGGTCAATGCCTCGTCGCTTTATGCGCGCAATTTGTTCAATTTTGTCGCCTTGATTTCGGAAAAAGAAGGCGGCAAGCTTGCCATCAACTGGGACGATGAAATCATCCAAGCCGTTACATTGACTCGGCAGGGGTCTATCGTTCATCCCAAGTTCGCAAAGGCAAGTTAAGCCTGAAGATAGGGAGGGGAACGCATCATGTCTGCGGAGTTATCATCAAAAGTTCAGGTTGCGTTATGGTGGATTACGAGTATCGCCGCATCCGTTCTTCTGTGTGCGACGTTTTTCGTATTCTTCGCGGGAAATCTTGTCGATATCCGGGAAACAGCCCGCGAGACAAGCGACCGAATTGCTCTTATTGAAGAGAGGGAAAACAGGATCCTCGCCGAAATTGAGCTTATCCGTAAACGGGCAATCCTCCCAACCTCTTTGAGCGAAAACGGGAAGGATGTTCAGGCAACAGAAGCGCCCGTTTCCTTGTCCGTAACGACCGTTCCCCCCAGTAACGCAAAAACGGAAAAGACCCCGGCACCAACCCAAGTTGAAACGATCGTCCCAGCGCCGGAGACGAAGACGGAACAAGAACCCGTCTCCGCGCCCGTAGAAGCGCCGTAGTTTTTAGAATAAGGAGGTTTTATGCCACTTAGCGATATTGTTTCAGGTCTTAACAGCCTTGCAGCCGATCAGCAAAGGCTTTCTGATCTGGCTGCCGAACTTGGCAAACAAGTTCAGGCGATAACGGTCCAAGCCCCGGCGGCAAGCGAAGGATTTTTCATCACGGGACTCACCGTGTTCGTTCTTGCCTGCTTTGTCGGCTATTATGTCGTATGGAAAGTAACGCCAGCCCTTCATTCACCTCTGATGGCGGTGACGAACGCCGTATCGTCGGTCATTATCGTCGGCGCGTTATTGGCGGCAAGCCCCCTTGAGATGACGGTATCAAAAGCAATGGGGCTTGTAGGCGTCGCGTTGGCGTCAATCAACATTTTCGGCGGCTTTATCGTGACGCAACGAATGCTGGCTATGTACAAAAAGAAAACAACAGGGACTGGAAAGGCTAAAAAATGAGCGCGACTGTTTCTCTCTCATACCTGATTTCCGGTATCTGTTTTATCATGGCTCTACGCGGCTTAGCTTCGCCAGAAACCGCTCGTCAGGGTAATCTGTTCGGCATGTTCGGCATGGCCTTGGCCATCGTCACCACGCTTTTCCTAATGGAAACATCATCCTACGGGTTGGTGGCCGTCGCCATCGGCATCGGCGGGATCATTGGGGCCATCGTTGCACGCAAGATCCAAATGACGGCATTGCCGCAGCTTGTCGCCGCGTTCCATTCGTTGGTGGGCTTGGCCGCTGTGCTGGTGTCGTCGGCGGCATTCTTAAATCCGGATGCTTACGGCATCGCCACGGGCGGAAGCATCCATCTATCGAGCCTTATCGAAATGGGCCTTGGTGTTGCGATTGGCGCCATTACGTTCACAGGATCTTTGGTTGCTTTTTCGAAGCTTCAAGGCCTTGTTTCCGGTGTGCCCTTGGTCTTCAAATTCCAGCATCAGCTTAACCTTGCCCTAGGCGTCATTGCCCTGTTCTCGGTTATCGTTCTGGTTTTGACTCAGGCTCCGTTTGCCTACTGGACCATTGTGGTAATTTCCCTTGCCCTTGGCTTTTTGCTTATTCTTCCGATCGGCGGTGCCGACATGCCTGTCGTCATCTCGATGCTGAACAGCTATTCAGGGTGGGCGGCGGCGGCGACGGGCTTTACGCTCGAAAACCCCTTGTTGATCATCACAGGCGCTTTGGTTGGCGCTTCGGGCGCTATTCTCAGCTACATCATGTGTAAAGGCATGAACCGCTCAATTTTCAACGTGATTTTGGGCGGTTTTGGCTCGGACGGCGGCTCGACCGCCGCCGCCGGAGTGGGCGGAGACCGTCCGGTCAAGGTTGGATCGGCAGAAGATGCGAGCTTTATCCTTAAAAATGCGGCCAGTGTCATTATTGTCCCGGGATACGGGATGGCCGTAGCTCAGGCCCAGCATGCTCTTCGTGAAATGTCCGACCTACTTAAGGCCGAAGGCGTTCAGGTTCGTTACGCCATTCACCCCGTAGCCGGACGCATGCCGGGACACATGAACGTCCTTTTGGCCGAAGCGAACGTTCCGTATGACGAAGTCCTTGAGCTCGAGGAAATCAACCGCGATTTCGGACAAACGGACGTGGCGTTCGTGATCGGGGCCAACGACGTGACCAATCCCGCCGCCCATAACGATCCGCAGTCTCCGATCTACGGCATGCCGATTTTGGACGTCGAGAAGGCCAAAACGGTTCTCTTTATAAAGCGCTCCATGGCATCGGGATACGCAGGCGTACAAAACGAACTGTTTTTCCGCGACAACACCATGATGCTGTTCGGCGACGCCAAACAGATGTGCGAAAACATCGTTAAGGCTCTGGAAAGCTAATAAGCTTCGGTAAATATGGACTTGGCTCTAAAGGAGCGATACGCTCGCCTGTTGCGATGTCGTGCGGCTTTGTGTTGAGCGCGGCTTCTTTGGAGGAGTGGAGCGGGGATGGACACAACCGAGATTTTTTTCGACAACAACCTTATCGACCGATTGCCCGATGTTCGTGGTAAATTGATACCGAACGGAAAATTGGCCGATCAATCGTGGTTTCGTGTCGGTGGCCCGGCTGAAGTTCTTTATCGCCCCGCCGATGTCGAGGATTTGGCTTTCTTTCTGGCCGGGTGTCCCAAAGATATTCCTATCACGGTCCTGGGCGCAGCATCGAATGTTTTAATCCGAGACGGGGGCGTTCCCGGCGTCGTCATTCGCTTTGGACCGACCCTTTCATATGTTCATGTCGAATCCGACGGCATTCATGCCGGTGCCGGAGCCATTGACTTGAATGTCGCCAGAACGGCGCAAAATATCGGGATCACAGGCATGGAATTTTTATGCGGAATCCCCGGAACAATCGGCGGCGGGTTGCGTATGAACGCAGGCGCCTATGGGCGTGAGTTCAAAGACATTGTCTTTATGGCCAAGGTTGCCGAGCGCGATGGAACCATCAAAACATTGACGGCTGAACAGATTGGTTTCTCTTATCGGGCAACGAAGGTCCCCAAAGACACAATTTTTATCGAGGCGCACCTTGTCGGCGAAGCCGGCGATCCCGATATCATAGCGGCCCATATGCGTGAGATTCAAAAATCAAAGCACGAAACGCAACCCATCGGCGAAAAAACGGGGGGATCGACCTTTGCAAACCCGGAAAACGACCCCAAAGGCCGAAAAGCGTGGCAATTGATCGAAGAGGCGGGATGCCGCGGCATGAAAATAGGGCAGGCGAAGGTCTCGGAGAAACATTGTAATTTTTTGATCAATACGGGGTATGCAACGGCTGAAGATCTCGAAAAACTGGGTGAAGAAGTCCGTCGCCGCGTTTTCGAAAAATTCGGAATAGAGTTAAGATGGGAAATTAAAAGGATTGGGGTTGCAAAAAAAAGTCCGGCTTAGCGATTATATGCTGACAAACGCGCGCTTTTCGGGTACGCCCCCTTTGCTATGATGATTGAATCTCTTGAAAAATTAACGGCTATGCGCCGGACGTTTGCGATTATTGCGCACCCGGATGCCGGTAAGACGACCTTGACGGAAAAACTGCTGCTTTTCGGCGGCGCCATTCAGATGGCGGGGGCCGTCAAAGCCCGCGGTGACGCGCGCCGAGCCCGATCGGACTGGATGAAGGTTGAACGCGACCGTGGTATCTCGGTCACGGCTTCGGTGATGAGCTTTGACTATGCCGACAAAAATTTTAACCTCGTCGACACTCCCGGACATGAAGACTTTTCGGAAGACACGTATCGAACGCTCACGGCCGTGGACAGCGCCGTTATGGTGATTGATGCTGCAAAAGGCATCGAAAGCCAAACGCGGGCGCTTTTCGAAGTCTGCCGTTTGCGCGACGTGCCGATTATGACGTTTATCAATAAAATGGACCGCGAAGCCCGCGACCCCTTCGATTTGATGAGCGAAATTGAAGAAAAACTAGCCCTCGACGTCACGCCGGCCAGCTGGCCGATCGGCATGGGACGCGATTTCAAGGGTTGTTACGACCTTCTGCGTGACCGCCTTATTTTGATGGAACGCAGCAAGGGCACCAAGATTTCGGAGGGCATTGCTTGCGACGGCCTCAACGATCCAAAGCTGGACGAACTTCTTGGGAAAGACGTTGCCCAAAAACTGCGCGACGAGGTCACTATGGCGCGGGGCCTATGCCCGGCCTTCGATTTGGCCTCGTATCGAAACGGCTCTATGACGCCTGTTTATTTTGGAAGCGCCATTAACAACTTCGGCGTGCGCGAGCTCTTGCTTGGCTTGGCCGAATACGCCCCGTCGCCGCGCCCGCAAAAAGCCGATAAACGGGAAGTTTTGCCAACCGAAAAGAAGGTCACGGGCTTCGTGTTCAAGGTCCAAGCCAACATGGACCCAAACCATCGGGACCGCATTGCCTTTGTGCGTTTGTGTTCGGGGCATTTCAAACGCGGGATGAAGCTTTTTCATGTGCGCAGCGCCAAACCGATCGCGGTGAACAATGCGGTTCTCTTTCTTGCCCGCGAACGGGAACTGGCTGAAGACGCCTATGCGGGCGATATTATGGGTATCCCCAACCACGGCACCATGCGCATCGGCGATACGTTGACGGAAGGCGAAAATCTGCGTTTTCTCGGCGTTCCGAGCTTTGCGCCCGAATTGTTACAACGCGTGCATATCGCCGACCCCATGAAAACCAAACACATGCGCCGTGCGTTGGAACATTTTGCGGAAGAGGGGGCTTCTCAGGTTTTCAAGCCCTTGGTCGGCTCGGAATGGATTGTCGGTGTTGTCGGTCCTCTGCAATTCGAGGTGCTCGCCGCCCGAATTCAGGCTGAATACGGCCTCGAAGCCCGTTTTGAAGAAGCCGGCATTTTCGCCGCACGCTGGATCGAGGCCGACGATCCGCTCGAACTCAAGAAATTCGCGGATTCCAATAAATCTTCCGTAGGGGAAGATCACGATGGCGCTCCCGTGTTTCTGGCCCGCAACGCATGGCATCTCAACCATACACAAGAAGAAAACCCAAAAATTCGTTTCCTAAAAACAAGAGAACAGAATAAGTTACCAACCTAAGATAAGGTTTTTCCGCTATTTGACGGGAAATAATAAATGTGTAAAGTCAATCGGCTTTTGTTACTTTTTTGAGGAGAAAATGTCAGTACAGCCCGAATCCCTTTCCCCCATTTCAGCACCCTTAATGTCCGGCAAGCGCGGCCTTGTCATGGGCGTTGCCAATGACCGATCGTTAGCTTGGGGTATTGCGCGTGTATGTGCCGCGCACGGAGCAAAACTGGCTTTCACCTATCAAGGCGACGCGTTGAAAAAACGGGTCGTTCCTTTGGCGACTTCCGTTAACGCCGACATGATCCTTCCCTGCGACGTGACGGACGAAGCCAGCGTCGAGGCTCTGTTCGAACAGGTTCAAAAAGAATGGGGTAAAATCGACTTTTTGGTCCACGCCATCGCCTATTCGGACAAGGATCAACTGGACGGCCTTTATCTGAACACGACGCGGGAAAACTTCCTGCGCACGATGGATATCTCGTGTTATTCGTTCACGGCGCTGGCGCGTCGGGCCGCACCGCTGATGACCGAAGGCGGAAGCCTTCTGACGCTCAGCTACCTTGGCGCCGAGCGCGTCATGCCTCATTATAACGTCATGGGCGTCGCCAAGGCCGCTTTGGAAGCCAGCGTACGCTATTTGGCCGTCGATCTCGGCCACCAAAACATCCGCGTCAACGCCCTCTCGGCAGGGCCCGTCAAAACGCTGGCGGCCAGCGGTATTGGCGATTTTCGCCATATTCTGAAGTGGAACGAAATTAATGCGCCGCTCAAGCGTAACATCACCATCGATGAAGTCGGCAAGACGGCGCTTTATCTGCTCAGCGACTTGGGCACCGGCATGACGGGCGAGCTTGTTCATGTGGATGGAGGCTATCACGCCATCGGCATGATCGCCGTCGACGAGCTGGACAAACTCGCCGAGCTCGTCAATGCGATGAAGGGATAGGAAACTACCTCGCAAGCCCCTTCCGTGGGCTATCACTTCTGAGGTGATTGGTGCGTTTTGGGCTCACAGTAACAATCACGTCGGAAGGTTCTTCCTCCTTTTTTAGTATGCCCATTTTCGCGTCCTGTTCCAGCGCACGGCTTATGAGCGACGACCCTTGGGGCAACAAACTCCCTGAATGACCAATCACGGAGCGCCCCGTCATAGCCTTTTCTTCAGGCTGTGCATGTGCATGTTCCACGGCTTCTAATTGTTCCGCTCGGACGGCAGTACTGCCAATCGTATAATCGCCCAAACCCGTTGGGGAAACAGCCTCACACGCGGTTATAATGGGGCTGATGGGGCCTTTTTCGTCGCCCTTGTTGTTACGGGGCAAAGTTGCTCGAGCTATTCGCTCAAAGGTTTTATCGAGGCCGTTGGGTTTGCTAGAAGCAGCTTTCTTGGCCAAAAGGTCGTCTATAACGGAACGCTCTGCGCCAACAAGTTCACCAATACGTTCCAAAAAGGCCGGGGTTAACCGCACGGCAACATCGGTTTCAAGCGGAAGCCCCTTTTTGAAATGCGCATAAAGAATCGCCAAATCCCTGAAATCAACCTTGCGCAGATCGCGTTCACGCATCGCCTTTTCCGTAAACGTCAAATAATCCTTGGGAAGGTCAGCAAGGGGAGAACCAACCAAAGCTGCGGCATAATCTTCCGCATATTTAAAAGGCATATTATTTAAATTCATCATGCTTGTTCTCCCAAATACGTCCTTAAAACGTCTGTAGTGTACAAAAAAGGGATAAAGATTCCCCTAACTTGCCCGCAAAATAACTTTACCTTAAGGAAATACTTTCATAAACCCCTGAAAGAGCTCATAATCGTGCTATTATCTTTTTTGCCTTTTGTTCAAGGGGTTGTCGTCATGGCCTCAAACAGTTTCGGATCGCTTTTCCGCTTTACCACATGGGGTGAAAGCCACGGCCCCGCTATTGGCGTTGTGATCGATGGCTGCCCGCCCCAACTGCCTCTAAGCGAAGAGGACATCCAGCCATGGCTGGATAAACGCAAACCCGGACAATCGCGCTTTGCCACGCAGAGGCAGGAAGCCGACGCGGTCAAGATCCTATCGGGCGTTTTCGAGGGGAAGACGACGGGCACGCCCATAAGCCTGATGATCGAGAATGCGGACACACGCTCGAAAGACTATGAGGCGATCAAAGATGTCTTTCGCCCCGCGCATGCCGATTACACGCTTTGGGCAAAGTATGGCCTGCGCGATTATCGAGGCGGCGGTCGTGCCTCGGGCCGGGAAACGGCTTGTCGTGTCGCCGCCGGAGCCGTCGCGCGTAACATACTCGGTCCCAAAATCACGATACGCGGCGCGACCGTCCAAATCGGTCCGCATAAAATCCACCGCGAGCGTTGGAACTGGGCCGAAGTCGCCGCCAACCCGTTTTTATGTCCGGATGCCGCCATGGTTCCGGTCTGGGAAGACTATGTGGAGGACATACGCAAAAAGGGCTCGTCCATCGGCGCGGTCGTCGAAATCGTAGCCGAAGGCGTTCCGGCGGGCCTCGGCGACCCGGTCTATGACAAGCTGGATGCCGGAATTGCCGGCGCGTTAATGTCGATCAATGCCGTCAAAGCCGTTGAAATAGGGGCGGGTTTTGCCGCCGCCATAATGACCGGCGAGGAAAACGCCGACGAAATGCGCCAAGGGCAGGCTGGCGTTCCTGAGTTTTTAACCAATAATGCCGGGGGAATCTTGGGAGGCATCTCGACGGGACAAAATATTGTGGCCCGCTTTGCCGTTAAGCCAACCCCATCCATTCTTTCGCCTTTGCGCACGATCACGACCAAGGGAGCTGAAATCGACCTCTCCACAAAAGGCCGTCATGACCCCTGCATTGGCCCAAGGGCCGTTCCCGTAGGCGAAGCCATGGTGGCCTGCGTCCTTGCCGATGCTTTATTGCGCCACAGGGCTCTTTCGGTTCGACTTTAACCTTCTCCCTATGGTTTACAAAACGTTCAGCCGTATTATATAATATAAAAAGAGGGATTCTATGAGGGCTTGCGTGGCATGAAACAAGGACAAGAACGCTTAAAACCAAGCCTGAATGAATGGGCCAGTGCGGCCGATTCATTGGCCATGCGTTTAACCGAATGTGTTCATGTTTACAAACACAACACCGACGTTTTTATGTCAGAAATCGAACGGCAGCAAAAAACGGAACAAGTTATTAAGCTTCTTCAAAAGCTTCATTCTCTTTTAGACGAAACCGATGCGCCGGAAGTGGTTGTTGCCCGGACAGAAGCGCGTGATGAGAAAATTGTAAAAGAGTTCAATCTGTTGTTTGTTGACGCGCTTAAAGCCCTTCCTGGGTTGTCCTCGGATATGCAAAAGTTGTTAAGATCGCCTTGGATGAAGGAGTTCACGTCGAAAATCGCTGAATGCCTCTTTTTTGGCGACAACGAGGAAGAGAAGGGCATCGGAAGCGGCTATCCGGAACACGGGCGGTTGCCCGCCGTATTGGCAGATTTACTGGACCGCGAAGATATGGGGGACGTCCGGTTGCCAAGAACTTCGGATGGAGAAACGCCCAGCCGTCACGATATCGAAGGAAGTTTACGCTGGGTTCAACAAAACAGCGCTTTTTTACGCACGGCAGGTCGGGTTGATTGACCCGTTTTGACAAAAATTTCGAAAAATCCTTGTTTATGCTAGGATTTTTCCATACCCTTTCAAACAACGTCTCGTGAAACCAATGGGAAAAGACCATGGCTCAAACCTATTCACAAAGGGCACCTTTTAACGACTGGTGGTATTGGTCGGAATGCCTCGTCAAACGGCTCCACACAATGGGAGAGCTGTATTCTGAAAACGGCGAGATCGAACGCGGCGAACAAGCCAAAGAATGGGCTGTCCGGCTCAAAGAAAATTGTATGAAACCCGTTATGGAAGCCCGCAAAGGCATGAAAACGGATGAGCAGAAAGAGACGGTTCACAAACTCGAAGAAGAGGCGATTTATTCTGCGGCATCCATGTTTCGGGAACTTCTGGCAAATCTGCCGTTTATGTCCTCGGCAATTCAAAGCTTCCTGGGGGTCGATTGGCAGGATTGCAAGTGGCCCGACGGTTCGGGGGAGGAAGAAGACAACATCGATCCTGATACCGGCCTGCCCATACGCAAAAAGAAAAAAGGATCTTCGGATATTCGGGTTACCGAACTCTTTTGGGGGCCGAAGGCGCGACAAGACGAAGGCATTCGCAGCGGGGAAGTTAAAGATGGCGGTCTTCCGGGCATTCTTTATAACTTGCTTTTGGCCGAAAAAACGTCGTCAAACAGAGCGCCCACCGAATACGGTCAGGCTATGCTTGCCTCGTCGCTTCAGCACGGGCTGGCAACCAACATGGCCAAAATGGAAAGGATGGGAATCCAGGTCAATTTCAAGCCTGGCGGTTCAATGTAATGGACGAACAAGATATGTGTGAAAAAGAGGAAGATGGAATCATCCATCTCCACGATGAGGAAGATTTTGCGCACATGCGCAAGGCCGGACGTCTGGCAGCCGAAATTCTGGATTATATTACGCCTTACGTCGTCCCCGGCGCCCGTACGGAAGATTTGGATGCGCTGTGTGCGGATTTTACGCTGGCCCATGGCGGCGTGTCTGCACCGCTTGGATACCGCGGTTATCCAAAATCGACGTGCATATCGGTCAACCATGTTGTTTGTCACGGAATTCCGGACGACAAGAGACTTCAAGAAGGGGACATCGTCAATATCGACGTCACACCCAAGATCGACGGATGGCATGGCGACTCGAGCCGGATGTACCTTGTCGGCGATAAAATCAGCATCAAGGCCCGTCGCCTTGTGGATGTCACGTATGAATGCATGATGCTTGGAATTGAAAAAGTCAGGCCAGGCGCGACGTTGGGCGATATCGGCGCTGTCATTCAAAAGCACGCCGAAGCCGCGGGCTTTTCGGTGGTGCGCGATTTCTGCGGCCACGGGACGGGCCAAGTTTTTCATTGCCAACCGTCCGTCCTCCATTTTGGCAAGCCGGGCACGGGGCTCGTTTTGAAAAAGGGCATGATTTTTACCATCGAGCCGATGATCAACGCGGGAAAATACGGCGTCAAAGTCTTGCAAAGCAACGGGTGGACCGCCGTCACGCGTGACCAATCTCTGTCGGCGCAGTTTGAACATACGATCGGCGTGACGGACACGGGCGTCGAAATTTTCACGCTTTCGCCGAAGGGCTTTAACCTTCCGCCTTACGGAGTTTGACGATGCGTCTTGCGGTCGCCATGTCGGGCGGCGTGGACAGTTCGGTCGCAGCCGCCCTTTTGAAAGCGCAGGGGCATGATGTTTTCGGCATAACGCTTCGTTTGTGCGAACGCGTGGATCCTTTCCCGGACTCGCAAAAGGTCGCCGACGCACTTGGAATAAAGCTTTATAGCCTTGATGGCCGCGAGACCTTTTCAAAAAACGTTATTGCCCCCTTTGCCGACAGCTATGCGCGAGGCGAGACGCCTTTGCCTTGCGCCCTATGCAATCAAAAGATCAAATTCGGCTTGTTGATGGATCGCGCAAAAAGCCTTGGTGCCGAAGCCTTGGCTACGGGTCATTATGCACAACGGGTTGAGACGCCTTCAGGAATCCAGCTCCATAAGGGAGCCGACCAAACCCGCGACCAAAGCTATTTTTTATTCCAGACGACACGCGATCAGCTTTCTTTTCTGCGCTTTCCCTTGGGCTCGTTCGAGAATAAAGCTCAAACGCGGGATCTTGCAAAAAAATTCCAGCTTCCCGTATCGGACAAGCCGGACAGCCAAGACATCTGTTTTGTGCCAAACGGGGATTATGCCTCTATCGTCGCAACGCTTCGGCCCGAAAGCGTCCGTCCGGGGGACATCGTGGACGAACAGGGGAACGTTCTGGGCCGCCACGAGGGCTTAATCCATTTCACCATCGGGCAAAGACGGGGCATTAACCTGTCGAACCGAGTGGGTGAACAGAACAAACCGCTTTATGTCTTGCGCCTCGACGCCAAAAGTAATCGCGTCGTCATCGGGCCACGGTCTGCTTTGGCTCAACGAGAAGTTTTTCTGCGCGATATAAACTGGATCGGCGAGGACGTGCCGGAAACAGGTCTTGCCGTAACCGTTAAGCTACGTTCGACCCAACCGCCGCAAAAAGCGACGTTTTATAAGAATGGCCGACTCGTTCTGGCCGAACCAACGTTGGGTGCGGCCCCGGGACAGGCCGGAGTAATTTACCATGGCTCTAGGCTCTTAGGCGGGGGATGGATCTCGTCCCTTTCGCCTCCTTAGACGACATGCTAACGTTATCTTCATGAACATGATCAATCAGGAAAGCGGGCTAGCCCCTTATGCGACCAAGGCCTCCCAGTCTCGCGGACGGCTTGTCCCGGAACTGCCCAGCGCGTCGCGTACGCCATTCCAGCGCGACAAGGACCGTATTATCCATTCCCACGCTTTTCGAAAAATGCGCAACAAAACGCAGGTTTTCATCGAAAGTGAAGGCGACTATTACAGAACGCGGTTGACCCATTCCTTGGAAGTCGCGCAAATCGCCCGGTCAATCAGCCGTGTTCTTGGCCTTGACGAAGATTTGACCGAAGCCATCGCCCTCGCACACGACCTTGGCCACACGTGCTTTGGGCATGCCGGCGAAGATGGGCTGGACCGCGCCATGAAGGGGTTCGGCGGATTCAATCATAACGAACAAACATTCCGCATTCTCACAACGCTTGAAAACCGTTACGCGCGCTTCGATGGTTTAAATCTGACATGGGAAATGTTGGAAGGCGTGGCCAAGCACAACGGCCCCTTATTGCATGATATGAACCTCCCAACGATCCACGCGTTTAGTAAAAAATGGGATTTGGAGCTTGAAAGCCATGCTGCCGCCGAAGCTCAAATTGCCGCCTTATCGGACGATATTGCCTATAACACGCACGACGCCGATGATGGTCATTACGCCAAGTTTTTTACATTGGAGGAGCTTGGCGAGCTTCCGTTGTTCGGCCCCTCGCTCAAGGAAATCAAGGAACGTTATACTTCAGTCGAACGACAGCGCTTAATTTACGAGGCTGTCCGAGATGTTATCGGCGTTCTCGTCAACGATGTCATTAACACGACGCAAAAGATCTTGGCCGAGATGCAGCCACAATCGGCCGAGGACATTCGCCACGCCGGACGTTCCGTGGTGACGTTCAGCGACGCAATGATCAAAAACATCGACATTATACATCAATTCTTGCACACCCACATGTACCGGCATGAAAACGTAAACGAAGTGTGCGACAAGGCCCGCATGATCGTGAATAAACTTTTTGTCTGTTATTGGGAGGTTCCGGATCGACTTCCCATGTCGTGGGCAAATGCAGTTAAAGAATCCGCCGATGACGACGTCAAGGCACGCATAATTGCCGACTATATCGCCGGCATGACGGATCGTTTTGCTGTGCGCGAATACAGAAGAATTTTCAATTCGGACATTCACATTTAAAAAAGGCCGCAGCCGATTGATTGACTGCGGCCCTTAGTTCATCACCACCAGCGTTAGGCCACCGCTTTACAGCCCTTGCAGTCGTCTTCCTCGACCGCCGCCTGAGCCGCCGCAAGCCGCGCAATCGGCACACGGTAAGGCGAACAGGATACGTAATTCAGCCCCGTCCGATGACAGAACTTCACCGATGCCGGGTCGCCGCCGTGTTCACCGCAGATACCCAGCTTGATATCCGGACGCGTCGCACGGCCGCGTTCGGCCGCCATACGGATCAGCTCGCCCACGCCGTCTTGGTCGATGGTGGCAAAGGGATCTTGCTCAAAAACATTTGCCTTGTAGTAATCGGGCAAGAACGTCCCGGCATCGTCGCGGCTTAAGCCAAACGTCGTTTGTGTCAGGTCGTTCGTGCCAAAGCTAAAGAATTCGGCCGACTCGGCCACTTCGCCTGCACGCAACGCCGCACGCGGCAACTCGATCATCGTGCCGACGCTATACTTAAGCTCGACCTTCTCTTGGCGCGAGATCTCTCCCGCCACGCGGTCGATCAGCGCCTTCAAAATATCGAACTCTTTCTTCGTGGCGATAAGAGGGATCATGACTTCAGGCACCACGGGTTTCCCGGCCTTGATCCTATCGATCGCCGCCAAGAAAATCGCCCGCGCCTGCATCTCGTAAATTTCGGGATACGAAATGCCCAACCGACATCCGCGATGTCCCAGCATGGGGTTTGCTTCATGCAGTTGATGGGTCCGCCTGCGAACTTTGTCCGCCGATACGCCCGCGGCCTTGGCCACGGCCTCGATTTCCTCTTCCTTGTTCGGAAGAAACTCATGTAATGGCGGATCCAAAAGCCGGATGGTCACCGGCAACCCGTCCATAATCGAGAACAGATCGACAAAGTCCTTCTTCTGCATCGGTTCCAACTTGGCCAGCGCCGCGCGGCGACCTTGTTCATCGTCCGCTATGATCATTTCGCGCATCGACGTGATGCGATCGGCATCGAAGAACATATGTTCGGTTCGGCACAGACCGATACCCTCGGCCCCAAACTTGCGCGCCATATCGGCATCCAAAGGCGTTTCCGCGTTCGCGCGGACGCGCAAACGCCGAATCTTGTCTGCCCAGCCCATCAACGTCGCGAAGTCACCTGACAACTCAGGACGAACGGTCGAGATTTCACCCAGCATCACCTCGCCGGTCGAGCCATCGATTGTAATGACGTCGCCTTTCTTGATCACCAAGTCTTTGACGGTCATCTGCTGCTTGGCATAGTCCATATGCAACGCTCCGGCTCCGGCCACACAGGCGCGTCCCATGCCACGCGCCACAACGGCGGCGTGGCTGGTCATACCGCCGCGGCTGGTCACGATGCCTTGAGCCGCATGCATGCCGTGAATGTCTTCGGGGCTTGTTTCGATACGACACAGAATAACCTTATCTCCTGCCGCCGTACGTTCTTCCGCTTCGTCGGCGCTGAAGACCACAAGGCCTGACGCCGCCCCCGGCGAAGCCGGAAGCCCCTTGGCCACAACCGTCTTCTCGGCCTTGGGATCGAGTGTCGGATGCAGAAGCTGGTCCAACGACTTCGGATCGATGCGTTTAACCGCCTCACGTTCATCAATCATCTTCTCTTGAACCAGATCGACAGCAATCTTCATGGCCGCTTGAGCCGTTCTTTTTCCTGTACGGGTCTGAAGCATGTAAAGCTTGCCGTGCTGGACCGTAAACTCGATGTCTTGCATATCGCGGTAGTGCTTCTCGAGCTTCAGGCGAACATCGTTCAACTGAGCGAAAACAGCCCCCATAACCTCTTCCATGGCGGGAAGCTTGGACCCTTGCTGCTCCTTGCCCTTGATGGTGATGTTCTGCGGCGTACGGATCCCGGCCACGACGTCTTCGCCTTGCGCGTTGACAAGATATTCCCCATAGAACGCATTTTCGCCCGTGGAAGGGTTGCGCGTAAAGGCCACACCCGTGCAGCAATCGTCGCCACAGTTGCCGAACACCATCGCCTGAACGTTCACGGCCGTACCCCAATCATTGGGAATGTCGTTCAATTTACGGTACGTAATCGCGCGCGGGTTCATCCACGAACCGAACACGGCGCCAATCGCGCCCCACAACTGTTCCTGAACGTCTTGAGGGAAGGGCTTGCCTTGATCCTTTTCGACGATTTCAAGATAGGACTCGATTACGTCCTTCCAATCTTCGGCCGTCAACTGCGTGTCTTGCTCATAGCTCTTGGCGCGCTTCACATCCTCAATCACTTCCTCGAACATGTGGTGCTCCATGCCGAGAACGACGTTGCTGTACATCTGAATAAAACGGCGATAGCTGTCATAAGCAAAACGCGGATCTCCGCTCCGCGTTTTCAAGCCTTCCACCGTTTCCTTGTTCAGGCCAAGGTTAAGAACCGTATCCATCATCCCCGGCATCGATGCGCGGGCGCCCGAACGAACGGAAACAAGAAGAGGATTTTGCGTATCGCCAAATTTGGCGCCGGCAAGCGCTTCAACTTGCGCCAACGCTTTGCTAACCTGTTCCTTTAATTCTTCAGGATAAGTATTTGTATTCGAATAATAATATGTACATACCTCCGTCGTCGCCGTAAAGCCCGGGGGCACCGGCAACCCAAGGTTCGACATTTCCGCCAACCCCGCGCCTTTTCCACCTAACAAGTTCCGCATATCGGCGCGACCTTCGGCCTTACCGTCTCCGAAGCTATAAACCCATTTATGAGCTGTCATAATGTTAAAGTCTCCTTAGGCGAGTTTTGTTAAAAGATAAGACTGGACTTGATCAAGAGCGACACGCTCTTGTTGAGCTGTATCGCGATTGCGGACGGTGACGTTTTGGTCTTTCAAGGTATCGCCGTCTATGGTGATACAGAAAGGCGTACCCGCTTCGTCCATACGGGCATAGCGTTTGCCGATGCTTTGCTTGGCATCGAATTGACAGATAAGCTTCTGCCGCAAATCCAAAAAAAGCTTTTCGGCTATCTCGGGCATACCATCCTTGTTGACGAGCGGGAAAATGCCCGCCTTTATCGGCGCCAATGAGGGCTTGATCTTGAGCCATTCGGGCGAGGGGCGACTTTCGTCGTATTGGTAAGCCTCGCACAGAAGCACCAGAACGCCGCGAGTCAAACCGCTGGCCGGTTCAATCACATGGGGGATGTAACGCGTCTTGTTCTCTTGGTCGATGTATTCCATCTTGACCTTGCTGAACTTCTGGTGCTGCGTCAAATCATAGTCCGTACGATAGGCCACACCCTCCAACTCGCCGAATCCGGGGGCGGTAAACGGATAACGATATTCGATATCTGACGTCGCCGCCGAATAGAACGACCGATCCGCTTCCGCGATCTCATGGCGGTAAAGGTTGTTGCCGCTGACACCCTGTTCTTGCCACCAGCGCATGCGCTCGGCCACCCAAAACTCATACCATTTCATACCGTCTTCGGGGGGAACAAAGAATTCCATTTCCATCTGCTCGAATTCGCGCGTGCGAAAAATAAAGTTGCGCGGAGTCACTTCGTTGCGGAAGGATTTGCCGACCTGTGCCACGCCGAACGGGGGCTTAACCCGCGAGGTGTCGAGCACATTTTTGTACTGCAAGAAAATGCCTTGAGCCGTTTCAGGGCGCAAATAAACGCGGGAATCGTCGTTTTGAAACACGCCGACATACGACTGGAACATCAAATTGAAGGCCCGCGGTTCCGTCAACGTTCCGGGCTTGTCGGCATCGGGGCCGATGACGGATGTCTGGGCCTCGTTGGGCAGGGACGTCAGCGGGGTCGCCGTGGTCATATCAAAAGGAACAAGCTCGCCGCCCCCCGCCTTCTGAATCAGCTTCTTGGCCTTTTTCGTAATCGCGGCCTCGGCTTCGTCACCCTCCAAGGCGCTGAGCAGGCCCAAGCTCTTTTTCTGGCCCGCCTTTTCATAAAAAACTTCAATGCAGGCCACATGATCGGCGCGGTAACGAAGCTTTGTCTCTTTGCAATCGACCATAAGATCGGCAAAGCCCCCCACATGTCCCGACGCTTCCCATGTTCTCGGGTGCTGGATCAAGGCCGTATCAATGCCCACAATCGACAAGGGCTCACCATCGGGCCCCATCGGCGGACACTCGACCATGCTGCGCCACCATGCGTCGCGTAAATTGTTTTTAAGCTGCACGCCAAGCGGGCCGAAGTCCCAAAAACCGTTCAACCCTCCATAGATCTCTGAGGCCGGAAAAACAAACCCCCGTCGTTTTGACAGAGATACAATACGATTCATAAGAGAGGCATCAGGCTGGTTTGCCATTTTTAAAAGTCACCCGTTTCATGAGTGTGTAAAAAAGTTGTGGACCGCTTTTTAGCACATGAGACGCCTTTGGAAACGATAAAAAAGACCTTTTTAACTTTGACGGGGTCGAGCGGCTTGCTAGAATTAATAAATTAGTCACCCGAATCCCCAAGAAAAAACATGTCCAGCCTCTATAAAACGCAAACGCTTATTATCGGAGCCGGCCCGGCCGGGTATACGGCCGCCATTTATACGGCTCGTGCCAATCTTGACCCGATTTTGCTTCAAGGAATGCAACCGGGGGGACAATTAACAATTACGTCGGATGTCGAAAACTTTCCGGGATTCGCAGAGCCGGTGCAGGGGCCTTGGCTTGTCGAACAAATGGCGGCCCAAGCCGCTCGCGTCGGGGCAAAAATCGTTAGCGATATGGTCATCGATGTCGATTTTAGTAAGCGTCCCTTTACCTGCAAAACCGAATCAGGAGACACCTATATCGCCGATACCGTTATCATCGCCACCGGCGCACAAGCGCGCTGGCTTGGCCTTCCGAGCGAGAAAAAATTTCAGGGCTTCGGCGTGTCGGGCTGTGCAACATGCGATGGTTTTTTCTATCGCGGCAAAGACGTGTGTGTGGTTGGCGGCGGCAACGCGGCTCTGGAAGAAGCGCTCTATTTGACCCGTTTTGCGAACAAAGTTACGATTATTCACCGGCGCGACGCGTTTCGGGGCGAAAAAATCTTGCATGATCGCGTTCTAAAAAACCCAAAAATTGCGGTAGTGTGGGACAGCGTGGTCGATGAGATCATCGGGGACGAAAAACCCGTCCTTTCCGTAACAGGCGTGCGGCTGCGCAACGTCAAGACGAACGAGATGACAACCCTTCCCGTGGCGGGTGTGTTTATCGCCATTGGCCATTCCCCCGCCACTCAAATCTTCCAAGGCAAGCTGGATATGGATAACGAAGGCTATTTGCTGACGAAGCCCGACAGCACGGCCACGCCTATCGATGGAGTTTTTGCGGCAGGCGACGTCAAAGACAAGGTCTTTCGCCAAGCCGTCACGGCAGCCGGAATGGGCTGTATGGCCGCGTTGGAGGCAGAGAGGTTTTTGGCTGCCCACGAATAATCGCCGGGAAAAATCGAGGTTCACGATGTCCTATATCAGCAAAATGCTTCTTCCCGACGAAAAGGTCTATCATATAGCGACCATTCATTGGGTTGTCTTTCTGCCGGGATTTTGCCTTGCGTTTTTGGGTGGGGTCTTGGGGGTTTTCTGCCATGAGCTGGCCTCGCTTGTCTTGGAAGAAACGTTCGCTCTTGTCTTGGGAAAAATTCTGGCCGGGATTGGGATGCTTTTTGCGCTCGTCGGATTTGGTCTTCTGGTCGGGGCTATGGTTCGCCAGTCCTCCACAGAGCTTGCGATTACCAACCGCCGTGTTATCGCAAAATACGGTTTTATTGCGCGCGCCACCTTCGAGCTGATGATCGATCGAATAACGGGGGTCAATTTCGATCAAACCGTGACAGGACGCCTTCTTGGTTACGGCACAATCCTGGTCCACGGGACCGGGGGCGATATCTCGCCTTTTGAGGGAATTTCCAATCCCCAGATATTTCAACATATTTTGATGAAAGTTCTCGATAGGCGAAAGAAAAACATCTGATTGAAGCCCTATACATGAACTCTTTGTCTTGCTATCTAAGAATATCGGTTTTCTCAACACAATGTTTAGGTCACCATGAGTGAAGATCTTCTTCGTTATGACTTGATGATTGAGGCCGCTTTGCGCGATGTCGTCCGCGAAACGATCGAAGCCGTCGTTCGCGACGGATTGCCCGGCGATCATCATTTTTACATTACATTTTTGACCAAGTTTCCAGGCGTCAGCGTTCCGGATTACTTGCGCAATCAATATCCAAATGAAATGACGATCGTGTTGCAGTACCAGTTTTCCGATCTGAAATTGGAACAAGACAACATCTATGTGACGCTGAGCTTTAATAACATTAAGGAACATCTTGTCGTCCCGATTAACGCTATCGTGACCTTTGCGGATCCCTCCGTTAACTTTGCGCTTCAATTTCAGAATGGGGCCGAAACAGAACAGGTTTTTGACCCGGAAAACAAAGAGTCCGGGGTCGCCAACGTGGGCGAGGGGGCTGAAGGAGCCCAAAACGAGCAAAAAGAGCCCCGCGGAGAAGTAATAAGTCTGGACAAGTTCCGCAAAAAATAAGTAAAAGAGCCCTCCACGTCCCCTTCGTCTAGAGGCCTAGGACACCACCCTCTCACGGTGAGAACACCGGTTCGACTCCGGTAGGGGACGCCAATAAAATCAATAAGATGAGGCCGCCGAAAGGCGGCTTTTTCGTCTCCGTGGCTAATATTTGGCTAATATACCGCCTGAGACGGCCTTACGCGAGAGCCTCTGAACCGGTCTATACTGTGTTTGCAGATCATTTTTCCATAAGCCATACCCCTCCGCGCTACCAATAATAAGCCCCCAATCGGGGGCTTATTATTGGTGTAGTCCGAGCGGCACTAATGTGATTAATGGAATTGATTTCGCGGAGATCCTGAAAAGAATGACCTGTCGGGGCGGAAGCAACTTCTGTCTTCCGGCGGCGGTGAATAGGGCACGTCGTTTGTTTTGGCCGTATCCGGCGTTTCCTGTTTCGGGGACGCCTTCTGTTCAACAGATTTATCCGTTCGCATCCCGATGACGATTTTTGAACTGGATCGGGACAAGTCCAGACGCGACGCAATTTTCAGGACCGTGACCGCCGTCCTTGGCAAGAAAGGTATGTTGTTCATAATGGCGGGATCGACGCCTTTTGACGCGGCCGATTGAATCACATCGAGAACGTCGCTTTTGTCCAGATAGCGGACGAAGTCGTTAAGCGCCAACGATGCTTTTCGGACGCGCATCAGATATTGTTGTTCTTCCGGTTCCTTTGCATTATCGATGGCGTCCATAATGACGGATTCCAGCGATTTGTTGTTATAATAGCCTTCGGTAATAGCGCCGACCAATTTCCCGAGAACGGCTTTTTGCTTGTCTGTCGGATACTCCGTTCCCAAGCCTCCGAAGTCGTACAGGTTGAGGTCAACCGTATGATCCGGATGTTGCACGACCTTTAATTGTTTGCCGTGCCTGTCGCAATCAAAAGGCTTTCCCGAAAACAGATTGGATAATTCCAAAGCCACATAAGCCTTGGCGATTAATCGTTTTACAATCCGCTCCGCAGTCGTCGTTTCAGGAAGATCGGAAAAATGCTCGCCCTTTGCCTTAGACAGAATGCGCACATTTCCTTTCTCTTCTCCGTCATAGAGGCTGTCGACGGGAATAATGTTGACGGTTGTTTTGTTTTCTCCTTTGCCGACGGTAATCTGCCGTCCGGCATAAATTTCCTTTGAAATCGCAAATTGTTTGTTGCCGATCAGGCGCGAGGTCTCCTCGACCGCCATTTCTTTGGCTTCATTGAGCATCTGAAGGATCGTTTTTTTGTATTTTTCGTCAAAGGTCGTTTTCCATGCCCTGACGGAAGCTTCAATATGCTCGAATCCGCTCTTGGCCCGGTCTGCGGCGTTCAGACGTTGAAGGAGGACGACGACTTCTTTTATCTGTCCGGCTTCCTCCAACGTGATTGGCAGGGCGATGTTGAACGACGCCGAACCGAGAACCGCGCCGATGTGTTTGATATTCTTTACGATCGATTCAGGCAGGCTTGTTTCAAGCTGGTTGATAAGATCCCACCGTGGATCCGTTTTCGCGGCCGATTTCAACCCGTTTGTGGCTTCTTTCCAATCGGGCGGGCACAGCGGGTGAGAATTGATGGCTTGCCCCAGCTTGACGTAGGCAGGCCCCATCGCGGCCAGGATTTTAGCAACTTGCTTTGCCAACGACGTCGGCTGGCTTGGGTCTTGTTCTATCGCGACCGATAACATGCCGCCAAGCAAAGCGGCGCGTTCGTGATCTTCCGCCGTTTGAAGAAAAGCCTCGACAAAGGATTTGGCGTCCGCGGAATTCCCTGTGCTATCGGGAAAGACTTTGTTCATAACAAGGTGCAGAGCCTTGTTATAACTTTCCGCATAAAGTGTGTCGTTCGCGCGATGCTCGCCTGGAACGAGCAGGCCGCTAAAGGCAACGGCGCGTTCTTCGACCGACAAATATCCGAAGTGGTTATGGATATCCTGAAGGTTGTTTTCGAGCGTCCTATCCTGTTTTTGAGATAGATTGAGGCTTCCATCCTTATTGGTAATTTCGGTTCCGCTAAGTTGGGCGGAGACGGTTTTGTTGACCTTTATGGCTGAAATTACCGCGGATAGCGATTTTCTGGAGAGGGGTTCCGTCAGGAAATCAATTACAGATAACCTGAGCTTTTCATCCTGTTCAAGCACGCACATAAGGGCTTCGGCGCCTGCAATGGGCATATGAGCCCTTTCCAGATCTGCCCGTTTAATTTTCAACCCGTCCCGGATTTCCTTTGCAAGGCCGCTTTGGATGACGAGGTTGTCAGCCAACGTTTCCAGAAGCAACCCGCGGTCACGGTCTGCCGAATGTATAAGTATCTGATCAATTTTTTTGCTAACCGTTTCCTGATAGCGGGCAGACCCGTCGTCAAGCCCGTAATTTCTGACAAGTTCGCCCTGCCATACATTCAATACTTCGGTTCGCAACGAAAGATTTGCAGTTACATATTTATCGGAGCCGAAATCGTCATACTTGCTCGCTCTGTGAAAGAGCATCTTTTCGCAAACCTGGATTTTTTTCTCGGGATCGGCGTCTTTGAGCTTTTCTACCAAGACGTTTCCAATGGCCAACCGTTCATCTGGCGACGGGAATAAATTGTTTCTTTCAAGAAAGCGATAGATCGAGGCCACATCGTCCAGGGAACCGGATTTGAGGGCGGACGTTATGTCGTCTTTTGATCCAAACCATAGTTTTTCCGAAAGGGTATCTGCGGCGCCGCGATACTTGATTATGGAATCCGCGTAACTTTCCTGACGAAAATGGTTTTTATCGTCGTAGTCGCTGTTGTCAGGAACGATTTGGGCCAATTTAAGCAAGTCCGGATCGCTTAATTTTATTTGCGTTCTTTCGCGAAGGATGCGGTCAATTCCATGTCCTGTAATTTCTATCAACGAATTGATTCTAATATTCGGGTCTTTTTTGTATTTAAAAAAGTCCGACGTGCATCCGTCGATTGAATCCTGTGGTTTAATATCGAACAGAAGCCGCGTCGTTTCAGCGTCAAGATCGTGAGGATCCGTCAATCGCAAAATCTGCTTCATTTTAAAATCGGGATCGAGATGAAGCTCTTTTGCCATTAATAGCTGAATATAAGGGTGACGATCGGGCAATTTCTTTTTGCTGGAGTTATCTATGGCAAAACCATCAAGCCAATCCGAACAATCGCTGTAAAAATTATCAAGCTGTTTAATAAGAATTTCCCGTTTATCGTCTGGCGCCTTATCAAACTGTGCGATAACAAAATCCGCAAACGGTTTTGACTCGGGATGACCCTCTAAAGCGGTGCGCGCAAACCAATGCTTTTCTTCAAGCGGAAAGAGGTCTTCATCAAACCGCGAGACGTATTCCGGTATATCCTTGGGTGGTTCTGTTGAAAATGCGTATTTCTTTTTTAGAAGCCATTTTTCGGTGCGCGCCCGCATATACGAAAAAGAGTCTTCGCGGGATTGGTGGGTATAATTGCCATATCGTCCGTTTTTTACTGGTTCTATTTCTCTTAATTCCCGGACGTGCTCTGCCCCTATGACATTCCAAAATTTTTCGTCATATCCTCCGCCAAGCCGCCAAAGCGCTTTGATCGCTGGGGGATTCTTTGCCAAAGGATACAAGTAAGTTATATCTAAGGCACCTGTATGTCCCGAAATGTCCGTGCTTCCAATAATTGTTGATTTTAGAGGAGATGAGGAATCCCTATATATGTCACCCCTAAAATAGGGGGTAAGCTGATCTAATTCGGCGTTGATGGTGTTAGCCGTTGCCTGAATTTCATTGTACTCATAACGATCAAGCTTAGTAAATTTGTTGACGGCTTCGGATAGTTTTCTAAATGGGCCGATCGCTGTGTCGCATTCCCTTTTGTCGTCTTTAAGAGTTTCGGCAACTTTTCCATATATAAAGTCGAAGTGTCCTGCCGCGTTATATGGGTCTAGGTCAGCGATCATATGTATGAATTCGTCAGCAGCCGCTTCGTACTCGGGCGATCCGTCTGTTTTTAGTTCCTCCATAACCTCAAATAGTTTAAAAAATTCGCGACCCTTGTTTATATTCCAATTATCTGTTTTTTCGGTGAGGTTTTGTTTTATTCTTTCCTGAAAATATTGAAGCCTTTTTGTAGGAGACCATGAAAGCCAGTCTTGCGGAAGCCAACGATAAACTTCTGTTTCGTGTTTTGCAGAACTAAGATCTTGTCTAACGATAGGGTTCAATGGGGTCGGTTCTTTTAACGTTATCGCGCCGCGCTTATTTTGGGTTTCATTTGTTAAGTCTGATTCCAAAACATAGATGCGGCTTCCGGAAGACGGATGCGGATCAAAAACGGGTTCCATTAGTTTGTCGCCTAATACTTTTTCCTTACCGTATGAATCGATTAATTTCTGTAATTCTTTGAAAAAATCGATTCCGGCGCGGTAGTTATACTTAGGCTTTTTCACGTCTTCACCGATAAGACTTCTTGTCGCTAATATATCTGCACCGGATTCTTCGGGTTTTGTTGCAGATATATTATTTCCTACATGCTTTCTGATTACGTTATGAGAGAACTCATGATCGAGAGCGAAGGCGAGTTGGTCTTCGTTTTTTACAAACTTCAGGAGTCCTTTTGTAACAATAATGATGGGAATAGGGAGTTGGGTATAAGTGCACGCATTTACAATTTCATCATCGGACACACGAAACTTGATTGGGTGCGCTTTAAAATCCCACTCTTTATGAAGATTCTTTACGATGTCGAAAAGATGCGCTTCGACCTGCTCGACGCCCTTTAAGTCGCCGGCATTACAAAGTTTTGAGTTATTTGCGATGATAACTTCAATATCATCAAGATCTTGCGCATCATTCAACTTCATTAAATATTGCCCGATCAAATTTATATAAAATCAAACAACCTCATCTGTCCGATGAAGGAATAAATCCAGTCTCTGTATGCTTGAATGCTAACAGGAGTTGATAAAAAAATAATTAATTTCAATTAATTATGACGCTTTGAGCTTTTTCGCGAATTGCTTTGTTATTCAATGCGTTTTCAGGGCGCATTTACCAATTTGTAAGAACGATTAAAAAACTATACCCAGTTCAGATCGATGACGTTCTCCCCGAAAACTGGGACAAAATGAGTTAGAGAACGCTTCCATCATTGCCAATCTGGGACCGTTCCTCTCTGAATAAACGAGATTTTCATCATTTATAGCTATCTTTGTTACAGTGAATTTATTGAAAATAATTCTTCAAAAGTTAAGGATATTTTCTCCCTATGATTGAACACAACAAAGACATTGCTGATTTGATGAACCGGTTTTTTGACCGGAAAGATGTTGTTTTGATCGGCGTTCGACAAACGAACGGCGGGGATATTAGTAGTATTTTAGCAAATACAAATTTTTCTGAGTTGGGCGGCGCCGATAATCGGCTCGGAAAAAAATTGAGCCAATTACTTCATGGGGTTGTTCAGCACTATCAAACATCCGAAAGCCGATTGCCGACCCGCGTCGTTTCTGATCTCGAACAGATGGGAAACAATTTCCGAGTCTTACTTCGCAATGCGGTTCATTCTTTAACACCTTACGATAACGGGGGCGCTTACGATCCCAAATTAGTTGCCGCGACAGTTAGTCAGGCGATGCTGGCAAACGATCTTTTAGGCTTGATCCATATGGCAATGAAACATGAAGTTGAAAAAAGCGGCAATGAAAGCGCTAAGGACGCTCTTGTTGCAATAGACAATGCCCGGCGGCCTTTCGATCATCTTGCTTCCCGCCATTTCGACGAGTTTATGCGCATAGCAAACATAGGGCGGCATCAAGAAAATTTATATCGAGCGGACCGACAACAGTGGGCCAATAACTCTGCGTCAAATCTACCGCCGCAGGTGTTTTTGCCACAACTGACAAAGGGTCGCGATGTTCTTCCAAAAACCAGCATCATCAACGCCGCAGGAGAAAAACATACCGTGCAGCATAGATATGAATGCGGCACAAATGAGAAAGCCCACGATTGGGCCAATAGCGCTCTCGATAAGCTGCAGCGCGAGATTGAAGCGGTGCGGCAAGTGACGCCTTGTTTGCTGTCTGCCTTTATTGCTGACGGCGGTGAGTTTGTGATAACTCAAGGTAAAACGACTCTGTACGAGGCACATCTCTTCCATCAACAAGCCGATAAGGAATATGCGGTTGCTGGGCGCAATCAATATATCGCTTGGAAAACGGACAAGGCGGAAGGGACGGTAGCTGCAGCCATTTTTTCTTGCACGGAATATGTCAACGCGAGATCAAATCCCAACATTAAGGGATCAGTTTACATGGCGGAGGCCAATATAGCCGCCCATGAGATTGCACATCAGGGCGACAGATACCCTCCGCCTGCGGCAATGGAATACGGAAGATCTGAAATTGTTGGCGTGGGTTATCATACCCGATCAAATCTCTTCAAGATATGCGCCCTACTTGACGAAGCGTTTGAGCCTAACGGCGTGGCGCAGACTGTCAAAAATGAAATGGCTTTAACCGGGGGGTATAGTTCAAATCGTGATGAATTTTTAGGTGAATTGCTGCCAAGAATTTTGGAGAACTACGTTAGCAATCCTGCAAGCCGAAAAATATATCCCATTATGATGGCATATATAGAGAATGTTTTTCTTCCCGATATGGAATTAAAAGCGCAGCATGCAAAACCTCAAAGAGAAGCCCTCAAAAAAGATATGGAGACAAGCTTCAGGGATGTCCTTGGCCCTTCGGCGCCCGTTTTTGAAAGATATATGACCGCACTTAACGCTGTAGAGGCTGATAAACTTGCACATGGCGATTGGAGCGACCGTTATATGGAATCGCGGGAAAAATTTTCTATAGCCAAATCAGAATTGTTGCAGAATAAGGCACAGCTACAGGAGCATATTACAAATTTTATATCACAACTAAGCGCAGGCCCCCTCCGGGCGGGAAACAGACACGCCCATTCGCCAAGACCCATAGCCGCCCCGCTCTAGAAGACTGAAAAACGCGTGCGGCGCAGCATGGCGTTTCCTTGCTCTTTTTAAAAACAGCCTTATCGTTAGAGTCGTTTTCAACGTGTCTTCACAAGGCTTTTTATTATGGACGACGATTCAAAATTCTTTAACCGCGATCGCTACCCTCTTTGGACGGACGACCATGTCCGATTTTGCGACCTAGACGCGTTGGGCCATGTGAACAACAACGCCATGGGCACCTATTTCGAAAACGCGCGGGCCCAGTTCTTGAGCCTTGTCACGCCAGGCTGGCCAAAAGGCGACGCGATTTTCGTCCTCGTCCGCACCTGCATCTCGTTTAAGCATGAACTTCATCTTCCGGCCCGACTGAAAGTCGGCACCTGCGTGACGAAAATCGGAACGACCTCTCTGCACGTCGCCAACGCCCTTTATCAGGATCAAACGCCCATCGCGTACAGCGAGGCCATCTCGGTCCTCATCGATCAGGAAAAACGCACGCCCATCAAAATTTCGGACGCCTTGCGCGCGACGTTAATGAAATACCTCGATCCGACAACGCAAAACGACGGCTAGGCCGCTTTGCGTTCAACACCACCAATCCCGTTTAAAAAGATGCGCACGGCGCTTCGAACATGCTCACGGATTTCTTCCGGCGTGTCTTTGGACAAGCCCAGACTGTGGCGAAAATGAAGATCGCCCAGAATAGAGCCCAAGAAAACGGTAGCCACGCGGTCGATTGAGCAGGGAAGCTTCTCGGCATCCAGCGAATTTTGAAACCGCCGGATCAATTGTTCCCGAATGGGAAGAATGCTTGTTTCGAAAAAGTTCTCGGCCAGCTCGGGAATAAGCTTGCGTTCCATCGCGATGATACGAAACACGGCCAAAGACATCGGGGTCAAGGCAAAGGCGGCGAAACGCACGCCCAGATCCACAAGACTTTCTTCCGTCAACGATAACGGCTTATCGTCGGCCTGAATCGCCTGCTGGGCTTTGAGGCAGGCTTCTTTGATAATCGTCCGAAGAAGGCCTTCTTTGCTTCCAAAATTTTCATACAACGTCGTTCGCGATCCTTTTGATCGGCGAATGATGTCACTGAGACTCGTCCGCCCGTATCCCTTCTCAAGAAAAAGCGCTTCCGCCGCGTCCATCATCGCTTGCCGACGCGCTTCTTTCAGATCTTTCCGTACGCCGCTGCACATAAAAATCCTCGTGAAAAAGACTTGCCTCCCGAAAAAATGTACTATACAGTACATGAAAGTCCTTGGTTCGTCCAGAGCCAGAAGAAGAACTTTTTCATATTTAAGGAATGTCACGATGTTTGCGCGCACCAACCTGCTGTTTGTCGCCTTTCTTCTCTTTGTTTCGTTGACCGTTACGGCCTGCAAAGACGAAAAGGCCGCTCAAAACGCCCCAGAGAAAAGGCCCGTCGAGGTCACCGTCGTTACGGTTAAGGCGCAAAAACTTCCTCTTTTTTCAGAACTTACAGGACGAACCTCGGCTTTTCGCGTGGCCGAAGTCAGGCCTCAGGTCAGCGGAATCATCCTGAAGCGTCTGTTCAAGGAAGGCAGCGACGTTAAGGAAGGGGACCAGCTTTACCAAATTGACCCCGCTCCCTACGAAGCCGCTTTACAAAGCGCCAAAGCCGATCTGGCCAAAGCCAAGGCCAATCTGAAGTCCATTCAGGCTAGAGCCAAGCGTTACGAGGCGTTGGTTAAAATCAAGGCCGTTTCGCAACAGGATTACGACGATACCATGGCGGGGTTGAGCGAAGCCGAAGCGCAAATTCTCGTGGCCGAAGCCGCCGTAAAAACGGCGCAGATCAATCTGAACTACACGAAGGTCTATGCACCCATCAACGGTCGGACCGGTAAATCGAACGTCACCGAAGGCGCTTTGGTGACGGCCAATCAGGCGATGGTTTTGGCGTCGATCACGCAACTCGATCCTATTTATGTCGATATCACGCAGTCGAGCTCGGCCCTTATCCTGCTTCGTCAAGAGATCCTGGACGGCAGCCTGAAGGCGGAGAACGTCAAATCCGCGCCGGTCAAGCTTATGCTGGATGCCACGGCAAAGCCTTATGCCTATCCGGGCAAACTCGAGTTTTCAGACGTCACCGTCGAGGAATCGACAGGATCGATTCAATTAAGGGCTATTTTTCCCAATCCTGAGGGCGAACTTCTGCCTGGTCTTTTTGTCCGCGCGCGGATTGAGCAGGGCACCAAGGAAAACGCGATTCTGGTGCCTCAACAGGCCGTTTCCAGAACGAGCGGCGGCGGCGCCTCCGTGTGGGTTGTCGGATCGGATAACATCGTTCATGTGCGTTCCGTCAAGCTTGCGCAGGCTATCGGCGACAACTGGCTTGTCGAGGACGGTCTAAAAGACGGTGAGAAGGTTGTCACCGAAGGCACGTTGAAAATCCGCGAAGGCGCGACCGTCCATGCCACCGAAGCCGCAAATGAAACGCCCGCGGATAAGCACTAGGTTCTGATCGGAGAAGGTTTTATGTCCAAGTTTTTCATCGATCGCCCCATTTTCGCATGGGTTATCGCCATCGTCATCATGCTGGCCGGCGCTTTATCAATCATGCGTTTGCCGGTCGAGCAGTACCCGACCTTGGCCCCGCCGTCCGTTCAGATTTCGGCGAATTATCCGGGCGCTTCGGCTCAAACGGTCGAAAACACCGTCACGCAGGTTATCGAGCAGAAGATGAACGGCATCGACAATCTTCTGTACATGTCGTCGACCAGCGACTCGTCAGGCAACGTCTCGATTACGCTGACGTTCAAGTCCGGCACCGATCCCGATATCGCGCAGGTTCAGGTTCAAAACAAACTGCAATTGGCGATGCCGCTTTTGCCGCAGGAAGTTCAACAACAAGGGGTTAACGTCCAAAAAGCGACGAAAAACGTCTTGGTGGTCGTCGGCCTCATCTCGGAAGACGGACGTTATACGCAAAGCGATCTTTCGGACCTTCTCGTCTCGAAGGTTCAAGATCCCCTGAGCCGCACGAACGGCGTCGGCGAAGTCATGGTTTTCGGTGCCCAGCACGCCATGCGCATTTGGCTCGATCCGGATAAACTGGTCAGCTATAAACTCGACACCTCGAATATCATCACAGCCATCAAGGCCGAAAACGCCGAAGTGTCAGTGGGACAATTAGGCGGCAATCCTGCCGTTCCAGGCCAACAGTTGAACGCGACCATTCTGGCGCAAAGCCGCATGCAAACGCCGGAAGAGTTCCAGAACATTCTTCTTCGGGTCAACGAAGACGGCTCAAAAATTCACCTTAAAGACGTCGCACGCGTCGAGGTTGGCTCCGAAAATTACGAAGTTGTCGTTCGCCACAACGGCAAGCCTTCCTCCGGCATGGCCGTCAAGATGGCGGCGGGCGCCAACGCGCTGGATACCGTGGATGCGGTGAAGGAAAAAATGGAGGAGCTATCGGCCTTCTTCCCGCCCGGCATCAAGGTTATCTATCCGTACGATACGACACCGTTCGTGCGCCTCTCTATTCACGAAGTCGTCATCACGTTATTCGAGGCCATTTTGCTGGTCTTCGGTGTCATGTACCTCTTCTTGCAAAATTTCCGCGCAACGTTGATCCCGACGATTGCCGTACCTGTCGTTTTGCTGGGCACCTTTGGAGTCCTGTCGGCCTTCGGCTTTACCATCAACACGCTGACGATGTTCGCCATGGTTCTGGCCATCGGGCTTCTGGTGGACGACGCCATTGTTGTCGTCGAAAACGTCGAACGCGTGATGGGCGAAGAAAAACTTCCCCCTCGCGAAGCGACACGAAAATCCATGTCGCAGATCACCGGCGCCTTGGTCGGCATCGCGATGGTCCTGTCGGCCGTGTTCGTGCCGATGGCCTTTATGACGGGATCGACGGGTGCCATTTACCGCCAGTTCTCTCTGACCCTCGTGTCGGCTATGGGATTGTCTGTGCTCGTGGCCTTGATCCTGACTCCCGCTTTGTGCGCCACCATCCTGAGACCCGTCGAAAGAGGAGAGGACAACTGGGTCAACACCGGGTTCTTCGGATGGTTTAACCGGAATTTCGAACGCAGCCGACGATTCTACCTTTCCAGCGTACGGCATATTCTGGGCAATAAAGGAAGCTATGTCGTCATTTATGTTTTGATCTTTACCATCTTGGGCGTGTTGTTCATGCGTCTGCCGACATCGTTCCTTCCCGACGAAGATCAGGGCATCATGATGGCGCAAGTTCAAACGCCGGTCGGCGCGACACGCGAGCGCACGAAAAAAGCCGTGGACGCGGTCGGCGCGTATTTTATGACGCAGGAAAAAGAAAACGTCGAAAGTGCGTTTACAGTCACAGGTTTCAGCTTCGCCGGACGCGGACAGAACGCCGGCATGGCCTTTATCAAACTGAAGGATTGGTCGGTTCGCAACAGGCCCGATCAAAAGGCCAAGGCCATTGCTCTGCGCGCCATGATGAAACTGTCCGCGCTTAAAGACGCTCAGGTTTACGCCATGGTGCCGCCGCCGATTATCGAGCTTGGCAATGCCACAGGCTTCGATTTGGAACTTCAGGACCAGGCGGGACTTGGCCATGATGTCCTGATGCAGGCCAAAAATCAGGTCCTTATGGAGGCGTGGAAAAATCCCGCGCTGTCCGCCGTCCGTCCGAACGGCCTTGACGACACGCCCCAGTTCCATATCGATGTCGATCGCGCAAAAGCTTCCGCGTTGGGATTGTCGCTCAGCAACATTAACGCGACCTTGTCTACGGCATGGGGTTCTTCTTATGTGAACGACTTCATCGAAAACGGGCGTGTCAAGAAAGTTTACGTTCAGGCCGACGCGCCCTATCGCATGATGCCCGACGACGTCGACCGCTGGCAGGTTCGCAACAATCAGGGACAGATGATCCCGTTCTCGACGTTTACGAGTTCATACTGGGCTTACGGCTCGCCTCAGTTGGAACGTTATAACGGCGTGCCCTCGCGCGAAATTATGGGCGCTCCGGCACCGGGCCATAGCTCGGGCGAAGCCATGAGCATCATGGAGGAAATCGCCTCGCATCTGCCCAAAGGCATTGGCTATGAATGGACGGGTATTTCCTACGAAGAACGCTTGGCCGGTTCGCAAGCGCCGGGGCTTTATGCCTTGTCTGTTTTGGTCGTCTTCCTGTGCTTGGCCGCTCTTTACGAAAGTTGGTCTATTCCTTTTGCCGTTATCTTGATCGTGCCTTTGGGCATTGTCGGCTCGGTCGTGGCGGTTTCTCTTCGTGGCCTGTCGAATGACGTATACTTCCAGGTCGCCTTGCTGACGACCGTGGGGTTGGCCGCCAAAAACGCCATTCTAATTGTTGAGTTTGCCAAAGTCCTTCACGACAAAGGCATGCCGTATATGGAGGCCGCTCTTGAGGCGGCGCGCATCAGGCTTCGCCCCATCTTGATGACGTCGATGGCTTTCATCTTAGGTGTGTTTCCTCTGGCGATCGCTGACGGCGCAGGGTCGGGCGCTCAGAACGCGGTCGGTATTGGTGTGACGGGCGGCATGGTCAGCGCAACGTTTCTCGCCGTCTTCTTCGTTCCGTTATTCTTTGTTTTAATCCAAAAGACTTTCGGTAAAGAAGGTAAAGGCTCTTCAAACACTCAAGATAAGCCCCTTCACGAAGGAGCAAAAACACTATGATAAAAAAGAACGAACTTACATGCTGTCTCCTTTCGGTCATTCTTGCGTCGTGTTCCATGGCGCCGACTTACGAAAGGCCAGCCATGCCCATGCCGGACGTATGGGCACAAGCCCCCGTCGACCAAGACTTGGGAGAGCCCTTCGATGCATCGTGGGAGCATTTCTTTGTTTCGCCGACGCTTAAACAGCTCATCGCGCAAGCCTTGGAAAACAATCGCGACTTGCGCATTGCGGCTCTGAATATCGAGAAGGCAAGAGCGACGTACAGGATCCGTTGGGCCGACCGACTTCCGACTGTAACGGCCGGCGTGACGGAGACGCAGGCGTTGACGCCCAAGGCCTTGAGCTCGACGCAAACGCGAAACATCACGCGTAAGTACGAGGCCAATCTTGGCATAACGGCTTTCGAACTGGATTTATTTGGTCGTGTGGCAAGCCTGAATGAAAGCGCCCTTGAATCTTACTTTTCTACAAAAGAAGCCCGTGCGGCCGCGCAAACGTCCCTGATCGCCGAAGTGGCCAACGCCTATTTAGCGTTCCTCGGCGACCGGAAACTTTTGGATCTGGCGGAGAAAACGTTGCTTTCACACCAAAAGTCGCTGGCTTTAATCAAGGAAAGCTTTAATCGCGGCGTAAGCTCGGAAATCGAGGTTGCCCAAGCCCAAGCTCTGGTTGAAAACGCGCGAGCGCAACGGGCCACCTATGAACAACGCGTTGATCAAGACAAAAATGCGTTGACGCTCCTTATCGGCGCGCCCGTCGACGAGAAGGTTCTTTCTTCGGATCCCGATTTCAACACAGTCCGGTTCATTCGGACACTGCGTGTTGGGCTGCCTTCGGAAGTTTTGCTTTCACGACCCGATATTCTTCAGGCCGAACATACCTTAAAAGCCGCAAATGCCAACATCGGCGCAGCTCGCGCAGCCTTTTTCCCGACTCTTTCCCTAACGGCTACCGGAGGCTTTGCCAGTCCGACCTTAAATGCCTTGTTCCATGGTGTTTCGGGCGCGTGGAGCTTTGTACCGAACGTCAGTATGCCGATTTTTGATTCAGGTCGAAACATCGCCAATCTTGACGTCGCCCAAACCGAAAACAATATCGCCGTCGCCAATTACGAAAAAGCCATCCAAAGCGCGTTTCGTGAAGTTTCCGATGCCTTAGCCGCGAAGAAAGCGTTGACCGAGCAGACGAAGGCGCAGGAAACGCTGGTTCAAGCCACGCAAACAAGCCTCAACCTTTCACAAGCGCGTTATCAGCATGGACTCGACAGCTATTTAAGCGTTCTAAGCGCAGAACGGACTTTCTATAGCGCGAAGCAAGGCAAAATTGTCACTCAAATCGAAGCTTTTTCCAACCTGATAACCCTCTATAAGACCTTGGGAGGGGGAAGGTCTTAATTAAAAAAACAACCCTGTCTCTGTCGTTTTTGCGAATCACCGCATCTTAATAGCCAAAAAATAGACGAGGCCTAAATTAAATAGGGAAAAAACACTTACTCTGGATTGCATAAACGCCTTTTTTTCCCTTTCACAAATAATGCTTTTTTTCATGTCGGAGAACAGTCTTTTACATCTAAAAATTTTTATAAAATAAGCGGGTTAGTCTTCTTCTTCGGCAAAAAATTTTCGTTCTTATGCTTTTTGTTTTTTGCAATTTTCTAGTTTTTTTAACCAACTCTTGGTACAAATTAACCAACTCTTGGTATACAAAAAGAGACCTACCTTTTCGATCTTTTCATCTCTCTCTTCGAATGGATCTTTCTCATGAACTGTGCGTCCTTATCTTTTGTCCGTTTTACCATATCGGTAAAACTGGTTTTACTCCTTGTGTTAACTGCGCTTATCGTCGGCGGCGCCGTTCTCGGAATTACCGACTACATCATGGTGAAACACGCCGAAGAAACGGCCGACTCGGCCATCGAATCCAATCTTCGCGTCACATGGGACGAAGTGCATGACCTCGGAGGCAATTTACGCATCGAAAACAATCAATTAATGTCAGGGAATACCATCCTTAACGGCCACAACGAAATTGCCGATGACGTCGGCCGTATGGTCGGCGGCAGCGCTACGATCTTTATGAACGACGTACGTATCGCCACAAACATCAAAAAGCCCGACGGATCCCGCGCCGTCGGCACAAAACTGGCGCCGGGAGCCGCTTATGACGCCGTCTTCTCCGGCAAAAAGTTCCGCGGAAGAACAACAATCCTTGGCGTCCCTTATATCGCCGGATACGACCCCATCTTCGACAAGGACGGACAGGTCATCGGGATCGTTTTCGTCGGCATTCCGTTAAGTCAATTCTATAAAGGCGTCAGCCAATCCTTCCTTTGGGGAACAATCGGAAGCCTGATCGTGGGCATTCCCGTCATTCTTTTATCCCTGTTCATAGGATATCGTCAGATTGCTTCGCCTATCAAAAACGTCACAAAAATCGTCCATGCCTTAGCCGACGGCGATTTTACAATTGATGTTCCAAAATCGAAGAAAACCGATGAAATTGGAGAACTTTTCGCCGCACTTGAAGTCTTCAAGGAAAACGGCCTTAAGATGCGCCAAATGGAACGTGACCAACGTGAACGTGACCAACGCGCTGCCGAAGAACGACGCGCCCTTATGAATAAAATGGCCGACGACTTCGACAAGAGCGTCAAAAACGTCGTCAACACGGTCTCTGCCGCCGCTACGGAAATGCAGAGTAACGCAAAATCCATGGCCTCCATCGCCGAAGAAACAAGCTCACAGGCATCGGCCGTTTCCACATCCGCCAAGCAAACTTCAGCGAACGTCCAAACGGTCGCCTCCGCCGCCGAAGAGCTAAATGCTTCCATCAGCGAAATCACACGTCAAATCGGCGACTCAGTCCGAATTGCAGGCGAATGCGTAAACGAGGCAGAAGCCACAAGCGAAGTTATGCATGTCCTCAACAAATCCGCCGAAGACGTCGGCAATATCGTCAAGCTGATTGAAGGGATCGCGAGCCAAGTCAACCTTCTGGCCTTGAACGCGACCATCGAAGCGGCGCGCGCGGGCGATGCCGGAAAAGGCTTTGCCGTTGTGGCGCACGAAGTGAAAAATCTCGCCAACCAAGTTGGTCATGCGGCCCAAGACATCACGGAACAAATCAGCAGCATTCAAGAGCAAACAAATCACGCTGTCGGAACGATCGACTCGATCACGACCACGATCCGTCAAATTAACGAAACCTCGACAGCCATTGCCGCCGCCGTCGAACAGCAGGGCTCGGCGACCAAGGAAATCTCTCGGAGCATTCAGGAAACAGCGGAAGGCACCCAACAAGTCACGAAAACCATCGAAGGCGTGACCCATGCTGCAAGCGAAACCGGAACGGCCTCCGGACAGCTTCTGGAAACAGCAAGCCAGTTGGCGCATGAAGCCGAAAGCCTCAACCAAGTCGTTGAGGCTTTCATCGACGGAATCCGAAAGGAAAAAGGCTAAACGACAGTCTCGCCCAAAAGGATCTTCTCTATGCGCGCAAACCGTTCGGTCGCAGCGGGAGTAAGAATCCCGCTTGCAAAAATGATCTGACGAAGGCTTTCAAGAATATCCGCATTGCTAAAGGACGTATCCTTTAAAAGATCGGGAAGCGTCTGAAGGGCGTATTCGGGATCTAAACGGACAAGCATATACTGCTGCCGAATCAAAGCCTTAAACTCATCAAGCGTCAGGATCGGCACCGATGGATTCTTATCATGCAAGACTCGCAGCATGACAAAACTCCGTTCATCCGCAAGCGGCGCAATGTAAAGAATAGACCGAACAAAGGCATGAAGATCTCCGCCCTCTGAAAATTGCGTGCGAAGCTTATCAAGCTCTTCGGAAACACGTTTCTGGCGTTCCACATCGTAGCCAATACGTCGTTTTGCGACAGCATGATCGGAACGCAAACCCACGGCTGCTTGAACAAACGGCGAACCATAGGTTCTCAAAAACACCGTCTCAATCCAGTGATCCCGAAGATCGCGCAAGGTATCCCATGACTTAACGATCTGCTCGGACCAATCTTCCTGAATCTTCCACAAAAAATTATCCGTAGAGACAGGTCGTCTATTTTTTTCGACCACCTTGACCATCGCCGATAACGGCGCAAAGCAGGGGTTTTTATCGGAAAAAAGCTCAAACCGTTGCCGAACGGGATTCATTTGACGAAGCATATCGGCAAACCACGGATTGGCGAACGCCCGCACCATAGGCTGAAAGAGAAGACGATAAAATCCTTGAATGTTTTCGGAAAAACGAGCCACGGCCGCAAAGCTCAGATCGTCGTCAGCATCGTTTCCGCCAAGCGCACGCAAATCGTCGAGCTTTCGCGGATGAAAGGTCATGACATAGTCGGTTGTCAAAAGATCAGCGTTCGCCACATTTTCGTCTTTGAGCTGAAAGGACGCCTCATACAGACCGGGGGGCAGAATATCGATAAAGTCAATGTTCTGAGAAAATTCCTGATACTGCTTCCGCGCCACCGATCCGGACACAAAGATTCCTAAATGCCCAATGCTTGCATGAAGCGAATAGATAATCGTTTGCCCCGACGCAATGATTTCATCCTCGGAGTTGTAAAGGTCGAGGATCCATCCCAAAGCTTGCTGAGGCGGCGTAATCTCGTCCCCATGCGAACAAAAAACCACGATGGGAGACTGGACTCGCCGAAGATCAATGCGAACCCTGTCCTTTGTTAAAATTTCGCCGGCGGAAAGCTTGTTGCCGACAAACAACTCGTCGACGATATATTGTATTTCCCTGCCGTTCAAAAGAACCGGGTTTCCCCACCACTTTTCAAAATCCAAGAAACGCTCGCGTTCCGTATCGACCTTCGAGTAAAGATTATAATCCTTTGACCAATAAGTGTTTCCCGGATTAAGATTTTCAAAATGCCGCACCAGAATGGCGCCGTCAAATAAACCGTTGCCCAAATCGCTGAGTAAAGAAACCGTCCATGACCCGCAAAGGATACCCCCCATATAACGCATGGGGGCCTTTCCATGAACGCCACCCCAATACGATAACGGCGTGCCGGCCAAAATAATCGGCCCCGCAAGATCGGGATTAAGCGCGGCCGTCATCATAACCTGCCAACCGGCTTGGCAATTCCCAATCAGACAGGGCTTGCCATCGGCCTCCGGATGACGGTTGATAACAATTTCTATAAAAGCCGCTTCGGCATAGCAGATGTCTTCAATAAGTTGGCCCGGAACGGGCTTAGACAAAAAGCCGACAAAATAACAGGGATGTCCGGCATGAAGAGCCGCGCCAATTTCGCTGTCCCGCTTCATGCCCCCAATACCGGGACCGTGTCCCGCCCGCGGATCGAAAACGATGAAAGGACGTTTGTTCGGATGCGCCTCCATCCCTTCCGGCGGCACAATACGCATCAGCATGTAGTTCACGGGTCGGGGAAGGGTGCGTCCGTCGGCAATGACTTCGTAGCCGAAAAGAAGAACATTCGGCGCTTCCAGCGACCTTCGTTGGAAATAGTTGTTTCCACGTTGACGCAGAACATCGAAAAAAAGAATGCTTCTTTGCGCCGCGTCAAGGACATAGTCGACCACATCCTGCGCACAGAAAAAAAAGGAAAAAGGCGGAAGATACTTCATCATGAAGTCTTGGGGCGTGCCGTCGTCCTGTTTCTTTTCCATGATGTCCAACCTCCAGCAATCGACAAACGAACCTCACCGGCGACAGGATCGTTCTTGAAAGGTTACAACAATAAAAATCTAATGAAGAAGGAATGTGAAAAGAAAACAACGGTGCGAGGAACCTTTGGCTCCTATAGGTGGTACCCATAACCTCAAAAACCCCTTTAAGTCAAGGGATGGCCAGGCAAACAACCTTTTCTATAGATTTCGGCATGCCCCCGAAGGCCGAACAAGATCAAAAAAAAGCATAATAAGCGCCGCAAAGCTGCATCCAAGAATAACGCCCGTTACAGGATACACCGTTTCGTTATGAAAATGCCCAACGGCGGTACTTGCCAAGCTTGCCAAAGAGAATTGCAGAACGCCAAGGAGCCCCGAAGCACTGCCCTTTCGGTCGCTACAAGCAGCCATGGCAACAGCGGTCGCATTCGCGCCGATAGCCGGAACGACGAACAGGGCCAAGAGGAACAGACTGAACAAAAAAGGCAAAGAGGCTTCTTCTGCAAAAAGGAAAAGGACAAGACAAAAAATGAAGTTCGCGGCGACCCCTCCCCATAATAATCGGATAGGCGACATATACCGAAGCAACGAGTGATTGATTTTCGAAGCAACCGTCATGCCGACAGCATTGGCGGCGAAAAGCAAGCCATAATGCTCGGTACTCACGCCATGAAGATGCATATAGACAAAAGGCGATCCGCTGATAAAGGCAAACAGCTCGCCGAAAGAAACCGCGCAAACAAGAGACGGAAGGATAAAGTGCCTTCTGGCAAGCAACCGACCATAGGTCTTCGCCGTCTCCCCGAAACTCAGGCTTCTTTGCGCATCGTGCCGAAGCGTTTCGGGAAGCCAGACCTTGACCATAACGAAGCAAAAGATCCCAAACGCCGTCAAAAAGACAAAGACGGATTTCCATCCAACAAAGGCAACGAGATACCCCCCCAAGGCAGGGGCAGCAATGGGGGCCAAAGCGGCGACAATCATCATAAGAGAAAAGAAGCGCGCCGCTTCTCGTTCTTTATATAAATCGCTGACCACAGCCCTTGCGATAAGCATGCCGGAACACCCTCCGACGGCCTGAAAAAAACGCAAGGCAATGAATCCACGTATGGATGGAACAAAAACAATCAAAAAGGATGTGCTTATAAAAAGCGCTATGCCAACCAACAGAACGGGTTTACGTCCAAATCGGTCGGCCAAAGGTCCATAAAGAAGTTGGCCCCCGGCTAATCCAAGAAAATAAAGGGACAAGCTTTGCGCAACCAAGCTTATTTCCGTATGAAAATACTCTACCAGCACGGGAAAAGCGGACAAATACATATCCGTCGCCAACGGGCCAAAAGCCGGAAGCGTACTCAAAATAAGCAAAAGCGTTTTTGTTTGTCTTTCCTTGCCGACCCCGACGCACGAATAACTGTCCTCAACCTGTTCCATCGCAACTCATACTAAAAAAATTCGGCGAAAAACCGTGTGGATGCAAAAACTAACATATCGTTTTTAAGAATGCCTGTTTTTTTGAAATAGACCTAATCACTTGAAATAAAAAGGGAAAAACATTTCTTGTTCTAAAAAATTTAGAAACACGCTCGTACGAGGTGAAAGGAGACAGAGAGCGTTCATAAGTTGTAACCGTTCAGAAATGACAGTATGAACAAGGCTCGCGTTCAAGATCCCCTATAGAGGCGCATAATGGAAATCCATCGGCAGAAGTATTTTGGCAAATTCGGCGGTATGTATGTGCCGTCCATCCTTGAAACAACTTTCGACGAACTTACCCAAGCCTATCAGGAAGCCCGAAGTGATCCCGCTTTTTGGGATGGCTTTGCACAATATATGCGTTCGTATTCAGGACGGCCTACGCCGTTGACCTTTGCCGAAAATTTGACCGGTTATCTAGGCGGCGCAAAAATTTATATTAAACGCGAAGATCTCAACCACACTGGCGCGCATAAAATCAACAACGTCATCGGACAAGGGCTGCTCGCCAAACGCATGGGCAAGAAACGCGTCATCGCCGAAACAGGGGCAGGGCAGCACGGCGTCGCAACGGCCACAATGGCGGCAAAATTCGGTTTTGAGTGTGAAATTTACATGGGCGAAGTTGACGTCAAGCGCCAACGCCCCAACGTCTTCTGGATGGAAAAACTGGGCGCAAAAGTCAACGTCGTGAAAGACGGCACGCGGACGCTTAAGGACGCCATCAATGCAACCTTTCGCGATTGGGCCTATAGCATGGAGACCACGCATTACGTGCTGGGCACGGCCTGCGGACCCTATCCGTTTCCCGAGATGGTCGCTTGGTTTCAGTCCATCGTCGGGAAGGAAGCCAAAAAACAAATTTTGGATGTCGAAGATCGTTTGCCAAACCATGTTTACGCGTGCGTCGGCGGAGGATCCAATTCGCTTGGGATCTTTTCGGGTTTTATGGACGACAAGGATGTCGAACTTGTCGGCGTCGAAGCCGGGGGCTTGGGCCTCGATACAGGCAAACATGCGGCCCGCCTTGCCTCAAAAGATGGAAAGATCGGGATTGCCGAAGGCATGAAAACCGTTTTTCTTCAAACCGAGGAAGGACAAATGATGGAAACGCATTCGATCTCCGCGGGGCTCGATTACGTCGGCATTTCGCCTATTTTAGCCGATCTGCATGAAAGAAAACGCATTCGGTTCGAAGCCGCAACGGACGACGAGGTTGTCGAGGCCCTCCGGCTTGCCCTTCGCAAGGAAGGCATCGTTCCGGCTCTTGAATCCGCGCATGCCTTTGCCCAAGCCTTCAAAGAGGCCCCGCGCATGGGTAAGGACGAAATAATCGTCATCAACCAGTCGGGACGCGGCGACAAGGATATTTTCACCGTAGCCGACGCCCTGAAAGACAGGGCGTGGGAAGACTTCATCATTCAAAAAGCGGAGGAATACCGTGCTGGAAGATAGAATTCGCGCCGCGCGCAAGCGCAAGCGGCTTTTGCTCATGCCCCACTTGGTGCTTGGCTACCCGTCGTTCGAAAGCAATCGCGAACTCATTCGTACGATGGTCGAGTCCGGAGCGGACATCATTGAAATGCAAATTCCGTTTTCCGATCCCATGGCCGACGGTCCCGTTATTCTGAAAGCCAACGACGCGGCCGTTCGGAACGGCGTGACGACGTCGCAATGCCTTGCGTTTGCCAAGGAGATTTGCGCGCTCTATCCCGAAACGATTTTTCTCTTCATGACGTACGCCAATGTGCCCTTCGTCTACGGCCTTGAAAACTTCGTCAAGGTTGCCGCAGACGCAGGCATCTTGGGACTCATTATTCCGGATTTGCCGCCCGAGGAGGGGGCCGAATACCTTTCGGCCTGCGAACGTAACGACGTGGCGCCTATTTTTCTTTTTACCCCAACCAATACGCCGGAAAGGCTTCGGGTTCTCGCGTCCTATTGCCGAGGGCTGGTCTATTGCGTCGGGCGCACAGGCGTAACCGGAATCAAAACAAAGATCGACGACGCGCTGGGTGCCATGATTCAAAGATACAAAAGCATGACAACCCTTCCTATCGGTCTCGGGTTCGGCCTTCAATCCAAAAAAGACATCGACGCCCTTCCGAAAGACGTCGATATCGCCATCATCGGGACAAAAATCCTTACGCTCCACAACGAAGGCGGCGCAAAAGCCGTCGGACAGTTTTTGCGCGAGCTTGCGGCCTAAACTAGGATAACGCTCAACAACCGCCGTGTTTTTTGCGGCTTTCTTGCTCCTGCTCCTTGAACAGGTCGAAACGCGGCATGAACTTGTCCCAGTCGATGCTGTGCGCGTCCATCTCGGGGCCGTCGATGCACGCGTGTTTGCGCACCAGCTTCCCGTCAACGATCACCGGCACCATGCAGGCGCCGCACATGCCCGTCGCATCAACCATGATCGTGTTCAAGCTCACCACGGTTGGCACCCCGTACTTTTTCGTCAAATCGCTGACCGCCCGCATCATCATCGGAGGCCCAATCGAAATAACTTCGGCAATCTTGCGGCCCTTCTCTCCGGCTTTGTTCTTCTCCAACATCGCTTCCAAAGGCGCGGTGACAAAACCCTTCTGGCCGAAAGAACCGTCGTTGGTCGTATAGATAACGTCCAACAGTTCGGGAAATTCCTTCCGCAACAGATCGACGCGTTCGCCCTTACCCGCCCAGAACAACAAATCGGCCGTACGGTATCCGGCAATCAACGTAACGTGATTACCCAAGCGCAAATGTTCACGCATGATCGGATAAACCGGCGGCAATCCGACGCCGCCCGCCGTGAAGACGACCGTTTTGTTTCCCTTATAGTGGTGAAGCTCGCTGGGCTGCCCCAAAGGCCCGGCCACACCGGCAAAAGCCTCGCCCACGTTCATCTTGTTGATGGCGACGGTGCTCGTTCCCATGGCCTGAATGACAAGATCGACGGTTCCGGCCTTTTCGTCCCAATCGGCCAGCGTCAACGGAATGAATTCGCCTTTCGGCGTCGGCAACACGCGCACGAACTGGCCCGCCCGAGCCGCTTTGGCGACAAGCGGCGCGTGCACGGTAAATTCGACAATGCCGCCCGCCAATTCGGTCTTCTTGAGAAGCGTCGCCTGAGACTGCCCCAAATCCGTATAACGCGCGGCGTTTGCGACGCGATGTTTGGTTTCGGTGTCCGTAAAAGGATGTTCGCCCGCAATCTGGTGCGCCGCCGCTTGGCCGTCGCCTGCCGCGCGAATAGCCGTCGCGCCGCCGCGCGTGGCATCACCGCCGGAATAAACGTTTTCAAGCGTTGTTTCTTGCGAACCGCCCTCGACCTGAATCGTCCCCCACCGCGTGGTCTTAATTCTTGGCTCGGAGTCCTTGATAATCGGATTCGAACCGTTGCCCAGCGCAATAATGACCAGATCGGCGTGCATCGTTTCCGTTTGACCGGTAACGATCGGCGAACGACGCCCTGCGGTATCGGGCGCGCCAAGCTCCATAACGTCGAGAACGGCCTGATGAACTTTATGGGTCTTGTCGCCCACAAACTCACGAGGCGCACGGAGCACCTTAAGCTGAACGTCTTCTTCCAACGCGTGGTGAAGCTCTTCGACGCGCGCGGGCATTTCCGTCCGCGACCGGCGATAGACGATCGTCACGATGCCGCCCAACCGTTTCGACGTGCGCGCGGCGTCCATGGCCGTGTTTCCACCGCCGATCACAAGAACCTGTTTGCCGGCGACGTAGGGAAGGGGCGTCTCGTAATCGTCCCGACGCGCCTGCATAAGGTTCACACGGGTCAAAAACTCGTTGGCCGACATAACGCCCATAAGATGTTCGCCCGGTACATTCAAAAAGCGCGGTAACCCCGCGCCTGTGCCTACAAAAATCTTCCAAAATCCGGCATCCTTAAGATCCTGAATGGTCGCCGTCTTGCCCACGACAAAATTCGTCACGAATTTGCCGCCCAGCTTGACAATCTTACCGACCACATCGTCAATCAGCACGTTGGGAAGCCGAAATTCGGGAATGCCATAACGCAGCACGCCGCCGAGATCGTGAAACGCTTCGAAGACCGTCACGGGATAGCCTTGAACCGACAACAGATAGGCGTTAATCAACCCCGCAGGGCCGGATCCCACAATCGCGACAGGCGGCTTCTCGGCTCTTTCCCAAGGCGAGATATAATCCTTAAAACGTTCGTCCACACCGTCCGACGACGCTGTCCGCCGTGCGCGTTCGGCAAGGAACCATTCCACTTGCCCAATTTCGAGCGGCTTGCCGGTCATCGTGCAGACGCCCTGACATTGCAGCTCTTGCGGGCAGACGCGACCGGTCACGTTCGGCAACGGATTGGACTGCTCAATGATCTCTAAGGCTTCTTTATATTTACCCTCGCCCAGAAGCTTGAGCATATCGGGAATCCGGATCTTGACGGGACACCCGCCCTTGGGTTCGCCTTTGCCCGTGGAAATGCCGCATTGACATGGCCTGTCGTCGCACTGCTTGTCGCGCAGAACCTCGAGCCAGACCAAAAGATCCACCTCGCGGGCGCTGTAGCCGAGGCTTTGGTAGCCAAGGTATCCGGCGTTGACGAGTTCAAAATCCTTCATCCGCTCTTCGGCAGGACGCGTATAAGGCGGAATGGAGTTCTGGCCCGGCCAACCTTCGGAAAGGCCCTTGAACATGGGATACCGATCCGACAGATGCGCATCAAGCGCCGCGATAAATTTGCGCTTGAACTTAAGCGGAAGGGCCCAGACAAAACGCTGCAAAACCACGCCCATGGCATCGTCGCGCAGAAGCAAATTCCAAAACGCTTTGATAAATCCGGCGCCAAGATTGTCTTGCTTGAACTCCCAAACGATGGCGTGTTCTCCATCGGCAATGAAGATGTCGCGCAGTGACTTTGGATCGTTTAGAAGTCTTTTGCGCAACAGCTCAAGCTGCTTTCGAAGAAGCTGCGCGGCCTCGGTGTTTTCAAAATCGTCGTTTTCGACCTCCGAACCGGAGCGGCCAAAAACGTTTCGGGCGGAATCGGATACGGTGATCTTACTTGACATGAATAATCTCCGCATCGCAGTTGGCGGCAATACGCGCAAGCTTACTCTTTATCTCGGGCGTAAGTTCGACGCGTTCGAGCGCTCCCGGAATAAGCCGAGCAACGTCCTTGGCAACGCCGTCAACGACGACCGTGACCTTTTCAAAAAGCTCCGGCAAGGTCTGATAGCATGTTTTGCAATTCGAACATTTTACCGAGTCTTCTTCGGAAAGAATGACCCCGAAGCCTCCTGCCGACGACGCCGGTTCCGCCGCTTTAGGCGCCGCGGACGAAACGATCGGCGCGGCGGCAACGGCACCAGCAGGCGCCTTGGACGAAGCCGCAAGGTCGCTCATTCCCCGAGCGATGGTATCAATCACGGCTTCGCGATCATTCACCGCTTCGTCGTACCGGCGTTTCATGTCTTCCAACGCCGCGCGATGGGCTTCTTCCAACTTTACGACCTCAAGCCCCGACAAGTATTGCAACGTGCGCCAATACCGCCGCCGTTCTTCGACAAGCCGCACAAGCGTCTGCGACACCTCAATCCGAACCAGCTTTTTATCGTCGTCCGTCGCCCATACAAAAGGCGTCTTCCCGGCACGCTCGGCAGGCTCTAGATCGATATACTCATGCACCAAAACGGCGTCCGTCTCGACTTCCATCTTGCGGAAGTGTTTCCTGAAACGCGTTTCGTGCCGAGCAAAGTCGGCCGGAGTCAAAGGAACATGCATCACTTTGGTCTGCCCATCTTCCACGTATTCGATCGTCGTGGACGTCCAGTCCTTGGTGATCTCGCGATTGCCGTCGAGCGAGAAACGCGCATGCAGATCGCTCCCGCCTTCAGGATCGTGCACAAACACCGGACTCATACGGCTTTCGACGGCCATCCGCCCGTGCCGGATCGCCGCGTCATCGGCAATGCCGTTTTCCGCAGGGCAGGGTGTGTAAACGTCAAGCAGAGCCGGGAACTCGTTTTGATTCAAATAGGCTATGACGTTCTTCATGAAATGCGCCTGCAACGCCGTACAGCTTTGCACCACAAAAACGTTCGGATGAAACGCCGCAATAAGGCCGAGTTCCTTGCGGTATTCCTGCTTGCCTCGATGAGCGGCGCCATAACGGCTAAGATCGGCATCCTGCCCCGTGAAGCTCGCGGTCGAAGCTTGGCCTCCCGTATTCGAGTACGCTCCTGTATTGAGAACGACCACCTTAATCGGCGTCGACGTACAGAGAAGCCGGGATAACGCCCCAAACCCGATGTCGTATGTCGCGCCGTCGCCGCCTATGCTGAACACGGTGGGCATAAGGGCTTTTTCCTCAGGCGTAAATTCACTCCAAGCGAACGTCTTGAAAAAGGCATCGTGAACCTGCGGATCGTACGCGTCGTCGAGATCCAGTTTAGCGATGCGCATCGCCCGGAAATCGCCGCTTGCCCCGTCGGCCAGTCCTTCGAAAAGACCCTTGGCCACCGCTGGCGAATCCTGGAACAAACTGTTGACCCACGGATCGTTGTATGGGTTGAAAGGAAAGGTCGAGGCATAAACACTCGAACAGCCGGTGGCATTGGCAATCACCGTCGAGGATGGGCCGCATCCGCCGGGACCGCTTTCAAGTCGGAAAAGAAGATTCTCAAGCGTCTTTATGGTCTCGGCCATACGGTCAAGTCGGCTCGGATCGCTTGCGCTCTTCTGAATTTTAGGCCGCTTGGCCTTCAGCCGATCAAGAGCGGATTCCACCTTGCGGATATACTCTTTTTGCCGATCGTTATGAACCGCATGGCTCGCGCCCGTCACCAGACGGATCGCGGTCACCTCACCGCAACCGCGGCAAGCGCCGTGTCCGCCCGTAATCGCATAGTAGTTGTTACGATCGAGCATAAGCCTCTTGGTTTCGCCATCGGCCTTGACGGCGCTGTCGAAAAAGCGCGACGGGCTGTTGGGCGTATGACTGAGGAATTCAAAACGCTTCTGAAGCGTTTCAAGCAAGGGGGCATCCTGCTCGCCCTTGGTTAAAGCATGCGGGCCGCACGCTTCGACGCACTCGAGACAGCCCGAGCATTTCCATGGATCGACAACAACGGAAAAAAGCCCGCCACTTCCGGGAACGGCTTTCTCCATGGCATCGAAGAAGGGCCGCGTCTTGGCAACTGGGAAAATTTCAAGCTCTTCGGCCACCTTTTCAAGATTGCGGCGCTGCGTGGCATTATCGACATCCAGTTTCTCGACCGCTTCGGCCACAATTTTGTGCAAGGACTTAGGCGACCGCCCCGCTTGACGATAGGCTTCGCGCACAGCTGTGCTTAGCGCATGAACATGTTTACGCAAGGCCTCGCGTTGCGCTTGTGTGACATCCAACCGATCCATAGCCTCGGCTAAAAGATCGTGGATCTCGTGCGCCGTATTCGGGATTGCAGCGTCCGGGCAAACCAGCGTGCATTCCATGCATCCGGTGCATAGAGCCGGATTAAAAATCGGCACATGACGGCGGAACAGCCCTTTGTCCTTGGCCGCCGCGCATCCCGGCGGCATAAACTGACCGGTTCCCGGCATCACGGGCGCTTCGGCAATCGTGCCGTCCTTAAATCGCGCGGCCATGATGTCGTTGAAATAGTCGGAATCGAAAAAGCCGGCGCATGGCGTTTGACAACTCGCCCGGCACATCGACGCCGAAAGAGCCACGGTACGAGTTTGAACCGCTATCGGTTCCTTCTCGACTGCCTCGAACTTCTTATCGGTGTAATCGACTTCTTTCGCCGCTTCCACGCCTTCGCGGATCACGGCCATGTTGCCTTCGACAACGGCTTCGCCCTTGGCGCCGAATTTTTTCGTAATCTGCTGGCTGATTTTCTTCAACATAGCCGCCTTGGACGCACCGCCGACGATGCGATCGACATGCCCGCACACCGCGCCAATAAAGGCGATGCCCATCATACGCGTTTCAAGTTCGGGCGTCGGCGCATGCCGTTTGGCGACGGCAAAGGCGTCGATGACATAGAATTTGATCTTCTTATCGCGAAGGATCTTACGCACCTGAGCAGGCAATTCCTTCCAAACCTCAAGGGGATCGTTTTGCGATTGAAGAATGAACGTTCCGCCTTCCACAAGGCCGCGCAACGGATTGGCGTGGCTAAACACCTTGTGATCCGGAGAGACAACGATCTCGACGTCTTCCAACTCCGCGTTCGTAATCAGCACGGGCTCGGGGCTGAGCGTGATGAAATAATTGGTCGGCGCGCCGCTCTTCTCCGATCCGTATTTTGGGGCCGCCTTTGAATGAAGGTCAAGCACCCCGGCAAGAATATCGGTCAACAACTTGCCCGTGGCGATGGTTCCATAACCGCCCACCGAATGGAAACGAATACGGAAAGCCTCCTTCGGCAACAAGCTCGGATTGGGCTCAGTTTCAAGCGCCATAAGCTCGGTTTCGGGATAGGCCGCCTTCAACCTTTCCTGCAAAGCGCCCACACGCGGCGACGGGTTCTTCGCGAAAAACTGCGAACCGAGATAGACAAAGGGAGCGTTGCCGCTTTCCATGTTCTTGAAGGCCGCGATAAGATGGCGCGGCTGCAAATCGTGCGCCCCGAGCCCAAAAATGGCCGTTGTGACCTTGGGCAGGGTTTTCATGCCCACAATGCCGGGATGACGAACGCTCTCGCCGTTCTCACGCGCTTTGAACAAAGCCTGCGTTACAAGGCTCGTCAACGCGGTAACATCCGAGCGTTCCAGCACCGTCACGGCTTTTTTGCCTTTCAGCGCGGCAGCCACTTCGGCTTCCGGGAACGGCTGCAACAATTTGACCGAGATAACGCCGACCTTCTTGCCCTTGGCGCGAAGGTGCTTGACAACCGCTTCGACGTCGTCGGTAACGGAACCAAGACCGATCATGACGGTTTCGGCATCCTCAATCTTAAACGTCTTGATCGGCGCGTAAACGCGACCGGTCAACCGCGAGTATTCCTCCATGACCTCACGAGCAAGATGCGGCACTTCGCTGACAAAATGCGTGCGATGATCGGCGGATCCGGCCTGAAAGTCGGGCTGGTTCTGCACGCCGCCCGTCATGCCGGGATTGTTCACATCAACCAAAGCGGGCACACGCTGGCGCGTTCCCTTCTCGTAAGCGTTCAGCCATTGCCGACGCCACTGGGCATGCAATTCTTCGGGAATCGACGCAAGGGTGTTCTCAATCAGCTTGCCTTCATGATCCTTTTCGACGGCGTCGGCGCGTTTCTCGAGGAAAGCCGTCACCTTTTCCATGGCGGCAGGGGTCACATCGTCTTTGTGCCGAGCAAGATACTGGGTCAACTGGAACACACGGCCCTTGGCGCCAAACAGCATGTCCTGCGCCACCGTCGGGCAGGGGATACGACCTTGCGGATCGCCAACGAATTCTTTCAGAAGCTCGGGTTCGGGCATCAGCGCTTCGGACAGCATATGGCTTGTCGTAAAGCCATCCATGACGTTGGCCACAGGAATAAGCGACAACGCGCTGAGTTTATAGGAAATCGCCGCGAGATCGGCGGCTTCTTGCGGATTGGAGCCGAAAAGGATCGTATAACCCGACGGCAACAAGGCATAAACGTCATCATGGCCGGCCATGACGTTCAGCGAGTGCTTGGAAACAACACGGGCGGCAATCTGAAGAACGAAGCCACCGACGCGTTTACCGACCGTGACGTAGTGCGATTCAAGGCCGTATAAAATGCCTTGGCTGGACGAGGCGTTGGAAATGTACTTGCCTCCGGTCAAGGCCGCGCCAAGAGCGCCGCTTTGCGCAGAGTGTTCCCCTTCCGGTTCGAAAAAGAACGGGTGCTTTCCCCAAACGTTGCAGCCACCGCCCGCCCGAAATATCTCATAGAGTTCCGCGATCTCGGTTGCCGGGGTGATTGGATACCCGATGACACCGCCACACACGTTTCTCATCACTTCTGCGACGGCGCCGTTACCATGGATAACGCTTGGAATACCAGGATATTTCATTTTCATTTGTTCTGCCTATTCGATGGGTTGTGTTTATCGTACGCACAAGACCTAGATATCGATGTTTCTTTTTTTAGCGGCGGTGAAAGGGCTCCTTTCCTTGCTCGGATGTGGGGCCTAGCATATTAGGATGGAAGAAGAATTCCAAGAGCCGAAGATTGAACGCTTTAACATTCTTGTTATGCTTAAAAGACATGCAAAAAATGGCGTTCTCCCCAAAAACTGCAGCAAAAAGGCTTAACGTCTGCCTCCCTGAAGAAAAGGACCAGACGATGAAGAAACGATTCACGGAAGAACACGATCATCCGGATAGTTAAAAAAGCCTAGGCAGGAGCAAAGACTGGCGACCTCTTCCGAGCGGAGGGGATCCGTCAAGGCACGTTCTCTAACTGAAAGACAACGTTTGGCGGGATGGATGTGTCAGACGCGAAGCGCCTGAAACCGCTGAAACCCAACGCCATGTGCGCCAAGGTTGCAACAAGAGATGCTTTTTACACGAAATAAGACCACGAAGGCCTTGATAGGCTAAATTGGTTCATTTAAGGTGACAAAAAAGCAGAACATCATTGCTCAAGTACCGCTAACGTGAGGTGGGGTGTCTTTTCTTCTCATTCAGTTTTTGACGGGTTTATCCTCGGCGGCGGTTCTATTTTTAGTAGCCAGCGGCCTTGCACTCATTTTCGGCGTGACGCGCATCTTAAATTTTACGCATGGAAGCCTTTACATGCTCGGTGCGTTTATCGCCTATACGCTCACACAACGTCTGGGAAGCGATGGATTCGCCTTTTGGGAAAGTTTGCTTTTGTCCGCAGGTGCCGTGGGCGTTATTGGGGCAGGGATTGAGATTCTCGTCTTGCGACGCATTTACGCCGTGCCAGAGTTGTTTCAGCTTTTGGTAACCTTCGCGCTTGTTCTGATCGTACAGGACGTCGCGCTGTACATCTGGGGACCCGAGAATCTTCTGGGGCCGCAAGCGCCAGGGCTGCAAGGCTCGATTCAAATCTTTGGCGAGCCCTTTCCAACCTATGACCTGTTCTTGATCGGCATGGCTGTCCTTGTTTGCGGCGGGCTGTCTCTCTTCTTGAATAAAACGAAACTCGGCATCCTGATCCGCGCGGCTACGGAAGATCGTGAAATGATCGGTTGTCTCGGCGTCAATCAAAAATGGCTTTTCACGGGCGTTTTCGCACTTGGTAGTGCCTTGGCCGGCCTTGGCGGAGCACTACAGTTGCCGCGTGAAAGCATAAGCCTTTCAATGGATATGTCGATGATTTTGGAGGTGTTCGTCGTCGTCGTGATCGGCGGGCTGGGAAGCATACGGGGCGCCGCGTGGGCGGCGGTAATCGTGGGCCTGACGCAGGCCTTCGGCATCCTTATTTTTCCGCAAATCACGCTTGTCCTGCTGTTCCTCATCATGGCCGTGGTGCTGAGCATCAAACCCTATGGTCTGTTTGGCTCCATGGAGGAAATGCAAATCGAAAAGACGACTCTCGCCACAGGCGCCATGCGACGCGAACCGCCCTTCGCCAAATGGGCCTGGATGGCCTTGGGTTTGATCCTTCTTTCTCTGCCGCTTTGGATCGGCAGCTACGGTCTCACGCTGGCGTCCGAAATCCTCATCATGGCGCTGTTTTCGGCAAGCCTTTATTTCATCATGGGGCCGGGTGGTATCGGCGTGTTTGGCCATGCGCTCTATTTCGGGCTTGGCGCCTATACGGCGGCGATGGGAGTCAAATATTTGTCCGTCACTATGCCTCTCGCGCTCCTTGCCGCGCCCTTTGTGGCGATTGCAGGGGCGCTGCTCTTTGGTTGGTTCTGCGTACGTTCGCAGGGCATCTATCTCGCCATGCTGACCTTCGCCTTCGCCCAAATGGTCTGGGCCGTGGCGTTCCAATGGTATGACGTGACGGGCGGCGACAACGGTCTTCTCGGCGTTTGGCCTGATGCATGGGTCAATGGCAAGACAGCCTTTTATTATCTGACACTCGCACTAACGGGCGCGGGCTTTTTCATGCTGCGTCATCTGGTCTTCACGCCCTTTGGCTATGCTCTGCGTGGCGTGCGCGACAACGCAAAAAGGGCCGAGGCCGTCGGACTCAACGGGCCCAAGATACAATATCTTGGCCTTGCGCTCGCGGGCGCCTTTGCGGGCCTCGCCGGGGCGCTGTTTGCTTATAGCAAAGGGAGCGTCTTTCCGACCTCGCTCGACCTCAACACCACGATGCGGGCCTATGTCATGACGATTCTAGGCGGCATCGGCTCCATCACCGGCCCCTTGACCGGCAGCGCCCTTTACACGACTCTAGAAAGTGAAATCAGCCGCGAGACCGATATGTGGCGTCTTTTCCTTGGCCTTATCATCCTCGCCATCATCCTCTTCTTTCCCCGTGGGATGGCAGGCACCCTCAGCGCATGGAGCGAACGACGAAAGGAACAACAAACATGAAAAAACTTATGAGCCTTGTCTTCAGCGCATGCCTCCTCGCCGGGCTGGCCTTCGCCGCCGATGCGCCGAAGGAGCCAATCAAAATTGGCGAGATGATGCCCTACACAGGAGGAACTCAGTTCACGATCCCATTCCGTGAGGGCGTAAAATTCGCGATTGACGAAATCAATGCAGCGGGGGGCATTAAGGGGCGTCCCCTCGAGATCATTGAACGAGACGATCACGCTAGTCCAGACACGGCCGTTCGGCTTGCTGAAGATTTAGTCTTTCACGAAAAAGTCGCGATGCTTATGGGCGCGGCGTTCGACAACGTTGGACTGGCGGTAGCCAGTTACGCCAACAAAAACAAAGTTCCTTTTTTAAAGCTGTGGTCATCGAGCTGCGATGAGGTTGAAAGCGAAAACAATGACTATTATTTCTCCTCAACGCCTTGCTACAAACCTTACGTAGGGGTCTTGGCTCGCGAAGCGGCCAAGCTGCCTTATAAACGATGGGCCACTATTGCGCCAAATTACGTTTATGGGCGTGTTTTTGCAAAATACTTTATCAGCGAATTGAAGCGGCTGCGTCCAGATGTCACGTTTGTTGCCGAGGAATATCCTGCGCCCGGCAAAATCAACGCCGCCGCCGAAGTTCGCGCACTCGACAAAGCAAAACCCGAAGCCATCTTCACTTGCATTCTCGGCCCCGATCTCGTTTCCTATTTGGTCTATACCGAAAAAGTCGGCTTCCTTAAGGACAAATTCTCGATCAGCGGCACGAACATCGGCTCCGGCATCGCCATTCGCGAATTTGGGGCCGCTTATCCGAAGGGATGGCTGACAGAAGGCGTGCCTGAGGATGTAAGGGGGCATCCCGTTGAGACGTTTGTGGTCGCTTTCGAAAAGGCCTATGGCAAACGCCCCGACCTGATGGCCGTATATGGCTATCAGATGGTGCAGCTTGTCGCACAAGCCTTGCGCGATGCAAAAAGTTTGAGCCATGACGACATACGCAATGCGTTGGAAAACGTTTCGATCAACGGGCCGCTTGGGCATGTCGCGATGAAGAATAAGCAACTCTTCATCGGACGGTGGCTTGGATATACAGACAACCAGAACGGTAAAGGAAAGTTCGTCAATGCCAAGTGGTATACGGCGGAAGACCTTTTCCCTGAAGCTTTTGGCAAACCTGACAAATAAACCCAACCGCTCGATGAAAAAGAAAATCATCGGCCGATGGGGATGTTCTGCAAATATTTTCTGCGTGGAAGGAATAACGAATATGAAAAAGCTTTTGGGATTTGTCTTTGGCCTAGGGCTCCTCGCCGCGCCGACCTTCGCTGCCGATGCGCCGAAGGAGCCAATCAAAATTGGCGAGATCAACAGCTACAAAGCCGTTCCACTTTACACGGAAAACTATAGGCGCGGATGGACGCTTGCCGTTGAAGAGATTAACGCAGCGGGTGGAATCCATGGGCGCAAAGTCAAGGTAATTGATCGCGACGATCTCGGAACTCCTGGCGAGGCCCTCCGCGTGGCGCAGGAACTGACGTTAAATGAAAAAGTTGATATCTTAACCGGCTGCATGTTTGGCAATATTTGCATCGCTCTTGGCGATTATGCCAAGCAAAACAAGATGCCGCTGATCCGATTGTTCGGCGATTTTGAGCTGCCAGAAACGCAAAGGGAAAATGACTACGCGTTCGGGCTCTATTCTCTTTTCGTGACGGCCAGAGCTCCCGCCGCTTATTTGGCCGACAAGCATATCGATGTCACGCGTTGGGCTAGTATCGCTCCGAATTATGCGTATGGGCATCAAGCCGCACAAATTTTTTCCACTTATCTCGCAAAACAAAATCCAAAAGTACAATGGCTTCCGACTTATTGGTTCCCCGTCGGCAAGCTCGATGCGGCGGCGACGATCGGCGCAATTCAACGCAAGCGCGTTGACGGTGTCTTCAATTGCAGTTTTGCAAGTGATGTCAGCCAACTTGTGCGCGTATCGACGCGCCGCGGTTTTGCCAAAGGGAAAACCATCGTTAGCCTCGAAACGGGTATGCCTGAAAGCATGAACACACTAGGGACAGAGGTGCCCGAGGGCTGGATCATGACCGGCTATCCCTCCGAGCAGATCAAGACAGCAGAACATAAGGCCTTTGTTGACCGCTACAAAAAGCGTTGGGGAAAAACGCCAGGATGGATGTCCTTAAACGGTTACAACGTTTATAAGTTCATCTTTGCGGCAATGGAAAAGGCTCCATCGTTGAAGCCTCAAGATATTGTGAGGGCCATGGAAGACGGCCTTACCATTCAATCCCCCATAGGCAAGCTCGAAATGCGCGCCGCTGATCATATCAGCACTCAAGGCATATGGGTCGGTGTCTCGCATGTCGAAAAGGGGCACCCGATGCTAAAAGACTGGGAATACTATCCGGGCGATCGGCTTCTGATCGACGGAAGCAAGGTCAACCCCCTACAAAAAACGACGGAAAAGAAACGGTGATGTCGACGCCTGTTGCTCTCCAGCCGCTCTTATCCGTCGACGCTTTACGTAAATCTTTCGGTGGGGTCGAGGCTGTGCGCGGCGTTTCGTTCGATGTACGGCTGGGACAGCTGGTCGCGCTGATTGGTACGAACGGGGCAGGCAAGACGACGACCTTCAACTGCATCAACGGGCAATTGCGCCCGGATAGCGGCAAGGTTTTCTACAATGCCGGCGCGCTGACAACGGAGGAACGCATGGCGCTGGAACAGGCGGGCGAAATCGCCAAGCATCCGACGCAGAACCGGAGCGACGACAACATCACGGGGCGCCCGCCACGCCGGATTACCAAGCTTGGCATCGGACGCACGTTCCAGATCACGGCGACCTTTGCCAGCATGACGGTGCTTGAAAACATCCAGATGGTGCTCATCGCCCAGCGCAAGAAATGGCGGCGTTTGTGGGGCGTTGCGGGCGATCTTTACCGGGAGGAGGCCTTCTCGCACCTTGAAACCGTCGGCCTTGCTGCACAAGGCCATCGTCACGTCGCCACCCTCGCTTATGGCGATCTTAAACGCCTCGAACTTGCTATGGCCTTAGCGTGCCAACCGAAACTCCTTTTGATGGACGAACCCACGGCGGGGATGGGAATTGGCGAGCGCGACGATCTGATGCGCCTTACGCACACAATCGCCCGCAAAAAACGCATCGGCGTTCTTTTCACCGAGCACGACACCGACGCCATCTTCAACTACGCCGACTGGATCATTGTCATGCACCGCGGTGAAGTTCTGGCCAAGGGGACTTCCGACTCTATCAAAAATAACGTAACTGTCCGTGAGGCTTATCTTGGAAAAGGAAACGACCATGCTTAACCGTCGCCCCATTGCTGCCCTCTCGGCACTCGCTCTTGAAGAAACCAACAAAGACGGCTTCATCAACGATCACCCCGTCAAGGCGTTATCACGGTCGTACTTATAGAACGGACAAATTGATAAAAGAATAAAGCATGCTCTCCCTTTCCTCACTCAACACCCATTACGGCCAAGCGCATATTCTGCGCGATGTATCGCTTGAAGTGAAATCGGGCGAATGCGTTGCTCTGCTTGGCCGCAATGGAGCAGGAAAGTCGACGACCATGAAGGCGATTGTCGGGATCGTTCCGGCAACTTCGGGGTTGGTTATCTATCAGGGAAAAGATTTGCGCAAACTTAAGCCCTATCGTCGCGCACGGCTTGGCATCGGTTATGTGCCGGAGGAGAGGCGCATCTTCAACCACCTGACGGTACGTGAGAACCTCGTCGCCGGAGAAAGAAAGATGGCCTCCGACAAGGTCCTTACACAAGAACCGTGGAGCGTCGAACGTGTCTTCTCCCTTTTCCCGGCCCTCAAGGCGTTGCAAGATAGGCAAGGCCGCCAACTTTCCGGCGGCGAGCAGCAGATGCTGACGGTCGGACGCACGCTGATGACAAATCCTACATGTTTATTATTAGATGAGCCAACCGAAGGTCTCGCCCCCATCGTTGTGCAGCAAGTCATGGATGCCATCAAACAGCTTAAGGCCGCAGGCTTTTCCATTCTGCTCTCGGAGCAAAACAGGCATACAGCCTCGGCGCTCGCCGAGCATGCTTATGTTTTGGAGAAAGGACAAATTATCTATGCCGGGGCGCTGAAAAAAATAACGCCCGAAGCGCTCAAGGCATTGGGCTGGTGAGCCGCCCGTCAACCGGACCGTGTGAATCGATGTTGACATGGCGGCGCACGAGAGCTCGGCCCGAAAAGGGAGCGTTTTTATCCGTTTGAATTGTTTGGAAAGATTGGTTGCGGGGAGAGGATTTGAACCTCTGACCTTCAGGTTATGAGCC
>JAQVBU010000018.1 GCA_028690155.1 Alphaproteobacteria bacterium | reverse complement strand
GCACAAGCTTATACGGCTACGTCATCGCGCCAAAGCCCAGCGTGAAATCCGCTCGCTCACGGACCGCGTCACCGCCCTTGAACAGGGGAAAGAAACAAAAAAATCATAACGGCTCGGTCCGTTACTTCGGCGTAAAGCGCTCCAAGGTGTCGCCGTGCCGCATCAAAAAAACCCCGCCTTCCATCCGCGAGAAAGGCAGGCTTTTTTCGCAGAGCTTCTTGAAAGCCTCACAACGATTCGGGGGCGACCCTGCGTCTCCGCTGGAAAAATTGTGAAGCCCCTCAAATATCGCCTTCATCGCCTCTTCTTCATCGGCTTTGACATAACGGCTTGCCAAATCGCTAAAGACATTTTGCATACACCAATCAAGCGCGCTGTTCTCTCCCGCCGCAAGAAACGCCTGAATCACGAGGTTAAACGTTTGGACACGATCTTTCTCAAAACACGTCCGAGCAAGGGGCGGAAGCTTGGCTAGGGCCAAGGGCACAAAAGTGCTGTCCGGGTCCGTTCGGGCAAGCTCAATGATAAAAGAGCTCAGCGTGTTGGGCGGATCCTTCTCCGATAACACAGACACAGCGGCCTCAAACGCGTGATGCATGTGGTTTTTCACCCCTTTTGGGGCATCGCCGCGACGAATCCTCTCCGAAATAAACGGGAAAAGCTCCTCCGCATCTCCTTGAACGTATTGCGGAAATATCTCGTCATACATTTTTGTGGCATGCCTTTCTAACGGCGTGCCGGGCTTGAAAAGGGATCTCGCGTCCTCAAGCGCAGCAACCGCCGCCGAAGGATCCTCGACAAACCATCGCCGCGTCACTTCGTCAAAGGCTTGGCCTTCGCACCGCTCAAACAGGCTGCCCGGTGAGGCTTCCCGAAGCTTCTCCACAACGTGCTCAAAGAGCGCCCCAAAATCCTTCCCTTCCATATGCGGCAGCGCCGACAAAAACTCAGCCGCCGCGCTGCGCTCTAAAGCCCGACCCGGTTGCGCGTGCGCAAGAACATTTTCAATTTGTGAAAAAACAAAAAACCATGACGAATCGCTTTTAAAAAAGGCTTTCGTCACAGCCCCAAAAATCGGCTCCAGCCGTTTTTCAAGCTCGCTGTTCGGCTTGGCCGCCTCAAGGGCTCTTTTCACGGAGCAAAAGGCATCGCTGACACCGCACAATGTCCAAATTTTTCCAATCGAGACAATAAGCACGTCGACGCGCTTTGAATCGTTTTGTGGCAGGGCCTTCAAAAGACCGGGGAAATTTTCCTTCACGCTAAAACCGAATCCTGTCTCGATCGCTGCCGCCATCGAAAACAAGGCTTTTTGCCATGCTGCGTTGTTTGCCATGTTGCTTCTCCGTTTCAGTGTGCGTCCAGTCTGTCCCTTCTTGGTATGGGGTGATTGTATCAAAACGACTCGGTCTCGCTACCATTAGCACCGCCGAGTATGCTGGCCCTCGAAAAAATAACTTAAAGAAACCGCCGCGATGTTGGAAAAAGCCTTAAAGTCAAGGATCGCTTCCGAGGCCGCTTCGATGATAGGGATGGCCCGCCTGAATCTGTTGCGCCCGGTAGAGTTGCTCCAACAACATCACGCGCGCCAGCTTATGCGGCCACGTCATCGCGCCAAAACACATCGTAAAATCGGCGCGCGTTTTGATCTCTTCCGTCACGCCGTCCGGCCCGCCGATGATAAAGGTCACCGTGCCGCGCGCGTGCCATTGCGTCAGCTTGTTTGCCAAATCGGGGCTGGTCAGCGTGCGCCCGCGTTCGTCCAACAGCACCACAAAGCTTTTTTCCGGAATCGCTTTCAGCAAAAGCTGCGCCTCGGCTTTCTGCGCCTCAAGAGGCGGCAGAGAGCTTGAGACCGTAAACGCCCGAACCTCGACCGTCTTGCCTAAACGTTTCAGGTATTCGTCGCACCATGCGGCCTCAGGACCGCGCAGCTTGCCGATAGCAAGGATAAGCGTCTTCACTCGGCCTCGGGGCTTTTGCTCCACAGTGTGTCCAGATCGTAATACGCTCGAACGTCGGGCAAAAACAGGTGAACGATCACATCGCCCGCATCCACAAGGACCCAATTGGCGTCGGTCTTTCCTTCAATGCGAACATTCACGACGCCCGCCTTGCGGAACGCTTCGTCCAAATAGTCCGCCAACGCCAGAAGTTGCCGTCCCGACTGGCCCGACGCAATCACCATATAGTCCGCCAAGGCGCTGCGCCCCGCAAGAGCGACCGTTACGATGTCTTCGGCCTTGCGTTCGTCCAAGATTTTCTGAACCGTTTCCAGAAGCTTCTCCGGGAAATCCGCAGCCGCGACAACCTCGCGGTCTTGCTCAAAATCGACCCCGGCAAAAAGGGGCAACACATCCTCAGCGGCCGCCGCCTTAGGCTGAGCCTGAACAGGAACCGTTTTTTCCGACACAAAGTCGACGGCACGCGGGGCCTTGGGGGTTGCCGCGCGACGTACGGCTTCCTTTTTTACGGGTGCTTTCTTAAGCGCTTTCTTTGGGGCCTTTTTGACGGCCGCTTTCTTCGCAACTTTCTTGACCGTTTTCGTCGCCGCTTTCGTCTTTTTCTTGACGACTTTCTTGGGTTTCTTGGGCGCCGTTTTCTTCACGGCTTTTTTAACGGCCGCTTTCTTGGCGACTTTCTTGACCGTTTTCGTCGCGGCCTTCGTCGTCTTCTTGACGAGTTTCTTGAGCTTCTTGGGCGCCGCTTTCTTCACGGCCTTTTTGACGGCCGCTTTCTTGGCGACTTTCTTGACCGTTTTCGTCGCGGCCTTTTTAAGGGCCGTCTTTTTCATTGCCTTTGCCCCGGCCTTCTTAGGCGTCCGCGTTTTCTTCGCGGCGCGCGGGGGGGCTGATGCCTTTTTAACGGTCTTTTTACGCGCTGCGGCAGGTCCCTTGAGGGGCTTTGTGGCCGACGCTTTCTTCGTCACGACCTTCTTTGCTGCCTTTTTGACCTTTGCCGTCTTTTTGACAGTCTTCTTCGCTGCTTTCACCACCACGGGTTATCCTTTCTGATTTCTGTCGCCGATGTCTCGTTCAGTTCGTTATCAAGCATAGTCCATGCCGGTGTTTGATCCCCGGTTTGCCGCGCCAACGCGCCTGCCTTTAAGGAAGGGGCCCATCCCGCGTCAAACCTTATCGCGGCCAACCCCAACCCTTTACCGGCAGGATACGAGGGTCGGCGAAAAACGGCAACAGGAACAAGACGAAAAATCTCGGTCCATTTTTGCCACTTCGGAATCTGTCTAAGGTTATCCGCCCCCATAAGCCAGATAAACGTCACGCCCGGAAACCGTTTCTTGAGCTGGCGCAACGTATCAACCGTCGCCGTCGTACCCAAGGCCGCTTCGATCGCCGTCACCACAAACCGGGGATGCCGCGCAAACCGCTCCGCTCGCACCAATCTCTTGGCCAGCGACGCCATCTCCTCCTTGTCCTTCAAAGGATTTTGAGGGCAAACAAGCCACCAAACCTGATCCAACCCCAGCGCTTTGAGCGCGTGGAGACTCATAGCCCGATGCCCCTCGTGCGCCGGATTAAAGGATCCCCCCAACAGGCCGATCCTCATGCCTCGAAACGTCTGTCCATTGCGCGGGTGAGGAACGATCATGACCCCCCTCCCTTTCCAAGCCTTGCTTGCGCCAAGGGATGGTGCTCGGCAAGCGTCCGGGCCAACTTGTCGTTCGCCAGATGGGTATAAATTTGCGTCGTCGCAATATCCGCATGCCCCAGCATGCTTTGCACGCTTCGCAAATCCGCACCGTGTTCGATCAGGTGCGTGGCAAACGCATGGCGAATCACGTGGGGGCTAAGCCGCCGCGGATCGAGGCCTGCTGTACACGCAAGCGCCTTCAAAATCTGAAAGAAACGTTGCCGGGTCATCGGCGCCGCGCGCCGCGACGAAAAAGACGGAAAAAGATAGGGCGACGCCCTTTCCCCTAGCCAGCCTTTGCGCACAGGCAGCCATGCTTTAAGCGCCTCGATCGCCGGCTCGCCAAGCGGGACCATACGCTCCTTGTCGCCTTTGCCGCGTACAAGAACCACGCACCGGTCAAACAACACCCCCGAAACAGGCAACCCCATAAGCTCGCTGACTCGAAGCCCCGACGCGTACACAAGTTCAACCATCGCCCGAAGCCTCACACCCTCGTCTCCCGGATGGGACGCCGCCGCTTTCAATAACGCCCGCACGTCCTTCTCGCTCAGATATTTTGGGAGCGCGCGCCCCATTTTGGGCGCGTCCAAGGCGCGGGTCGGATCCTCGGCCCGGTATTTCTCGGAACACAAAAAACGGTAAAACTGCTTGAGCGACGACAACCGTCGCGCCTGCGTGCGCGGGGCAAAGGATCGTTGCGACTGAAGGTAGGCACGCAAATCGTCTTCACGCGCGTCGGCCAAATCGGTACGGCGACGCGCTAGAAATAACGCCGCGTTTTCGAGGTCGCGCGCGTAAGCCGCGCACGTATTGAGCGACGCATTCCTCTCGGCACGCATCATGTCCAAAAAAGCGCCCACCATGCCGTGAAAAGGGGTCGCGGAATCTTTGCGCATTAAGACGCCTCGGCAAGAAGAGCGGCGCCGTGCCGCGCAAAAACCGCCGCGTCGTCGCCAAGCCCCACCTGCCGAAGGGCCCGTATAATCTCCAACGATACGGACAGAGACGACGGCGATTCAGCCGCAAGACGCGCCGCCCACAAAACCGTCTCGGCGCGCCGCGCGTCCGCCGCCGCATGGCGCAACCGCGCGATGCCAAGCGGCGAGGCTTTTTCTTTTTCCCAAAGCTGGCTCTTGGCCAGAATCTTGGCCCACGCCGTGTCGGGAACCGGCTTTCCGGCCGCTTCGAGAATAAGCAGCGTCGGCGCAAGATCCTTGCGAAGCGTTTGCTTGTCCGCTGCCTTCAATTTTGGCTCAAACCATGCGTCGAAGGCTTCCGAAAAAGCCGGGCCGTCCCCGGCCTCCAACCCCGACAAAACAAACGCCGGCCATAACGCGTCGCGCTCGGCCGCGCCATGGTTTGTGCGCCGCGCTTCCTCAAGCCAAGCTTTGGCCACGTCGGGTTTGCCCGCCAGCATGTAAAGGTGGGCAAGCGGAACGGCCTTCTCCGCCAACGTTTCGTCAACCGGTATCGGCCCCAGCATGGCCCACAAGAGCGCGCCGGCACCATTCAAAAAGGCCGCATCGGAGGATGCGACAAAACGCGTTGCCAGCGCAACCTTAAGCGCGGCGTTCGGTTGTGCCACCGAAGCTTGATACAAAAGCGCCCGTAACGACGAGCCTTTCTCGGTCGTCACCAACGGTGCCGCCAACGCGGCAGCGGGGAAAGACACCGACGCATAGACTTCGCCCAATTCCTCGGGGCTGAGCATACCGCTTTCGGCCGCCCGCTCGGCCAACGCCAAACGTTGATCGTCCCGTTGTCCCGGTATGCGCAAAAAGGCGCGCGCACGCGCCGGCTCCGCCTGCGCAAAAAGCGTCCGCGATACAGGAAAGCCCGCCATCTGCATCAAGCCCAAAAGGTCGGCGCGCTGAGGATCGATTTTAAGAGGGAGCGCGCGATTGTCCCCCAACACATTCTTTTCCGCCACCGTCAAGAACAGGTCATCTTTATTGGCCTTGCTTTCCGTACGCAACACATCCAAGGCCACCTGAGCCGCATGCCTGTCGTTCGCTTGCAAATGACACAGGATAAGAAACTTCTGCCAGTTTTCCTTAGGGTAGGCTTTGACCAAAGTTGCCGGGGTCCGGCATCCGGACACATCGCCGGTCAAAAAAGCGTTCTCAACCGCCATGCGGGCCATCGCTCCGTCGACAAGCGTCGGATCCGCTTGGCGCGCCAGCGCCAACGCCTCGTTTGCCTTGCCAAAACGCACAAGAGCCCTTACGCGCGACGCGACAAGGCTGTTCCCGCCCTTTTCTTCCGTCCCCTCGGGCGGAACGGCCGCGGTTTCGAGCACGCGCAACACAAGATCATTCAACACAGGCGAGGCCGTCGGACGCGCTTGGTCCATCAAAAACTGTGCCACCGGACGCCGTGTGCCGCGCCACATCGAGACGCCGAGACTCGTCGCGTCTTGTACGCCCACCGACTCCCGGCTCACAAAAGGCAGCGTGTCCATCGACACGGGCGTAATCGCAAGATCAGCGGATAAGGCGGCAAGCCCTTCCGGAAGAGGCGCCGTCACAACCGTCCTGTCCTCGACAACAGGCTTCGGTTCAACCGCAGGCCCCGTCGGCGCCGCGGCTTGCGCACGCGCCGCGACCGCCCCGAAAAGAACAACACAGAGACTAGCGAGGAAGCCTTTCATCGGGCACGACCATTTCCACCTTCTCGGACGAAGGCATAATCTGAGCGTTCGACAGCCATAACGCCCCACAGGCCACGAGTAATAACAAAAAACCGACTGCAACAGCAACAAGCGATTGAGAACGCACGCCGTTTCCTCCTTAGCACAAAAAAATCCAAAGATAGTGTAGCCGTCTTATGTCTTAAAACCCACCCTTTTCGGCTTTTTTTTCCAAGAAAAATCCGGGTTTCAAGAAAGATTGGCTTCGGTGTCTTTGTTACAGTAAATTGTGGCATGAGCAAGACATTCGACCAAAAAATTGGGGGGGCCAAGCCTCTTGTCCTGATCGGCATGATGGGAGTCGGCAAGACAACCATCGGTCAGGCTTTGGCCGAACATTGGGGTTGTCTTTTCGTCGATTCGGACCGGGAAATCGAACGCCGGGCGCATCGATCCGTAGCCCAAATCTTCGCCGAGGAAGGCGAGGACGCCTTCCGCCGGATGGAACGGGACGTCATCGCGGCCCTTTTGGACCGACCTCCGTGCGTTGTTTCCCTTGGAGGCGGGGCCTTTCTTGACGAGGCCACACGCCAAAGCATTCAAGAGAAAGCTCTGTCCGTCTGGCTTAAGGCTTCGCCGGAAATTTTGTCCCAGAGGCTTGGAGACCTCTCCTCGCGGCCTCTTTTGGCCGGAAGCGCCGACCCTTTAAAAACCATAAGCGCGCTTCTTGCCGCCCGGAGCCCTTTTTATGCTCTGGCCGACCTGGCCGTAACCTGCGGGGCTCCTTCCGTCGCCACGAACGCCCAGGCGGTTATTGCCGCGCTACAAGCCGCGCAAGCGCCTCAAACTGAGCGAGGCTGAGCGTCTCGGCCCGCGCCGTTGGATCAATCCCCGCTTGAGCCAGAAGGGCTTCGCCTCCCAGCGGCTTCAAGCTCGACCGTAACATTTTACGTCGTTGCCCAAAGGCATGCGCCGTCACCGTTTCCAGAACCCTGATTGGAATATCCGGAGGACGGTCCGGTCTCGGGACAAGGCGCACAACGGCCGAAGCCACCTTAGGCGGCGGCACGAAAACCGACGCAGGAAGCTCCATAACACGCTGGGGAACAGCGCAAAACTGGGTCAGGACCGACAAACGGCCGTACGCCTTGCTCGACGGCGCCGCAACCAAACGATCCACGACCTCGGCCTGAAACATCAGCGTCAGACTTCGAAAGGCGTCGATCTTCTTCAGCCAGCCCACAAGAAGCTCCGTCCCCACGTTATAGGGAAGATTCGCCACGACCACGCGCGGCGGGGGCGCCAAGGCCTCAAGATCCAGCGTCAACGCATCGCCCCCGATAAGCTGCATCCGTCCTGGAACCATAGCCTCAACCTCTTGAAGCGCCGGAAAAAAACGTTCGTCCTTTTCGATGACGACGACCCGCTCGGCCTTCGATTCCAAAAGCGCGCGCGTCAGGCCGCCGGGTCCGGGACCGACTTCAAAAACCGTACAACCCGACAGATCGCCGGCGCACGCGACAATCCGGCGCGTCAAATTCATGTCGCACAGAAAATGCTGCCCCAACGCCTTACGCGCTTTCAAATCATACCGCGCCAGAACATCCCGCAGCGGGGGCCAAACTATCTCTTGTTCCATAACCAACTCTCTCGTTGCGAAAAAGACGCTCTATCGGTTAAGCTTATCTCCATAATTCTTTTTGCTTTTCGCTCCATGTTCACTCTTAAAGATCAAGACCGTCTTTTTCTAGCCGTCCTCGTCGTCGTTCTTAGCATTATCGGCGGCGCGGCTTCCGTTTCGGTCGCCTCCATCCTCGAAAACAAGCGCTTCGTCGAGGCCACGTCGAAAATCCTGTGGATCGTCCGCACCGTCCGTTCTGCCGCGTCGGCCCAACGCATCCCTTCGCTCGACCCCGGTGACGACGTCTGGGCCGCCTTGATCCAAAGCGGTCAGGTTTCAGCCACGATGGACCGGTCGCTCCCTTGGGGCGGCACGCTTGACGCGCACGCCGCCACACGCAACAGCGTTCGCGTCGAAACCTTTTTACCCTCCCATAACTGCCGCCGTATAGCTCTTTATTTTCTAAGTCTCGAACCAACCGAGCTCCATCTTCTTTCCGTCGCCGCCAAGCCGATGCCAAACGCGTCATGGAGCCTTATCTATCCTTTGCCCGACGCGCAACAGGTTGACGCCGCCGTCGCTGCGTGCGGCGATGAATTGAATGCCCGTCTCGCCCTGACGTTCATGATCAACTAGAGTAGATCGTGATAAGGTTGGCCGCTTTTGCGGCCGGCCGTTCGCGTGAATCTACTCGGCAATCAAGGGGCTAGAGCATTTACCGTCTGCGCCAAAAAGGCCGACCTTTCCCAAAAATGCTCTAGGGCCTGGCCCCCGACGCGCGGTCCAAAGCGTCAAGCACGACCGCCGAGGTCAAAAGCTCGGGCAGGACGATGCCGTCCGGCGCCGCAGGCCCGAAGACAACGTTAAACGGAATGCCGTAGCGCCGGTACGTGTGCAGCAGCTCGTCCACCGAGGGATCCGGGATGGTCCAGTCCGCCTGCATCGCCACCACGTCGCCGCGGAAAAGCCGCCGCGCCACCTTTTCCGTCTTCAGCACAAAACGCTTGTTGGCCTTGCACGTCAGGCACCAGTCCGCCGTCACGTTCAAAAAAACCGTCTTCCCTTCCGCAAGATCGGCACGCAACGTCGCCGGGGAATACGCCATCCAGCGCCGATCGAGTTGCGTTCCTTCTCTGGGCCGGTCGGCCCCCACGCAACCGAGGGTGAGCGCCGAAAGACTCACGATCACAAGCCCCGCCGTCGTCAGCCCACGAAGCGTCCCTCTTTTCCGAAGCGCCAGAAGAAGGCCGAGCGCGATCATAAGCTGCATGAAGGACAGAGCCATCGGCGCCGTGATTTGCGCCTTCAACACCCACAAAAGCCACAGCGCCGTCAGCGCCAGCACGATACCGAGAGCCCTCTTCAAACCAACCATCCACGCGCCCGGCTTCGGCAGAAGCGTCACGAGTCCCGGAAACGCCAGGAGCAGAAAATAGGGACCCGCCATGCCGAGGCCCAAGCAAAGGAAAACCGCGAAAATTTCGGCGACGCCGCCGCTCAAGGCAAAGCCCACGGCCGTACCCAGAAACGGCGCCGAGCACGGCGTCGCCAGAAGCGTCGCGAACGCGCCGGCCGAAAAGCTGCCCACAAGGCTGGGCTCGAATCTTCCGTCCATCCTGTCCGCCAGAAACCGGGGCAGGGTTATCTCGAAGAGTCCCCACAAATTGGCCGCAAAGAAGGTCAACAGCAGGACAAGAAACATCAAAAACATCGGCTGCTGGAACTGGATGCCCCAGCCGAGCGTCATCCCGAGCCCCTTCAGGAGAACCGTCGCGGCCGCCAGAACGAGAAACGAAAAGACGATCCCCGCCGCCGTCATCAGGAAACTGAGCCGAACTTTGGCCGTATCCTGCCCGGCATGCCCAATGAGCGACACGACCTTCAACGAAAGCACGGGCAAAACGCACGGCATCAAGTTCAAGATCAAGCCCCCCAGCAACGCAAAAAGCAGGGCCAAACCAAGCCGAAGTCCCTGTTCCGACATCGAGGGTGACGACGGGGATCGAACGAACGTCGCGGGCGTTTGCGTCGTGATCTCGGTCGCAAAGGGAGGATCCGTAAAAGTCAGCGTCAAGGGAAGGCTGGCCAGCGCATCGGGGCGCGGCATCGTATCGACGGCCCGAACCGTCAGCGTCGCCGAAAAGCCGTCCGGATCGAGCGCCACGACCGGCGCGCCGAAGCCGATATTCAAGGGGGTTTCGACAAACACATCCGGCGCTTTCAAAGGATGCCGCGCCGTAAGCGCAAACGTCAGGCTTTTCCCGTCGGTCGTCATGCTGCGCAGAAGAAGTCCGGATTCCTCCGGCGAGGAAGGAATCTGATCGCGAAAGCGCTTTAAAATCTCCGCTTCGGGCGAAGGCTCGGCCTTGCCTTCCGGAAGGGCCAGCGCCACCTCGACGCGTTTGGGCACGCAAATCGTCGAACAAATCAAAAGATCGGCCGTCGCTTGAGCGCGCAACGCTTTCCCCGCATGCGCAAGGCTCACGTCCAACGGAAACACGACATGATTGCGATAGCCGACCGTCTCAAGCCCATAGGCTTGGTACCGCGAGGGCGCGGGATAAAAAAAGGTCACATCGCGCACGTTGCCGGCATCGGCTTTATCCCACTCGAGCGTCGGCGCAAAACCCGCCTGCCCTGATGAACGCCAGTACGTATGCCAGCCCGATCCAAGCTTGATCTCAAGCCCCAAAGAAACCCTCGCGGCATCGCCTACGGCCGTGTGGGCCGAAATCAGGCGCGCCTGAAGATCCTCGTCTCCCACCCAATCTCCCGCCATCCCCCACGTCGGCAACGGAAGAAAAACACACACCAAAAATCCGAAAACAGCCCGAAAAAAAAGCTCTTTGCCCTTCAAAACCATAGCCCTTTCCTTTTCGTAAGGAAGACCGCGCCAATTTATGCTACGAAAGAATCGCTGCTTCTATTGACCTTGGCAAGAGAAGATTTCACAGGCCTATCGCATGAAAGAGCTTCTGTCACCTATCAAAAAAACCGGCGGGCCAACGCCCGACAGCCCGACGTGGCTTACGGGCAAGTTCCTCGTCGCCACGCCAGGCATGCCCGATCCACGGTTTGCGCGAAGCCTCATTTACGTCTGTTCGCACGGGCCTCAAGGCGCTATGGGCCTTATCGTCAACCGCCTTTTGGGCGAAGCCGATTTCCCTTTGCTTCTCGAACAACTCCACATCCAGGTCGACCGCGATCTTGCGCCCGACATCCCTGTCCAATTCGGCGGCCCCGTTGAAATGGGGCGCGGCTTCGTTCTGCATTCCAACGATTATCTTCGGGACGGCACCGTGCGCATTGACGATTCGATCTCCGTGACCGCCACCATCGAAATCATCGAGGATATTGCCAAGGGCAAAGGGCCCAAACGCGCGCTTCTTCTTTTGGGCTATGCCGGGTGGAGCGCCGGGCAACTTGAAGGCGAATTAAAAGACAACGGCTGGCTGACGGCGGACGTGGACGAAACCATTCTGTTCGACCCCAATTTGGAAACCAAATGGGAATGTGCGCTTAAACAAATCGGCATCGCGCCCGCCATGCTTTCGCATACGCAGGGGAACGCCTAACCCATCAAGGGTGATCCATTAAAGAACCGCATTGAAATCAGAGGGGGCCGAGGCCTCAAACGGCCTTTTAGAGCCGATCGTGATAAGGTTGGCCCTGGTTTGCGCGTCCGGTAAAGGCTCTAGTCCAACTGCTTTTGAGCCATATGGATTTGTCGCGCCCGCGTGAGAATCGCGTTTTCAATCGATCGTGCCGTCGTCTCGGAAACCGGTGCCGTTTCCCAGTCGCCTTTTTCCTTCTTAACTTGCCGAAAAACCGACACTTTTACACCGTTCGCCGTCAAATCCCGATCGCGGATCAGAATATTCAGCTTGGTTCGTTCGTTTGGCGAATCGGGCGCGCTGTACCAATCCGTCAAAATCACCCCACCAAACGGATCCGTCGACGAAATGGGCATAAACGAAATCGTATCCAAAGCCGCCCGCCATAAAAACGCATTGACGCCGATGCCTGTGTTTTCCTTCTTCTCCTCGTCACGACCAAACAGATCCCAGCCCCCTTCGTCCGAAACAAGGCTCCCGTTCTTGTAAAGCTCTTCCCTCATCTTATTATCGTAAGACGGGTCGGCCGTGATGTCGCTGCACGCTGCCAACGCCAGCAATCCAACAAACGCCGCAAAAGAAGGTCGAAACGTTTTCATAAAAACCCGTGAGGCAGGAGGGTGATTCGCACAGAAATCTTATTTAAGGCACGCCTTCCCCGCGTGCAAGGACTTATGGGCCGAGGATCGCTTCCGATAACACCTTAAGCCCTTTTTTATTACCGTCCCGGAATGATTCAGGAGCTAAGGCCGTTCGAGGGCTTTCCACGTAAAGAAAATCTTATTTATTAACGATTTATTCATTTCTTAAGAGCGCCTTTTTCAAGGAATCCTTGCTTTTCATATGGTTAATACGCCGCCCTCGGCACACCTTGTTGCTGGAATGCAACATCCCTAACGCGTGTTCGTCAAAAAGCTATTTCCCGCTTGTCTGTGCAGGCCTTACGCATCAAATTCCCCGCTGTGGGACAGCTTGTCCCTTTCTTTATCAACTACCCACTACTACAACCCAAAGGGGGAAACATGCGTAAGATTCTTTTAGCGACGACGGCCCTCGTCGGTTTTGCTGCGGCCGGTGCCGCTCAAGCCGCGACCACCTCGCCGCTCAACGTCACCGTCGGTGGCAGCGTCGACTTCGTCGCCGGTGCCTACAACGAAGCGCGCGGAAACACCAACGGCGACTTTGAAACCCTTTACTCCTTGAACTTCGGTGTCACGGGCAAAGCGGCCAATGGTCTTGAGTACGGCGGCAACCTCGTCCTCGACAACTATCCGGAAGCGTCCGACTACTTTGCCGCTCAGAACGACGGCGTCCGCGTTTCGGAAGCTGACGTGTTCGTTTCGGGCATCTTCGGCAAGGTTCAAGCCGGTGATTTCCGCGGCGCCACGGACCTCGCGGTTGTTGCTCCGACGGTTGGCGAAGGCCAAGTTACGGGCCGTTACATCAACTTCCTCGGCACCACAACGTTTGCCAAGAATCTGGTTGTCGGCATCGACGGCACGGATCACAGCACGAACGTGACCTACTACACCCCGAAGCTTGGCAACGATATGCACAAGGTTCAGGCTGCGGTCACCTATGCTCCGAACGTCGACAGCACGGGTAACTCCATTGTGCAAACCGGCACCTCGACCTACAAGAACATGTTCAAGGGCGTGTTGGCTTACGAAGGTGCGTTCAAGGACGTTGCGACCGGCTTCAGCGCCGATGTGATCTCGGCCTCGTCGGACGACGCTGCCGGAACGCGTGACTTCATGGCGTGGGGCTTGGGCGCCAAGGTTGCCTACAACGGCTTCACCTTGGGCGGTACTTACACCGACCTCGGCCACTACAACACGAACGCGTCCACCACGCAGAACAACAAAGACCAACAGGTCTATACGGTCGGCTTGACCTATGAGATCGACAAGGTCGCGGTTGGCGTCAGCTACTTGGGCGGCCAAGGGCATGACTCCCTTGGTGTTGCGAACAGCACGTACGTCAAGCGGTTGAACACCTATGGCATCGGTGGTGCCTATACGTGGGCTCCTGGATTGACCACGAATGTCGATGGCATTCTGTTCGATCAGAAGCTTCAAGCTGGTACGAAGAACAGCGGCTACGTCCTCCTTCTCTCGCAGAAGTTGGCGTTCTAAGCCTAACCCTCACGTAAGTGAGTGTTAAAAGTAAGAAGGGCGGTGGAGCAATCCACCGCCCTTTCTTTATGGCGACCCTTTAGAGCCGATCGCAATAAGGTTGGCCTCTTTCGTGCCAACCGTTTGCGTGACCAAACGCCACAGGCGTTTGGCGCATTGCACCGCTCGCTTTTTGATTGACCGAATCGCCACACGCGAACGGGGATCGTCAGGCGACGACACCCCTATCGCGGGCCTTCCTCTTGCGGGAGGAACAATCCAAAAGAAAAAACGCATGGCGCTGAGACCATGCCAACAAGGCCAAGCCGATCAGGCGCTAAGCTTGAAATGGGCTTTGAGTTGATCAACCAGATCCAGACGCTCCCACGAGAAGTGTCCGTCCTCTTCCGGGGCGCGGCCAAAGTGGCCAAACGACGACGTCTTCTTATAAATCGGCCGATTAAGCTGAAGATGCTCGCGAATGCCGCGCGGCGTCAGCCGCACCATATCATGCAGCACTTCGGGCAAAACGCCTTCGTCCACTTTGCATGTGCCGCAGGTCGAAACATAAAGCGCCAACGGCTCGGAAATCCCGATGGCATAGGCCAACTGGATGGTGCATTTGTCGGCTAACCCGGCCGCCACGACGTTCTTGGCCAGATAGCGCGCCATATAGGCCGCCGAGCGGTCCACCTTGGTGGGGTCCTTACCCGAAAACGCACCGCCGCCATGCGGCGCGGCACCGCCGTAGGTGTCCACAATAATCTTGCGTCCCGTCAGTCCCGCGTCGCCATCCGGCCCGCCGATCACGAAGCGGCCGGTTGGGTTGACATAAAAATACTTTTCTTCCGGCATCCACCCTTCGGGAAGCGCTTTGGCCACATAGGGCCGCACAATCTCGCGTATTTGCTTCTGGTCAAGACTCGCGTCATGCTGGGTCGAGAGCACCACGCGCGCGGCCCGCACCGGCTTGCCGTCCACATATTCCAACGTAACTTGGCTTTTTGCGTCCGGCCCAAGAAGCGGCAATTTTCCGGCATGGCGATCTTCCGAAATTACCCGCAAAATATTATGCGCGTAAAAAATGGGCGCAGGCATAAACGACGGCGTCTCGCGGCAGGCATAGCCGAACATGATTCCTTGGTCGCCGGCGCCTTCATCCTTCTCGCCGTTGGCGTCCACGCCCAAGGCAATGTCCGTCGATTGAGGATGCACATAATTTTGAATGTCGGCCCACTGCCAATGAAACCCTTTCTGGGCATAGCCGATTTCGCGGATGGCTTCACGCGCCGTTTCGATCATCCTCTCCGCCGTCACCGACGCCGGGCCCCGAACTTCGCCCGCCAAAACCACCCGATTTGTCGTCGCCAGCGTTTCGACGGCGACGCGGCTTTCCGGATCTTCTTTCAAAAACAAGTCCACAATTGAATCCGACACGCGGTCGCAAAGTTTATCAGGATGCCCCTCTCCGACGGATTCGGATGTAAAAAGATAATGATGCGTTTGACTCATTCTTCCCCCAATATTATTTTTCTGGTTTCCCGGCTGGCCGATCAGACGCGCATCGGCATGAGAACGTAAAGCGCGCTGCCGTCCGATACGTCTTGGATCAGAGCGGGCGCGGTCGAGTCGGCCAGCATGAAGCGGGCGCTGACGCTGCCGATTCTTTGAAGAATATCAAGAAGATATTGCGCATTAAAGCCTATCTCGATCGCCGCGCCGTCAAAGCGCGCTTCAATCTCTTCCTGCGCGCTGCCCGCCTCGGACGAGCTTGCGGAAAGCACGATTGTTTCGTCCGACAGGCCCATCTTAATGGCGCGAGACTTCTCGGTCGAAATCGTGGCCACGCGATCCACGGCCGCGGCCAAAACCTTGGCGTCAACTTCCAGCATCTTGTCGTTGCCTGCAGGGATCACGCGCTCATAATCCGGGAACGTGCCGTCAATTAACTTCGATGTAATCACGACCCCGCCTATTGTAAAACGAACCTTCGTTTCAGACAGCGACACGTCGATATCTTCGGCGCTTTCATCAATCAACTTGCGCACTTCGCCCACCGTTTTCCGCGGTAAAATGACCCCGGGAATGTCGAGAGAGCCCTCTGGGGCCGGCATTTCGACCCGCGCGAGACGGTGCCCGTCCGTCGCCACCATGCGCAGCACGTTGAGCTTGCCGTTCTTGGTCGCGTGCATATAAAGGCCGTTCAGATAATACCGCGTCTCCTCCGACGACATCGCAAACCGCGCCCGATCCACCATATCCTTCAACGCGGTCGACGACAGGCGAAACGTATGCGTCAAATCGCTGTCCGGCATCACCGGAAAATCCTCAACCGGGAGGCAGCCAAGCTTGAAATGCGAGCGGCCGGACGATAGCGTCAATTGCCCCGCGGAGGAAGCGTTTAATTCGACATCCGCCCCATCCGGAAGCTTGCGGACAATTTCGTATAACGTATGCGCCGGAGCCGTTACCGAACCGGTTTTTGAAACATGGGCTTCAATAGCCTCGTTAATTTCAATTTCCATATCCGTCGCTGTCATAAAAACGCCCTCTGGCGTCACACGAATCAAGACATTCGCCAAAATAGGGATCGTGTTCCGCCTCTCGACCACGCTTTGAACATGGCCAAGACTTTTGAGTAACACGTCGCGCGATAAGGTCAGTTTCATGAAAAAAATCCACCGCAAGAGGAAACAAGCCCCCTTCCGAACGGGTCCGGGGGCGAGTCCTTTAGAATTAGCAAAGAAAGACTCTCATGGCTAGAGGCCTTGCAAAGAAAGCCTTGTGACTGGCTCCTTTACCGTAGAAGCCTGAGCCCGTCCATGCTAAACGGAAAAGAGCGATTTCCCGCAACGTTGTCACGAGGGGCTTCTCCCCAAACACCTTCGAGGTTTTGTTATGCCTTCTTCTTTTAACCATTTCGGAATTATCGGCGCCGGCGCGTGGGGAACCGCGTTGGCGTTGGCCCTTCACCGCGCAGGCCGTTCGGTTTCCTTGTGGGTCTTCGAGCCCGAACTCGCCGCCTCTATGGCCAAAACGCAAGAAAATTCGGCTTATTTACCGGGAATCCCCCTGCCCTCGGCTTTAACGTACGTCACCGATATCCGCGCCATGACCGCGTGCGACGCGCTTATCCTCGCGACTCCCGCCCAGCACGTTCGCGATTCCTGCCGCGCGTTGGCGGCGGCGAATCTTCCCGCCTCAACCCCTTTGATTATCGCCTCTAAGGGCATTGAGCTCTCCTCTCACCGCCTGATGAGCGAGGTCTGCACCGAAGAGCTTCCTCAAAACCCCGTCGCGATCCTGTCCGGCCCAAGCTTTGCCTTCGAGGTGGCGCGGAACAAACCGACAGCCCTAACCCTCGCTTCAGAAAACGATTCTGAAGCCTTGGCTCAAGCCTTGGCCTCGCCCACGCTCCGGATCTATACCACCGACGATATTATCGGTGCTCAAATCGGCGGCGCACTTAAAAACGTCCTTGCCATCGCCTGCGGCATCGCCGCCGGAAAAGGCCTCGGCGAAAACGCGCGCGCCGCACTCATCACGCGCGGGTTGGCGGAAATCACGCGGCTGGGCCTCGCTCTTGGCGCGCGTATGGAAACGCTTATGGGCCTTTCGGGCTTGGGCGATGTGGTCCTGACCTGCTCCAGCACACAGTCCCGCAACATGTCCTTAGGCTTCGCTCTGGGCGAAGGCCAAGAGCTGAGCGTCATTCTGAGCCAGAGAAAAACCGTCACCGAGGGAATCCCGACGGCCGCGGCCGCCTTGGGGCTGGCCCGCCGACACGGTATCGAGATGCCTCTTGTCAGCGCGGTCGATCAAATCTTGCGAGACAAAACGAGCGTCGACGAAAGCATCGCGGCGTTGATGGGGCGCGCCTTGCGCAATGAGACGGTCTAGCCCCGTTGCCTAGAACGGCGCATACCGAATCGCCAGAAGGGAAATGTTCTGAATCCCATGCGGGTTGATCCCGTTCGCGTCCGAAAACGCGTTGCGCCGCGTCCACGAATGTTGGAGCCCGATCTTGGCCTGACCGTAGTCGCCTTCATAGAAAACATGCCACAGTCCCGCCGTAACCTGCCAGACGCTCGATGTCTGCGCGTAGCACGTCGTGCTGCCCGACGTCGAGCATCCCCTGTTGTCCACGCCGAAGTTGCCATAGCCGTACACGTTGTTCGTGACGCCCGCCACGCTGTGGCGAAACGCCTGTTCCATCCCCGCATAAAGGAACACGTCCCACGACGGGCTGGGCCGACCGACCACGCCCAGCATGGCCGTGTACTGGCTGAGCGGCTTAAGCTTGCCGTCCGACGCCACGGAGACGTCCGGAAGCTGGGCCGCGCCGTAACGACCGACGCCCTTGCCCACCAGCACGTTGGCCCGAAGATCCACTTTCTTCGGCACGATCGGCAACGACGCGCCCGCGCCGATGCCTCCGCCGAACGCCATGTTGTTATGGTTGTTGGCCCCGGACAAACCATGGAAAACGCGCGTCAGCCCGAACACTTCATAGTGCCCCCATCCCGGATCATAGGTCGCCTTAACGATCATATCCGGCGCGATATCCGTCGTGATGCTGCCTTGAAGATTGCCGCTGAACGCCGCGCCCACCAGACTGTACGCCGTCGTCGCGCCCGAACAGGGATTTGTTCCCGTGCTGGGCGAGTTGCCGATCGACGTCGCCGTGCTGGACGTACAGATGCCCGCCGTCGCCATCTGAGGGCTTTCCGCCGAAAGGCCGATCGACACATGCCGATCCTTGAAATCCTTGACGACGCGAAGCTGCGGCACACGCGTAAAGTTGACCCCAGGCAAGAACCCGGAATCCTGAACCATTGGGATGTTTTGCTTGAAGGGGTTGATCCCTTCCGCGTTCATGGTTGCCAGACTCCACGTCTGGCCCGCCACCATACGCCACCCCGACGCGCTGTCGTCATACGAGGCAAAAAGGTGCCGAACGCGCGGCGTGTAGCTGTTGGTTTGCGTCTGGGTGGACGTCGAGCCCGCGCCGAGAAAATCGAACTCGAAGTACCCCGTCAACGTCGCGTCCTTGCCGGGCTTTCCCACGGCCTTGAGCGACAGCCGGGAGCCACGCGCCGATTCCCGGAATTCCGATTGGTGCGCGTTCGCCGCGTTGTTGAACGGAATCATCGTGTTGAAGTTCGATCCAGCGTCCGCCGATTCGTTCTTGGTGCGGAAAATTGTGGAGGCATTGATAAAACCTCCCATCGTCACATCCACCCCCGTTTTCGCCTTGATGACGCCGCGCAGGCTTCCTTCCGACGGCGAGGGCTCTTCTTTTTGGGACACGACCCTCTCGGCTTTCTCTTCCCGATCCGCCTTTGCTTGCGCCGCTTTCAACTCGGCAAGTTGCTTTTGCAGGGCGTCGATCTGCTTTTGCAACGCGTCAAGCGCCGCCGCCGTATCCGCGGCGTGCGCTCCCGGCGCCACCCCCACCGCCAAGGCAAAAAAGGACACAGCAAGACCCAAACGGGACTTTGACATTTTTCGCATGAGAAGCTCCGCACAAAAAAGAAAGAAAAAGAAAGGACGTCCTGTCCGACAACGCTTTTCGACCGGCCCTTCGTCCTAACGGGCCCTCCCGATTCCGCAAAAACTTTGCCCAAGGCAAAGAAAACGTTCCGAACAATCAAGACGTTATCGTTTTATCCCACCCCATAAAGACATGCCCGCGTGGGAAAGCCCCGAATCATGGCCCCGAATCATATTGCCAAAAGTGTGCCAAGCCCCTTCTTTCCTGTGAAGAAAAATACGAGACATTTCACGTCTTTTTCGTAAGGGAAAACGCTCCCGCTCGTTACACTCTCGATCGCACGTCGGTGCCGCCCTCACGGAACGGACGCGCTTGCCAAGCGTCGGCTCTCTATGATCCAATAACATTCTTTCCCGCCGCCTAAGGAATGGCTATGTCCTCTTCGATGAAATCGGCCCTGCGCTTTCTTTTCTTATCCATCCTTCTCGCTCTTACGGCGATCGGCGGATGGAAAATAACCTCTTCGGGCACCCAAACGCCGCCCCTTATCACCGAAAAAGTCTCGCGCGGCGACCTTGAAGAAAGCGTGCTGGCCAACGGCACCCTTCAGGCTTCCAAGCTTGTCAGCGTGGGCGCCCAAGCTTCCGGCCAAATCAAAATTCTGCACGTCCAACTGGGCGATCAGGTTAAAAAAGATCAGCTTGTCGCCGAAATCGATTCGCGAACCCAGCAAAACGATCTTCTGAACGCCCAAGCCTCTTTGGAAAACGCCCGGGCCGCCTATGCCGCCCAGCAGGCCGTCGTTAAAAAAACCGAGGCCATCTATAAGCGTCAAAAAACTATGCAAAAACGCGATGCCGTCTCGAAGGAAAGCTTTCAAGACGCCGAAGCCGCTTATGATGCCGCTAAGGCCGATTTGACCGCGCTGGGCGCCAAGATCAAGGCGGCCGAAATCACCGTTGATACGGCCAAGGTCAATCTGAATTACACGAAAATCTACGCTCCGATCGACGGCACGGTCGTGGCCATCGTGGCCGAGGAGGGTCAAACCGTCAACGCCGCTCAGACAACCCCCACCATCATCAAAGTCGCTCAGTTGGACACCATGACGGTCGAAGCCGAGATCTCGGAGGCCGACGTCACGCGCGTCCATGTCGGGCAGCATGTTTATTTCACCGTTTTGGGCGAACCCCATAAAACCTATGAGGCCTCCTTGCGCGCCGTCGAGCCCGCACCCGATTCCATCGAAACCAGCGATTCATCTTCCAGCAGCGCGTCATCGAGTTCGTCCGACGAAGCCATTTACTACAACGGCTTATTCGACGTGCCCAACCCGGACCGGACTCTGCGCATTGCCATGACCGCCGAAGTCCATATCGTGCTGAAAGAGGCCAAAAACGCCCTGACCATCCCCTGCACCGCGCTCAGCGACCCTCTGCCGGATGGACGCTATACCGTCCGCGTCCTGAACGCCGATGGGTCCCTTGAAACGCGCACCGTCTCCATCGGGGTCAACGATAACGTCCGCGCCGAAGTCACCGAAGGCTTGAGCGAGGGCGACACGATTGTCGTCAGCCAGTCGGCCTCGGCCGACGGTGAATCGACAACCGCATCGTTCCGGCGGCGCGGACCACCTATGGGAATGTAGCCATGGCGACGCCCCTTATTGAATTGCGCGCGTTGCAACGAGAATACGCCGCGGGCGATGCCCGTGTTATCGCGTTGAACGACATTAACTTGACGATCAATGAAGGCGAAATGGTCGCCATCGTCGGCGCGTCCGGATCAGGCAAGTCGACCCTTTTAAATATTTTGGGATGTCTCGATCGGCCCACGCATGGAACCTATCGCGTGGCCGGCGTTGACAGCCACACGTTAGATCCCAACGCGCAAGCCAAGCTGCGCCGCGAAAACTTCGGCTTCATCTTTCAACGCTATCACCTCCTCAACGACTTGACGGCTTTGGAAAACGTCGAAGTGCCCGCCGTTTATGCCGGAATCCCGCGAGAAAAACGCCGCAAAAGGGCCCTTGAACTTCTTACGCGGCTTGGGCTCGGCGATCGGCATCACCACAAGCCGTCCGAGCTTTCCGGCGGCCAGCAGCAGCGCGTCAGCATCGCGCGCGCGTTGATGAACGGCGGCCATATCATCCTCGCCGACGAGCCGACCGGCGCTCTGGACAGCCACAGCGGCACGGACATGCTGGCTCTTTTGGAGGAGCTTCACCGCGAGGGCCACACCGTCATCATCGTCACCCACGACATGAGCGTCGCAAACCACGCCGAACGCATCATCGAAATCCGCGACGGCAAAATCATCGCCGACCGGAAAACGGACAAAGCCGCCGCCTCAAAGCCCGCCGCCCCGTCCAAGATTTGGGACGTATCGGCGGAGAAGCCTTCGTCGGTTCGCGCGCTGATCGACCGGAGCCGCGAGGCGCTGCACATCGCGTGGCTGGCCATGATCTCGCACAAAATGCGCACGCTGCTGACCATGCTGGGCATCATCATCGGCATCGCGTCCGTCGTCTGCGTCACGGCGCTCGGCGCGGGATCGCAGCAGCGCATCCTCAAAGATATTTCGGCCATGGGCACCAACACCCTCAACGTCTATCCCGGCAAGGGCTTCGGCGACCGCGAGTCCCAGAAAATCGAGACCCTCGTTCCCAGCGACGCCGAGGCCATCGCCCGGCAAAGCTACGTTCACAGCGCGACCCCCGTCGTGGCCACCAGCGTCACGTTGCGCCACGGCAACGTGTCCGCCTCGGCGCGCGTGAACGGCGTGGGCGAAAGCTATTTTCAGGTGCGCGACATCACCCTGTCCGACGGACGCTCCTTCGACCAAGACGGCGTCAAACGCATCGCCCAGGAAGCCGTGATCGACAAAAACACCCTCGACAAACTTTTCCCGAATGGCGAAAACCCCGTGGGACAGGTCGTCTTTCTCGGCACCGTGCCCTGCCGCATCATCGGCGTCGTCAAGCCCAAGGAAAGCGGCATCGGCAACGACGAAAACCTGAACATCTACGTTCCCTATACGACCGCCATGCATCGCCTGCTCGGCCAGTCCTATCTGCGCAACATCATGGTGCGCATCGACGACAGCATCTCGCAAAGCGCCGCCGAAGAAGGCATCACCCGGCTTCTGACGCGCCGCCACCGCGCCAACGACTTCTATCTGTTCAACACCACCAACATCCGCAAAACCATCGAAAGCACGACCTCGACCATGCGCCTTCTGACCGGCATGATCGCCGTCATCTCGCTGATCGTCGGCGGCATCGGCGTCATGAACATCATGCTGGTCTCCGTCACCGAGCGCACCAAGGAAATCGGCGTGCGCATCGCGGTCGGCGCGCGCCAAAGCGACGTGCGCCTCCAATTCCTTCTCGAGGCCGTTTTGGTCTGCCTTTTCGCAGGCATCATCGGTATCGCGGCGGCGTTGGGCTTCGGCCTTGTTTTCGCTGAGTTCTCCTCGCAATTCAGCATGGTCTTTTCGACAACCGCAATCGTTCTGGCGTTCTTGTGCTCGACCCTGATCGGCATCGTCTTCGGCTTTCTGCCGGCACGAAACGCCTCTCGTCTCGATCCTGTGGAGGCTTTGGCGCGCGAATGAAAAAAGCTCTTCTCCTTGCCCTCCCTTCCCTTGTCCTGCTCGCCGGATGCGGCAGTCTGACAACAACGGACTACGCACGTCCCGATATCGAGATGCCCGCGTTGTGGCAAAGCCCTGTGCGAACGGCCTCGGGCGTCACGCTTTCGGCGTGGTGGGAAACCTTCAACGACCCTGTCTTGAACCGCCTTGTGGACGAAGCGCTCGCCAAGAACAACGACCTTGCCGCGGCCGCCTTGAAGGTCAAGGCCGCCAAGCTGGCCGCCGATTTGGCTTGGGATCAAAATTTGCCGGATCTCTCCGCCTCGGGCTCGCTTTCGAACAGTCGAAGCTTGCGGCGCAATCAAACCATCACGCGGACCTATGGCGCGGCGCTGGACGTCGGCTATGAAGTCGATCTGTGGGGCAAGCTGGCGCACGAGGCGGATTCCGCCGCGTGGGAAGCCTTGGCCACCGAGCAGGATCGGCAAAGCGCGGCCGTGGCCCTGATTGGCACGACCATCAACCTTTATTGGAAAATCGCTTATTTGAACGAACGGATTACCCTGTCCGAACGGTCTTTATCCTATCGCCGGGAATCCCTGGCGCTGGCGAAAATCCAGCACGACGCGGGCGCCTCATCGGGCATCGACGAAGCCGCCGTCGCGCAAAGCCTCGCCGAGCAGGAAGCCGCGCATCGCGATTACATGCAGCAACGAAGCGAAGCGTTGCATGCTTTTGCCATTCTGTTTGACGAGCCTCCCGAAACGTTGAAGGCGTTTCCGGCGGCGCTCCCTAAAACCTCCATACCGAATCTTCCCGCGAACACGCCGGCGTCCCTTCTCGAACGGCGTCCCGATCTGCGCGCCGCCGAGCTTCGTTTACGCGAAGCTCTTGCCGACACCGATGCCACGCGCGCCAGCTATATGCCAACCTTGTCGCTGACCGGAAGTCTGGGCTCGACAAGCGACGCGTTGGCCAAAATTTTGACCAACCCCGTCGGCGCGCTGGGCGCGGGTATCGCGCTGCCGTTTTTAAACTGGTACGACGCCAAGAAGAATACCGAGATTTCCGAGACCGCGTATGAAGAGGCCGTCGTCTCTTTCCGCCAGACCCTTTACTCGGCGCTGGCCGAGGTCGAAGACGCGCTTTCGGCCCACAGCAACGACGCCAAGAAGGGCAAGAAGCTGGCCACAGCCCTAGCCCAAGCCCAAAAAGCCGAAGCCCTTTATGCCGAACAGTACAAACAAGGCTATGCCGACAAACAAACTTGGCTGGACGCACAAGAAAAGGCGCGCGCGGCTCAGGTGTCCGTTCTTGAAAACCGCTTAACCCAACTGACCGATACCATCACGCTTTATAAGGCGCTGGGTGGGGATGCGGGGACACGTTAACAAACCCTTCATGAATAATTTTTGTTCTTGAAATGAAGGCGTTCGCCTCTTTGAGCACCAAAGATGCAATAAAATTAAGCCCTTTTTAAACGAACGCGTTTATTGTTTCAGGCATAATGCGAAGAATATTCTTTCCCTTTTTTGGAGACCGTTATGATGAACGCCGCCCTCTTGTACAATGCCTTTCAAGAATTCTTTGACAAAGAAAAGTGGAAATCCGGCCAAAACGTCCGGGGGGACGAATTGCAGAGTCTGCCCCTTCGCGAACGGACAGACGAAGAGAAGGCCGCGTTCATTGACATTTTAGAAAAAAAATATGGTCTTAAAGCCACACAAATTCCAAGCAAATCTTTGGGCAACATCAATGTGGTTCGCGTCGGTCCCGAAAAAGACAGCCTCGATCAGCTGAAAGCTCTTTTGTATCTGGGACAGCCCGAAAATTGGAAAAACGCCGACAAAGACGGCAGCCCGCGCAAAAGCATCTCCATCGGCCACCTCACACCAGAACAGAGCGCATGCATAGATAAACTTTTCAAGCATAAGGGCATCAAATACCGTTCGGAGTTTCAACTAACACCACCCCCTGACATGTTCTTGCACATTGATGGGCTGGAAAACCTCGGAAAAACGATGGATCTTCTGCCAACGGCTTTTCCTGACCTTTTAAAGTCCGGAGCCACACTGACCGACAGAAATAAAGAAGAGATTGATCGCGAGATGGCCAACCCGGGATTTTGGCAGGGAGACGGCACCCCCCTTGTGAACTTCTACGCCGAAGACAGAACGCCTGCCGAAATCGGCTATATTCAGGGACGCCTTTCTTCCTGGGGTGTCGAGAGCACGCTCACACAAAGCCAATCGCTTGGCAACAAACTCGTCGTTCGTGTCACAGGATTAGACGATATTCTGAGCTTGGCGGGAAAACTTCCTTCTGCCATGCCAAAATATGCCAAGCTGGCTGAAAAACTTCCTTCTGCCGAGCCCCAAAGTCCCCAGCGTCCTCATACGCCGCCACGCAAGCCGCCAACGTATGATCGATAAACCCTTGCGGGACGGACGAACGGCGAAATAAGAGCGTTTTAACCAAAACTATCGCTTTTGAAAAAATTAACCGAATGGTATTCGTTTTTCCGTTCGATCCTTTTTAAAAAAGCTTTGTTTTTTCGCGCCATCCATTACGAGGAGTCGTTACCATGCAAAAAACTTTCTCCCTCCCGGACCAATGGCCCCAAACTGGTTTGGGCGATTATAAAGACGTCGTTACCTCCGCCGCCAGCCTGTGGGACAAATCGCTGAGTTGGGGTTTTTGTAATACCAGCGCCTTCTCACCCAATGCCTCCGAACAAGAAGACCTTATTGGGCGGCTTCTTCAACGCATGCTCAAACAAAATTCCTTTTGGGTCGATGCGGGAATGCCTCGCCCCAACCCTGCCTACGACAGGAATCTTGTAGAGCCGCCCAGCACCGCCCTTCGCCGCCTTATCTCTTCCGGACATGTACAGCTTTCGGAAAATGGTTCGAAAATGGCCATGGCCCCGAAGCTTATGGGGTCCCTTATGGATCGTTTGCCGGAGGAAATCACCGCTCCCTTTCTTGAAAAGGCGCCTTCGCCTCCCTCGGGGAACCCCGCTTCGGAAAACGTTCCTAGCTTGCGTTATCCGTGATAACCCCTTTTGTTGCTGACGGAGGGACGTGGATTGTAAAAACGCGCTTTAAGCGCAGTCGCGATTGTGCCGTAAGGCACAGAGCCGTCGCGCTAAAAAAAGGGGGGGGGCTTTGTTGGCTGGGGGACGTGGATTCGAACCACGGTAAACAGAGTCAGAGTCTGTTGTCCTACCGCTAGACGATCCCCCAGCAGAGCGGGGGTTTAGTATCACAGCTTTTTTTATTTGTGTAGGGCTGTTTTTCGTTAATTTAGCCTATTCCGACTCTTTTCCCATGCGATCCGACACAAGTTTAAGGTCTTGGGCTCGAAGCCAATACGGCGAGCCGCGACGCAACCCTTCCATCGCCCGCGAGGCAAGACGTCCTGCCGTCTTTGCGTTTCCTTGGGCCGCCGCTTCTTCGGCCAACGCGTATGTCGCCAGCGCCTGATAATCGTTATCAACCGCCCAAGCCGCTTTCCGCCCCCACGCCGAAGCCAAAAAACGCCACGTCATCGGCTCGTGCGGTTCCAACCGCGCCGCTTCGATTAACGACACAAGAGCCTTGTCCACGCGGTCTTTTTCATGCGCCTTATCCGCGCTTTCCAAAAGAACATGGCCCAAGGCCTGCTGTAAAAGCGCCGAGGACGGCAGAAGCTTGACCGCTTTTTCGTACGCGCGCAACGCCTCATCCATGCGGCCGTTGTCGAACGAAACCTGCCCTTTCAATTCGTAAAAAAACGGGTTGTCCGGTTCTTCCTTGATCAGACCGTCAATCAAACGCAGCGCGCGGTCCGCCTTGCCCGTTTTATAAAGAGCGATCGCCCTCGCGTACCGCCGCGACGGGTCCGGATCTTGATCCGTCGTGCGCAACAACGCGACCTGCGGGTGCAAAAAACCCAATAACTTGGCCTTCATACGCTCATGCATCTTGTAAAAAGGCGCCGCCATTTTCTTGTCCCGGATCGGCGAGGCTTCGACATGCCGCCGCACGACGTCGATACGGTCCTGCGTGAGAGGATGCGTCCGGACATACGCGTCGCGACGGTCTTGGGGCAGAAGCTCCTGCCCCGCGAGCTGTTTCAGAAACGCCTCCATTCCCTTGGCCGAAATCCCGGCCGTATCCAAAAAACGCAGCGCCGCCGAATCCGCCGACGCTTCCTGAGCCCGGCTAAAGCTCAAAAAACTGCGCTCGGCGACCTGCGCGCCCCCCGCGATGCCGCCGAGCGCAAGGTTCGTGTTGCCGCTGACGGCCCCAGCCGCCACCGCCAAAAGCGTCGCAAAAATCGCCTCGGCCGACGCGTTCTTCATTTCTTCCTTGCCGCGAATGAGGTGTCCCCCGGCAATATGGCCCGTTTCGTGGGCGATGATGCCCGCCAGATCCTCTGGCGTTTTCGTCTTTTCCAGAAGCCCCGTATAAAAAAATTCGTTCAGCCCTTCCGCGACAAAGGCGTTAATTTCATTGCTTTGAATAAGCGCAATCGTCACGCTTTGCGGATCGATATCGGCCGCGCGGTAAATCGGCGCGGCCAACGCATGCACGTACGCCTCGATCTCGGCGTCGCGCACGAACACCACGCCCTCATCGGCGCGCGCCGCCGGAACAAAGCCGACGACAAAACACAAAAGAAGGGTCCTCCACCTTCTCAGCATCGAAACCCCTGCGCGACAAGATACGTTTCGGACGATTCCGCCCGGCTGGCCGGCGGCTTGGCATGGCGGACGCTTTTAAAATGCTTCTTTAAAAACGTCAGCACCTCACGCTCGGCGCCGCCTTGAAACACTTTGCATACAAAGGCCCCGCCGGGCGCGAGAATTTCCACCGCGAAAAAGGCCGCCATCTCGACCAACCCCATAATGCGCAAATGATCCGTGCCCGCATGTCCCGTCGTGTTGGGCGCCATATCGCTGAGCACAAGATCGGCCGCGCCGCCCAACGCTTCTTTCAACAAGGCGGGCGCATCCTCATCCGTGAAATCCTTTTGAAAAAAGGTCACGCCCTTTATCGGGGCCATCGGCAAAAGATCCAGCGCCACGCACACGCCTTTTGTCGTCCCAATCGCTTGGCTCACAACCTGAGACCATCCGCCGGGAGCCGCGCCAAGATCCAGCGCGCGCAAGCCGGGCTTGAGAAAACCAAAACGCTCGTTCAACTGAAGAAGCTTGAACGCCGCGCGCGAACGATAGCCTTCTTCCTGTGCCGCCGCCACATAGGGATCGTTAAGATGCCGTTCAATCCACCGGCGCGACGATTCGCGACGCGTTTTCTTGGCTTTCACGCGAACCGCGCTGTGCCGCCGCGAGGCCACATCGCCAAGGCCTCCCTTTTTTCCCGTCTTTTTTTTCTCTACCATGTTACGCCTACGCTAAAAAAACGCCTTCCTGTCGCAATAAAAATTCCTTGTGCCGAACGCCGGCCGAGAAGCCCCCTAAGTTTTCCCGAGAAACAACCCGATGGCAAGGAATCAAAACCGGAACCGGGTTCGCGCCGCATGCGCGCCCTACCGCGCGCGCCGCGCCGGGTTTGCCGAGCCGCGCGGCCAAATCCCCATAGGTCACGGTACGTCCTGCGGGAATCCGCGAAAGAGCCCGCCATACCGCGCCTTGAAACGGCGTCCCCACAAGAAGCACCGGAAGAGCCCGAAGATCTTCGGGGAAAGGGGTTTCTTCCTCTTCAAAGGCCGTCTGAGGCCACAGGCGCCGCCACGCGTTGACAAGGCCCCTAAGCGAGCGGCCGTCAAGAAAACCGATCCGGCACACCGCGCCCGCCTCCGTCAATCCCGCAACCAAGGCAAGGCCGTCGACCCAAACCGGCGCATAACGCACGCGCGGCGGAGGGATGGAACGGATTTTTATCCTCACGGAAAAACCCGCGGCTTATTCGAAAGAGCCAAGGATCCGTCTTCATTTTGCCTAAGGGCAAACCCGGCTTCATCCAACGCGTCACAAAGATCGCTGAAAGAATTGTGGAAGACCACGTCCACCGACACAAGCCCTCGCTGGACACGCCGCGTATCAAGCCGCGCTACAAGGGGTAGGCTCATCAGGCGCTGCTTGATCTGAAGCCATTCGGCCAACGTTTGGGCGGAAATATTTACGGCAACCTGCCCCAACGCTTCGGTCACGGAAGGTGTCGGCGCTTCCAAGGGAACGGCAAAACGCTCTTTCACCGCATCGGGGTTAAAATGAATCGTAAAAACGCCGATGTAACGCACCGCCGAAATCCGCTCGCTTTGGACTTCGAAGCTCTGCACCAACGCCGCAAGCTCTTCATCCGTCATCAGCTCGATTTCGCGTTCCGCGCCAAAGCGTGCACACAGTTGCCCATACGCCAGACGCTCGGCTTGCACCAGCGCCTGATCCCGCGCCTCGGAGGCCGTTTCCGCCGTCACGTCCACGGCCACGTTTGTCACCGCATAGGGATCAAAGGCGACAGCCGGAGCCTCCTCGGCCTCTTCCGAAGCCGAAGACGCGCGCCGATCCTCTTCCGCTTGCTCGTCGCTTGACGTTGGTGCGCCCTCGACAATAACAGGCTGAATATCACTCGCCACAAACTGCGCCTGCGCTTTCCCCATAACCGGCAGAAAGAACAAAAGCAGAAAAAAGACTAAACGCATACGAATCGGCTCCTTCGGTTGCGCCTAACACTAGCCTTTTGTTTAGGATTTTGTCGAATCTGTTTTTTATGCTACCTCCTTCATCGGTATTCATCCGACGTGGGTTCGTCCCTTGCTTTTAGGTATTTTCATGAAGTCCTCTACTCCTTCTTCTTCAGGCGCTTATGCCTCGGCTGGCGTCGATATCGACGCCGGTGACGCTCTGGTTGCCGCCATCGCGCCTCATGCCAAAACCACCACGCGCGCGGGCGCCATGGCGGGGTTGGGCGGCTTTGGCGCTTTGTTCGACCCGAAGGCCGCCGGCTTTCGGGACCCCATCTTGGTCAGTTCAACCGACGGGGTCGGAACGAAACTTAAAATCGCGATCGACACCGCCATGCACAGCACCGTCGGGATTGATTTGGTGGCTATGGTCGTCAACGATCTGATCGTTCAAGGGGCCGAGCCTTTGTTCTTTTTAGACTATTTTGCCACAAGCCATCTTGATGTCGACGCCGCCAAAACCGTTATTGCCGGCATTGCCGAAGGGTGTCGGCAGGCGGGATGCGCGCTGATCGGCGGGGAAACAGCCGAGATGCCCGGCATGTACGGCACCGGCGATTACGACTTGGCCGGATTTGCCGTCGGCGCCGTCGAACGCGAAAACCTGTTGCCCAAAGAGACCCTTCTTAAAGAAGGCGACGTTGTTCTAGGCCTTGCCTCAAGCGGCATACACAGCAACGGCTTTTCTTTGGTGCGAAAGATCGTGGCACAAGAAAAACTGTCCTATAACGACCCGGCCCCCTTCGATCCCTTAAAAACGCTGGGCGCCGCCTTGTTGACGCCAACGAAGATTTACGTGCGCGCCGTCCTTGCCGCGCTTAAAATCGACGCGCCCAAGGCCTTGGCCCACATCACGGGCGGCGGCCTTCTCGAAAATATTCCGCGTGTTCTTCCCGAAACCTTGAGCGTGCGCCTCGACGCCGCCGCGTGGACGGTTCCGTCCGTCTTTCCGTGGCTGGCCAAAGCGGGAAACATTGACGCCCACGAGATGACGCGAACCTTCAACTGCGGCATCGGCATGGTTATCATCGTCGACGCGGCACGCGCCGAAGAGGTCGCCGCGATCCTGCGCGAAAAGGGCGAAACCGTTTTTGCGATCGGCGTCGTCGAAAGACGCGACAACGCCGCCGTGGTCATCGACAATAACGACAAGGTATGCTCATGCTGAATCTCGGCGTCCTCATTTCCGGTCGAGGGAGCAACCTTCGCGCCTTGATCGACGCCTGCGCCCAGCCCGGCTTTCCCGCCAAAATTTCTTGCGTTATCGCCAATAACGGCTCGGCCAAAGGGCTGGATTATGCCAAAGACGCCTCGATTCCGGCCTTTGTCATCCCTCATAAAGATTTTGCGTCGCGCCAAGCCTTCGAGGAGGCCTTGGATGCGACGATGGAAAAACATGATGTCCAGCTTGTCTGTCTGGCCGGGTTCATGCGTCTTTTGACGGCGTGGTTCACCGAACGGTGGCGCGACAGGCTGGTCAACATTCACCCGTCCCTTCTCCCGGCGTTCCCGGGCGTGGACGTTCACCAAAAAGTTTTGGATTACGGCGCCAAAGTAACGGGATGCACGGTTCATTTTGTTCGCGCCGAAATGGATCATGGCCCTATCATCCTTCAAGCCGTTGTGCCGGTCTTGGACAACGACACCGAGGAAGTTCTGGCGGCTCGCGTGCTTGAGGCCGAGCATAAAGCCTATCCTTCCGCCGTACGCCTGATCGCCGAAGGATGCGTCAATGTTTTCAATGAACGCACCTTTATCGCCAAGACGGATGACGGTGCCGGCATCGCTCTTTTCAGCCCGCCTCTTTTTTCAGATCGTCCATAAACGCCCGCCATAACGGCACGCGGGAAGCCCATTGATAGTGCTGGCGGAAAAACGCGACTTGACGTTCGAGCCGCCTTTCAAGATCGAGGCTTCGTGTCTCCCATGCCGCGAGGCTCTCAAGAACCGCGTCGGCAAAGGCGTCTACGTCAATCGCCTGATCAAAGCGCCTGCGGTCGTCGGACGCGTCGATCGGGATGAGCCGCGCAAAGCCCGACGCCGTTTCCGGCAGCGCCGCCCTCTGTGTGGCGATCACGTCGAGCCCCGATGCCATCGCCTCGATCAAGGCGATACACGACGTTTCAGGCCACGGATTCGGCGCCACAAAAAGGGCCGCGCGGCGCATGCGCCGCGCCAGCTCGGTCTGCCCGACCGGGCCGACATGCACGATGTTCGGCTGTTGGCGCATCCAATCAAGGTACGCCGCGTCTGGACCCGGGTCGCCGGAAGGGTTGAGGTCGCAAAAGACCTCGACCGAAAAATCGCTCCGCCGCTCACGAATTTTTTGCAAGATTCCCGGAAGATGAAACGCGCCGCGCGCGACATTTCCGGCAAAAAGCAAAAGCGGCGGCATGGACTTGGCCGCCAAAATCGACGCGCCCTCCTGAAAGGACGCCGCCACGCAGGGATTCATCGCGTTGCGGATGACGGTTTGACGCCATGAGGGAGGTACAAGGGCCCTGTTGACCCTTTGCTGCCACGCGCTGACGAACACGATACCGTCAAACGCTTCCAGCGCCGGTGTCAAAGCCCCTCCCAATTCGCTTTCGTGCATCCAGGCGATAAAAGGCGCTTGCGTGCGGGCCCTTAAAAAACGAACCAACGACTCCTGCCAGCGCCCGCAAAAGATGTAGACGTCGAACGCCTCGTCGAGCACGGCGTCTTTAATGGATTCAAGAGGAAGGCTTGGAATGCCATGTGCCGAACGCGGGGTCTCTATCGCGTTGAAAAGCGTACAGGAAACCCCCTCCTGATGCAGCGCGCGCGCCAGAAAGCACACGGCCGACGTCGTTCCACCCAAAGGGGCCGGCTCGTCGGGCCTCCCCGCGTCGTATCCGTAGACAAAATCGACGAAAGCGAGACGCATAAGGGGTTTCTCTCTTCAAAGGTTCCGGAGTATAAGACTTTTTTAACCCAAACAGACAAAAATAACGTCATGTCCGATGATCGTCTGACACGCCGCCGTTTTCTTCAGGCGAGCCTTACGGCTTCGCTGACGGGCGTATCGTTGCTTGCCTTGTCTCCCGGCTTGCTGACGTCCGTCGCCCACGCCCACCCCTTGCCGACGCGCAAACCTAGGGCGCCAAAGCTGTTGATGCTTGATCCCGGCCATGGCGGGCGCGATCCGGGCGCCGTCGGCCATCGCGGCACTTACGAAAAGGACATCACGCTTGACATCGCCCAGCACATGGCCGCCGCCCTTTCCAACAAGCAAGGGATTTCCGTCAAGCTGACTCGGACAAGGGACGTCTTTATCCCGCTCGAAGAACGCGTGCGTATGGGCCAAGAGGCCCGCGCCGATTTGTTCTTGTCCATCCATGCCGACAGCGCGCCGAACCGTTCGGCCCGTGGGCTTTCTGTCTATACGCTGTCCTCCAAGGCCTCGGACGCCTTTGCCAAGGAATTAGCCGATCATGAAAACAAGGCCGATCTTATGGGCGGTCTCGATCTTCCCGTGGCCGACGAAGAAGTAACCGCCATCCTGTTGGATCTGGCGACCCGCCAGACACGAAATACCGCGCAACACGCCCGCGTCCGCTTTATCCAAGCCATCGGGAGCAAATGGCACCTTTTGGAGCAACCCATGCGCGCGGCCAACTTTGTTGTCCTTCGCGCGCCGGATGTCCCGTCCATGCTCGTGGAAACCGGCTTCCTGTCAAATCCGCAGGATGAAAAAATTCTTCGCACGACCCAACATCGCAAGCGGATCGCCCTGTTAATGGCCAAGAACCTCGCCACGATCCTGAGCAGTTCGCTTTTCGGCTAACCCCTTTGGCCGGCGTCGCTACGACCTAAGAACGCATCTCTTTCCGGAAAACGCCCGAAACGCCGAACGGTGGCGTAGTTTTTCTCCGCCAACTCAAGCCATGCGGCGTCCTTGGCACGTTCGCGAATATAAAAAAGGGCCAAACGTTGATCGCCCAAATTCTCTGAATTCAAAAAGGGCATGTAAAACAACATCTTGTACTGAGCATCAATCCGGTCATCAAAATGTTTGACGATCCCTTCGCGTGCAAGATTGACGGCCGTATCACTCAGTTCAAACGCCCGCGCCGTGCCGCGAAACATACGGCGGGGAAACTCATCCAAAAGAAGCAACAACGCCAGCATACCTTCGGGTGTCTGTTCCCACTCTTTGTATTCGCCGCGGCTCGCACATTCGTAATCCTCAAGGAATCGTTCCGTTATCCGCGCGTCCAAACCGGCCTCGCACGAAAACCATGCGGCACGCTCGACTTCGTAAAACCAAAAATTCAGAATGTCTTCCGGTTCCTTCATACGCCTAACGTACGTCAATAAAGTTACAGAAAACTTACTTATCACCCTGATAAACGGCGTTATCTCGCCTTAGACCCACGCCCAAAAAGAACGCTTTCTCTTTTTCCTTATGCCTTGGGCGCAATTCGTGTAGAAATCCTGGAACTCTGAACGTTCCTAGCGTATCCTGCGGCTTGTTTTCCTCGATCCTGCCTTGTGTTAGACATTCCTTAACTCATGCGCACACGCATCCTCTTCCTTGCCGCCTTGGCGTTTATCTTTTTTAACCCTAATGGCGCGGCCGCACAAAATGCCCCCGTCGTGACGGTCCGCGTCGGCGCGCATCGCGCCTTCGACCGCATTGTTTTCGACTGGCCCCAGAAGGTTCTTTACGACGTTCAGCGCAACGGAGGCTCGGTTTCGGTTCTTTTCAAAGCAACCGGGCACATCGCTTATCCCAAAAACTTACGATACAATCTTTCACGCGCCCGGGATTTTGAAACAAAAACCGAGGGCGATTACGTTATCGTAACCTTTCGCATCGATCCTTCGGCTTCGATCAAAAGCTTTTTCAACGAAACATCGGTCGTCCTCGACATTGAGGGATCCTCGCTCGTCGGGACTCCCCCTCAACGCGGAAAGAAGGCTGTGGACGCCCCTCGGGTCACGGCTTCCCCGCGCGAAAAAGTCGATGTTATCATAAGCCTTCCGGACGAAAAGATTAGCGAAAACAAACCGGTACCACAGCAACAGGTTGAGAACGCCGACGTCAAACCGGCTCTTGCCCCCCGGACGGCAGAGGGAAAAGAACAATCCCTTGCGCTGCCGCCCATCGATTTCACGATTGATCGGCCCGCTAAACCCGCCGTCTTTTCCTTTGTGTTGACCGAAAAGCCGATGTTGGTGGCCACACTTGATCCGCATGTTGCGACGCGCGCCGCCATTTATCTTCGCGCGGGGGTCGGCTATGTGGTCTTTGATAAAAAAATGACGCTATCGCCCGAGGAACTTCTGAACGGGCATTCTTCCTTGATTAAAATCGTCCCTTTCCCCTTACCGCATAACGCGGGGTACCGTTTTGCCGTCCCCTCAAACGCCACGCTTTTGGCCTCGCTCGACGGCACAGCGTGGAAAATCTACCTCTCCAAGAAAAACCAAACGCCGCCCGTGACCACCACACTCGTCGAACAGCCCGACTTCGCTCTGGGCGCGCGCCTCCTTCTGCCTCTTCCCGACAGCACTCAGCCGATTCGCATCACGGATCCTGTTGTCGGCGATTCACTGATCCTCGTTCCCCTCGCGCAAAGCGAAGCGTTCAACGTCGAAAGACGCTCTGTCGATTTGGAGATCCTTCCAGCCGCACAGGGATTGGTCATCAAGCCGTTGTCTGATTCCATCATCGCCCGCGCCGTCTCGGATGGTATCGAGATTACGGCAGAAGGGGGACTTTTGCTCTCCGACACCTCAGACACCGGCGCCCAAAAACGCTCACACCTTCAAAGCCAAGCCGCTTTGAAAGGAAAATCCATTTTCGACTTCACCACGTGGGCGGGAAAACCGGGCGAGACCTTTACCCAAACCCGTCAGCGCCTTCAACAAACCATCGTGGACGTGCCTGAGGCCGAGCGCAATCGCGCACGGATGGAATTGGCGCGGTTCTATTTTGCCCACGGCATGGGCGAGGAAGCCGCCGCCCTTTTAGAAGCCTTGGCCGATGAAGTCCCGGACCTTCGCTTTCACGGGGATTTTCTTGCGCTTTTGGGGGCCTCGAAAATTTTGGCCTATCACCCCGAGGAAGGCTTGGCCGATCTGAGCTCCCCAGGGCTGGCCGGACAACCTGAAATCACGCTGTGGCAAGGCATTGCCTTGGCCCAGTTGCGCTCATGGAAGCAAGCGGAAGAAAAATTGACATCGACCGAACGCATCTTGGCCGGCTATCCGGAGCCTTTCTTTTCGCGCTTCTTCGTCCTTGCCATCGAAGCCGCTTTGGCCGCCGATCAGCCTTATGAAGCCGCCGACTGGCTCCATTTCGTTCTCAACGCTCCCCATGCGGCGTCGATCAATCCGGCCTTAAACTTTCTGCGCGGCGTCCTTGACGCCAAGGCCGGTCGGGCACAAGAAGCCGAGGAAGCGTGGCGCCTCGCCAAGAACTCCCAAGACAGGCTCTATAGCGTTCGCGCCGAACTGGCCCTGATTGATCTGGGCGTCGCCGAAGGCTCTTTGACCCCCGCCCATGCCGCCGATCGGCTTGAAGCGCTTCGTTTCGGCTGGCGCGGCGACGATCTGGAAGTCGATATCCTTCGCCGCCTTGGCCAATTTTACATCCAAGCCAAAAATCTCAAGGCCGGGATCAACGCGTTGGCCAAGGCCGCCACGCTTTACCCTTCGAGCCCCCTTGTCCCCTTGATCCGCACCGAGATGGAGTCCACCTTCCGCGACATTTTCATCGGTACGCTTGGCGAACAGCTATCGCCGCTCGACACGCTCTCCCTTTATAACCAGTATCGCGACCTTCTTCCTCCGGGCAAAGAAAGCGATGCCGTCGTCGCCGGTCTTGCCGAACGCCTCGTTTCGATTGATCTTCTGGATCAGGCGGCCATTCTGTTGGAGGACCTTGCGAAAAACCGCCTGAAGGGAAAAGCCCGTCTTGAGGCTATATCGCGCCTCGCCGCCATTCGCCTTTTGGATCATAAGCCGACCCAAGCACTCGACGCTTTGGCTCTTACCGGAAAAGACCCTATCCCGGACGACATCAAGAACGAACGCATGCTTCTACGCGCCCGCGCGCTGTCCGAAATGGACCAACCCGCCGAGGTCGACGCCCTTTTAAAGGACAACACAAGCCCCGGCGCGTTATTGCTTCGCGCCGATTTGGCCATGAAGGCCAAACAGTGGAAGACTGCCAGCACGCTTCTTATGGAGCTCGTCGGCCCGCCGCCGCCCGAAAACAAATCGCTTTCTCCCGACAAAGCATCATGGCTTTTAAACGCCGCCATCGCGTGCGCCATGCTGGACGATCAGGATTGTCTCGGCGCCCTCGCCCGCGATTATGGCAACACCATGAAACAGCAGGCGCAAAGCAACATGTTCGATTTGCTTACCCAGCCGGAAAGCATGGGCCAGATGAGCAATCTTGCTGCCGCCCAAGCGCAGCTTTCCCAAACCGATATGTTCAGCGGATTCCTGAACAGCTATCGCCAAGCCGCGCCTTTGATCGCCAATACGGCGGTCAAAAAAAGTGACGACAAACCATCTGAAAAAAATAAGAAAGAGTAGAAGCGCAAAACGCGCGCGTCGCGACGGCACAGCGCCACGGCGCATCCACACCCGATTAGGTCCGCCTTAGCCGACGATTTCTATCGACGCCGCTTCCCGTCCCTTGGCGGCTGTCTGGACCATCATTTTGACTTTTTGCCCGGATTCCAAAATCTGCAGCCCCGCGCGCAAGACCACCGTGCGATGAACGAAAATATCCCGGCCTCCATCATCGGGGGTCACAAAGCCAAAGCCCTTGTCGACTTTGAACCACTTGACTTCGCCCGTCATCTCAACTTCCGGACCGGTTGCCGCAGGACGTGACGTCACGAGCGGCGTTTCGCTCATGCCGATAACTTGCACGATGTTAAGAACTTGCCGGCCTTTCGCGCCTTCTCCAACCTGAACCAGAAGCTTCGTTCCTTCAGGAAGATCGCGCAGTCCGGCACGATTGACGACCGAGGAATGGACAAAAGCATCGGACGTTCCATCAACAGGCGCCACAAAACCAAACCCCTTTGTCAGACTAAACCACTTCACCACGGCCTCGGTCTGAAAACCCTGATCCGCTTCAGGGGGCACATCGAAGAAAGACACGGTTCTACCCCTTAAAAGACAACCTAAACACGAGACAACTCTAATGGGTTTTTAAAAAACGCACAACAGGCAAGTTCCCTAAAAAAAGGGCCTTTTTATAGAGATTTTATAGAGAAATAAAACCCTTTATTATGAGCATGTTACTCATGCTGCTGTGCAACAATTGCGTGCATTTTCCATTTTATTGACATTCTCCTGCGTTCCTGATACATCGCTCTCCATCCCAGCCACATGGCAGCGGAAGGACCCCGACGGAATAGGGGGTCGTACCGTTTGCGGATACGTCCCGAAGGAGTGTGGGGCGTAAGGTCTGTCCTCGCGTTGCGAGCACAGGCCTGATGGCTGTTGACTATACGTTTGTTTTGACGATGTGATGTTTGAAACTTTGAGCGGCAAATTAACGGGCGTTCTCGATCGCCTGAAGGGACGCGGCGCTTTGACCGAAGCGGACGTGACCGACGCGCTGCGCGACATTCGTATTGCCCTTCTTGAAGCCGACGTCGCACTGCCCGTCGTAAAAGAGTTTGTTGCACGCGTCAAAGAACGCGCGATGGGGCAAGAGGTTTTACGTTCGATCACGCCTGGCCAACAGGTCGTCAAAATTGTCCACGACCATTTGGTCGAGCTTTTGGGAACCGCCTCCGAAAGCCTGGCCTTGAACGTTCCGCCTCCTGCCGTCATTCTCATGCTGGGGCTTCAAGGATCCGGGAAAACAACGACGGCCGCCAAACTGGCGCGGCATCTAACGACGAAAGAGAATAAAAAAGTTTTGTTGGCGTCTTTGGACGTGCAGCGCCCCGCCGCTCAGGAACAGTTGGCTGTTTTGGGACAACAAATCGGCATCGCGACACTCCCCATCATCCCCCGGCAGGATCCCATCGCCATTGCGGACCGAGCGATCGAAACCGCGCGCAAAGAAAATTTCGACGTCGTCCTCTTGGATACGGCCGGCCGCCTGTCCATCGACGAGGCTTTGATGAACGAAGCCGTTGCCGTTCGCGACCGGGTCCGTCCCCATGAAAGCCTTTTGGTCGTCGATGCCATGACCGGGCAAGACGCCGTTCAAACCGCCCAGCGGTTTGACGAAAAAGTCGGGATTTCCGGCATCGTCCTGACACGCCTCGACGGCGATACGCGCGGCGGCGCGGCGTTATCCATGCGGGCCGTGACGGGGAAATCGATTAAATTTCTCGGCACGGGCGAAAAGCTCGACGCGCTGGACGCCTATCATCCCGACCGCTTGGCCGGCCGCATTTTGGATATGGGCGACGTCGTATCGTTGGTGGAGCACGCTCTTGAGACCGTCGATAAAGACGAAGCCGAAGCCATGGCGGAACGAGTCCTGAAACAGGGGCGCTTTGACTTTAACGACATGGCCAAACAGCTTCA
>JAQVBU010000017.1 GCA_028690155.1 Alphaproteobacteria bacterium | reverse complement strand
AAGGCGCAGGACAGCTTTTCTTCCTATCCTCTTCCCGTTGCATGGGGGCGTCCTTGTTTGCCGGACAAAACAACATTCAATGTTTTTTTGAGAGAGGATGTGCGTTTAGGTTAGCGCGTCTTTTGCCGTTTTTTGACCGCGTTGATGTCGGGCTTCCCTCTATCGGAAACAAGCTATTGGAGGCACGGGCCGGAATCGAACCGGCATACAAGGATTTGCAGTCCTCTGCATAGCCATTCTGCCACCGCGCCTTCTTTAATAAAGGCCGAGCTTTCGGCCTTTTCCAAGAACGGCGACCTTATTAGGGGGTCGCCGCCCGTCCGTCAAGGTTCCTTCTTTCCCTTGGCTTTTTGAGCCCTTTGGTTTTTGGGGGCCTTAACCGGCGCTTGCGATACGGCCGCGGCTTGCGCGGCGCGCCATGCGACCAGCTTTGCCGCAAGCTCTTTATCGCTCAAGGCCAGAATTGATACCGCCAAAAGGGCGGCGTTTTTGGCCCCGGCCTTGCCGACGGCCAACGTCCCTACGGGGATGCCGCCGGGCATCTGGGCCATCGACAGAAGACTGTCGAGCCCTCCCATCATCGGCGTCGCCATCGGCACGCCCAGCACAGGAATTGTGGTTAACGCGGCCAAAAGTCCGGGCAGGGCCGCGGCGCCACCTGCGCCCGCAAGAATCACCTTCAGCCCCCGCTCGGCTGCGTTTTCTCCGTAGGTCGTCACCCGTCCAAGCGTTCGGTGCGCCGACATGATTTTTGTTTCGAAGGGGATATGGAACACTTCAAGGATTTTTGTCGCGTGCTCCATGGTTTCCCAATCCGATTGGCTCCCCATGATCACGCTAACAAGCGGTTTTTTCTCTTTTTTTATACGCCGTTGTGCCATGTTTTTTCCCGCCTCTGTTCGACAAAACCACTTCTTTTTAACTTGTTTTTCATCAAAATGATATATTTCTTACGGCCCTGAAAACGTTTTCTGACGCCTTTTTGGGCGAGATTGTTTTTCCATGCCCCGTTCTTTCGACTTTTCTATCGATCCTTTGGCCTCGGCCGCTCTGACGATCGAGCAGCGCCGCGTTTGGAACGCTTTCCGTGGCGAGATGGCGTCCGCGCTGGCTAAAAATCAAGAGCTCGAAGAGAAACTTCGCGCATACGAGCAGCAAAAAATCGCCGATGAACCGGCTGTTTTGACCCGCGTTGACTTCAATCGTGAAGTCGCTCGCATGCTTGCCTTTGACGAACGCTATGGGGGTATGTCCAGCATCCTTTATTTTGATGTTGAGGGGATGAACCCGACGACAGCCGACGCGACCTTGCGTGAAGTCGCTTCGGTCCTCGTTCATGGTGTGCGCAGCTCGGATATTGTGGGGCGTTTGGCTCCCGACGAATTTGGCATCCTTCTTATGCGATGCGATAACGCCTCGGCGTGGCGCAAGGCGGAATCCTTGTCCGCGACGTTGCAGGACGCGTTGGCTCGTGTCGGCGAGGGCTTGTCCCCGACCCGGATCAGCTATGGGGCCTATACGTTCCGCGACAATGAAGATCTATCGGTCGGACTCAAAGAAGCCGCTCAGCTTATGATGTCGACAAGCCGGTGAGAGAAAATCAACCAAGCGCCAAGGCCGCGCTTTGATAAAAGCGTTGGCTTTCGTTCAGGCGATCACCGTATCCCCTCAGATGCAGCGTTGACGCGCGGATTTCGTCGGAAGCATCTTCGCGCCCATGCAGGCGACCGAGAGACACGCCGTTGAATTTATCGAAGACATGAGACAAGACGCGGTTGAAGGCATTCAACGTTTCTTCGGGCGAGGCGATGTAGTTCCATTGATTTTCACCCGACAGTTCCGGAATCTGAAGACCGACGGCCGTATCGTGCGCGATGTGCGTGTGGGGCAGGGCGTTCAGAATATCGAAAAAACGCCCGGCGAGGCGATGGCGTTCCGTCTCCTTGTGCCCGAAAACCCGTTGCGCACCCAGCACCATGCCGACATGGGGAAGCGCCTCGCGGTAATCCCACGCGGCGGAGGTCAGATTGGCCGCGTTTTCAGCGTTAATTTGCTCGCTTGTTTCTTCCAGATAAAGCATGTGGATGGCGTTTGAGAGGCCTTCTTGCAGGCGTTGGTCGAGGATTTCCAGATCGTCGCGTTCGGCCCCTTCGTCATACGCGCCAAGCGTGGCGATGGTTAGACGGTATCCTCCGGCGCGCATACTGCGCGAGAGGTCGAGAACGGCGCGTTCGAACATTTGAGGATCAAGATCATAGATCTTGTGGTTTCCCGATTCATGCAGAAGTTCGATTTCTCTTATGGCGGCCCACTGAGTCGGGAAATCTCCGGCGGCGAGCGTGCCTTCGCTGTATTTTTTGAACAGGTCTTGTCGACGGTCTGCGGGAAACCACATGTCGTAGTTTGCTGCCTTGCCAATACGCTGAAGATAAGTGAACCCCGCCGTCACGGTTCGGCCCGCACACGGCGGCGTGTCGAAGAAACGCGCGCGGGTGCTTTGTGAGAAGGTGCTTTTTGAAAAAAGATGCCCGTTGGTAGGCGCCAAACGTGCGCAAAAGTTTTTTGTCACGATAATCTCCCTTCGCTGGCATGACCCAGATCAGGTTTTGCGGGTATAATCTCAGCCCCTTTTAGGAGGGGCACCCCGGATGAACAGCGTGCAAGTTAAGCAGAAGACGCGCGTTTTGTCATGCTTCCTTTTTTCCAGAAGTCGCCCAAAAAAACAATAAGAAGCAATGAATTGTTGCGTCGCGGGAAGGCTCCTTCTTTTTTTTATTACTCAAAAAGCGTATTATTTTTAATTCCTTCCATCAACTTTGGCTTGGAGGATATGATGCGCCCCTCTCGCTATGTAAGCCTTGAAGAAGATATCGCCTATGAGCTCGCAGAACTTGCGGTTTTGCTTCACAAACGCGGGTTTCTCGAATCCTATCAGCACCTTGTTCGTGCACGCGATTGTCTGCTTGTTGTTCTCGACAATGATGCGTTGTCGCTTATAAAAGGAAATCCTATCCCGACGTATGAACAACAGGGGTACGTCCCTGTTTAGACTTTATGCTCGGAGAGAACGCTTCCCGCAAGATACAGCGACCCGCATACCAAAATACGCGGGGAGGAAACGCCTGTGCGCTTTATGTGCTCAAGGGCTTGGATGACGCTTTCAAAGACATCGACTTTTTCGATTTTTAAAGGGCCTACGCTTTCGGCCAAGGCTTCCGGTGTGAAGGCCGCCGCCGTGTGCGGAATCGGTACGATGCCAAGATGGGCGATGTCCGTCGCAAACGGGCCGATAAATTCCATCGGTTTTTTCGTCTTCAACATGCCCAGAACGACATAAAGAGGCTTGGGCGTTTTGCCGTCCTCGACGCGCCAGAGGTCGACTTGTTTTTTCAGAACTTCGCCGGCCGAGTCATTGTGGCCTCCGTCGAGCCAGATTTCGGCGTCGTCCGGCGCGTGGGCCGTCAGCGCGCCCGGACCGAGGCGTTGGAGCCGCGCGGGCCACTCGACCGTTAGCATGCCCTGTTTGCGTGCGGTCCGAGACGGCGTTGGCGAAACGGCTGAGAGGGCGGCGAGCGCCAGCCCGGCGTTGTGATATTGGTGTTCGCCCAAAAGAGAGGGCGTGGGGAGGTCATCCGTGCGCGTGCCGTCCTTGAATCGGAAGCCGTTTGGGGTCCGTTCGATGGTCCAGCTCTCCCCTTCCATCATCAAAGGAGCGTTTTTGGCTTGGGCTTCCGCGTGAAGAGCGGCGCGGGCGGCCGGATCGGGTTGGAAGGCGGCGAAGCATGGAACATAAGCGCGCAGAATGCCCGCTTTTTCCCTCGCAATTTTATCGAGCGTGTTGCCTAGATATTCACGATGATCGTAAGAGAGGCGCGTGATGATGCTCGCCAGCGGTTTGGTGACGACGTTCGTCGCGTCGAGCCTGCCGCCCATGCCCGTTTCGAGAATGACGAAATCGGCAGGGTGGCGCGCCATAGCGACGAAAGCGGCCGCTGTCAGCGCTTCGAAAAAGCTGACGCTTCCGTACGCCGCCTTGGCCTCCGTTTCCAGAAGAACGTCGACGAGCTCTTCTTCATCAATTAGGCGTCCGGCAAGCCGAATTCTTTCGTGGAGCGTTATAAGATGCGGCGACGTGTAGACGTGGACCCGTTTGCCCGATGCTTCCAGAACCGCGCGCAAAAACGCGCAGACCGATCCTTTTCCATTCGTGCCCGCGACATGAAAAACGGGAGGGAGATGCTCTTGGGGATCCCCCAGCTTTGCAAGAAGGTCGCGATAGGCCGGCCTTAGGCTTAGATCGATATCCTTGCCATGGGCGAGCCGAAGCCGTTCGAAAATACGCGAGGAAGTATCGGTCATCATGCTTTTTCTAAACAACCCGCGCGCTTCCAACGGTGGCGCAGACGCCTCTTCTTTTTTGCGACATTTTTTGGCGAAGGCTTTCCGCTCCTTTAGGTGTCGAGGAAGCTGCGCAGCTTGCGCGACCGCGAGGGATGCTTGAGTTTCCTGAGCGCCTTGGCCTCGATCTGGCGGATGCGTTCACGCGTTACGCTGAATTGCTGGCCTACTTCTTCCAACGTGTGGTCCGTGTTCATTCCGATGCCAAAGCGCATGCGCAACACACGCTCTTCGCGAGGCGTCAGCGTGGACAGCACGCGGGTCGTCGTTTCGCGCAAATTCCCCTGAATGGCCGAATCCAAAGGCTGGACGGCATTTTTGTCTTCGATGAAGTCGCCCAGATGCGAATCCTCCTCATCGCCGATCGGCGTTTCGAGGCTGATGGGCTCCTTGGCGATTTTCATCACCTTGCGGATTTTCTCAAGCGGCATATGAAGCTTTTCCACCAACTCTTCCGGCGTCGGCTCGCGTCCGATTTCGTGCAACATCTGCCGGCTGGTCCGGACCAGCTTGTTGATCGTTTCAATCATGTGCACCGGGATGCGGATCGTGCGCGCTTGATCGGCGATGGATCGAGTGATCGCTTGCCGAATCCACCACGTCGCATAGGTCGAGAATTTGTAGCCCCGGCGGTACTCGAATTTTTCGACCGCTTTCATCAAGCCGATGTTTCCTTCCTGGATCAGATCCAGAAACTGCAAACCTCGGTTTGTGTATTTCTTCGCGATCGAAATCACCAGACGCAGGTTGGCTTCGACCATTTCTTTTTTGGCCCGGTTGGATTCACGTTCGCCTTTTTGTACCGACATGACGATTCGTTTGAAGTCGCCAAGAGGCAAACCGGCTTCGTCGCAAATTGCCGCGATTTCGGCGCGCAGACGGTCCACTTCCCCTTCGTGTTTTTCAACAAAAGCCGCCCATCCCTTAACGTTGGGCGCGACGAACCAAGATGTTTCGGCGTCGACGCTTTTCTTGTCGTCTTTTTTCTCTTTGCCGACGAGTCGTGCGGCGACTTTGGCGGCGCTCAGTTTGGCGGGCGCTTTTTTAGCCGGCGCGGCGACCTTGCCGCTCAGCACATCCACAAGCCAGTTTCGGTCAAGCTCGTGCTCCGTATAGCGCGCTAAAAAATCATCGCGTTTTATGCCGCAATCGCTTGCCAAACGCAGGATGCGCCCTTCAATGCCGACCAGCCGACGGTTTAGCGTGTAAAGCTGTTGGACGATCTGTTCAATTCGGGCGTTGTTCAAACGAACGGTACGCACAAGGTCGACAAGCTCTTCCTTGGTTTTGGAGAATTTTCGGTCCGCTTGCGGCGTAATGGTTGCGCCTTTTTGCGTTGCCGCAATGCGGGCGGCTTGCAGTTTGTAAAGGCGCGTGTAGGCTGCGGCGATGCCGTCGAAGGTTTCGAGAACCTGCGGCTTCAATTTTTCTTCCAGCATCGACAAGGACAGGTTTTCCTGTTCGTCGTCGTCAAAGCCGTCATCCTCCTTGTCCGTTTCGTCCGACTCGCCGTCACCCTCGGGTTCGTGGTCTTCGCCTCCTTCGCCGTTACCTTCTCCCATCAAAACTTCTTCGGTGTTTGGTCCCCCGCCATAGGTCGCTTCGAGGTCGATGATGTCTCGAAGCAGCATTTTCCCTTCGTTCAGGGCGTCATGCCATCCCAAGATGGCCTGAATCGTCAGCGGCGATTCACAAATGCTGCTGATCATCATTTCACGGCCGGCTTCGATTCTTTTGGCGATGGCGATTTCGCCTTCACGGCTTAAAAGCTCAACCGAGCCCATTTCGCGCAGGTAAAGGCGCACCGGGTCGTCTGTGCGTCCGATGTCGCTGTCGATGTTTCCGCTTTCTTCCTCTTCGCCGTTTTCATCCCCGTCCCCCTTTTCGGATTTGGAGGCCTCGTCGTCGTCGCCTTCCGTGACGCTGATGCCCATCTCCGACAACAACGCCATCGTGTCCTCGATAAGATCCGAGTTGATCTTGTCCTGCGGCAACGCAGCATTCAGTTCGTCGATTGTGACGTACCCGCGCTCCTTGCTTTTCTGGATCATCTTTTTGACGGCATCCGTCGCGGCGTTTGCCATAAGCTCGTCTTCCGTTTTTGTCCTCTCGAGCGCTTCGGGCAAGGCCAAGGGAATTTGTTTTGGCTCGACCTTGTCGGCGGCGGGCGTGTCTTTTTTCTTTGGTGCTTCAGGGCTTTTTTTCGGCACAGAGGCAACAGGGGGTAGGGGCGATTTTTTTGCTTGGGCTTTGGGCTTTTCGTTTTTCGCTGTTTTGACGGCGGTATCCTTAACGGGAGCCTTAACAGCCGCTTTGTTTTTGCGTGTTTCCTTTTTTGCCGATTTTGCCGCGGTTTTCACGGATGTCTTGGTCTTTTGAGCTTTTTGGGGAGCGGTGGTTTTGGCGGATTTGCTTTTTACCGTCGCTTTTTTCTTTGTCGTTTTCTTCACAGTTTTTACCGTCGCTTTTTTCTTGCGCGTGACCGCAGGTTTTTTGGCCGCTGCCTTCCGCGTCCCTTTTGTCGCGGTTTTTTTCTTTGTCGTTTTTGTTTGTTTTGTTGTTGTTTTTTTTGTCGGCTTTTTGGTCTTTGTCATGCTACCTTTGTCCCGGTTCGCGATTTTCCGCTACCCCTCTTTTATGATAAGGAGACGTTCGCCGAACCTGCTTTTACCCATCAGCTTGCTTCATCGTGGAGCCTCTTCCAAAATAACAGTCTGAGGGCCCCTCGCTATACCCCAAGGAAAGGCTGTATATAAAGGATTTATAACGGGCTTCAAAGGATGAATTTGATATCGGGCGAAGGGCTCTTCAAGGGCAGTTTTTCGAGAAATTCCTCAAAAAAGGTTAAAGACGATGCGGATGTTTGGGTAAAAAGCATCTAACCTATTGTAATTTATAAAAAAAGAATTTTTCGACTCTTGGGGATTAAAAAACGGTTTCGTGCCCGAGGTGATTCGCCGTGCCAAAAAAGTCCAAAGAAAACCGCGCGTAAGCTTATGACGCGATCGCGGGTAGGATTGATATAACATTTCTTTTTGGAAAAGGCCGAATCGGTTTCCTCGTCGCTTGTGACGAATCGCGCCCCTTGCGTCTGAATTGCCGTCAGGCGAAGAGTGTCGCCAAAGAATCCTCCGCCCCTCTAACAGGACGAAGAGCGGAGGGGATGAAGCGTCCCTTTATCCATCGCCCCTGTCGGCACAATTGTCCAAAAGCAAAGGGGGGTGTTGCCGTGCCTGCGCCAAAGAGCGGTTCGCTTCGACGCACGCTGTCGATAAGAAACGCGGGGAAACGGCGATCGTAAGGATTGCGCGCAACCTCGCCTTTGTGACACGCCAGCGCGGCCATAAGCTGGGCGACGGTTTGAGGGGCAAGGCCAATCAGGGCGTTTGGCGCGCGAAGAGGCGTCCAATATTCCGTTTCGATGAGCGCACAAGAAAAATCTTTTGGCATCTCGGCTAACGCGTCCATGCCCAAAACATGGGTGCCGATGTGCGTGGCGTGGCCGTCGGCGCTGTGGGGGATAAAAAGGGCCTGCGGAGCGATGCGTTGAAGAAGGGCTTGAACGCAGGCAACTTTTTCGTTCCACGCGAGGGGGTCGTTTTCTCGGTTCAGTAGGGTAACGTCATTAAGGCCCTCTTCGGCCGGAAGGACTCCTTCGAAGTCCAGAACGGCGCAGGCGTCGGCAAGTTCAGCTTTCCGTTCGGTCCGGCGTGTTTCGTTGCTGCCCAGCGTGGTCGCAATCACGACGATGCGCCAACCCTCTTCTTGCCGCAGACGCAACGGAAGGCCTCCCGTCAACGTTTCGTCGTCGGGGTGCGGCGCGAGAAGAACGGCGCACGGCGCGGAAGATCGATCCGTGCGAAGCGTTGTGCCCAGCGGCGCGCCATGCAGGGGTGGCGGCGGAAGAGGTCGATCCAAAAGGTCTTTGTACCGATCGACAGCCTCTCGAAAGGGGGCCATCGAGGCGGAAAACGTTTTGTCGTTCATGCCCCAAGTGTACGCTTTTTCCTTCTTTGTAAGAAAGAAAAGATTGCGCGGGGCGCAGAAAGAAGGGCTTACGCCGCTTGAAGTTCGCGTTCCGAGTCGTCGAACAACGCGAGCGCTTCGTCAATCCACGCCTTGTTGGCCGGTCCTTCGGACGTCAGGACCGCGTTGCAAAGCTCGGTTGAATCATCGCTGATCAGCGCGCCCGCGTGGACTAAAGCGTCTTGTGATGTTTCGGGCGCGGCGACGCAGATCCCCGCGATTTTGGGAGAAAGGGCTAAAAGCTTGACCCCGTCTCCGACGGCGGCGACCGGTTTTCCGGCTTCCAGAAAGTGGTTCACGATGCGCCGCGTATGCAGGTTTGTTTCCAGCTTGGCTGTGGCGCGTTCGCCTCCGGGAATGACGAGGATGTCAAAATCCGATCCCAGAGCTTCGCCGATCAGGGCGTCGACGGGAAAATAGTGCCCCCAGCGATTATCTTGCCATCCGTTGACAAGGCCTTGTTCGGGAGCGATCGTTTTGAAGCTTGCTTTGGCGGATGTAAGCGCGCGCTGAATTTCGGTCATTGTGTTTTCGTCAAAGCCGTTGGCGGCGAGAATGGCAACAGTTTTACCGGCAAGCATGGCGGTCATTAAGGGCTCCTTCTTGTGATTTTTCTTGTTCTTTCTTTTCAAAAACGCGCATCCTCCACCGAAAGGCGCTTTTATAAAGCGTAACGCGACGGCGGGATATAACGCGATCTTTTTCGTGTTTCTTACCGGAAGAACGGCGAGGAACGCGCCTCTTGTATCGAAGAATCAAACCGTTTGGAAGGGGTCTTTTACTTTCGGGGCCAAGATTTCGTCGATGATGCTTTTGGGTAACAATAATACAAACGGCGGTTGTAGCTTTTATTTTAGGTTGTGTTCTTTGTTTTTCTCGGTCTATGACAAAAAGGAGCCGAAGGATTTTTTATGGAAAAACCCGCTTTATTGATCTTTGACTGCGACGGCGTGTTGCTCGACAGCGAGGCGTTGTCCATCCGGTCGCTGGTCGAAAGTCTGGCTTCGTGGGACGTTGCGCTGTCGTTTGAGGAGGCGTTGGATCGTTACTGCGGCCGGGCCGAGGTTTTTGCGGATTCCGACCTGAAAAGGCGTTATGGCGACAAGCTACCCGACGATTTTATGGCGCAAAACCATGCGCGGTTAAGGCGTTTTTTTGAAGAAGGCTTGAAGCCGATCCCGGGCGTGCTTCCCTTTGTCCGGGCATGGCCTGCGGCCAAATGCGTGGCCTCGGGCAGTGCGCCCGATCGGCTGAAGCATTCGCTGGGATTGACAGGACTTTGGGATCTCTTTGCTCCCAACATTTTCAGCGCCGAGCAAGTCGAGCGCGGCAAGCCGGCTCCGGATCTTTTTCTTTTTGCCGCTTCGTCTCTAGGCGTTGCGCCCAAGGATGCCCTTGTTATCGAGGACAGCATTCCCGGCATCGAGGCGGCCCAAGCCGCCGGTATGCGCTCCTTTGGTTTTGTGGGCGCGTCTCATTGCCGTCCGGGGCAAGCCGATGCGTTGATGCACGCCGGTGCGTCGCGCGTTTTTTCCTCTATGGAGGATCTTGCAAAGGCTTTGCGTTGAGCAGAGGAACCTTTTAATCTCGTTCGCATGACCGATACCGTTTACGCTCAGTGGGCCTTGGGCGCGCCCATTTTGTCCCTTTGCTCCAATCGCCGCGGCGATTGGATGGCCGTCGCGTGCGCTGACGGCGGCGTTCGTTTTCTTCCGGCAAGTGACGAGGCCATCGCTCCCGTAACTGTTTCTGCCCATAAGGGGGCGTTTCTTTTGGCGCCGGATGCGGACGCTCATGCCTTTCTGTCGGCCGGGGAGGACGGGACGTTTTCTATTTTGGACCCGTTAATCGAGGCCCCCACGGTTTTGGAAGAGCGAAGCGGACAGGTTTTATCCGGCGTTTCTTCGACGCCTCACGGCGAAAAACGGGCCTATGGCGCTGGACGCGACGTGATCGTGTTAAGGGATGACGGGACACCCCAATTCCCGAAACCGATGACGATAACGGCCTCGTTGCGCGGAATGTCTTTTTGTCCCGATGGAACGCAGCTTGCCGTTAGCTGTGACGGGCGCGTTTTTTTATGGTCGGTTGATCCGTCGCGATCCGAGCCTGATCTTTTGAGCGAAGAGGGCGTCGCGCTTGAGCCTGTGTGGGGCGACGGCGTTCTTTTTGCCTTTCTGCGTGACGGCGCGTTGGGCGGATGGACGCTTGGGGATCGCGCGGTAATCCTTTTGCCCGGATATGATGCGCCTCCTTTGTCTATGGGTTTTTCCGCGGGCGGGCGTTTCCTTGTGACCTCGGGCGCGCCGCAGGCTTTGTGCTGGGAGAAAAAGGCATCGGGCTTTGCGTCCTCGCCCTTCCGTTTAGGGGAACCGGGCAAGAGGCTCGTTTCTTTTGTCGCGCCGCATCCATCCGAGGCCTTGGTCGCGTTGGGGTATGACGATGGACTTCTTGTCTTGGCTCCGCTTGATGGCCGCCGTGAAATTATTCTTCGTCCGCCGTGTGGGGCGGGCGTTTGCGGGCTTTCTTGGAACGGTCCCGGCGATGCCTTGTTTGCGGCCGTACGCCCTGATATCCTTCTTTTGTTCACGCTGAAGAGCGTTCGAAAGGCTTTTTCTTATGCGCGTTGATGGAGCCTTTTGCACCCTCGGCACGCGTTGAAAACACCACCCCGTTTGATTTTGCTCCCTTCATAAGCCGGGATGGAAACAAGGGCGTTTCGGCGTTGCTTAACGCCTTGGGCCTCCTTTCTTTTTCTGCCGCCGGCTTTGCGACCAAATCCGGACTTTTTCAGGATTGTTGCGCCGATGCGATAGTTTTTGGGCCGGGATCAAGGGCGCAGGCGGATCAACCCAATGAATTTATTAAAGAAAAAGAACTTACTTCCTTCGTTGACTCGATGCGGCGGGTTCCCCTATCTTCCTCTGCCCTTGGTTAGTTGCAGCAGGAGGAAGTTATGGTTACCGTTACCGTCCCCCAGAATTATAAGCCCACCGAGAAAGAGCCGTATATGAATCCGGTTATGCTTGAGTATTTCCGGAACAAGCTTCTCCATTGGAAAGCCGACATTATTCGTGAAGCCGATCTTACGCTGCAAGAGCTTCAGGACGACGGCGGCATGCAAGAACCTGATCTGGCGGATCGGGCGTCGGCCGAGACTGAGGTTGCGTTAGAGCTTCGGACGCGCGATCGTCAGCGCAAGCTGATCAGCAAGATCGACGAGGCGTTGGAGCGGATCGAGCACAACGAATACGGCTATTGTGAAGAGACGGGCGAACCCATTGGCGTGAAACGCCTTGATGCGCGGCCGATCGCGACGTTGACGATCGAGGCCCAAGAGCGCCATGAACGGAAGGAGCGGACGCAGCGCGACGAACGGGAGTAGCGTCGGCCGAAGAGGGCATGGTGAAAAAAGGTTTCTTTTTTCTTCTCTTCCTTTTTGGGTTGGGTGCGCCGTTGTCGGCGAACGCTCAGAACAGAGCCCCGGCGATGTTCGGGGTGGGCGAGGTTGTCGTCGATTTTCCCGTCTTTGCCGACGCCGAGGCTTCCGATCGATGCGGCCTTGAACGCACGCCCCTCTTAGAGGCCTTGATGACCGCGTTCAAGGGAACGTCGGTTCCTGCCGTGGCGGCCCCCGACGCCAAACCCCCGCGTTTTGACCGGGTTCGGCTTTTTCTGGCCCCCAGAGTTTTTTCTTATGTCGACGAGGCGTTGGGGTGCGTGTCGTGGCTTGATCTTGATGCGCAAAGCGAGGCATCGGTCGTTGTGCCGCCGGTTCGCGTTCCACGCAGCGTGACGATTGTTTATTGGCATGATGGCGCGCGGGTCATGAGTTCGCGCGCCGCGCATGCGCGCAAGGTTTCGGAAATGTTGACCGCTTTGGCGCACGGGTTCGCCCAGCGGTATCAGATTGATCAGCCCGTTCCGGTATCGCGTTAGGGGGGGCAGCGATGATTCAAGATATCGGCACCAAACGAACGCTGATTATTCCCGAATCCTTGGCCGGGCAGCGCCTTGATAAAGCGTTGACGGTTTTGGCGCCCGAGAGCGAAGCGTTATCACGCGCGCGTATTCAGGCGCTTGTGGCTGAAGGCCATGTAAGCCTTGGAGGAAGATCTGTGGTCGAGGCCAAGCGCAAAGTTAAAACGGGTGAGACGTATGTTTTGATCCTTCCTCCTCCTCAGAAAACGGCTCTTGAAGCCCAAGCCATGCCGCTTTCCATCGTCTACGAAGACGACGATGTGATTGTGGTCGATAAGCCCGCCGGGCTGGTCGTTCATCCGGCGCCGGGCAACCGAGATCATACGCTTGTCAACGCGTTGTTGGCCCATTGTGGCGACAGTCTTTCCGGCATCGGCGGTGTCGCGCGGCCTGGGATTGTGCATCGCTTGGACAAGGATACCAGCGGCCTTATGGTTGTGGCCAAAAGAGATAAGGCGCATCAAGCGTTATCGGCGCAGTTCGCCGATCGAAGCTTGAGCCGGACATACCGAGCGTTGGTGTGGGGCATCCCTGTGCCGCCTTCCGGAACGGTCGATGCGCCCATCGGCCGCAGTCCTCGCGACAGAAAAAAGATGGCGGTTTCGGGCAAGGGCCGGGCGGCGGTGACTCATTATAAAACGATCGAGGTTTTTGACGGCGTTTCGTTGGTTGAGTGTGTCCTCAAAACTGGCCGCACGCATCAGATTCGTGTGCACATGGCGCATATCAAGCATCCTGTTGTGGGCGATCCTGTTTACGGCAAACGCGCAGGCAAAACGTCTAAAGCCGTGCGCGATGCCGTGGACGGGTTTCCACGTCAAGCGTTGCATGCGGTTAAGCTTCGCTTTGTCCATCCTGAAACCGGCCGCGTTTGTTCTTTGACGTCGCCTTTGCCTGACGATATGGCCGGTCTTCTGCGTCGTCTTCGGCAGACAAGGAACGGCTAAAGAGCTTCAAGGATCCACGCGCTTTTCGTTCCTGAACATGAAGAACGAGCGGTTGGGCCTATCAAAAATCGGCGGCGCTTTCTTCTTCGGCAGCGCGTTTGATGGCGTATTGGAGTTTTTCGAAGCCGCGGAGTTCGATTTGGCGAACGCGTTCGCGGCTGATGCCCAATTTTTGTGAAAGCTCTTCCAAAGTCGAGGGCTTCTCGCTCAACCGTCGCTCAACGATAATCATTCTTTCGCGTGCCGTTAGCCCTTCCATCGCTTCGGACAAAAGCCGTTGCCGAAGGGTTAGCTCTTGCTCTTCGCCGAGCTGTTCGTCCGCGCCGCTCGACGGCTCGACAAGCCAGTCCTGCCATTCCTCGGTGCTTTCGCCATCTTTGCTGACCCGCGCGTTCAGCGATTGATCCGAGCCGATCATCCGTCGGTTCATCGTAATCACATCTTCTTTCGGAACGGAAAGGCGTTCGGCGATTTCCTCAACCTGCTCGGAGGAAAGATCGCCGTCGTTGATGGCTTTCATTTCGCCCTTTAACCGGCGCAGATTGAAAAACAGTTTTTTCTGGGCGGCGGTCGTGCCGATTTTGACCAACGACCACGAATGCAGAATGTATTCCTGTATTGCCGCGCGGATCCACCACATGGCATAGGTTGAAAGACGGAAGCCGCGATCCGGATCAAAGCGTTTCACCGCTTGCATCATGCCGATGTTTCCCTCCGCGATCAGGTCCGCCAAAGGCAACCCGTAGCCCCTGTATCCCACGGCAATCTTGGCGACGAGGCGAAGATGGCTGGTGACCAGTTTATGCGCGGCCTCAAGATCGCCATGCTCCTTCCAAGACTTGGCGAGCATATATTCCTCGTCGGCATCGAGGATCGGAAACTTGCGGATATCGCTGAGATAAATCGCAAGGTTCCCGTCGCGCCTCAAAGCGGGGAGATGGGGCATCGGTCTGTTCATAACGCCGCTTATACCGTACTTTTCAGGGCAGGGGGAGCTTTTTGGCGCCCCAAAGGGAAAAATCGGCAACGCCGGGTCATGTCTGCGTTTTCGCCGTTATCGAAAGAAAAGACGGCGCGGCCGGAACTCGACGTTAGGGAGTTTTTCACCGGAAAAGATTCTTTCTCGCCTTTTCAACTATGAGCCAGAGACTGTGATGCGAAGGGCGGCGCGGTTCGGGGTCCGCGAAAGGGTTGCTTGGAGGCGGTAGTCTTCGGAGAACCGGTCCGGCTTTTTGATCAAGGGCAAGCCGATAAGCGCCGGGTTTGAGAAGAGGCGTTTTTTGCAGAATGTTTCGAAAATCCTCTTCTGAAAGCGTGTAGGCCGCTTCGGGCATTACGCGAAGGAAAAGCGCCTTGGGGTAATGTTGCAAAACAAGCGCGTTCAAAAGGGAGGCCTTTCCGTTGTAGCGGGGCGTTTTTAAAGGGAGGTCGCGCATGTAGAGCCACGGTGAGTCAAAGCGTACGAAAACGGGGGTGTTTGTTCTTTCGATCCATGCGCGATCCACCATGTTGTGCAGCAAGAGGGTCCTGTTGAGCGCTTGTCCGGGTGCGCCGGGCAAAGAGGATAGGGTCGTATTCGTTTTGTCATCCCAAGTCCTGTTGGGAAAAAACTTTTCAAGACATGTGGTTCGGTAAGACGAGAGGATTTGTTTTTCCGGCTTGGGGGCAAAGGGATGGGGGGACTCGTCCGGGAAAAGGCGCCGTGCCGCATGGAAGCAGGCGTCCGCTTCAATATCCTTCAGCGGTAGCGTGGCGGCATGATCTCGAAGGGCGCGGGCGCAGTCTCGAGTCGTATCCGGCAAGGGACAGGCCACCGACAAAACCGCCAGTCCCCAAAAAGCGTTCGTCGTCGCCTGAGATTCAAAATCATTTATATGGGCTAAGATCCTCTGGCAGGCGCTGGTTAGGATGGATTGGGGGGGAGTCTTTCCCATAAGAGCAAGCGCATAAAGCGTGGTTGAGAGCTCTTGCGGACTGAATCCTTTCAGCCTTTTTTCCAGATCAGGCCAAAAGGCGTGAAAAAAATCTTCATTCGGAAGAACGCCGTAACGAGCGCAAGCATGAAGCCAGCGCGGAATGTCTTCGTTCCTCATGGCCGGAAGCTTGCGACGCGCGAGCGAGAAATACAAATTCCAGAAGGGGCCTTGCGCCCCCAGAGAAGGGGAAAGCCCGGCATCCTTGAACAGACGGGGAATCCAGACAAGATCTTGCGCCGGGAAGTCGACCATGGACAAATGGGAGTGTTCGGCCTCCAGGTGTTTTCGGACAACGGATAAATACGAACCCACAAAGGAATGATCCGGCCTGATTCCATGGTTATGAAGGGCGCGCGGCAGACGCGTGAGCTGCTTGGCCGTCATGAGGCCCAAATCGTTCTTCAGAAGATAAAGGAACGCCTGGTCGAAGGCCGGATGCGGTCCTTTCGACCGCAGGTAGAGAAGGCTATGAACAAAGTCCTTCCTTTCGTAGGGGGTGAGCTTGGGCAACAGGGGCGGCGCTTCTTTAAAAACCGCGTCGAAAAATTTTTGGGGTGGTTTCGCGTTGAATCGCGCGAGCCCAGAAAACATCGTCCAAAGATCGTGATGCGTCATTTGCTCGCGCTCTTGAATGACGAAGTTGAACCATTCCGCACTGCGCGTTTGCCAAAGCTTGCGCGGCGACAGGACGGAATCTTTGTAAGAGGATTCAAAGGCGGATTCGGAATTTTGGTAGGCCTTTTCGTTTAACGCCGCGACATAGGCCACGCGGGCCAGATCGTGTGCCGTGAGGTATTTCAGCTCCATCAGCTCTTCAAACTTTTCTTGAAAAGTTTCTGCGCTCGTCGTCGGATTGGTTTGCCACCAAAAATCTTCTAAACTTGAGGCGTTGGGACGAAAATTTGCCGCTGTATTCATCATAAGAAACAACCCTAAAACTGAAAAATTTCCAAAAAAAAGGGCCCCCATGCTAGCGCATAGATTGAGAAAGAAAATGGTTTCGAAAAAAACCTTTGTTTTCAAAACGTTGCAAGTTTTTAGGCGAAAAAAAGATTCAGGGCTCCGTGTGCAGGAAAAAGAGGCTGAAAACGAGCTTGATTGAGGCCTTTTCAACCCCAAAATTGTTAAAAAAAGTAGCGTTTTTCAGCGCAATCGCGTAAGATCGCATAACCCAACGTCAGGGTGCTTTTTTCTTTTTCTGGCATGGGGTTAGATATCTCTCCCCCAGACATTATCCGGGATAAAAATAGGGTTGAAAAACAATGCATGAATCAAGGACAGATTTGTCTGAAAAAAATTCTTCCAATACGCCCAATGACGGCGTCCGGGACGGAGAAACGTACGGGGCCGAATCCATAACGATTCTTCGCGGACTCGATGCCGTTCGCAAGCGCCCGGGCATGTACATCGGCGACACCGACGATGGGTCAGGCCTGCACCACATGATCTATGAGGCTGTCGATAATGCCATCGACGAATCGTTGGCGGGTTACTGCACGCGGATTGATGTTGTCCTCAATGCTGACGGCTCTTGCACTGTGCGCGACAACGGCCGCGGCATTCCGACCGACATTCATCCGGAAGAGGGCATCTCGGCGGCCGAGGTCGTGATGACCCAGCTTCATGCCGGCGGCAAGTTCAACCAGAATTCCTACAAGGTTTCCGGCGGCCTTCACGGCGTCGGCGTATCCGTTGTCAACGCGTTGTCCGAGTTCCTCGACTTGCGCATCTGGCGTCAGGGAGGCGAGCATTTCATGCGCTTCCGGAACGGCGTGGCCGAAGCCCCCCTGAAACGCGTCGGCGATTCCGACCGGACGGGGACCGAGATTACCTTTCTGCCTTCTCCCACGACGTTCACCAAGACCGATTTCGATCTCGGCACGATTGAGCATCGCCTGCGCGAGTTGGCCTTCTTGAATTCCGGCGTCAATCTCAATCTGACGGATGCCCGCGGCGCCGAGCCCAAGACCGTGACGCTTCATTACGAGGGCGGGCTTCGGGCGTTCGTCGAATGGCTGGATCAATCCAAGGGCGCCTTGCACGACCTGATCTCGACCCGTTCCGAGAGCAACGGCATTGTGGTTGATTGCGCGTTGCAGTGGAACGAAAGCTATCACGAGACCATGCTGTGTTTTACCAACAACATTCCTCAAAAGGATGGCGGCACGCATATGGCCGGATTCCGCGCGGCGTTGACTCGCACCGTCAATCAATATGCCGAAAGCGCGGGCCTTATTAAGAAAGATAAAATCGTGCTGAGCGGCGAGGATATGCGCGAAGGGCTGACGTGCGTTCTTTCGGTTAAGGTGCCGGATCCGAAATTTTCGTCCCAGACCAAGGAAAAGCTCGTTTCCAGTGAAGTTAAACCCGTCGTTGAGGCGGCGATCAGTGAGATGCTGAACGTTTGGTTTGAAGAACATCCGGCCGATGCCAAGAAAATCGTCGGCAAAATTTCGGACGCCGCTTTGGCCCGTGAAGCGGCCCGCAAAGCGCGCGAGTTAACACGCCGCAAGGGCGCGCTCGATCCCGCCTCGCTTCCCGGCAAGCTAGCCGATTGCCAGAACCGCGATCCGGCTCAATCCGAAATCTTCATTGTCGAGGGCGACAGCGCCGGCGGTTCGGCTAAGCAGGGTCGTTCCCGTCAGTTCCAGGCTATTCTTCCTTTGCGCGGCAAGATTTTAAACGTCGAACGCGCGCGGTTCGATAAAATGCTTTCTTCCGCCGAAATTGGCACCCTGATTACCGCGATCGGTTGCGGCATCGGGCGCGAAGAATTTAATGTCGACAAAGCCCGATACCATAAGATTATCATCATGACCGACGCGGATGTCGACGGCAGTCATATTCGTACGCTTCTTTTGACCTTTTTCTTCCGTCAAATGCCGGAATTGATCGAACGCGGCTACGTTTATATCGCGCAGCCGCCGTTGTTCCGTATCAAACGCGGCAACGCCAAGGAACGCTACATCAAGGACGAAGTCGCGATGGAGGCTTATTTGACCGAAACCGGTCTTGAAGGCGTTGTCCTCACGCTTCATGACGGGACGGTTCTTCAGGGCGATGGGCTTAAGGCTTTGGCCGAGAAAGCCCGTGTGGCCAAGGCGGCGATCAAAACGCTGGCGCACAAGGTCGGCTTTGAGCCTCTGGTCGAACAAGCGGCCATCGCGGGTGCGCTTTCGGCGGCGCTTCTCGATAGCGCCGATAACGCGGCTCAGGCGGCGACGTATGTTGCGACCCGCTTGGACGCCCTTCTTCCCGTTAAGGAGCGCGGCTGGAAAGGCGAGGCCGATCCAAAGGGCGGCATGGTTTTTACACGCGAACGTTTCGGCGTAACGCACCGCTATGTGCTGGATGCCGATACGCTGCGTTCGATCGAAGCGCGTAAGCTCGATCAAATGACCGAGAATTTGCAGACATGGTTTAAGCGCCCAGCGGCCTTTGTCTTGGGCGACAAGACGCTTTCCTTGGCCGGTCCGGTCGCGTTGATCGATGCCGTTTGGGATCACGGCAAGCAGGGCTTGACCATGCAACGCTACAAAGGCTTGGGCGAGATGAATCCCGAACAGCTTTGGGAAACGACGCTCGATCCCGAGGTGCGTACGTTGCTTCAAGTCAAAATTCGCCAAGCGGAAGTGGCGGATCAGGTTTTTTCGACTTTAATGGGCGACGTCGTTGAACCTCGGCGCGCTTTCATTCAAGAGAACGCGCTGAACGTCACCAATATCGACGCCTGATGGCTTTACTCGTCTTGCGACAGGAATGACAGAACGGGTTGCACGTCCTTGGCCGTATGGTCGGTCAGAGCGATGGGGTAGGTGCCACTGAAGCATGCGTCGCAGTATTGCGGCTCGGCGTCGTTGCGCACTTTTTCCCCTACCGCGCGATAAAGTCCGTTAAGGGAGATAAACGCCAAACTGTCTGCGCCGATAAAGCGGCACATTTGCTCGACCGTATAATTATGCGCCAGAAGTTTCTCCGATTCAGGCGTATCAATGCCGTAGAAACAGCTGTGAGCTGTCGGCGGCGATGAGATGCGCATATGGACTTCCTTGGCGCCCGCCGCGCGTATCATCTCGACAATTTTGGTCGACGTCGTTCCACGGACGATTGAATCGTCGATCAACACGACCCGTTTGCCGTCGATAAAGCGTCGGTTTGCGTTGTGTTTAAGCTTGACGCCCAGATGTCGGATGCGATCCGTGGGTTGGATAAACGTGCGCCCCACATAATGGTTGCGGATGATGCCAAGATCGAAGGGAATGCCGCTTTCGGCTGCGTAACCAATGGCCGCCGGTACGCCCGAATCCGGCACGGGGACGACGACGTCGGCCTCGATTGGCGCTTCGCGCGCCAACTCGGCCCCAATGTTGCGGCGCGCTTCGTACACCGACAGGCCTTCAAGCGACGAGTCGGGCCGCGCAAAATAAATATACTCAAAAATGCAGAATTTTTTAGGCACCGGTCGGAAGGGATGAAAACTGTTCAGGCCGTCTTGGGAGATGACCACCAGCTCGCCCGGCTCAATATCGCGAATAAACTCGGCCCCAATGATATCCAGCGCGCAGGTTTCGCTAGCCAAGACGTACGCCGTATCCAGTCGACCCAGAACGAGGGGCCTTACGCCGTGCGGATCGCGGATGCCGATGAGCATGTCTTTCCCAAGACACACAAGCGAGAAAGCGCCCTCGACCTGTTTCAGCGCTTCGATCAAACGATCAAGAGGCCGTTCGGCCTGAGCGATGGCCATAAGATGGATGATGACTTCGGTGTCCGTGGTTGAACGAAAAAGGCAGCCACGTTTGACAAGATTCCGGCGAAGGGTGTGCGCGTTGGTCAGGTTACCGTTGTGCGCGATTGAAAAACCGCCGAAATCGAAGTCGGCGAAAAGAGGCTGGATGTTCCTGAGCGATGTTTCGCCCGTTGTCGGATAGCGCGTATGCCCGATGGCCGCGTTGCCCACAAGTTTGGCCACTACGCTGTCCGAGTTGAAGTTTTCGCCAACATGGCCGCGCGCATGGTGGGCGTTGAAGTGTTCGCCGTCAAAGCACACAATTCCGGCGGCTTCTTGGCCCCGGTGCTGAAGCGCATGGAGCCCCAGCGCCGTCATTGCGGCGGCCGAATCCTTGCCCATAATGCCAAAGATACCGCACTCTTCCTTTAACTTGTCGTCGTCAAAGGGATCGGTCGAAAGCATCATTCGTCGTCATCCTGATTGAAAAGTTTGTGAATGTTGACGGGCCCCCCGACATTCTCGTCCGTAAAAATTTCATCGACGCTAAGACTTTCTTTTTCATTGTCCTCGTCGTCACGGTCGTCGCTGTCGCCCAAATAATTGTTTTTCATTTCTTCAAAGTCATTGTCGCGTAGCGCCCGCTTAAGGGAATCGTGGCCTTCGTCGAGGCTGGCCCAAGGATCGTCGACGATCTCTTCGGGGATGAGCTTGACAAGCATCTTGGCCCCATAAGCCATCAAAGGCCGTGTGCTTGCCTTCATAAGAACTTCCGGCGGCGCTTCGTCTTCGCTTTCAAAGAGGGGGGGGGAATCGATATTAGGCCAGAAAATAAGAACCGCGCCTAAATAGATCAGACAGACAACCAAGGCGCCGCGCACGAGGCCATAGACAAAGCCAAGCCACCGATTAATTTTTGTGGCCATCTGTCCGCGGACAAAACCGCAAACAACGTAGCCTAAAACGCTCAAGAGGATGAGCGCGATGAGGAAAACAAAGGCGACGGCAGCCCATTCGGCAAGGCGTTCGCTCTTGATATAATTCTGCATCCAAGGAACGACCGGCTCATAGAAGGTTGTGCCGATGAAGTAGGCGCCAATCCAGGCGATGAGCGAGAAGAACTCGCGCACGAAGCCGCGCATAAAAGCCAAAAAGGCCGAAAAAAGGACGACGCCAATGACGATGGCATCAAGAGAATTAAGAAAACCGTGGAATTCCATGGAATCTTCCCGCTAAGAGACCGCCTCTATCTAGCACACTTTGCCGGAAAGTTAATCCCCATTTGCTCTTTTGGGATCGATCACGCTCTTTTTACGGTAGGAACCGCTTCGAAAAGAGGGATTAAATCGCTAAGCTGCCGGATCGGCGTCGTTTTAAGAATGGCGGCCGAGGCGTTTTGGGAAGGGGTTTTCCCATTCGGGACGAGGGCATGCGTGAAACCGAGTTTCAGGGCCTCTTTCAAGCGGACTTCCGGTTGGCTGATACGGCGGACCTCGCCGGATAGGCCGATTTCGCCAAAGGCCACGCAGGATGCGGGGACGGGCGTTCCTGTCAACGACGACAGAAGGGCGGCGGCCACGGCCAAGTCGGCCGCCGGTTCCATAATCCGAAAGCCGCCGGCGACGTTGAGATAGACGTCGTTGTTGCCGAAAACGATTCCGCATCGGGCTTCCAGCACGGCCAATACCATAGCCAATCGGCCCGCATCCCATCCGATGACGGCGCGTCGCGGCGTTCCATAAGCCGTTGGGGCGACAAGCGCCTGAATTTCCACAAGAACGGGGCGAGTCCCTTCAAGGCCAGCGAACACGGCGGCGCCCGACATGTCTTCCCGCCTGTCGGTTAGAAACAACGCCGAGGGATTGTGAACTTCCTGAAGGCCTTTTTCGGTCATTTCAAAAACGCCGATTTCGTCCGTCGGGCCGAAGCGGTTTTTCACGCTGCGCAAAACTCGGAATTGATGACCGCGGTCGCCTTCCAGATACAGCACGGTATCGACCATATGTTCCAAGACGCGCGGTCCGGCCAGCGCGCCGTCCTTTGTCACATGGCCGACAAGGATCAGCGAAATGTTTCGTTTTTTAGCGACGCGGATCAATTCTTGCGCCGAGCTTCGGACTTGGGTCACTGTTCCCGGCGCGCTGTCGAGCGTGTCCACATACATGGTCTGAATGGAATCAATAACGGCGATGTCCGGCGCGTCGCGGCTGTCGAGCGCGGTGACGATATCGCGCACCGATGTTTCGTTGGCGAGGGAGCCGGCGGCATCTTCCAAGCCGAGCCGTGCCGCGCGCAAGCGGACTTGGTCGACGGCCTCCTCGCCGGAAATGTAGGCGACGCGGTGGCCCTTCTTTTCTTGCGAGAGGCGGCACGCGATCTGTAACAGAAGGGTCGATTTTCCGATGCCGGGATCGCCGCCTACGAGCGTGGCCGAGCCGGGAACAAGCCCGCCGCCAAGCGTCCGGTCGAATTCGCTTATTCCGGAAAGACGGCGGGGGATGCGCTCTCCGCCGTCGCCTTTCAACGGAACGAAAGTAAGAGGATTTGTTTTGCTTTTTCGGCTTTGAAGGCTTTTGGGAGGCCCGCTTGCTGTCGTTTCTTCGACCAGCGTGTTCCATGCGCCGCACGCCTCGCATTTTCCCGTCCATTTGGGATAGGTCGCGCCGCAGTTCTGGCAGGCAAAGAGGGATGCGTTTTTACTCATGACGGCATTTTACCGAACGTTCTTGTTTTGTACACATATTTTTTAATGAGGAGAATGAAAGTAATGAAATTTATTTTCATAATGCCGTGCTCCCTTTTTTAAAGATCGTCAGAAAGAGCGGTTGAAGATCGGATTAAGGGACTGATTTCGTCTCAGCCTTTCGCTGCGAGCGTGTCGCCACTCGAAAGGACGATGAAGCTTCCGGACGTAGGCCCATTCCTAAAAAATACGCGCAATCCGAAAACACGTTATAAGTTTTTGCGTTGGTGTTTTTTCTTGTCGATCGCGTTGGCGAGAAGGCCTCTTGACGCGTCGGCGCTTTTGTTCTTTCGTTTGGCGTTGTTTTGGGTGGAGTTTTTCCATGGTTCCTTTCTTTACAAAAGACACCGGCATCTCGGACGCCGCGTTGAACGTTCTTGCGCGCCTTCCGACGCCCAGCCTCGCCTCGACGGTCGAGGACGCTTTTTTTGCCAAGTTGACGGATCGTGATGTCATGCGCGTGGCCGTTCTTCTGGCACGCAAGAGCTATGACGAGGGGGGGTGCCCCATCGGCGGCGTGATCCTCGACAACGCCACGCGCCGCATTGTAGGGAAGGGGCACAACACCCTTGTGCAGGATAACGATCCGTATAATCACGGCGAAACCTCGGCCGTACGCGACGCCGGGCGGATCGATTTCAGCAAGACGACCATCTTTACGACGCTCAGCCCGTGCGACATTTGCGCGACGCTTATTTATATGCGCCAGTTTCCCCGCGTGGTCGTGGGCGACGTGACCAACGCCTCCGGCAACGAAGATTTTCTGCGGGCCAAGGGGATCGCGGTCGATATTCTGGAAGATCCCATGGGGGTCGCGCTTTACGCGGCGTACCGGAAGGAAAAACCTGAACTCGACCTCGAAGACTGGAAAGGCTTGGCCGCCTGCCGCCGCTAGCCGCTCAATTCGATGGAGCGGACGGGAGAAGCGCGGCGTCTTCGGGCTTTTGATTCTCCTCGTTTTCTTTAGGCTCTTGGGATGCCTTGGGGTAAAGGGGGCTTTCGCCCGAAATTTTGATGGCGCCGCTGACAAAAAACGGCCCCAGGGTTTCGAGAACCGCCACCATCGAAAAGACAACCAACGCGACCTTGCTTCCCGTCTCGGGCGCGAAGGTTTGCAGCGTCTGCGCCAGACCGATGGCCAGACCGCCCAAGGGCATCAGCATCAACGACACGGCCGTTATTTGCTTGCGGTTGTGTTCGGAACGGCGGCGGTTCATGACAAGCGAGGCGGCTTTGGCGACGAACCGCGCGAGAATGGCGGCGCTCGCCGCAAGCCCCACGACGGCAAGGTTCTGGACGTGCAGATTGGCTCCCGCCATGGCGAACAGGGCGATGAAAAACATGTCGCCGCTGGCGCCGAACTCGATGTTCGACAGGCCTTGGCGTTGCGTTTCAAGCCAGCGTGTCGCAATCCCCAACGTCAACGCCGCGAACAGCGACGAAATGCCGAACATGTCCGCCAAGCCCAAGGTCGTTGTGATTCCGCCGACGATCAGCGCGAAACGGAAATGCTGGTCTTCCTTGTTCAGGAAGCGGTCCATGCGCTCCATGACCAAGGCGACGACGAAGCCGACCAAGGCGGCGCCGGCGGCGCGATAGAGGGGAATGCCCACCATATCGAGGATGTTGACTTTCTTTTCGCCGAGCGCGATCGGCAGCAACAGAGAGAAAATGAAGAAGGCCAGCACGTTGTTCAGCGTCACGAGGGCCTTGGCGTGATAGACGATCGGGCCCCTGGCGCGCATTTCGTTGGCGGTGTGCACCAGAACGGCGGGCGATGAGGACACGCCGATGGCGGCGACGAAGGCGGCGACCAGCGTGCCGATGCCGCAGGCGACGGCGGCGAGGAAAATGATGATGAAGCTCAGGCTGGCTTCGACGAGCGCGGACCGCCAGATGGGGGTTGAGCGCAGAAGATGCCGGAGCTGGACGTCGGCGCCGAGGTTGTAAAGGATCAGGCCCAGAGCGACGTCGATGATGATCTGCGATTTATGGAGAATGTCCGCGGTGATGAGATTGGCGCCGCTGGGGCCGATCAGAAAGCCGATCAGCATGAAGGCGGAAATGGAAGGGAGCCAGCGCACCCTGTGCGTCAAGGTGGCGCCCAGCACGCCGAGGATGAGGAACAGGCCGAAGACGAAGAGGATGTTGGGCGACGCAAAGTCCGGGGAAAAGAAAAGTTTGGCGGCAAGTTCGGAACGAAACATTGTGAGGGCACAAGAAAAAAGGAACCAAGGAAGAAAGTGTGCCGCCGTCTTTCGGCGGCAGCAAGGATTTTACGAAGAGTGTCAGTATAACCTCGTTGCCAAAGAAAACGAAAGCCTTGCGCGTCATCGTTAATACTTTCAACAGCGTCCATTTATGGAAAAGATTTTTATTTTTTAGGAGGTTGTCGATGATTAACCAAATGGGAAAAGGTCTTTTGACGAGGCCCGTCTTTTTGTAAAATAAGCCCGTCTTTTTTATGTATGTTTTTTTTGAGCCATGTCGCACAAAAGCTTTAAATTTTTTCTTGAGCCCGAGATCAGGAGCGACGAGACGCTTGCGCAAGAAATTTTGTCCGTTTTGGGAAAGGGAGCCGTTCAAGAGACGGAGACCCAGACCGACGCCATCTATTACTTGACGACCAACGCGTTAAACGCGTTCCTGATCAAAGTGCGCCGGTACGAAGAGAAAAAGCCCGAAGTTATTTTCGAAGCCACGCAGGCCGACGACGAAACGCGCGTGTCCGATATTTGCGTGCTTTTTCCGCGCGGTGGGACTCGCGACGTGGACGTTCAGGATCTTCTTGGAAAAGAGGATTGCTTTCTCAAAAAAATGCGGCGGCACTTTTCTCGGCCTGCCAATGCGGATGTGCGCTTTTACTTGGACAATTGGGTTCGCGGCGCGGCGGTCATGCGCGTTCTCGAAATTCAAGCCGAAACGACGGTTCCCCCATCCGTTATTGGGGAGATTATATCCGCGCTGGGGCTCGATCCCGCGCACGCGGTCAAGGATTCCTACGCCACGCTTGTCGCTCATGAGACAATAGGGGAAAATCCGGCCAGCATGGCTATGCTTTCCGAGCTTCCCGTGCCGTTGCTCGACGCCCTTAAGGCCTGTCCTTCTGTCCAGGCCCCTTTGTCAGGCCCGCTGATCAAAAAGGGAGAAAAAAGTTTCGAATCCTATCTCGTTACGGAAGGCAACGCTTATATCGTCGAAACGGGCGAGACGCGCGGCCCCGGCACGTTGATCGGCGAGTTTTCCGTTCTTGACGGCGAACGCAGTTCGACCGTTACCGTCAGCGACGATTTCGAGGCCAAGGTGCTTCCTCCGGACCTGACGGCGCGTCTTCTTATAACGCCCGGATATTCGACGCGCTATCTCGCGAGGAGACTGGCTCAGGTTTGCGCGTCGCGTCCCGGATCTTTTCCGACATACGGCGGCGACTCTTCCCCTCGTTTCGGCCCCGCCTGACGGGCGGCGTTTTTTCTTCCGGCGGGCCAAAGACCAAAAGAGTTATTTTTTTCTAAAGAGAGACGTTCTTTTTTTCAGAAAAAGTTTTTGACTGCGCGCGCGATTTTTGCTTCTTTCCCCCCGTCTAAGCACTTCGTATATCTCCGGAGCTGGCCATAACAGCCCGGCGATTTTTTTCAATCAGGGAATGATGCTTGAGTTTAAGGCGGTTCTTATGCCGCAAGGGGACGGTTTATGCCGCCGCCTTGCGAACATGTGGGCGTGTTGCGCCCTTCGTCATCGTTACGCTTGTCGAAACGAAGCGAGGAAGGCACAATCACGTCCAGACGGTTTTTGTCGCCGCTTTTCTTTGGAGGCCCGAGACGCTATGAGTATGAAAACGAAAAGACACTCCGTTAACCAAAACGCTTCCTCCGACGAATGGGCCTCTGTGGCAAAGCCCAAAGACGTCCAGACGCTTAATGCGATGGAACAAACCTCCATTCGGGCTCTCGTTTCCTATGTGGCCTACACGCACGGCCTTGAGGAGGATGTCGTTCGTGGTTTTGTGCAGACGCGTTTTCATGCCGACGACGTGAAAAATATTTCCAGCGCCGACTACGATAACGCCGTCGCCTATCTTGTTGATTTCGATCCGCGCCAAGCGGCGTTGCAAAGGGAGCCGACGGCTTCCCAAAACGAACCACCGCCTGAAGGGCATGAATAAAGGTTGTTTCCCTTAATATGAGGGAAAAATCCCTTGACCTTGGGGCCGCCTCGTGCTATTGACAGGCCTACGGGTTTTTGTGCCCGCAGGAGGATTTTTTAAGGACCTCGCCGTTTGGCGGGGTTTTTTTTTATGCGTGCGAATTCGCTTTTTAGGTTTGACGGAAAGGACAAGGGATGTCGCTTAACGATACGTTTTGTATTTCGGAAACGATGACGGCGACTGTTGCCGAAAACGCTTCGCTGACGGAGACGATTGCCTGCCGAGGCCTCAGGCTCGCGAGCGTTACGCTGCCTTCGGCGTGGACAACGGCCAATCTGACGTTTCAAACCTCTTTTGACGAGGGGGCAACATGGGTCGATCTGCACGACCAAAACGGCAACGAAGTGGTGGCTGTGGCCGCGCCGGGCGTTTGCACGGTTTTGTTTCCTTCGCTTTTTGCGTCGCTGCGTTTTGTGCGCGTCCGGTCGGGGACGTCGTTGACGCCAATAGCCCAAGAGGCTGCCCGGTCGCTCATCCTCATACTTCGCGCGGTGTAACATGATCAATTCTTGTCTTTTCGATGCCGGTTTTTGTTCCGCGCCGTGGTCTTTTTTGGGCGATTCGCTCTCTCCGGCTTTAAGCTTTGCCCGCGCGTCTGGGGGCGCGCGGTTCAACGCATCCGGCGCTCTTGAAACCGTTTCCGCCGACGCGCCCCGATTTTCCCACGATCTTTTGACGCAAAGCCTACGCGGCCTTCTGATCGAACCGCAACGGACCAACGCTATCGGCAATTCGACGATGCAAGGCGCCTCGGCATCGCCGTCGACGCTTCCCACGGGGTGGGTCAATGGATCGGCAGGGGGGTTGACGCGGACGATTGTGGGCGTCGGCACCGAATACGGCATGCCTTATGTTGACATTCGCGTCAACGGAACGAGCGTCGGCACGCAGAACGTCACGTATTTCGATGAAACGATTTCCGCCGCGCGCTATGAGACATGGAGCGCGCATTTCTATATCAAACTCGTGGAAGGGGGGGCTAACGTTTCCGGGTGGCAGGCCGTTTTCGATGAGTATACGTCCGCGCCCGCCTGGACGGCCTCGCATAGTTCGGCGACAATTCCCTTGTCTTCATCACCCGTCAAGGTGACGTTGACGGAAGCGCTCGTGTCGTCTTCCTGTTATACGGTTCATCCCGGCATCCGGGTCGTTTTGGCCGGATCGGGCCTTGCCGTGGATCATACCTTCCGGCTTTACGCGCCTCAAATGGAAGAGGGCGCGTCGGCCACGTCGTTTATCGCCACCGAGACGGCTCCGGCGACGCGGGCGGCCGATGCGTTGTCCTTTACCGTCCCGGCCGGGGTGACCGCGCTTCGCTATCGCTTCGACGACAACAGCACGCAAGACGTCGCCGTCAGTCCGGGCGCCTATACGGTTCCGACGACGCTTGGTCGCCCATGGATCAGGACGGTTCGGTTTTTGTGAGGGCCGGGGCGCGCGCCTCTCTTGTGCGGCGCGGGCGAGAAATGCTACAAAGGCGTTCTCCTTGTTCGTTTGGGAATGGGAACCGCGGCCGCTATGAAAGTCCTTCATGTTTGCGAAACGGCGAAAGGAGGCACGGCCACCTATTTGGCGACGTTGATCCCGCTTCTTTGCGAGCACATGGGGCCGGGCAACGTAAGGCTTCTGCTGCCGCAGCAGCACAGGGCCGAACTCTCCTCCATCGATCCTTCCATCCTTTCTTTCTTCGATCGTCCGGGCCGGCTGAAAGGCCTTCCCCATTTTTTCGTCGCGGTTTTTCTGTCCTTGCGCCGGTTCCGGCCGGATGTCGTTCATGCGCATTCGACTTTTGCCGGGATCGTTTCCCGCCTTCTTTCCCCCTTCTTTCGCGTTCCCGTGGTTTACTGCCCTCACGGATGGGCCATGGATATCGAGCAGGGGGCGCTCCAAAGGCGTTTCATTTCGTGGATCGAAGTCGCCCTTTCCTTTCTTTGCCGGAAAATCATAGCGGTTTCCGAACACGAACGGCGGCGAGGGTTGGCCCTTGGCCTCGCGCCCGGAAAAATCGTCACGATCTATAACGGACTTGCCTGCGAAGGGCCTTGCGTTCGGGCGGCTCCGTGGGACGACGCGCGGCTCAACGTTCTTTTTGCCGGACGGTTGGATCGGCAAAAGGGGCCCGATATTCTTCTTCGGGCGGTCGAGGGTCTGGAAGACCGTTTGAGCGTACGCCTTATCGGCGCGCCCGTGCGCGGCGACGCGACGCCCATGACATCCGTGGGGGCTCATGTCGCGTTTTTGGGCTGGCAGTCACGGGATGTCGTGGCCGCGCATATGAAGGCGTGCGATGTGGTCGTCGTGCCGTCGCGTTGGGAGGGCTTCGGATACGTGGCGCTCGAGGCGATGCAACAGGCCAAGCCCGTCATTGCTTCGTCCGTCGGGGGGCTTCTTGAGCTGGTGGAGGACGGCAAGACGGGGATTTTGTTTCCCCCAGGCGACGCGGGGCGGCTTAAAACGATTCTTGCAACCGTCGATCGATCCTCTCTTCGAGAGATGGGCCTTGCGGGGCGTCGCCGCTTCCTTGACAAATTTACGGCCGCCCGCTTGGCGCCGCTGATCGAGGCCGTGTACGCGGAGGCCGTTCATGGATAGCGCCTATGTCATCCTAGACGGCTACTTCAGCCGAACGCACGGGCGTCCGTCGAGTTCCCATCTGGGCTATGAGAATTTTTGGTCGCGCTACACGCGCGTCTTTTCGCGGGTCACGGTCATAACCCGGGTCGGGGATCGAAATGATCCGTCCGCCATGCCGATGGAAGGCCCGGGCCTGAACGTTCTCGCTTTGCCGGATAAACGCAGTTTTTTCTCGTTTCTTCTATACATCCCTCGTCTTCTTTTGCTTTTGTGGCGGTTGCCGCGCGACGCGGCCTATATTCTGAGAGTGCCCGGTTTTATTACGGCGTTGGCGTGGGGCGTGCTGGTCCTTCGCCGCACTCCTTTCGGCGTCGAGGTCATGGCCGATCCCGCCGATGTCATGGCTCGAGGCGCGTCGCGGCAGCCGTTTCAGAGTCTTTTGCGTCTTTTTCTGGTCTGGACGACAAAACGACAATGCCTCACGGCCGTTGCCACGGCCTATGTTACCTCATCCGCGTTGCAAAAGGCGTATCCACCGGCCGCATCAAGGCCGACGTTCAGTTTTACGTCGCTGAATCTGCACGACCCGGATTTTGCAGAATGTCCGCGCAGGGCGGCCGATTTTTCTCTCGAGCATCCGGTGTTGGTCAACGTTGCCATGATGCAGAAAACCATCAAGGGGCAGGACGTCGCTTTGAAGGCGTTCGCCAAACTTCGACGTTCGGGCGTCGAGGCCGAACTCGTTCTTGTCGGCGACGGCGATTATCGGCCTTTTTTCGAACGCATGGCCGAGGATCTTGGAATGGCCCCATATGTGACGTTTGCGGGGCTTTTGCCAAAAGGACCGGCGTTGATCGACGTTTTGGATCGTGCGGATCTTTTCGTTCTTCCGTCGCGGCAGGAAGGATTGCCGCGCGCGATGCTCGAAGCCATGGCGCGCGGGTTGCCTTGCGTGGCCTCGGACGTCGGCGGAACGTCCGAGCTTGTGCCGAAGGAAGACCTCGTTCCCAAAGACGACATCGACGCGCTGTTCGGGCGTCTTCAGGAAATCCTTGCCGATCCCGAAGGCTTGGCGCGGCGATCCGCCCGCAACCTTGAGGTCGCGCGCGGTTATCACGCGGACCGGGTCGCTGAAAAGAGAACGCTTTTTTATACTGTTTTGAAGCAGGCGAGGCGAGGGGGCTGACATGGCGCAAGCCGGAATGAAAACGGTATCCGGTGCGCCTTTTGTTGGCGTTCTTTTTCTTTATATCGCCGGGTTTGCCGCTTTGAACAACAGCCCTTTGGGGGCGTCGCCCGTTCTTTTGGCGGCGTATGTCGGTTTTGCGCTCGTTCTTTATGCCTTATGGCAACGCATGCCGCTCGTGGCCTTGGCCGCCCTTTTCTTTGTCGTCATGCCGTTTGTCGTTTTCGATACGCTGGCGCACAGGCCGGACAGTTTTGGATACGAATACATTTTGGGCCTTGGCTTCGGCGACATGGCCGCACGCTATAAGGCCGCGCTTTTGGGGCAGGAGTCGAGCTGGTTTCTTCGCGGCTTCTTTCTTTTTTTAACGTATCCTTTCGCCAACCATGCGATCCCCTACGAAGATGGGGGGTTTATCCCGCTTAATCTTTTCCTTTTATCCTTGGCCGCGATGACGCTCCGGGGCTTGGCGGCCGATTTCGCGGCACATCATGGCCTGTCGCCCCGCGTTTCTTTGATCGTCCAAACGGCTTTGGCCTTGTTTCTTCTTTCGCCAACGACCCTTTGTTATTCAAACGGCTTGCTTAAAGATCAGGCGTCGATGCTTCTTGTCTTGCTGAGCGCGCTTTTGTTCGTGCGGCGGCATGTCGTTTTAGGCTTCTTTGTTCTTTGTCTTGCCTCGGGCGTGCGCCTTTATAATGTCCTGATCGTTTTTCTTTACGTCATGGCCGTTAAACCACCGGGAAAGACGGATTACGCGCTTTTGTTCGCTTTTTTTGTCGCCATGATTGGGCTCGTTCGTTTCGATCCTGTGGCGCTTTTCAACATGGTTTTTGCGACGGGGTATGTTTACGTCAACCCCCTTCCTTACAAAATTGAAAACTGGGCTTTCCCTACGGGGCTGGCAACGGCGCAGGGCCTTTTCTTCTTTTGGGGTTGGGCGATGAGCGTTGTGCAAATCCTCGCCGGTTCCTTGCGGCGAAAGGGGCTGGACCGGATCGCGTGGAGCATCGCCTTGTACGGATGCGTCGCCGTCGCGGTCGGCTATAACAACGTCGTCGTCTTGAAGGGAGGCCTTTACGACGAATGGGGGCTCGGCGGCGACGACATGATGCGCAAAACCATGCCCATCCTCCCCCTCGTTTGCCTTCAGATGGCGTATGCCTTGTCGTGCCTTTTCAGGAGGAGCGGGGCGGCGCTTCCTCATAGATCGTACGAAGCGACGAAAAAGATCGCTCAATAGAGAAGACGCTGTGAGCGACTTTAAGCCGCGCGGCGTCTTGCGACAGCGCGGGCGGCGAAGACAGAAGATGGGTTAACGCATCTTGCCATGCTTTTATCCCTGCCTCGAGCGGAAGCCTTGCGATCAGATCGGGGACGACATCGACTTCCGAGGGAATGGCTGTTGAGAGAAGGCATGGTTTTCCGGCGCTTTGAGCTTCAAGCGGGACGAGCCCAAGGCCTTCACTGTGCGAGGGGAAAACGAGCACGTCGATGACCTCGCGCAACAAACGGCTGGCCTCGTTTCGCGCGCCGGTGAATAGGGTTTTGGAGGCGATGCCGAGCCTTTTCGCCTTGGCTTCCATTTGGACTTTGAGGGGGCCGTCGCCGACCAGAATGAGCCAAAAGTCAGGATGGTTTTTGAGAAGCGGCGCGGCCATGTCCAACAGGAAGGTGTGGTTTTTTTCGTGCGAGAAACGACCGATATGGCCGATAACTTTGGCGTCCTCGGGAATGCCGAGCGCGTGCCGCGTGTCCTGGACGCCAAGCGCGTCGTTCGCAAGAGACAGAAAATCCCGGCCGCATGGAAGAACGCGGCACGCTCTGTGCGTTAAAAATCCTTTCCCATAGAGTCTTTCCCCGGCCGCCGAACTGCCCGCCAGCAGGTGCGTTCCGAAACGAAAGATAAAAAACCGCATGAGCGAATGATAAAGACGCCGAAGGGGCTTTGACCGGGGAACCGGCGTGTCGTTATGGCTGTGACTGATCCGTATCGGGATTCCCAAGGGCTCGGCGCACCATAAAACCATTCCGTTTTGGGCCATGTTGTGCGCGTGAACGACCGTATAAGGGCCGCTCGTTCGGTTGATGTGGCGCAACGTTCGATAGAGCGCCCATGGATGGCGATGGTTTGTGCAGACAAAAACCCGGCTTCCATAGGCCTTGGCCTTTTCCGCAAGAGGATATTTTCTGTCCGAGTAGGTCAGGATATCCATCTGGATGCCGCCGGGGCGCGCTTCCTTGATCAGATCGACGAGCCACGTTTGGACGCCGCCATATTCCATGGACGAGACGACATGAAGCACTTTCGTTTTTTTCATGGGTGGGGCGGCTTCGATTTCTCTTCTTTGCTTTTCCAAGATGACGGCCTCTTTGTCTGAATGCTTACATGTGTTTTTGGGCGAGGTTTAAGGAGACAGGCCGTCTTCGGCGAAGGATGGGGTTTGCGGCATCGTGTTTTCTCCGGTCGTTTTGTTTCTTTTCTCCCGGTGAAAAACCAGCAAAAGAAGCGGGGCGAGGAAAAACGCGACGGCATTCAGAATAAGCGTATAGGCCGCGCCTTTCAGTCCATAGGCGGGGATGAAGAGAAGCGCGCCTGCAAGGCTTGCCAAGGCGACAAGCGTAAACGCGGGCGCTTGGGCGACGAAAATTCTGGCCGAGCTTATGGCAAAGCCGAGGATGTTTCCCAAATAGACGATGGCGGCGGCGATGGCGATGAGAGGAAGGATATCGGCGTGCGCCGCGAACGCGGGGCCATAGATGCCGTCGAGAACAAAGGCTCCGAAAAAATAAGCGGCGGCAACGCCAAGCATGCCCAAAAGAAAAACGCCGCCAAGCGCGCGCAGGACGAGAGCGGTAAATTTTTGTTTTTCGCCGTTTGCGTGAAGCCTCGCCAGAATCGGCACCAACGATTGGCCCAGCGCCATGACCGGAATATTCCCGGCCACCATGAAATACGCCATGCCAGAAAAGACGCCCAACGCGGCGGCGCCGTAAGAGTTTTCCAATACGTAACGCGGGATGTTGGGGCCCAAAAGCCCCATTAATCCCGTCAGTCCCAGAGGAAGCCCGATCCGAAAAACCGGGGACGCCGCGGCCCATGGATGTTTGTCGAACGGCCGGCGCGTTTCGTGGACGTTTTTCCGGTCATAACACCACAGGACGCCAAGCCAACCAGCCGCATAGGCGCAGGACGAAAGCGCCAGATTGTGCGTCGTTAGGTAAAGGACGGTCAAAAGGGCCGTGCCGATCGTTCCCCTTAAGGCAAGCGAGAGGGCGATCCGGTCCAACCGTTGTTCCCGTTGCGCGTAGCCGTAGAAGAGATCCGATACGGTCTCGACGGTCTTGGCCGCCGCAACCGCAAGAATGGTCCAGCGGGTCGGTCCCGTATACCACAAGGCGATGACCGAGCAGGCGAGAAAGGCGCTCGTCGCCGTCACGGTTTTTACCGTCACATAGGCGCTGAAGCGTCGTTCGTGTCGGACATCCGAGGCGAGGATCGTGCGCAGGCCGAGGCCGAAAAAAACGACGACCGGCGCGGTCAGCGCCAAGGCCAGCGTGAAGATGCCGACATCCTCGACGCTTCCGAAACGCGCAAGGACGATCAGAACGAGCCACTGGCATGCCGCGTAATAAGCGTTGCCAAGCATCATCCAGAACGTGTTTTTCTTCAGCCCGTTCGGAGCGGTCCGTTGCCGCGAGGCGTTCTTTCGGGGAATGACGGGAAAAAGGATCACGACAACCTCGCGGCTACTCGACTTTGACGGCGGAAAGGGCGTCTGCGGGAATTTCCATCAAAAGAGGCGTTCGCCCCAGAAGAACAGAGCCTTTTTCTTTTATCGGTTCCTTGCCGCAGAAAGGAAGAAGCCGTGCCGTGGACGGCAGGCGTACGCGGCGCGGCGCCGATGGCGGATCTTTTTTCCAAACGGGGACGTCCGTTTGCCACAGCGCGACGCGCAGGGGACCTTCTTTCGTTTTGTATGTAACCATCGTTACGTTCGGCGCGGGTTTCGTCCTATGCGGCGATCCCGTTTCGGCGATAAACGACCAGACCGCGCGCGCCGCGCATCCGGAGGGTTTTTGGTTTCCGTCGAAACGGTACTGACCCCAGTGGTGCTCGCGGTTTTCGGGGGCGTCGCCGTCGTCGATCAGGTCGTAAAACCATACGCCCTTAAGCCACGGCAACGTCGGCGCGGCCAGCAAGGTCTGGGCTATACCGTCGGCGGCCAACGCCTCGCCTTGGCCGCCGCAGACGCCCCGCTCGCCGGGCCATCCAAGCTCGGTTATATAAAAAGGAACGTCTTTGCCGGGAGAGACTTTCATGACGGCGTCATGCAGGGCTTTGACGTGTTCCAGAACTTCGACGCCGGTACCTTGGGCCGGTTTCATGCAGCGGTCGTACACATGGACCGAGAGCCCGTCGACGTAATTCAGCAAACCAAGACGTACCGCTTTGAGCGTCCAGTCAACGTCCAATTCTGTTGTTCCGGGTTTCCTTCCCACCGCGCCGCCAAGAACCAACCCGTGCGGCATGACGCTTTTTATGGCCGGATAGACGTCTTTCACGAGCGCGACATAAGAGGCGGGCGAGCCGGGGCGTTCCTGCCGGTTTCCCGTTCCTCGATTCCATTCATTCCAGATCTCGAAAATCGGGTTTTTTTCTTTGAGAATTTTTGCCGCGTCCGTCGCATAGGCGGCAAAGCGTTTCCGCGACGCGTCGGTTGTCGGCTGTCCTTCGGGGATGAAACGCCTGTCATCCCCAAGAATAAGAAGCGGCCGTGTGTCGACGTTTTTCAGGCCGTAGGCGATCTTTGTCATGGACGGAGGCATGTCGTGAAGCGACGCGGCGGCGCGTATATCCCATGACAGGTCGTCGCGCGTTGAGGCGGCTCCGATCCGGGAGAGCTTCGTCTGCGTGTCCGGGCCGGTATAGGCGCGGTTTTCTTCTTGGCCAAGATGGATGCAAAAACCATAAAGGAAGCCGCTTTTGACAGGGCTTTCGTTCGATGGCGCGGCGGAAAGAGAAGGAACTGTGCCCACAAAAAGGCCAAGAAAAACGCTGCAAAAAATCAGACAAAATGTTTTTTTGCCGCGGCGGGTTTTCATGGCGCTTTTTCTTGGGATCAGCAGGCGGGATATGTCTTTTCGTATGTTGGACACAACCCCACAAGAAAGCAACCCTTATTCAAAAAACCTTCCGTCGCCAGTGCCGCAAGGACTTTTCGGATTTCATAAGGAGTTTTTCAGATCGACCGTAACTTTTGGGTTAACACAAATCAAACAGGGTTAAAATCCAAGACGCCGTTTTATTAAACGGATATTTCTTTGGAAAAGGGGCTTTATTTTTCCGGGAAACAAAAAGAACCGGTTTACAGAAAGGGCTTTTTTTGGGACGATGAGCCCCATTCTTTTAGGACATTTTTTATGTGTGTTGCTTCTGGTTTTGCTTTTCAAGAGGGAGGGCTGTCATGCTTGCAGCGGGAAGAATTGAAGGTCATCGCGTGGATGAAGAAAGCGTTCTGACGGGGTTGTCTCTTGCGAAAGAGCTTCTTTCCCCGAAAAAACTTGGACGTCACGCGGATGGAAAGCAGGGGTTGAGCCGTCTGGGCTATGAGGCGCAGGAATGCGAAGCTGTCGGCATGGTTCTCGAGCAGGGAGAAAAGCTCGGTCTGGAGCTCTATGAGGATGTTGCGGCCAATGCCTTTCTTGTTTTTCCGGGCAAGGATCGCCACAAACCCGTTCTTCTTATGGGCTCTCATCTCGATTCGGTAAAACAGGGCGGCCTTTACGACGGGACAACCGGCGTCGTCGTGCCTCTTGCGGCGATCAAAGCGCTTCAGGAAGAGGGCGCGGTTCCGCCGCAGGACGTAGCCGTTGCGATTTGGCGCTGCGAAGAAAGCCCGAATTTCAAACAGTTTGGTGTGGGCTCCGGCATGGCGACGGCCGCCCTACCGACGTCCGTTCTTGAAAAAACGAATTTGAAGGGGGTTTCCCTTAAGGACTCTTTGGTTCAGGCCTATAGCTCCTCCAAGGGTCGTCACGACGCGGATCTTTTGTTCTTGGAAGAGCGCCTTAAGGCTCGCGATCCCATTTTGCCCGTAGGCCATATTGCGCATGCCGTCGAGTTCCATATCGAGCAGGCCGATACTTTGAGACGCAATGATAAGAGCTTGGGCATCGTTTCGGCTATACGCGGGAACGTCCGTTTTCCATCCGTTGAATTTTTTGGGAAAAGTCAGCATACAGGCGGCGGCTTTCAGGGGGATCGGCAGGACGCCAGCCTTATGTTGGGGGCGTTCATGGGTCAGGTTATGTCTCAGGCGGAAAAGATCGGGGCTAAAAAAGATCTTGTGCATTCCTTTCCCCTGATTGGTCAACCCAACGATAATTCGACAACGACGCCGAACTATGTCGCCGTTGCTTTCGAGGCTCGATCCGTTGACGCGAAAGCGCTCGACAAAATGGCCTCGACGGTCGAGGCCGCCGCAAACAACGCTGTTGCGAAGCATGGCGGCGAGGTGACGGTCGGCCCTATGAACAGAACGGAGCCTGTTTTCATGGATGTTTCCGTCCAAAAGCTTTTGCGGGGGCACGCGCGTCGTTTGGGTTTATCGACTTATGATATGGTTTCGGGTGCCGGACACGACATTATGCGGCTTCAGAATGCGGGCGTGGCGTCTGCGCTTGTTTTGATGAGGCACAGCGGCAAGAGCCACAACCCTATGGAAGATCTTTGCCTGCAAAAGGATCCCTTCGTTCCCGACAGCGATGTCGGTGCGGCGGTTAGGCTTGCGGCTTCTTTTATGATGAAGCCCGGTGCCTCTTCGCGCACCAGAGAAGGCTCGTTTACGAAGGAGTTATGCGAAAACCGCGCAAGGGAGATATTCGGCGAGCGGCATTCCTTCTTTCCTTCCCTTGTTGCGTGACGTTTCTTGAACGCCAAAGAGGGGCGCCAAGAAGGGGGGGCGGACCAGGATCGCTTTATAAGAAAAGAAGGACGCCCGAAAAAATGACGCCGTTGACGCGGTCGCTTTTTTTGTTCAGACTACAGCCCTTCGTTCTATGGAGATTGGATGTTCCTTTCGGGAACCTGCTGAGAACGCTCAAAGGCGTAAGCTTTTGAGCCCCTTTTCCCGGTGCAAGCCGTGCTTGCGCTTGCGTCGCGGTTTACCGAATTCAAACATAAAGGAACATCATGATGGATAACATTCCTCAAGCTCTCTTCGACTTTTTTGAAAAGATGCCAAGACAGGGGCCTGGCTCTCTTGTCTTGACAGAACGCCTTCTCCGAACGTTTCGTTCGCTTCTGCCGTCGCATCCTGTCGCGGCCGACATGGGCTGCGGAAGCGGGGCCGCGACGTTGGTTCTGGCTCGTCAAGGCATTTCCGTGACGGGCGTCGATGTCCACGCACCCTTTCTGGAGGCGCTGCGGCACAAGGCCGATCAAGAAGGTTTGGGGCCTTTGGTCAGAACCTGCCAATCAAGCATGCTTGAGACGGGCTTGGGCGACGAAAGCCTCGATTTAATCTGGTCGGAAGGGGCGGTTTTTACCGTTGGGTTTGAAAACGCGCTTCAGGCGTTTTGGGCGATCCTGAAAAAGGGCGGCCTTCTTGGCGTTTCAGACTGTTTCCTGTTTCAGGAAAAGGTTCCCCAGCACGTTCGCAAACAGTGGGACGAATGGGACCCTCATATCAAAACCGTTGCCGACAGCATGAAAATTGCCGAGCGGCTTGGCTATCGTTTTTTGCATGCCGAGCGGTTGACGCCCGACATGTGGGAAGAAAGCTACTTTCAACCGATGAAGCGCGTGATTGCCTCTATCGAGGCCGATCCATCCGCTTCGCCGGGACTGCGGGACATCGTGCGCGCGAACCGTCGGGAGATCGACTTCTTCCGGCAGAACAACGAGTACTACGGCTATGTGTTTCATATTCTGCAGAAGCCATAGGCATGGGAAGGGGGCCTGAGTAGGCTCCCTTCCTTCTTCCGGCACAGGTCGCCGCCGTTCCCTTCTTCTATGTGCTCCTTCGGCACACCAATAATCTGCTTTTCACTAAACCGCTTCTTTATGAACATTAGCAGAGCAGATTCAACTTCCATGTGCCCAAAAAATTAGGGAAGGGCAAGCGCCCCTCAGCGTTGTCGCTTGCCAACTTATGTAGGGTTAAGATTTTAACGCTTATCGGAAAACGATACTTTGACAATGAAAGTATTTCAACGTTCCCCGTTTCTTTGAAAATGATGGTATATCGTTTCAGATAGCCCTCTAAAAAACACGGCATAATAGGAGCGACGACGATGAGATTATTTGGAACATTTTCAAAAATTGAAATTACAGCTTTCGATCAAAAAGGTTCTTTCTCTCCGCTTGTGGATATTCTCGGAGGGTTATATCAGAATGTTACGCCCGGGGATCTAGCTCTAGCCGCCGTTTGTGGGGATAACCTGATTAGCGTCAAGAAAATCGAGCCGACCGCAGAAGATGGCGACAAGTTGATTAAAGACGTTAAAGCAGAAGTGGGTGTAAGCAAACCAATCGACGATACTGTGCGTGCAGCTATTCATCTTAGCGGAATTTTACAATCTGCTCCTGTTACCTTTGATTTTAACGGAGCAAAAGTTGAAGTTACATCTTCTGATAACCCTCAAGATGTTGTCGTGCGCTGGTGGGAAGCCATGGAAGAAAACCGCTGTCTCTATGAAGCGAAAGTCGCCGCAGAGGATGCCGCCAGAATCAACGAACTGGATGCTGCGCAGAAAATTATCGATAAGACTCCCCTTGAATTAAAGGATGCCGAAGGGTGGCAAAACGTCGTTGATTTGACGAAGGGCAGTCTCCTTGGTATCGCTCTCATTGATTTTACTGAACGTTGGGCAAAGCTAATACAGCATGAAACGAAGGTAACTGGCCAGCCGTTATCTCAAGTTGCGGAAAAGGCAGCGAATCTTGCCGATGGTGAGGGTGTTTTTGGCGCCCATTATGCAGATGCTGCTTTTCTTTTGGTTCGCGGGGGTTGGGTGTATGAAAAACAGCTTTGTGCATGGTGCAATGAGAGGAGTGGGCTAACCCAAAAGAACGATAGTAGCTATGGTGTAGAACCGCCGGAAAGAGAAAGTGTCGGAAAAAAGAAAGACACTGCCAATTGCTTGAAGCTTAACTCCTGATACGAAGTATTTTTCTCATTAAGGCGTGGCCCCATAAAGGCCGCGCTTTTTTGTTTTGGAAGAACGAAAGATAAATGTCTGCGGGGCTGCCCAGCTGGGCTTGCCGAGCCGTAGCTCGCGCGGCGGGGGCCCGGCTTCGCCCGTTATGGGGTGGTGCTGCCGATGTGAATTGAACCTACGACCCCGTCCTTACCAA
>JAQVBU010000028.1 GCA_028690155.1 Alphaproteobacteria bacterium | reverse complement strand
TTCGCCATCCAACCGAGAACGCGGTTTTCAATAGCACTCAAATCAACGTCCGCGAAAACAAACCCTTCGGGAGCTTGCACGATGGGACGAACGCACGACGAGAGAACGTCGAACGGTTGTTCGAAAACCATCTCCAACGATTGAGCGTCCATAAACTCAAGACACTTCACGACCGTCGGTAAAATCTTTTCCAACTCTTTTGTTGGCTTCGCTAGATTCTGGGCTTGCCAGCCTCGACCAGAGTTGGAAACAATCTTCCCATTAGCCATAAATCTATTTTTTGGCCCCGCATTGATAATGTCGTATGTCCTAACCAACACTTTTCGCCGCCTCTCTTTTTTCTGCGTTCCGTTTTCTCAAGGAAGCAGACATTTTCGCAATACGTTCTGCGCGCTTTTCTTCCGACATATTCTCCCACGACCGTTTTGCTCCGAGTCGTAATTTCTCTCGATATGCAGAACAAGAAAGAACTTTTTTCTTTGACTCTCGCACATTGAACCCAAGACACCCATATTTTTTTATGGAATCATAGAACGGGTGGGGTGTTTTCCGCTTTCGCGCCCTCCTTAAATGCTGATCGAAACGAACCTGTACTGGTTGTCCCGTATAGCCCACATATCTCTTTCCCGTGGGGCCGGTTATCTCATAAATCGAAAACATCTTCTCCTCCCCAAAGTCGCATTCCTTTTTCTTTTGCTTCTCCGAGAGTCATGCTCTCTGATTCAGAAACGAAAACCTTATGTTCTTTTGTCGCCGTCACACCGTCCCACTCAACGACTTCTTTTATGCCGGAAAATACAACCCCTTCATGGGCCACCCACTGCGCTCCGTCCCAAACAAACATTTCTGTTGTCACTTCTTGGATAGGAAGCTCCTCTATTACCCCGTCTTTTCGCATAACGAGAACCAGAGAGCCTTCCGCCAAACACCACCGCCACGTTCTTCCTGCGCCCGCGAACTGGAACGCATTACGGAGAACGCCCGCATCCACGTCCATGTGTCGGCGCAAGGTAGCATATTTTTTCGGAGAAGATTTTGCAGACTCCAACCGAAGTTCGAGAACCCGTTGAAGGTCGATCTGCTGCGCGTACCGTTCTTGCTTTTTCGCCGACCAGCTTTTAGGAGGGTTATCGAAAAACTCCAACGCGCGCTTAACGTGTCCCTTCTGGCAATCATCATACGGGTAGCCGCGCTCCTTCATCCACGGAAGGAGGACTTTCGTTGAGTTCGGGTTCGTCATACCCGTTATGCGGCGCATCTGATTAAAACGGTCTTCCAAAAGATCGTCGTAAACCCGGATCGCGTTGTTGACCATTCGGACGTTTACCGGAATCCCCGCCTGATTAATCTCCTGATCCATGAACCAGTTTTCCCACTCATGGGGAGGCATGTCGTATTTCCGAATGCGCCGCCAAATCGCGCGCTCCGCAACAACGTCCTGCACGTTATATCCCAAGAACTCTTCCCACTCCTTCGGGGCCATGTGGGGCCAAATGCGCCAAGGTTTTAAGTGAGTCTTGTTCGGCTTCTGCAAGCCGCAGAACTTTCGAATGAGTGCCTTTCCGCGCGCATCTTTCCGCTTGTCCATCGGAAGGCCGACGATGGGGCCGACCTTTTCGAGCTTTCCGGGGAACGATAGCGTGTAACCAAGAACCATCGGATCACGCCACTCCCGATGCTCTGTGTGAATGTGAAGATGGTTTTCAATAATCGACCATTCGAACGATTTGTTCCAAGCAAACTTCAAACAACGGGGGTTTGTTAGGGCCGCATGGAGGTCATCCGGCATAGGCTGACCTTCTGCCGGTATCCATTGCTGTATCGGGCCATCGTCAATCGTGTACGCGGCCATAAGGATTTCAAGCGTTGGGTGTCGGGAATACGCATCCGCGCCGATGTCCGTCACGGACTCGTCGCAGTACGACTCGAAATCTAGGGCTAAGGTACTATCGAACTCTTCCATACCGCTCACTAAAACAAAATGCCGCCGAACGTGAATCCGGCGGCATCTCGCCAGACAAACAAACTAGATTAGATCGTCGTCATCGTCGTCTTCGACGGGACGCTTTTTCTTTTTCTTGGGAGCCGCATCCTCGTCCTCGTCTTCATCCTCGACCGGACGCTTCTTGGCCTTCTTCTTTGGAGTCTCGTCTTCATCGTCCTCGTCGAACTCCTGCTCGTCCTCGTCCGACTCATCGTCAAAGGCCGAGTTGACATCGACAGGTTTCGCCGAAGAGAACGGCTTGCCGTGTTCCTTAAACTGAATGGCTTCAAGCGAGGCATTGATGCGCTTTCCGCCCTTGTCCGCTTCGTTGTTCTGCGCCCAGATGCGGATCACCGCATTGACGTAGCAACCACTGTACGGCCACTGCTTGTCACCGGGTTCAACGGGTTCACGATCCTTGCCGACAACCGTTGGCTTCTGGTTGTTGCTCGTTGAAACGTAGAGATGGCCTTCGTAGCCATCCCAATCCTCAAGATCGCCATCACGCAAACACACACGCTCTGGTTTGAACTTCGGTGGGTTGTTGCCCCACTTAGCCGCCTTCACTTCTTCCGATGCCGCCTTAATCTTGGCAACCATCGCTTTCGTTTCCGGCGTTCCCTTCTTCATGAGAAGGCTTGCGCCGAACTTGCCCTTGATGATTTCACCCGCATCGTTTTTTGAATCCTTCTGCGGCCTATCTAAGTGGGCGTAGGAAAGACGCACCCTTTTCAGGATGACCTCTCCGATCTGCTTCTTTTCTTCCTTAGCCATCGTACTCTCCTTCTTGTTTGTCTGTGTCTTCAATGTCGAACAACATCGCCTTGGATTCTAGCGAAGGTCGCTCATCCGTATCGGGAACCAAGGCTGGCTTCGGCGGAGATTGTTCGACAAAATCCCCGTACCGTTCTTTGAATCGCTTCTTCCCGATTTTCTTTTCCGTCTCGGCGGGCGAAATCATGATTCGCTTGTAGGCTTCTTCGATTCCGACATCCGAAATGAGACGGAGAATGACGCTTAATTGCTGCTTCTGGCGGAACTTTCGAATGCCCGCTCGACCAGAAACGACCTTCATTTTCGGAACAGGTTTCCCTTCCGAAAAATCCCGCATCGCGTCTTTTTGGAGGAGTTCTAGCCAGCGAGTGAACATCACCTTGTGGAGCAAAACGTAGGAACGCCGCTCCGGGGTAAGCCGGTGAGCGTCTTGAATCTCCGGCGGCTCGTCGTACTCGTAGCCCTCGTCGATGTCCTCGAACTTGAGGGCGAAGAGTTTCAAATTGAACTCCGCCAACGCCTGACACGTTGACGCGGCGCGGCAATACTGACACTGCTTGAGGCCCGCCGTTCTTGGGGCATTTTCCTCGTAGGTGGCCTTTGCGTCGATCTTGATCGACTCGCCTTCCTTGAGGAGTTTCTTCATCGTCGTTGTCCATGCCGAACCCTTGAGCGGGACGCGGGGTTGCAACAAACGGAAATCCACTGTGATGTCTTTCGGGTCGTCGTTGAAATACTTTTTCCCGAACTTCGCCCATAGGCCGAGCGCATAAAGCGTCAACTGATCGTTCTTCTCCGCGACGACCGCGATCTTGCCGTACTTCCAATCGGCAAGCAGAATGCGCCGTTCTCTTGGATATATGATGGCAATGTCGCATGTTCCTCGCGCGCCTTTCTCAAACGTCCACCGTTCGATGGGAACTTTTACTTCGACGAAAAGGTGGCAACCGGGCCGGAGTTGATCCCGAATCCAATCAAGCCCTTCGTACATGTGATCGACCATCTCCGCATCGTACTCAACGATGTGGCCGTCAACTTTCCACTTAATCCCCTGCGGGAAATCGTGGGGGTCAAGACCAAAGAAAAGAGCGAGTTCCGCATGGGCGTGGAACATCGTACCTTCTGCGGCCTCGAACCCCGCGCGATCAGGAAGTCCCCGCTGCGCCGCGATACACCCCGCACACCTTCGCCACTGATATGCGCCGGAGGGTGCGAGGATCGCGTGTTCGGAGACATCCCCCATGGTTTAGATCAACGATTCGTCGTCGCCGTCATCACCATCATCGTCGTCTGCCGCTTCTGCTTGATCGGCATATTCCGTGAGAAGTTCAAGAGCTTCTTCGAATTGATCGTCAACCAAATCACGAACTTGCTTGACTTTGAACGAAGCGAGGATTTCGCCAACATTTGACTTGCGGTTGGCTAATTCTTCTTTGTCCTCAACGGCAAGATATTTTCCAAAAGCCGCCTTAACGTCGTCTAACGTCAAAGCCGCCTTTTTCGCTGGCTTTTTGACAACTTTCTGTTCCTTAGCAACCTTCTTCGGTGCTTTCTTCGGAGCGTCATCATCTGCATCGGGTTCAGAAGCGGGCTTTTTCTTTGCGATTCCACCCTTCAACAAGGCTGTGTGCGATTCCAACGCTTCCGTGTTGTCCTTCAACGCGGAAATCAAGTCAGAAATCAAAGATTCGATTGGCATGTGTTTGTCCTTTCATGTTGTCAACGGGAAGAAGACCCGAACAGAGGCGACGAACTTCGCATCGAAAAAGATTCTTGTCAAGGTGAGAAACCGAGTTTATGCTCCGCAAAACTCAATGGAGGAATCATGTCCGCGCGCCCCGGTTATTCTCACGACAAAAACGCAAGAAACCCTCTCTACCAACTTCTCATCGAAGTCTGCCCTGCTTGCATAAAATGCAAAATGCGCTCGGGCCGGGTTTACTACAAACGCGACGAGAAGAACGGACACCGTTCGATCATCGTCCTCGCCTATTTTTTGAAAATGACTCCGTGGGGTGTCCACAAGTGGGCCAACGAACGGCGCATCCCCGCAAGCCGAGTCGAAGAACTCGTTCAACTCGGTGAGGGTCGTGTAACCTTAGACCAACTGACTCCCTTCGTCTTCAAAAAACTGCTTGGCGACAAAGACGAATAACTCGTCTCGGTTTGTGCTGTTTTGAATCCGAGAGGGGTGCTAATGTTTCTACGATCATTCAATGAAATCAATAGGTTAACTCGGCGCCGCTCTCCGTTTTCCTCAACGGAAGTGTGAGGAGTCCGCGCATGGGCCAACACGACAAATACCTCGTCAAATACGCACTCGGAAAACCGAAAAACCTTGCAAAAGCGTGGAATAAAACGCGCCCTTGGAAAGACTTTTACACAGACTTATCCACACCCACCAAGACCGGAGAGTTACGCGCCGCGTTCGATGAAATGTCGAAGGATGAGCAAGACGTTCTCAAGGCCGTGGGTGGTTGGATCAGCACCGCTCAATGCGAGAACAACAACCGCAGTCTGAAAAACATTCTTCCGCGCAACTTGATGTCGCTCGACCTCGACTATTGCTCAATCGAATTGAAAGACGCAATCGAAGCCGGAACGTCACCCCTATCACGATTTGAATCTTTCACACACTCTTCTCGCCGTCACACAGAGCGCAAGCCTCGTTTGCGGATATTTTTGCCGCTGTCCCGTGAGGTTGACGCGGATGAATACCACGCACTCGTTCGAATCGTTTCCTATGTCCTAGATGGCAAACGCGAACCGATCATTCAAGTTGATCGCGTGTCCGCGCGCCCGGCCCAAATGATGTTCAAGCCGACGATCTCCAAAGACGGGGATTGGTTCTGCCATCTTCAAGAAGGAAAGCTCCTCGACCCGGATTATTTTTTCAAACTCTGGCGCAACAAAAAAGGCGATCCGTTCGACCTATCGAAACTCCCTCTGTTCGACACAGAAACGGCCATTCGCAGGAGCGCGGAGAAATCCGAAAATCCCCTCACGAAGCCCGGAATCATTGGTGCTTTTAATCGCGCCCACAGTGTCGAAGACGCGATGGAGAAGTTTCTTCCGGGCGTTTATATCCCCGGTGACGCGCACTCCGGTCAACCACGCTACACCTACGCAGGATCAACCTCGTCGAACGGGGCAATCGTCTATGATGACGGGCTATTCCTGTATTCGAATCACGGCCACGACCCCTGCTGCGAAATGAACGTCAACGCCTTCGACATGGTGCGGATGCACCTGTACGGGGAACTGGATGAGGGCGTTGACCAACACAACACGAGTGTAAATAAACTCCCCTCCTTCAAGGCGATGATGGAGTTCGCGCAAAATGATAAAGGCGCGAAACATGAGTTGATGAAAGAACGCTACGCCCTCGTTGGTCAATTCGAAGACGAGAGCGACGAGCCGGAAGAAAACGCGGATGCGGACGAATCGGTAACACCTGATTACGACGATCTGATCGGGGACGGCCCGCCGAAGAAAACGAAGAAGAAAAAGAAGGGGGATGCGTGGTCATGGATGGACAGACTCGAATGTGATCGAAACGGGAAAATCGACCCGTCCATCGCCAACTACAGCCTGATCCTTCAAAACGATAAAAGGTTGGTCGGGGCTATCTGCGACAACATGTTCACAGGGCAACTGACTCTTAGGAAAACCCTCGAAGCGAAACTGGATACCGCACCAATCGTGGTTTGCGAAGACCCTCTTCGTGGGCAAACGTTTGCCGACAAAGATGATTCTGTAATTCGTGCGATCATGGACGCGCCGACTGACTTAGGTGGTTATGGAATCCGCCCCTCCAACATCGCCAACTTGCGCGATGCTATCGTGAACACGTCCGGGTTGCAGAAGTTTCACCCCGTGAAAGAATACCTTGAAAGCCTCCGTTGGGACGGCAAGCGGCGCATCGACACCTTCTTCATCCGCTTTCTCAAGCTCCAAGATACCCCCTACACGCGCGAGGTCAGTCGCCTAACGCTCGTTGCCTCCGTTACCCGAATCTACGAACCCGGCCACAAGTTCGATTACATGCCGGTTCTAGGCGGGCCTCAAGGAATCGGGAAATCCACTTTTATCAAAGAGCTTTATGGCGACCATTGGTTCGGTGAAGTGGATTGCAAACTTGACGACAAGCGCGAGGTGACGGAACTTTTACCCGGTATGTGGGGCATGGAAGCCCCTGAAATGGACAGCTTCCGAAAAGCGGATTCCACGGCCAACAAGAAGTTCCTTCGAAAACAAGAATACACCGTTCGTGCGGCCTATGCCCACCGAGCTATGGTGATGCGCGTCCAAACCGTTTTCTGGGGATCGACCAACGAAACGAGATACCTACGCGACCCATCCGGCAACCGCTCATACTGGCCATTGCAGTGTGGTTTTTCCTCCGGGGAAAACATCGACACAGACGGGGTAAGGGGAGAACGGGATCAACTCTGGGCGGAAGCCTACGCCGCTTACCTAGAAATGCGCCGTGAGTGGCCTAAGAGCGTCCTTCCGACCCTTCCCCTCACCTTGAGCAAGAAGGCCATCCCAGAGGCCGTACAGAAGCAAGAGGGGGCGCGCGCCAAAGAGATTCACGAAGAGTTGGCCGACCGTATGCTTGAACAGGCCGATGAGCCGATCCGGTTGTCCGACCTTTTGCGTGAATACGGGAACGCTTCCCAACGATTTGATGAAGAGAGCGAAACCGACCCCGACACCGTTTGGGTTCTTCGCTGCGCCCTCCTGCGGAAAGACCTCATCCGGTTCGCTTACGGGGACAAAATCGACGTTCTCACCGATCAGATGAAAAAATCCAACTTCGACCGGGCCGAGGATTTGTTCCTCAAGGTTTGGAAAGCCCCAAGCATGACCCCGCGCAAGAAGTTCGGGGGTCTGGCCTCCGGTCGCTGGTACGTCCGCGAAGCGTGTGACGAAAAGGATAAGGTTTTGGGGTACAAGATCATCCGAATCGAAAACGACCCGGATGATCTTCTTGGTTAAATAAACCCGTTCCGTTTTGCCTCTTCCGTGATAATCCGAACCGTCTCCTGCAACAGCGTGGAGGCTTTCCACAACGCCAAATCCACCAGACACGCGGCGGGTGGCCGCGAAGCCGTTGTCGTGCGATAGCGGGCCGAGGCGCGCCGTAAATGGAAATCCTTCGCCACATCCAACGCTTTCAACAGCCACTCCCTGTCCACAAGACCCTTATCGTGGTAAACGTGCCGGAGGCGGGGGAAAAACTCCGCTTTCAACAACGCGGCATTTTCCGCATCCTCTGGGGTCAAGCCGGACTCGTCGGCCCGCAAAACGGTGGCCTCCAAATACGGCTCCAAAAGCATGTCCATGAGATACGCTTCATTCACAAAATTGTCAGGCAACGCCATTAAAGCCCGTGGCCCCGTTTCCTCTTGGATCATTTTACTCTCCTCGGTTAAACAAACCGTGACATTACGGAGTTCTGATAAAGTTGACAAGTCGAAAAACCTGAAAAAATCTTGTCAACAAAAAACTACAGGAATCTTGAAGTTGTCAACCAAAACTACATAAAAAACTACAGGGTTTTCGTTGATTCTAAAGGGAAAACTACAAGAACTACAAAACTACAATTTTTTCCATCACGATAAAAATAAAAAACACGTTTTTTTTTCATTAAAAAATATCTCTTTTTCTTTTTATTGAGTTGAGTCTAAAATTGTAGTTTTGTAGTTATTTCTGTAGTTCTGCTTTTATATTCAATGGGTTAGTCGTTTTGACTTTGTAGTTATTTCTGTAGTTCTTGTAGTTCTGCTTTTAGAATCAAAGGGTTATGTCGTTTTTCCGGTGATTTTCTCGTATTTGTCAACTTTTGGTAGTCTAATCGTTTTTCCTGTGGATGGAGTCGGGGATAGGTGCTAAAAATCTATAGAAATCAAGGAGTTCCCCTGTGAAAAAAATCTGAATCGTCTGTTTTACCGAGGCTCCGCGCACCCAGATCGGAAGAGCACACGTCT
>JAQVBU010000004.1:102608-139823 GCA_028690155.1 Alphaproteobacteria bacterium | reverse complement strand
CCTTTCTTCTTCATCCGATCAAGAAGAAGTCGATAGCCTTGATATTTCTCTTTTTGCAAAAAGCGCGCAACACGCCCAATCGTCGTTATGCTGGCTCCCGTGCGTGCATGAATTTTGCGATAGGATAGTTTTCCTTCATCCAATAGCCGCGCAATCTTCCACCGTTCGACCAAATCGGCACGCTCTTTGGGCGTGCAAAGATCCATCATAAAGCGCCGACATTCCGCAACAGTCTTCAAAGCAAGAACAGCTTCCATCAAATCTTTTTCCGCCTCTGTCTTCGATGCCATGGAACCTCCTCTCGTATATATTTTACGCAATATACCTCACACCGCCCCAGGTTGTCGATGCAACAGCTTTTATTCCCACTCGATGGTGCCGGGGGGCTTGCTGGTCACATCGTAAGTCACTCGATTGATCCCTCGTACCTCGTTAATAATTCGCGTCGCCACCTTGGCCAAAAAGGCATGTTCGAACGGATACGATTCAGCCGTCATGCCATCGACAGACGTCACGGCGCGGAGGGCCAGAACATGATCGTACGACCGTCCGTCGCCCATCACACCCACCGTACGCACGGGAAGCAAAACGGCAAACGCCTGCCAAATCTTGTCATAGAGCCCAGCTTTGCGGATCTCGTCCAAGTAGATCGTGTCCGCCTGACGGAGAATCGCCAGCTTCTCGGCCGTAATATCGCTAAGAACACGAATGGCCAGCCCTGGACCCGGAAACGGATGACGGCCCACAAAGCTTTCAGGCAAACCAAGCTCCCGGCCCAACGCGCGCACTTCGTCCTTGAACAACTCGCGCAACGGCTCGACCAGTTTTAGTTTCATCTTTTCGGGCAGACCGCCCACATTGTGATGTGACTTGATCGTCACACTGGGGCCACCGTTAAACGACACGCTTTCAATCACGTCCGGATACAATGTCCCTTGCGCCAAAAAAGCCACGTCTTGAATCTTGTGGGCTTCGGCGTCGAAAACCTCGATGAACAATTTGCCGATGATCTTGCGCTTTTGCTCAGGATCGGTCACACCCGCCAGCGCCGTTAAGAATTTCTTGGACGCATCAACCGCGACGAGGGGGATGTTGTAGTGTTTCTTGAAAAGATTAACGACTTCCTCGGCTTCGCCTGCGCGCATCAAACCTGTATCCACAAAGATACATGTTAACTGATCGCCGATCGCCTCATGAATGAGCACGGCCGCCACCGAGCTATCCACACCGCCCGAAAGCCCGCAAATAACCTTGTCCTCGCCAACTTGCTTGCGAATACGTTCGATCTCGGTCTCACGAAAGGCTTTCATGCTCCACGCATTGCCGCAGCCGCAAATTTTGTGCACAAAATTCGTCAAAAGCTTGGCGCCATCAAGCGTGTGCACGACTTCGGGATGAAACTGAACGCCATAAAAACGCCGCGCCTCATCCGCGATAAACGCAAAAGGCGCACCCTCGCTTGTTGCCATGACTTCAAACCCTTCCGGGATCTTCGTCACACGGTCGCCGTGGCTCATCCACACTTGGCTTCGAGCCCCCTGCCCCCACACGCCGTCAAACATTGAGCAAGGTTTCTTAACTTCGAGTTGCGCCTTGCCAAATTCGCGCGTATGGCCGCCCTCGACCGCGCCGCCAAGCTGCATGCACATCGTCTGCTGGCCATAGCAAATGCCCAAAACCGGCACGCCCAAAGAAAACACCGCTTCCGGCGCTCTTGGGCTTCCCGGCTCCAACGTCGAAGCCGGGCTTCCGGAAAGGATGATCCCTTTCGGGGCAAACGCCCGTATCTGTTCATCCGTCTTGTTGAAGGGGTGAATTTCACAGTACACCCCGGCTTCACGGACCCGGCGCGCAATAAGCTGCGTCACCTGAGAACCAAAATCGAGAATGAGGATTTTATCGTCGGCCATTGCGTTCCCTTGGAAAGATCGCCTGAAAAGATCGCCCGGGCGATTGCGCCGGTGGTGCGGGCAGCCGGAATCGAACCGGCACGCCATTGCTGGCTCAGGATTTTAAGTCCGTTTTGTATACGGCTATCCTTTTGTTATTTAATGATAAAGTCGATGTTCTTTTGTGCTATGTGTAAGAAACTGTGCAAAACAAGAACGCCAACCAAACCGCTACAAAACCATCAGGATCGCCCACAAAGCGACTTAAGCCCCTACGGCTCAACCCTACAACTACCCGTAAACCGAACGCGATTTAGCACGTTTCATGCTCAGGCGCAATTTCAGCTTTTCAACCCCTAAAAGCCGCAACGAAGGTTGCGGCCCACTGCCCTGACACGGCGAAGGCTGTGTCAGTCCCGAAGGGCAATGAGAACTCTCTTGCAAAAAATTAACCCTTTACCGCAATACGCCCCAAGCATCGCGCGCAAGGCTGAAGACATGATGGCCGATCTCCATTTGAAGTGTTGTGCCATCCATTCGAATAGGCTGGTTAGGAACCTTGTCGGACAGCCAAAAATCAGCATATTTTCTAATCATCTCGACCTGACTTTGCTCAACAGCGTCCATATCAAGATCGCAAAGCGCCGAGAATTCCTGTGCCGACAATCCTGCCGGAGCAATCCATCCCCCCTGTTTATCCTTCACAGGGCAAATCAAGGGGTTCATACGAACAATGCGGCTCACAGCGGGTGTCGGCAGGTCTTTCCCGCCTCCAGTCACAACATGAGCCATGAATGTCGCTGCATCAGGAGGATCTGCAACAATGGCTTTCGCTAGTTTGTTGATGTCTGCCAACAAGTCAGGCTTGCTCCGTTGCGATACATAAGGGGTCGCCTTACCTTGTTCGGCTGGTGGCAATACGACAGAAGCCGTTCCCAGACTCAGAACGACAATATCTTTTGCCTCGTGACCAAGGACGATAGCTTCGGTCACGGCAGCCATAACGGGATTGTTGTATCCCGCAATAGCTCCATCCCAGTAACGTTTTCCTTGGCCGACAGATTTTGCAGGGACATCAAAATAATTTACAGGAGCGTTCGTGGAAGCATGGATTGCTTCAGCCAATGTGGCGGATGTTTGCGCTCCCTTCCCCCAAACGTTGCTTTCTCCGGTGGAGGAAGATCGGAAAAAGGCCGCTCTGTTCCGATCATAGTCAAACCCAACAATCATCAAGTGAATATGAGGGCGCCCTCCCCGTTTAATGCTGTTCGCTATAAACGGCATGGGATCGTTTCCGTGCTTTGAGAACAGCGTTTTGATAGCCGCCAATTTCGCTTCAGAGCTATATCTTGGGCCAATGCCAGCAAGTTCGGCGAGGCAATATTTCATTTTGTCCTGCGGCGTGAGCGGTGAAAAGATCAACCGCCTTTTCCCTTCGTCCATGAAATAATCCAGCAGCTCTTTAAGTGATAAGTCCTCGATTAGTCCCCCAAGAACGAGGGAGCCGCCTGAATTTGCTGCAACGAGATCAAACTCGCTAAGAACTTGGTGGCCCGTAGCCGTTTCGCCGAAAAGCGCGATAAGCGTTTTGACCTCTATCAGTGCCCAAGCACCGCCACCGTCCAAGGATAGAATTCGGAAAGTCATTTCATACCCCAAGATGCTATTGTCTTGTAAAGGACAGCACATTTTATTGTCATTGACCAGACTTCCGTTTCAAATCAAACTTTCTTGAACTTTGGAGGCACAGGCCATGGATGTCGAATTCCACTACTATATGACCTATCTGATAGCGGCACGGGCTGGATTTGTTCCCAAAGATGCTCAGACTCTGGCTTTTGCCAGTCAGGCCGTTGACGATAATAAAATCCGTTGTCGTATAACGGACGGCGCACATAATTTTTATGAAAATCCGTTAAGCCAAACGATGGACATCACAAAACCAGCCGAAGTGCTTTATCATATTTATCCAGTTTTTCATTTCGTTCCTTGGTGTGGAATTAGAGACAGAAGTGTTATCTCCCCATCTGCGCGTATAGATAACGAAGAGAGCGACAAAGAAATTACGTCGCCTAACAATTTGCTCGCCCAGAAGATGATGCAGAACGCACTTGATCTACCCGAAACAGATGAGAGCCGCATCTACAGGATAGGTATTGCCGCTCATGCTTATGTAGACACTTGGGCACATCAGAACTTTATCGGTAGAAAATCTCCATTAAACCAAATCCCAACACCAAAATGCATTGATACCAAAGACCCGACGTCTACCAAAGAATACTGCGTCGAAAATCTTCTTGATACAGGGCATGGAGCTTTTGGCCACAGCCCGGACATTCCCAATAATGTTTGGGACGATCCACGGTTGATTGTATCTCGCGTCAATAATAGAGAAAGATTTCTTGATGCAGCACGCCATCTTTTCTGGTTACTCTTGAAAGATCGCGATCAACACGCAACCAAAACATTTATTCAAAATAATGTGGATGCCTTACTGAAAGATTTGAATGAAGATATTGGATCAGAGTGTTCTACCAAGACACAACGAATAAAGAATTATTGTCGCCGCGCCATGTCCTCAGAATATGGAAGCGAGGCCTTACCTATCTACGACGAAGAAAACATATCTTGGGCGCAAGAGGCCATACTCGAAACTTGGTCGGGACTTATCAAAGAAGTTCAAGAGCGACTGTGTGTCGATATTGGAGGCCTTTTTCAAAAGAGTCCTATTGATTGCCAATGGGCGCAGCCATTGGAATATAAAAGATCGGATTGGTATAAATTTTTAGAAGCTGTCAAGGCCCACCAAGAGGCAGGCACGGCCATTCTTAAAGAGCATAAAATCGTTCCCTCATCTCCGTCCCATTCAGTTGGACAAGCATGAGCAAGTCACAAATATCCGCCTCAATACTCTATGACCTAGTGCAATGTCCGCACAGGGTTACGATGGATTTATTCGGCGATTATACCAAACGGGATGAAATAAGCCCTTTCGTCCAGCTCCTTTGGGAGAAAGGCTCCCTTTACGAGAAGAAAGTCATCGCCAATCTTGGCCTACCATTTCTTGACCTCTCCCCCTACAAAGAGCAGGACAAAGAACGGCGAACACTAGAGGCCATGAACGCAGGCGTCGGACTCATATATAATGGGCGCATTTCCTCTGGTGATCTTCTTGGCGAACCCGACCTGCTTCGAAAGGATGGCGCAGGCTACATCGCCGGAGACATTAAATCCGGCTCCGGCGAGGAAGGTGACGAGGACGATCGGAAACCGAAGAAACATTACGCCGTCCAACTCGCCCTCTATACCGACATCCTGCAACAACTTGGCAAGTCATCCGGCCTTAAAGCCTTTGTTTGGGATGTTCACGGAGAAGAAGTTTTCTATGACTTTTATCTGGCGACAGGAACACGACATTTAGAAAATCTTTGGGACTTCTATCAAGAAATCTTAACCCAAGCGCGACAAATTCAATCTCACACATTGGAAACGATCCCCGCTTACAGCGCCATATGTAAAAACTGCGTATGGTATAGCGTTTGCCAAGATCAACTGAGAGCAAGCAACGATCTCACCCTGATCCCGTCCTTAGGACGATCCAAACGTGACGCCATGCTTTCACATATTGGCTCCATCCACGAACTGGCGGAAATGGATGTTCAACAATTCATAAGAGGCAGCCGAACAATTTTTCAAGGCGTAGGGCCAAGTACACTTCACAAAGCGAAATCGCGAGCGCAATTGCTTACCCAACCAAACGCCAGACCCTATTTGACCGCACCGATAAGCCTTCCCACCAGCCAGAAGGAGATTTTCTTCGATATTGAAGTCGATCCCATGCAGGACATTTGTTATCTGCATGGCTTTGTGGAACGTTTGAACGGCAACAACGGAGCGGAACGTTTTCTTCCCGTCTTTGCCGATGATCCGACACCAGAGGCCGAAGAAGAGGCCTTTGCGAAGGCTTGGGCCTACATCCAAAGCAATCCCGACGCGATCATCTATTATTATTCAAAATATGAGAGAACGCTTTATCGCAAGCTCTGCCAGAAATACCCTAATGTTTGTCACCCAGAAGAGATCGAGAATATGTTTGATCCCGCTAGGGCCATTGACCTCTATTTCGATGTTGTCCTGAAGGCAATAGAATGGCCGACCAAGGATTACTCCATCAAAACGCTGGCGCGCTATCTTGGTTTTGACTGGCGCGACACCCACCCGTCAGGCGCGGCCTCCATCGAATGGTACAACCGCTGGACAGAAACCAAAGACCCCGCCATCAAAGCCCGCATCCTCGAATACAATGAAGATGATTGCAGGGCAACAAGGGTATTGCTGGATGGAATAAGGGGGCTTTGCTAAAAAACAGGTCAAAAAGAGACCCAAAACAGCCCATTTCCTGATCAAACTTCATTCTTTTGGAATTGCCATACGCGAAATATAAGCATAATTTCTTAGGGTTATGGAATAACCAGCCATTGGATACTTGATGCTCAACCAGAACCCAGAACAAATCGCCAGAGACAGGATCGACGCAGAGCTTGAAGAATCTGGATGGGTTGTTCAATCTGCCAAAGAGATGAACTTTGGGGCTGGCCTTGGGGTAGCTGTCCGTGAGTTCCAGACCGATGTTGGCCCTGTTGATTATGCCCTGTTTGTAAATCAGAAAGCCGTTGGCGTTATAGAGGCAAAGCCTGAAAACTGGGGGCATCGCATTACCGCTGTTGAGGAGCAATCCAGCGGCTACGCCAAAGCCCGTCTAAAATGGGTCAATAATAAAGAACCGCTGGCCTTCGTTTACGAAAGCACCGGAGCCATTACGCGCTTTACGGATGGCCGCGATCCCAAGCCTCGCTCGCGTGAAGTGTTTAGCTTTCATCGCCCCGAAACACTTCAGGAGTGGTTGAGCCAGAAAGCTCCACTGCGGGCACGACTGCAAACGCTTCCATCCCTCAATCATGAGGGGCTGCGCGATTGCCAAATAACTGCCATTGAAAATCTTGAGGAGTCTTTCAAAAAGGACAACCCACGCGCCCTTATTCAAATGGCCACAGGTGCGGGAAAAACATTTACCGCGATAACATCCGTCTATCGTCTTTTGAAGTTTGCCGATGCCAAACGCATCTTGTTTCTTGTGGATACCAAGAACCTTGGAGAACAAGCGGAACAGGAATTCATGTCCTATGTTCCAAATGATGACAACCGCAAGTTTACCGAGCTTTACACGGCGCAACGCCTGTCCGGTAGAAGCCCCAACGCTTCCCGTGACAGTCAGGTCGTCATTTCTACTATCCAAAGACTTTATGCCCAACTAAAAGACGAGCCCCTTGAAGAAGCTCTAGAAGAAACAAACCCATGGGAACGTTTGACACAGCCCAAACAACCGCTTCCCGTTGTTTACAGTAAAAAGATTCCGCCCGAATTCTTTGATTTCATCTTTATCGATGAATGTCACCGCTCGATTTACAATGTTTGGCAACAGGTTTTGGATTATTTCGATGCCTCGCTAATCGGCCTTACGGCAACACCAGACAATCGCACCTACGGGTTCTTTGAAAAGAATGTGGTGAGCGACTACACCCACGAAAAGGCTGTTGCCGATAAGGTGAATGTCGGAAATGAAATCTTCGTTATTGATACCGAACGAACAAAGGGCGGCGTTGTTCAGGCAAACCAGCAGGTCGAAAAGCGTGAACGCCTAACCCGCAAGAAACGGTGGGAGCTTCAAGATACGGATGAAGCTTATAGTTCCAGTCAACTTGATAAGGAATTTGTGAACCCCGATCAAATCCGCACCGTCATCCGCACATTTAAAGAAAAACTGCCAGAGATTTTCCCGGGACGAAAAGAAGTTCCTAAAACCCTTATCTTTGCAAAAACAGACAGCCACGCCGACGACATTATCCAAACAGTCCGCAAGGAATTTGGCGAAGGCAACGAGTTTTGCAAAAAAGTCACCTATCAGGCTGACGATCCCAAATCTGTCCTCGCGCAGTTCCGCAATGACTATAACCCGCGCATTGCCGTGACCGTGGATATGATCGCCACAGGGACGGACGTGAAGCCGCTGGAATGCCTTTTGTTCATGCGTGACGTGAAAAGCCGCAATTATTTTGAGCAGATGAAGGGGCGCGGCACACGCACCCTTGACCATGACAACCTTAAAAAGGTCACACCTTCAGCCACAAGTGCAAAAACACACTATGTTATTGTGGACGCGGTGGGGGTAACCCGTTCCCTGAAAACGGCAAGCCAACCGCTTATCACCAAACCCTCAGTGCCGCTTAAAGATTTGGCGATGGGTGTAATGCTTGGTGCAAGTGATACGGATACGGTCAGTTCTCTTGCCGGACGACTTGCTCGTCTTAACTTACAGCTTGACGACAAGGATCAGCAGCGCGTCAGAGAAAAATCTGGCGGCGTTGAACTGACCGATATTGTGAGCAGCCTTATTGCCGCCATCGATCCAGACCGGATTGAAGCTAAGGCCAGAGAAATTGCAAAGATACCTGCAGGTAAAGAACCAGAAGAAAACATCCTGACGCAAGCACAGGATAAACTTGTGCGCGAAGCCGCGCTGCTCCTCAACGGCCCTCTTATTGAACTTCTGGACAACATCCGTCGCGATAAAGAACAAACTATCGTCCATGACGATTTAGATAAGGTGATAAGGGCGGAATGGGATGGCGACGCCAAAGAAAATGCCAAAGCGTTGACGCAGGATTTCCAAGATTATCTGCAAGCCAATCGTGATGAAATTGAAGCCCTGACCATTTTCTATTCCCAACCAGCGCGCCGCCGCGACGTGACCTTTAATATGATCCGGCAAGTCATGGATAAGCTGCGCAGTGATAAGCCTAAACTATCGCCTTTGCGCGTCTGGCAAGCCTATGCCTTGCTGGATGATTATAAAGGAGAAGCACCGGATAAAGAGCTTACTGCCCTCGTGGGCCTTATCCGCCGCGCTTGCGGTATTGATGAAACGCTTTCAGATTACCGTGCCACCGTGCGCCGTAATTTCCAAAATTGGATCATGAAGCGGCACAGCGGCGGCGGAGAGAAATTCAACGAAGACCAAATGGCATGGCTGCACATGATCCGCGACCAAATTATCAATTCCTTCCACATGGACAGAACAGACCTTGAAATGGCCCCCTTTGACGCCAAAGGCGGTTTGGGAAAGATGTATCAGCTCTTTGGAGACAGAACAGACAGTCTGCTCGGTGAGATTAATGAGGCGCTGGTGGCATGACCTCCTTACCGAAAAGCTGGAAAAAGGTTGAGATTGAAGAAATCTTGCAGCCTCTCGATAATGGAAATGTAGTTCAGCAAGGATGGAGTCCTCAATGTGAGAAGGAACCAGCCGACCTTAATGAATGGGGCGTATTAAAAACCACTGCCATTCAAGACGGCTATTTCTTACCGGACGAGAACAAAAAACTACCAAAATCATTGGAACCAAAGCCAGCTATAGAGGTAATAGCAGGCGATATATTGATGACCTGTGCTGGCCCCAGAAATAGGTGCGGTATAACCTGTTTTATAAAATCCACTCGTCACAAGCTTATGATGTCTGGCAAGATGTATAGGTTCCGCGCTAGCCCTCAAAAAGTCGACCCGAAGTACCTAGAATTCTTTCTGCTATCGCAAGACGCAAAAGTTGCGATTGATAAAATGAAGACTGGCATTAATGATAGTGGCCTCAACTTAACTCATAGTCGATTTTTAAGGCTGCCAATTCCTTTGGCACCATTAAACGAACAAAAGCGCATCGTTTTAAAAATCGAAGAGCTGTTTTCTGAATTAGAAAATGCAACAAGATGCCTCTGTGTCTCCGAAGAAACCCTTAAGGCTTTCTATCAGTCGGCGTTGGATCATGCATTCAATGGGTGTAAAGAGCACAAAAATCTTGAGACATTGCTATCGCAGAAACTATCCAATGGCTATTCAGGAAAACCCGTAAATCACAAGACTAAATACAGAGTTCTCAGCCTATCCGCGACGACATCGGGGGAATTTCTTGATCAGCATTTTAAATATCTGGATGAAAACGGCCTTGAGGATCGTGACATCTGGTGCGCGCCTAACGATATACTCATACAACGAGGCAACACCATCGAATATGTCGGTGTGCCAGCCCTTTACAAGGGCAAACCAAACGCATTCATTTTTCCTGACCTTATGATTAGAGCAAGGGCCGACGAAGAGATTATAGACAGCAGATACCTTTATTATGCGCTATCAAGCCCAAAAATAAGGAATTATCTGCGAAAGAATGCCAAAGGTTCTGCCGGAACCATGCCCAAAATCAATCAAACAATCTTATCCGCGACGCCGATCCCTTACTGCCCTTCTGATGAACAAAAAAAAGTGGTTCAAGAGATAGAAAGACAGTTGTCAATAAGTGCAGTTCTTCAGAAACAAGCAGAATTGTACATCGCACAGGCAAAGATTTTGCGCCAGTCTATCCTAAAAAAAGCATTCTCCGGCCAGCTTGTCGCACAAGACCCGAACGACGAGCCCGCCAGCGTTTTGCTTGAACGCATCCGCGCCGAAAAAGAGGTATCAAAGACCAGCAGTAAGAAGCCTAAAGAAAGGCGGAGGTCAGCTTGAGCAAACCTTTCAAACCTACTTTGGGGATTATCCCGCTGCATTTTGATGTTCCCGAGCATCACATTCCGCTCAGCCAGTTCATCGATTCAGCAAAAAGCGCACAAGATATCATCGACAACTTTAATCGGGAGCTTTTTGATAAGCAGCTTAAATATGAATTGCTCGTCGTTACGCCTGAAGTGGGCGGTTTAATTGAATTATTACAAGTTATAATACCCATCGCAGCACCCGTTTGGGCTTTCCTGTGTACTGATATTGGTAAAGCCTATATCAAGGGGCTCACCGACTATGAACCGTCCCATTGGGCTGAACTAGCAGGAAGGAAAACGCGCGAACTTTCAGAAATTGATATAAGAAAACTTTGCACCATGATAATTGCTTTAATGGTACTTGGTTTCTTGCAGAAAGATGCAGCTGATCTTGAAAAGACTGGTTTCAGCAAAGAAAAATTTCACACTGCTTATTCCGCCAGAAATAAGGTTTATGAAGGATGTATTAGAAATACCGAAGTCCAAGGCTTAGGGTTTGATGCCTCGCATGACTTCCCTATTAAACGAGCGGACTTTCCACGCTTTATTGTGAACGTACCAGCCCCAATAGAGGTACAGGCTCTTGAAGAGCATCTGAGCTGGAAAGTAGATATTGTTGATTTAATAGTGCATTCGCCAAACTGGAAACGTGACAATAAAAAACGAAAATGGCAGGGCAGCACCACTGAAATAGAAGACATAGCTTTCATCATTGAAGATGATAATTTCTGGCATCACGTTAGAATTAAAGACATAGTCCCCGACATAAATGACAATATGCGTGTGCAGTGGGCATATCCAGATCATGCCACTAAGCCAACTAATGTAAGGGTTCTTCGTGTAATCAGTTACAACGGAACCTCTATCTCCGAGCCGCTTACAAACGATGGTCTGTTTGCAGAGCTAGATGATTTTGCGGTTGAACAAAAAGAACAAAGTGATTTGTTCACATACGGGCTGGCGGGCAAGAAATGAGTACATTCATGCTAAAAATTATGAGAGCACTACCTGCCTACAATTTGTCTAGAGAAAAATGGGGGCTGCATATCGCAGATTTCTATCATGAAGTATGACGCCATTACGCTGGATGCAAATATCTTCACTCAAAATGGTAACTATCTTGAAGGTGGCTTGCTGGGCCAACTTGAGCAATTCAAACAAGGTTCCGTTCAGTTTGTTTTGTCCGAAATAGTATATAGGGAGGTTCTTAAACATATAACAGATGGCTACAACGAAGCTTGGGCAGGACTAGAGAAAGCCCTTAAACAAAACCACAAACACAAGCTTTTATCAGACGGCTCCTTTGAGAAAATGAAAGCGGTTACATCTGCCGAAAAATCTCCTGAAGAGGCGGCAAAAAACCGGCTGCAAAGCTTTATCGATAGAACTGGCGCGACCATCATTAAAGGTGATGGCGCAAAAATCTGCGATCTTGTTCGGATGTATTTTGATGTTTCCCCGCCATTTGAAAACAACGAAAAGAAGAGAAAAGAGTTCCCTGATGCTATAGCTCTATTGTCCTTAGAAAAATGGGCAGATGAAAATAATAAGAAAATTCTCGCAATTACGGGCGATAAGGGTTGGACAGGTTATGCGGACAAATCCAAGAGCATTGATGCTCAAATAGATTTAGGGAGTGCATTTGAAGAACTTCAATTACATGTTGAAAAGGCAAAGGTATTCGTTGCAACGTTCCTATCTGAATTGGTTCAAGGAAAGCATCCAGACCACCTTCAAACAATTTCAGAGTCTATCTCAAACGAAGTTTCATCGTTAGAAATTGAGCCTGAAGCAGATTCGTCACTTCATTATGAAGTTGAATACCCGGAATTATTTTTTGAAGACTTTGAGTTCATGAACCTCGACGAAGAATACAGTTTTACAATAGTGCAAATTGGCGTTAATAAAATCGTATTTAAGATCCCTGTGAATATCAAGGCGAAGGCTCAAGCCGAGTTTTCATTCTCTGCGTGGGACTCTATTGACAAGGAATATGTTCCTTTAGGCGGTGAAACAGTGGAAAATGAAACAGAGTTCGAAGCTGCTGCCCTAATTACAATTGAGGGCGCATTTGCTGTCACCCCTCCAGAGATAGAGGTATCTTGCCTAGAACTCGTTGATACAATAGATACTATCGATTTTGGATATGTAGAGCCTAACCATGATGACTGGTATGAAGAATAGGAATATATAATGAACGCCGCATCTATCGTTTCAAAGGTCTGGAGCTTCTGCACAACGTTGCGCGATGACGGCGTGGGGTATGGCGACTATTTGGAACAGCTTACCTATCTTATCTTCCTCAAGATGGCGGATGAGTACTCTAAGCCGCCCTATAAGCGCGATGTTGGTATTCCCAAGGAATACAACTGGCAGCAATTGAAGTCCCGTAGGGGTGCAGAGCTTGAAGTCTTCTACGTCACGCTCTTGCGTGAACTGGGCAACAAAAAAGGAATGCTCGGCCAGATTTTCACTAAGGCGCAGAACAAAATCCAAGACCCCGCCAAGCTCTATCGCCTGATTGATATGGTCGGGGACACCGATTGGGTGACGATGGAGGCCGATGTTAAGGGCGACATCTATGAAGGGTTGCTTGAGAAAAACGCCGAGGACACGAAATCGGGTGCTGGCCAGTATTTTACACCTCGCGCCCTTATCAAAGCGATGGTGGAGTGTGTGCGCCCTGAACCTACACGCACTATCGCCGACCCTGCTTGCGGTACAGGCGGCTTTTTCCTAGCCGCGTATGATTTTCTGGTTGGCCACGCCCAGCTTGACAAAAAACAGAAAGAGTTTCTGAAACACGAAACATTTTTCGGCAATGAGATTGTGGCTGGCACACGCCGCCTTTGTCTTATGAATATGTTTTTGCATAACATCGGTGAAATTGATGGCGAATCCATGATCTCGCCTAACGACGCTCTTGTTGCGTCCAGCCCTAAGAGTTTTGATTACGTGCTTGCCAATCCGCCATTTGGCAAAAAAAGCAGCATGAGTTTTACGAACGAAGAAGGCGAACAGGAAACCGATGACCTGACCTATAACCGTCAGGATTTCTGGGCCACCACTTCAAACAAACAGCTCAATTTTGTTCAGCACATCCGAACCATGCTCAAAACCACAGGGCAAGCGGCGGTTGTTGTGCCTGATAACGTATTGTTCGAAGGAGGCGCGGGTGAGATTGTTCGGCGCAGATTATTGGAAACCGCTGACCTACACACAATTTTACGCCTACCAACGGGTATCTTTTATGCGAACGGTGTGAAAGCCAATGTCCTCTTCTTTGATAACCGCGAGGCCAGCCCAAAGCCTTGGACGAAAGAAGTTTGGTTTTACGATTATCGCACCAACATTCACCATACGCTTAAGAAGAAGCCTTTGCGCTATGATGATTTGCAGGAATTTGTTGCCTGCTATCATTCCCAAAACCGCCACAAGCGCAAAGAAACATGGAACGTTGAAACCAACCCCGAAGGCCGGTGGCGCAAATACACCTATCAGGAAATTGTCGCCCGCGACAAAACGAGCCTCGATATCTTCTGGCTGAAAGACAAAAGCCTGAGCGATCTGGACAACCTGCCCGACCCCGAAGACCTTGCCACAGAGATCATCGAAAACCTTGAAGCTGGGTTAAACAGCTTCAAGGAAGTTTTGGCTTCGTTAGGCAGTAACAGCGGGATAGTCAACACATGACAAACATTCTTTTGCAAAGCAGACAATATAGTCTTTGCAAACGCTGAGGAGCTTGACTCATGAAATTTAACAATCTCGACAAATACAAAGTAGGAGGAACATACAGCCACAAGAAACTGGCAATCCCTTTACCCAAAACACCGGACGGAAGAGTTTATCGATACTCACCCAATGAAAAGACGCATCCCCGGCACTTTATTCTTGGAGAAGTTCAAAAAGATTTTGTCATCACAGATGAAGCGCGCAAGCGAATGAAGCTACCCCCACATTCAAAACAGACTGTATGCCCTTACAGCGGAGTAATTGCAGATGACCAAGATTTTACGCATCCAGAAGATAAAGAAGCGGCCCTGGAAATTGTAAAACATGCTGCCCTCGCCGACATAAGCCAAGCTTTTCATGATATGTTTCGCGGCCTAGGGCACAAGTTCTCTTCAGGGGTTATAACAATCAAAACAAGCGGCACCCCTCGCTATAAGCCTCGCCCGAATTTTTGGAGGCAAGATCTGCTCCGAGAGATTGTTTGTGATCATTGTGGACGAGATTACGGCGTCTTTGCTATAGGACTGTTTTGTCCTGATTGTGGTGCTCCAAACTTAAAATTGCATTTTGCTCGTGAAGTTACCCTTGTTTCTAAACAAGTAGCTTTAGCTGAGGGGCAGCAAGACAATCAAGAACTCGCCTACCGACTTATGGGCAATGCTCACGAAGATGTCCTTACTGCTTTTGAAGCAACACTCAAAACTGTATATCTTTATGGAATAGAACATCTCGCAAATGGGATCGCTAAGCCACCAAGAAATGACTTTCAGAACATTGAAAAAGCCCAAGCTCGTTTTTCTGAACTAACGCTAAATCCTTTTTCCGTTCTGACACCCGATGAAATGGAGACACTAAATCTTAACATCCAGAAACGGCATATTATTGGCCACAACCTCAGCATTATGGATGATAAGTTTTCTGATTATGCTTCCACTGTCAAATTAGGAGAGACTGTACGTTTGGTTGGCGCAGACATCATAGAATTTGCAGCACTAACACAGCGTGTGATTGATGCCCTTGATGGCTGGCTTGTAACTGGTTCTACCCCAAAACTTATGTCAACTTTCTCATCACCTTCTGCCAAATCGGAAAAATCAGAATCCTATGAACTCCGGCAAAAGGATGGTCATGACGAATAACATCAGTGAAGTTACCCGAAGATCGATCATTGATTTCCTTACAGCAGGGAATATTTCATGGTCTGGAAGACTTCAGGATAATGAGTTTCTAGCCAGACTGTATGATCTTGGAAAGCTGCCTTCAACAGATCGAAGATTTTCCGATGCTGCTGGTGATATTTTTCAGCACTGCGTCATGAATTCCGATTGGAACGACGACTGGGTGTTTTATGATCAAAGATTTAATCTCCTACGCAGCGCTGATGAGGAATTTTTACGTTTCCTTTGTGAAACGGTTCATCCCGTTGTCCGCCCCTCACAAGAGCAAGTTATTAAACTCGTAGAAGCATACAACAAAGAGTTAGCAAAGGATGGCTGGAAGATTATTGAGGCGAATCAAATCTCAGGAAGGCCGGTGTTTGTTCCACAAGCTAATGGTGAGTGCGTGCAAGTTTTTGACGAGCCTACTGGATGGCAAAAAGTAGATCGACAGCTTCAGCAGGCTAAATCAACATTATTTTCAGCTCATTCAGAGGAAGACTTCCAAACCGTAGGGCTTCTTTGTCGAGAAACCCTCATCTCTGTAGCTCAGGAGGTATTTGATCCGGCATGCCATAGTATTTCTGATGGTGTGTCGGTATCTCCAACGGATGCGACGCGTATGCTTCAAGCTGTGCTTGATTTTGAACTGAAAGGAAACGCCAACGAAGATGCTAGAAAACACGCAAAAGCTGCGTTCCAACTATCTCTGGCTCTTCAACATAAAAGAACAGCAGATTATCGAATGGCTGCATTATGTCTGGAGGCAACAGCTTCGGTAACGAACTTAATAGCCATACTTTTCAAACAAAAAAGAACCTCTATCACAACCAATGGCAAGGATCCATTTCGCCTTTGTGTAAAAGAATTGTTTGATATTTTGAGCGGATATGATTGGTCTAAAAGGGAGGTCGACAAAATAAACCAAAAGATCTCGCTTCTTGAAAACTCCACAGCCTCCGTTTGGATAGATGACGATTTGCGAGATACAAGGAATACCTTCTTGTCACTATGCAAGACGGCAATGAGAGCGAGAGAGATTGGTGGAGGAGACTATCGGTGCAGCATGGAACGTAAAGAAACGTGTATGCTTCTAAAAAATGCAGCTGAACGGCTTGAGGCGGGGTTAACAGGAAAGGCTTTGCCGCCTTGGTTCGACCCATTCGTTTAATTCCACGTCGTAGGAAGCCGCTCTCAAGATCTCCTTTATTTGCTCGTCTTTGAACTGAAGCCCTGCAAAAATCCACAAGCCCTTTCGGCATATGCCGCTGCCGTAAAGATAGCGCGGTTATCGTTTTTGAGGACAGTGAGCCAGTTGGCGATGTAGCAGGCGTGGTCGTCGCGCAGCTCTTGCGTTAAGCCAAGATCAGCTGACAGGAACGCACTGCCAAGTTCGGCCACCAACTCCTCGGCGGCGTAGCCTTCGTCGCCCCAGCGTTTACGGCCAAACTCGCGGTCGAGACGTTTCTCGTGGCGCGTCCAATGCGTCATTTCGTGCGCCAAAGTCGCGTAGTAGCTTTCGGCATCGCGGAACGTCTCGAACGGAGGCATTTGAACGTAGTCATTCTGAATGGCGTAATAGGCCCGGTCACCGCCATGCCGGATGTCTGCACCTGTTTTGGCAAAGAATTGTTCGATGTTTTCGATGCGTTGTACGGGATCAAGAACAGGATTGGCAGGCTCTGAGTAATGCGCCGGAAGGCCGTCGATTTGCTCGCAGTTGAAGACGGTATAGCCTTTGAGGAACGGAATCTCGCGGGAGATTTCGTCGCCATTATCGTCGGTTTCCTTGCGGTGAAGGCGATCCGCAAAAACAACAGGACTCCCCTTCTCGCCTTTGCGAACCTGCGCGCCAAGTTCCTGCGCCTGTTTATAGGTCATCCAGATTGGACAGGAAAAACCTTGAGACGTGGCCTCCGTCCAAAGCGTCAGAACATTAATGCCGTTGTAGGGTTGCCCGTTATGGCGCAGCGGCCTTGTGATCCGGCCTGCCGCATGTTCGGCATTCCATGGCTTGAGCCAAGGCCTGACCCCTTTTTCAAGTTCTTCAACAATGCGATTTGTAATACGTGAATAGACGTTGGCTTTTTCGAGCGACATTTTTCCTCTCCTTTTGCATTCGCGCCGCCCCATGCGGCTCGATGCAGGCCCAAAAGGGCGTGGGGCCTCGACAGCGGAGAGATGAGGCGCGGAGGGGGATCGCCCGTTCTGCACAAGCAACGCGCGGAAGAATGGGGAGACCGCGCCGAAAGTGAAGCTCTTGTCTCGAAGCGGCGGGGTGCGCCCTAGGACTGCGTGGATCGAGAACGCATGGCGGCAAAATATTTTTTTGCAAAAGGAGAAAATGAATCCTCGTGTATGCAGCGTGTAAATTTAAGTTTCAAATTTTTGTGTTATTGTGAATGATAAATAGGAAATGGTTTGCTTTATGCGAATTTCAGACACGCAATGGGGATTTCGGCACAAGCCGCCCATGTAAGAGGTCAACAAAACGGCCCTGCCCGATCTCCGGATTTTGGAGGGGGCCATGACTCTTTCCTTTTTCCCGACTGGCATAAACTTTATTTCGGTTGGCGCGGCACTCGTTGGCTTTGCGATAGCAGGCCATGAGTTGTTGAAGATCGCCTATTTCCGACATGAGACCGATACCGCCCACGGCACAGCGACATGGGCAAGCAAGAAACGTCTTCAAAAAGACGGCCTTTTCGCAAAACAGGGCCTTATCCTTGGGCGTTTGAACGGTCGCCTTGTGCGCGAGCATGCCAACAAGCATTTGCTGACGCTTGCTCCGAACCGCGCTGGTAAAGGCGTTTCCTCCATTATCCCGAACCTTTTGACATGGCCCGGATCGGTTCTCGTGATCGACCCCAAAGGCGAGAATGCCATGGTAACAGCGCGGGCGCGTTGCGCGATGGGGCAAGCTGTTTACGTTCTCGACCCGTGGGGACTTACTGGACAGGTGCGCGCTCGCTTCAATCCGTTGCTGTCGCTTGCGCCACAGAGCCATGATATTGCCGAGGATGCCGCCTTGCTAGCCGATGGTCTTGTGTTGCCTTCTCCCAAAGGTGAAGAAGAGTTTTGGAACAACGAAGCCCGCGCATTGATTTCCGGCCTTCTGATGCACATTGCCACAACGGAATTTCCGGAAGATCGGCATCTTGGCAAACTCCGCGCCATGCTGACGGCAGGCGAAGACGGCTTTGACACCATTCTTGATGAAATGGCCGAAAACAAAAGCGCGCACGGGTTGGTTTCCCGTACAGCGCGGCGTATCCGCCAAAAGACGGACAAGGAACGCTCCGGCGTCATGTCCACGTCGCAAGCGCAAACGCACTTTCTGGATAGTCCGCGCATGACGGAAGTATTGTCGGCTTCAGATTTCGACCTGAGAGATTTGAAGAACGGCAATATGACAATCTATCTCGTGCTGCCCGCTGATCGGCTTGCAACGCATGGTAGGTGGCTGCGTCTGATTGTCGGCCTTTGCCTCTCCGCCATGACGCGCGATAGACAAGTTCCGCCTGTTCCAGTTTTGTTTATGCTAGACGAGTTTGCTGCGCTGGGGCGTTTGCAAGCCATCGAAACGGCCATGGGGCTTCTAGCCGGTTATGGCGTGTTGTTGTGGCCGATTTTGCAGGATTTGAGCCAGCTTCAAGACCTTTACCCGAACCGCTGGAAGTCCTTCCTTGCCAATGCCGGAGCCGTGCAAGCCTTTGGCGTCAACGATCTCGGAACGGCGCAGCATTTATCCGATATGCTAGGACACCGCACAATCATGGTGCGCCAACACAGCCGCAGCGGCAAAACAGAATACGATCAGAGCGCAGAAAGTTATAGCGCAACATCGCGCGCTCTTCTTATGCCGCAGGAAATCATGCGCCTGCCGCGCCGGAAAGAAATCCTCCTTCTTCAAGGCAAAGAGCCGGTTCTTGCGGATCGCGTGCGTTATTTCGCGGACAAGGAATTTATCGGCCTGTTTGATCCGAACCCCATGATCCGCGCAGGAAGGGGTAACGCGACATGAAAACCCCGCTCGAAGAAGAACGCCCTCTTCTGCCGCCGCCGGTCAAGATCATCCTCCTTTATGCGGCGGATGGCCTGTCTGTTTGGAAAGATCGCTATAACAGAGCCGGAAGGCCACGCACACCGAGCCGTTCCCATTGGGTGCCAATGTTCCGGCAACTTGTCGAAACATACGAAGGCCTGCGCATTCTTCAAAAACTGGCCGAGGCGGGTATGCAAGCGTGGGGTTGCAAGCCAGATGCTTTGTGTTGCACCCGCTGTGCCTTCAAAGATGTGACTTTCAGAGGCCTTGTCATCGCTGCGCTTGAGAATTTCGCTTCAACCGCGCAAGAACCGCATAAAATTCATCTCCCGGAACCAGCTCCCACGCCCTATCCGGAAGAACCGGAAGAAACCCCGCGACCGGAGCGCATCCATCCAGTGCAACAAGTAACAAAAACGGCTTCGGTATCCCAACATCGCTTTACACCAAAGCGCAAATATAACGGCCCCAGCCCAAGCTAGTTATGAATCTTGCCTGAAATAATCATCCTGTTATGATTTGCTGCCGCTTTTTACCCATTCCGGGGAAGCCCGAACCAAAGGAGTCTCCATGGAACCCTCTGAATCTGTCTTGGCTAATATCAAAAGATTGTCACAAAAAAGAACCTTTGCCTTCTCAACTGCGATCTGCGCTTGTTTACTGATTATTCTCTTCAGTGTCGCCGCACACGCTCAGTATTACGATTTTCCTTCTGTCAGACACGAATCCTCCCCGTTTTGGGCCCGTCTTCTTCCGAGCCTTTTCTCTTCCATCATCGGGATCATTATCGGCGCTTTCTTTTCACCGGCTTTGAAAAAATTCAGACGGTATATCGGTTATGCCATTCTCGCCGGTATTGTTCTGTTTGCGGCTTTCGGCCCTTCCCCTGAAGGCGACGCGGTGTCCTATCTAATCGCTACCGTACTCTTCTTTGTTGCCTTCTATTTTGGCATCCGCATCGGCAAGAAAATGGGCATTATCCTGCCAGCCAAAAGAGCAACAAGTTTAGGATCGGCTCAATGGGCCACTTTGCAACATCTGCAAGAAAACGGCATTATCGGCTCCGACGGCCTCCTCTTGGGAACTTTTGCCTCCAATTCAGAAACGCATCCTCTGCAATATGAAGGCGCACGCCATTTACTGACCGTTGCGCCCACGCGCAGCGGCAAAGGCGTATCCTCTATCATTCCGAACCTTCTCCTTCATCAAGGCTCAGCCTTCATCGTGGATCCGAAGGGTGAGAACGCGCTCGTCACCGCTCTCCGCAGAGGACAAGGGAGTACAAAAGACAATATTCCGGGGATGGGGCAAAAAGTCGTTCTGCTTGACCCTTGGGACGTTGCCGCCTCAAAACTAGGCCTGCCACAAGCAGCCTTTAATCCGCTGGACTGGATCAAAAGCGACGATCCCGATGCCGCCGAAAACGCTTTCTTATTAGCCGATGCCCTTGTCGTCCCAGAGAATGAAGTTCGCGAACGCTTCTGGGACGACGAAGCCAAAGCCCTATTGACGGGCATTATTCTTTATGTCGGAACAGCAGACGAAGAAAGCGATGACCGCACCTTGGGACGGGTCAGAGACATCCTGAATATGGATGACACTATGTTTAGAGATGTCCTGACAAAGATGTCCACGCATTCGCATCCCGTAGTCCGTTCCACAGCGGCACGGCAAGCTTCCAAGGCCACGCGTTTGTTCAGTTCCGTCTTAGCTGTGGCTCAGGCCCACACGCATTTTCTTGATAGCAATCGCATCCGGCAAAGCTTGGAAAGGTCGGATTTCAGTTTCGAGGAACTGAAGAGCGCGCCGACCAGCGTTTATCTCATCCTGCCAGCGGATCGCCTCAACACTTTTGATCGCTGGTTGCGTTTGCTGATCCAGCAAGCCATCACCGTCAATGCACGTAATGTCGAAAAGAAACCTTCAAAGCCCATTCTTTTCCTGCTTGACGAAATGCCGGCCCTAGGTCGGTTGCCTGCGCTCGAACAAGCTTACAGCCTTATGGCAGGATTTGGCATGCAATTGTGGGGCATTATCCAAGACCTCTCCCAACTTGCGCGCGTTTATGGGGAACACGGCTGGCAAACCTTCATCAGCAATTCCGGCGTCATTCAATATTTTGGAAGCCGTGATAAGATGACTGCCGAATATTTTTCCACGCTCTGCGGCGTAACAACGGTTGAAACGCACAATTTCTCATGGGCCGTCGGCAAAGCCATCAGTTATGCGACAAGCATGACTTTTTCCAGCAGCGGAGGAAGTTCCACGGATTCGACGACATCGACCTCAAGCTGGACTAGAACGAGCGGCGTCAGCGAGGCGCAACGTCAATTGGCCTATCCTGACGAACTGATGGCGTTGAAACGCAACGACCAGATTGTCTTCGTCGAAAATCTCGATCCCATACCGGGACAAAAGGTGGTCTGGTACGATCATGCGTCGCTGAAGTCTTTGGGAATTAATCTGCAAGCCCTTAAAGGTTAGATAGCGCACGCGTTACCGTTCCATCTCGTCATCGTCGCCTCGATCTTTCACGAAAGGAAGCGATGTGTCGCGTCCGTTGTCCGGCGTCGTTTGAGTAGCGTTTTCACGATCTTTGACAAAAGGAAGCGTGTGTTTGCCCGCAGATTGACTAGGCTCACCGCGTTCCGTCTCGCCCCTCTCCTTGCCCTTTTCCTTGACTTCACCTTCTGTTGCCCAGGCAAGGCTAGCCTCATCGCGAAAGCGCTTGGACATCCTTTGAGCCAAAACAACTTCATCTGAAGCCAAATCGCGCGACACATAAAGCTCAACCCGATCCGTGTGGCGGGTAAGACCGACGTATGCCGTTCGCGCATTCCACGCAAAAGCGTTGTCATAGAGCGCATAAACTTCCGTTTGCGTCTTACCTTGGCCGCGATAGACCGTTCCGGCATAACCGAGGCCAAACTCATTGAACTCTTGCGGATTGAAGGAAACGCTTTTCCCGCTATCGGTTCTAACCGTGATCTCCCCCTCCCGGATTTTTTGGATGGTGCCGAGCGCGCCATTATTAATATCAAACTGCCTATTGGTTCCGTGGAATTGAATCCTGTCGCCCGCGCCAAACGCCAGCTTGCCGCGCACGGTATCGACTTCGATTTCATTCTTGATCTCGCCGCGCTGCACCCGAATATCGCGGATCAGGCGGTTCATCTCGTTCACTTCCTTATTCGTGCCCGCATAGACGAAACGATTGATTTCCGGTTTCTCGCGGCTGTCCTGATCCCAATCCGACAAAAGGCGCGTCCGGCTTTCGTCGATGTCCTTCGACCAGTGGACATGCCCGTGTTCGGCATAGGCGCGCAGCCCTTCCGCCATGCGCCCCTGCGCGAAGTCTTCCGAAGCTTCCTTCTGCCAATCTTTCTCCTGCCGCCGCACCTTGGAGATGATGACGCTGCCATGCCGTTCTTTTAGAACCGTGAATATCCCGCCGCGCTCCACGCTCGAAAGCTGCCGGTCATCGCCTGCCAGAATAACCTTGGCTCCCTTTTCTGCCGCCTGTTTCATCAGGCGGGAATAGGTAAAGGTATCAAGCATGGCAGCCTCGTCCACGATGATCGCCGTTCTACGATCCCAAGGCTCGAACAGGGTTTGGCCTTTAAGCTCCTGCCAATAGACTTCCCGATGCACGGTGCGGCTTTCCTTAAAACCGGACTTCCGCATATCTTCCACAACAGCATTGGTCGGCGCTAACCCCACGACGCGCCAACCAGAACGCTCATGAGCCTCCCTAATGGCCGCTAAGCTGTGGCTCTTGCCGGTTCCCGCCAGCCCCTCAATCACAACAAGCCCGTCTGTTCCGGTAGCCCTAAGAAAAGCAGCCTCCTGCTCTGGATCGAGGGTCATTTCTTTAGCGACGGATTGTGCGTAACGTCCTTTGATGGCTTTTCTGTTTGCAGCAATTCTTTCTGCGGCGCGCACGACCTCTTTTTCTTGTTCCCGAACGCCCTTCACCGTATAGCGGCCCGTAAAAGCTCCATTGTCGCGGTTATGAAGCGCGATAACGTCCTTGTGGCTCAAGACCTGCGCCCGGATACCGGCGCGCTCCAAGGGATCTTCGATGTGTTTGCGTAGAAGCCTTTCGATATCCATTTCAACGAATGTCGCCCGGTTGCGTGTGAGCGTTTCCAATATCTTATCGGTATCGTGTAAGGCTTTAATATTCGCTTCCCGCGTAGCCTCGGCGCGGGCATCGGCATCCTTGGGACGGGTTCGCAAGCGCACCGGCCCTTCATGCCGTTGAGCATAGGGGCCTGTGTCATCAACCCGTATTTCGAGCCCTTCGCGCTCGAAATAAAGGTTCTGGTAATCCCGCCATAACACGCCCCAACGTTCCGCCTCGGTTACAGCCTTCTTCCCACCTTTCATGGTTTTGATTTCAGGATCGAGATCTCGGGCTTTGTGATCCGCGAAACGCTCCCCCTCAAGGCGGCGGGTCGAGATCAAGATGTGGGCGTGGACGTTAACTTCGCCTTTGTGCGGCATATGAATATCGACCTGAACCGCGAGGCCTTTGCTCACAAAGTTTTCGTTAACGAACTCCTCCGTCATGGCCTTCCAATCGTCGAGCGTCAGGCCGACATCGGTCGGAAGGGCAAGAAGAAGCTCGCGGGCTTCCTGCGAGTCCTTCCGCTTTTCCATGGCCTGCGCTTCGTTCCAGAGCAGCTCCGGATCGCGGAATTTCTCGTCCGTGCCTTCGGGCAAAAGGACGGTTTTGTAGAGGACGGGATCGCGGTGAGCAAAATAGAACCGCTCGCCCGTGCGCTTGCACAGGAGGTCGCTGCGGTCATTGTAAGCGGAGGAGCGGCAGACATTGCCACCGTCGCTACGCTTAATGTACCGAACACGGGCGAATTCAATTGCCATGTCAGCATCGTAACATAATTGGGCACAATTCGCAATCCGCGTTGCTTGCAACGCATATTGCGTATGAACGCAGGCTGCATAACTGTCCGTTACGTAGAAATATCGCCAAAATTATGCTATGATGCCGCCAAGGGTGTCGAAAAACCGTCAATTAACGGGGGACGCTATGCCAAAATTAACGCTTGGGGAACGTCTGGAAAAAGCCGCTGCGCGGAAAGCGCGGGCCGAACAAGAGGCCGCGCGCCTCAAACTCATGCAGCGCAAAGAGCGAACGCGCCACCTCATCGAGGTTGGCGGTTTGCTCGTCAAGGCGGGGATTGATGCCCTGCCCCCTGCCGCGCTCTATGACCGTTTTCTACACATCGCGGCGGAAGCGAAAGACGACCCCAAAGCGGTTGGCACATGGGAACGCGCGGGATCAAAACATTTCCAGCAAGAGGCCGATACCCGTGTCGTCGCCATCGCCCGCTTCGGCACCAAGATCGACCCCGAACTTACAGCCACCCTTCGCTCCCTCGGCTTCCGCTACAATCGCTTTCTTAAGCAATGGGAAGGCAAGGTCGATTTTGCAAACGCAAAAGAAACGGTCGAGGGGATGGGGGGATCAATAAAATTGGTTGGTGAGAAAGAACATCAATAAATACAAAAACTCTTTTCGTACTCTTGTTAACGAAGTTTAGCCCCCCATATAAGATATAATGTTCTTTCATACTGGAGGCGTTATGCACTCTCGAAACTTGTTGCGTTCGACAGACTATCTGGAACTCATCGTACAAAAAGACGCCCGCATCTATTTTGAAAAAGGCGCGCCCTACACGACCCTAAAACGGGATGTAATCTCTATCAGAGACAAAGGCGGAAAACCTCTTATAATTGAAACGCTTTCGGGCTTCTCTACCAATCTTCTGGAACTACCACGGGAAATATTCGATGATTTTGCAAAAGAAACATTGATCGAGGAAGACGAAAGAAAAAACGACAACAACTTGATCATTTTTCGATCCTCGGATGAAGGCAAAATCAGGGGGCACAGTCGTCAAAGCCTACTCGTCGCGATCGCCGATTATATCCAAGATAACTGGGCTTCCTTTGTTCGAAAAGTTCCTTCTTTGTCATCAGACGAAAGGGAAATGAAGCGCTCTAACATAATGAATCTAGCTGAGAACTTCAGGACTTTCGCTAATCTACCTACTACAACGGAACTGCCACGTGCCGAAATTGAGAACACGATTAACGATTTGAATGGAGAAGGAGTTTTTCTGCTACCATGGCATATCACAGCGTTAGCCAATCACCGTTGAAGTAATTTAATCAGGAACCGCGAAAGCGGTTCCTGATTAGGACTCAAGCCATAATTGCTTCCTGTCTCCGCGCCTCTTCGGCATAGGCGCTTAACGTCTTATCGGCCTCAAAGTGAAGGTCGCGCTCGACCGAGAGGCCGAGCTGACCGCGCACCTCGGCGAGCTCCGTGAGCGAGACATAACCAAGTTCAGGAAACCCCATGCCAAGGTCGCAAAGCCCGAAGGCGATCTCCGGCTCGTCGGGATCGATCTCGGTTAAGAGCCACGTCGCCCCAGCGTCAGGCGTGAAGAGCTTGATGACCGGCTTGAAGTCAATGGGATCAAGCCCTTGTTCCTGTCTTTCACGATTGGCCTTGCCGTTGGCGAGGAGCTGCTCGCGTTGTTCGGATGTGATGAGTTTCATGGTGTTTTCTCATTAAAAAGATCGGGATAGAAAAGCGGCCTCGGTTTGATACCGAGGCCGCGATGGGGTTATTGGCGCGTCCAGACCAGATTGTGGCCTTTGTCGCTTTCGACGAGGCGGCAGAGGATGGGGGCCGCAAAGCTGGGATCGTCGAGTTTGACCGAGATGTAAGCCTTGCCTTCCTTGCTCTTGGACGACCACGCCGCGCCGATTTCTGCCTTGCCCGCGTAGAGCCGGAAGTCTGGGGCTTTGTCGCCGCTTTTTTCGACGGAAACGAAGTTGGCTTTGGTTTTGATGGTGAGGGTTTCGATGTTGCCTTGAAAGCCGTCGTTCTGCTTGGTGAAGGTTCCGATGATAGACATGATGTGTTCCTTTCTGTTTTAGGGGGCCGCTCCATGCGACCTCGACAGCGATCCGACAAAGCGCAGAGGCCTCCGCAGCAGAAGGGCGAGCCACGGAGGGGGATCACCCGACTTGCAGCTAGCGAAGCGACGCGAAAGTCGGGGATACCGTGGCGAGGGCAAAGCCCTTGCCCTGACGCGCGGAGATGCGCTTTAGGATCAGCGCCCGTCGAGGTTGAATGGATGATGAGCGGCACCCGCTGAAAGGAACAAACGGCATCCGTCACGCGGAACCGTAAACAAAACGACAGTCCAAAAGGCACGAAACCCATTGCCTCAAACAAAGCCCCTCGCCTTCATCGAAAATACGACAAAAGCTTCTTTCTTCCGGTCGAAGGACAATGTGTCGGCAGCGTTGTAAGCGTCCGTAACAGGAAGGCGGCGTGGCTTTTGGCCTCTCCGATGATCCCTTGCGAAAGACCAGCCCCGCCTTGGCGCAAAACCAAAGGCTCGTCTTGGCCTCGCGCGCTTCCCTTCGCGGCGGTCGGGCCGAGGGCTTCGCCGCTCCCGATCCGAGAGAAAAAACCTTCAACAATCCATCACGAAACCGAAGTGCCTCCCGATGCCGCCTCTGCCGCGTCCTTGATGAAGCCATGATGCGCCTTGGATCGTCTTCACGGCTGCAAGCGTTTGAAACAAACGCTCCTTCTCTGGGGTTGCAGTCGCAGGGCGATGCAGCCAGACGATCACGGCGCTTGAAACCTGCCTTCAACAACGCCGCGCTGAAGCGGTCATTTTAAAAGGAGGACATTCATGCGTATCGTGATTTCTTATTTGAAGATTTGTTTTGATCAACTTCGGATCGTGGGCTTCGCCTTCGGCCTGAGCCTGACGAGGTTCGGAGCGCAACTCTGGTTCACCCTCGGCGGATCGCTGACCTTCCGCAAAGAACCGCCTGATTGAGACCAAAAGCCAAGCCGCCCTCGGCAACGGGGGCGGCAATGCTTCATGTCTTAGGCACTAGCCTTTCTTCCTCCACGGCACGGGTACCATTGCAAGCGCGGTAACGCGAAAGCCGAGGAGACCGTAGCCAAGGGCAAAGTGCTCTCGCTTTTAGGGTCAGCAACAGATGAAGCTAAATGGCATAAGTCTGTATTCCCATTGATAAAGCTTGTTCTCTTTACACGCCTGTAAATACACGGAATAGTAGTCTATCGCTTTAAGCAAATGGACTATGAGGGAGCTATGGGACAAACAACAACAGCAGAACAAACAGCCCCCATAACGAACGAGGCTTCAGCTTTTAGTTCTATTCTCGACTGGTCAACCGGATGCCCTGTTTGGCAACGCGATGCCCTTCGACGGCTCTGCATTCAAGATAAACTTGAAGAATCTGATTTGGCAGAGTTGCTGAAGATTTGTAAAGGCACAGCCATTGGCTCTCCTCTTGAAGCTATCCATGTCCGCAGTCCTGCAGCAGGTAATGCTGTTGTAACGATAGGAGCATTACACAGCCTAGAGAACGTTAATGCCCTTGCTGTTGGTGAACGGTTGACTTTCTGCAAGGCGGGGCTAACCGTAGTTTACGGTGACAATGGTGCTGGAAAGTCAGGCTATGCACGCATCCTAAAACAGCTTTGCCGAGCGCGTTCCCCAAAGGGGGAAACTATCCTGCCAAACATTTACACAGAAAATCCAGGCATGCCCAAGGCCAGCTTGGACTATTCAGTTGGCGCACAAAAAAGCTCGGTTACTTGGACGCTTGGGACATCAACTGACGCCATGCTGTCGGCTATTAGCGTATTTGATAGTCGCACCGCTAATGTTCACGTCGATAACATTAATGATTTGGCTTACACCCCATTGCCTTTGAAGATTTTGGCCGCTCTTGCGCAGGCTTGTCAGAATATGAAAACATGCTTGAATGATGAAATTCAGGCCTTAAAAAAACAAACACCGGAAGTTATTTCTATACCAAAGTGCAAGTCTGAAACAGCTGTAGGGAAATTGATGGCTAGTCTTTCGGCTGTCACAAAGCCCATAGATGTTGAAAATCTTTCCTCTTTGGATTCTGATCAGGACGCGCGTCTAGAACTCCTCAGGACAGACCTCAGCAGCGATCCAGCGCGAGCAGCCCGCCAGATACAAGCCATTAAAAGTAAATTCGATAATGCAACCGAACGCCTACTAAACCTAACAAGAGCTATTTCAGACGAAGAAGTCGCGCTCTTGCGCTCATCGGCACAAGCTTTTGCTGCTGCTAGAAAAGCAGCCTTAGCTGCATCTACAAATCTTTTTTCTTCCGAACCACTGCCGGATATAGGATCTGATGCTTGGAAGACACTATGGGAAGCTGCCAGAGTATATTCTCAAGAGTCCGCTTATCCTGAACAACCCTTTCCCGTTATACAAAGTGGTGCACGTTGTGTGCTTTGTCAGCAGGAACTTGATGAGGCCTCTGCTAACCGGCTGCAAAGCTTTGAAAGCTTCATTAAAGATGAGAGCAAGCGTCAAGAAGCCGCTGCTCGGAACATTTATGAACAAAAGTTGGGTTCACTAACAGCGACCAAAATTTCTATAAGAGATATGCTTGCTTTTATATCTACGGTGCGCGACGACATGGGAAACACGCTGCTAGCAGATGAAATGCGCAAAGAAGCGGTTAAAGCTTTATGGCGATTTAGATTCATTGTGCGCACACATCGATTGTCCTCTGAGCATGCGTTACCACAACCCCCAGTCATACCTTTCAGTAAAATGGCCTTAGCCAGCCAAGAGCTGGCACAACGCATGACTGTCCTGCTAGCCGAGGACGGCTCCCCAGTTCGCGCCGCTCTTGTTGCAGAGTATAACGAGCTTGTTGATCGTAAGTGGCTCTCTTTAATTAAGAATGACGTGCTCGCACAAATTCAGAGATTGAAATCTATTGCCTCTTTATCAAGACTTGTAAAAGAGACAACCACAAATCGCATTACAGCTTTAAGCACTGACCTTGCTGATGCACTTGTTACAAACCGACTCCGTGGCCGCTTTTCTATTGAAGTAAATAAACTTGGGATTGCCGGGCTTGCTATCGAACTGCAACAGGCAAAAACGAGTGCCGGCGTTCCATATTTTCAAGTTCGCCTTATTAACAAACCAAGTGAGCCCGTCGGAAAGATTCTAAGCGAAGGAGAACATCGTTGTGTTGCGCTTGCTGCTTTCTTAGCAGAGCTTGTGACTGTTGATGCTCAATCAGCTATTGTTTTCGACGATCCGGTCTCTTCTCTTGATCACCTTCATCGGGATAAAGTCGCGGCACGCTTAGCCGAAGAAGGAAGGGATAGGCAGGTCATTGTTTTTACTCACGACATAGCATTTCTCCTACTTCTTGATGAGGCTTGTCGCGCCACCAAAGAGAGAGAGGCGGTTCAGGTATCTTATCGTTTAGTAAGTCGTAATACTGACTCGGCAGGATTTTGTCACGAAGACCCGCCAACAAATGTTATGCCTCTTGATAAAGTTATCGAAGGAATGAGAAAACATCTTGCAAACGTGAAAATACATCATGAACGTGGAGATCAAGCCAAATGGCAGCGTGAGGTCACTTCATTTCAAGATCAGCTTCGCACCACATGGGAACGATCCGTGGAAGAAGCCTTAAGTCCAGTTATCAAGCGGCTCTCACGAAAAGTCGAAACTGCAGGACTAATGAAGCTCACAATTATCGAACCTGAAGATTGCAAAACAATGAGGGAGGCCTTTGGAAGATGTTCCATGCTTCTTCATAGCCAGCCAGGGGAACTGAACCCGCGTCTTCCATCCCCAGCAACTATTGAAAGCGAAATTAACACTCTTTCTCAATGGATTTCGGATATTAGGGATCGGCAAGACAAGGTTGATTGATACGTTTTGCGACTTCCTTTTTCTGTTCACTCCTGTCGTCTTCAATACTCATCAAGATCAACCGTCCGCTTAAACTGCATGAATGAACATGGGCTCTTGCTTCTTTTTAAAGGCGGCCCGTACACCAGAATGAACCGAAAAAGCCCGTGCGCCAAAGCCGACAACACGATCTGCACACTTTCGTGCGGGATGGATGAATAAAATCTTCCATAGGTCGGGCTGAGTTCCAGTTCGCCAACACACCTCGGCGTCCAATCCGGATCGTCTTGGGCTATCGGCGGCATCAGGCAATTTCGTCTACCCGCAATATCGAACGCAGCCGTCCGGCCTTTGACTTTCTCAGGAAAGACGCAGGTTGCTTCAATCTCAAACCCAACGTTCTCCGAATACGGCCCTTCTCTGTATTTGCCAGTATCAATCGACAAAAAATAATACGGCTCCCACTTGGCAATTTCAAAAATGAAATACTCCGGCATCTCTTTCGCACGTGGCGATTTCTTTTTGGCTCTTGGCATGAAGGAACCTCGACATGGCTGAAAGTACAGATGACAGCCAACTGAGCACGAACAGCACCGCCCTTCCAATCCCATGCGCGAGGGATCGTCACCGCAAGGCCGAAACGGCCTCCCCTTCCCTTGGCAGGTTCGGTGAGCACAGTGCGTAGAGCCCGTTCCCAAAGGGGCGCGCCATAATAATTGATAAGATTCAAAGACTTCCCGATATAAACCAAGAATAAACTTTCATAAGGTATTGTAATGTGATACTTTACGCAGATGATTTCGTCTGTTTGACGGGAATAAAAATGTCAAAGGCGCGGGAATATATCGACGATTTGGCGTCCAAAGGCGTGCATCACTTCACGTCCGAGGCGATGTGCCGCGCTTTGTCTCTGTCGCCCGACGCAGCCAAGTTGGCCTTGCTGCGTCTTGGCAAACAAAGCCTGACGGCAAGCCCTGCGCGCGGCTTTCATGTGATCCTTCCGCCGGAATACAAACGCCTCGGCTGTCTGCCTGCGGATCAGTTTATCCCTTCGCTTATGCAAGAACGCGGTCTCGCCTATTACGCCGGACTTTTGTCGGCGGCGCAATATCATGGAGCCGCGCATCACCGCCCGCAGGAATTTCAGGTCATGCTCGCCAAGAGCAGGCGAGCGATAACGTGCGGCATGGTGCGTGTGGCGTTCTTCTCCCGAAGCCGCCTCGCCGAAGTCGCAACGCAAAAGTTCAACACACCGCGCGGCACGATCCTTGTCTCGACGGTCGAGGCGACGGCCCTCGATCTTGTGGGCTACGCGCCGCGCATCGGCGGACTTGATCAAACGGCAACGATCCTTTCGGAGCTTGCCGAGCAAATTGACCCGCAGCGTCTTGTCCTCGCGGCAAAGACCGCCCCCATAGCGTGGGCGCAAAGGGTTGGCTATCTTCTGGAGCTTGTCAGCGCGCCTGACAAAGCCGTCGCGCTCAAGGAATATGTGCGCCAAACGGCGAAAGACAAGGCCTTGCTTTTACCCAGCGCGCCAGCCGCTTCCGAGACAAAGCCCAATGCGTGGCGGCTTAACATCAACACGGATATCGAGGTCGAAACATGATCCCGCACGACGACATCACCGCGTGGCGCGGGCAAGCGCCATGGGTTCAGGACGAGCAGGTCGAGCAGGATCTGGTGATCAGCCGCGCGCTTGTCGAAATCTTCTCGCAGCCAACGCTTGCGGAAACGCTCGCGTTTCGCGGCGGGACGGCGCTTTACAAATTGCACCTCAAACCTGCCGCGCGCTATTCCGAAGACATCGACCTCGTTCAAATCAAAGCCGCCCCTATCGGCCCCACGATGCAGGCCTTGCGGGACGCGCTTGATCCGTGGTTGGGCGATCCGCAATGGAAACAAAACGAGGGGCGCGTCACGCTTTATTACCGCTTTCTGTCCGAAGGCGCGCCGCCTTTGCGCCTTCGTCTGAAAGTTGAGATCAATTCCCGAGAGCATTTTACGCTCTTCGGCTACGAGAAGATTACCTTCGCCGTTTCTTCGCGCTGGTACGAAGGGCAAGCCGCGATCACCTCTTATCAACTTGATGAACTTCTTGGCACAAAACTGCGCGCCCTCTACCAACGCCGCAAAGGCCGCGATCTTTTCGATTTGGCCGTCGCGCTCAAAAACCCGAGCGTCAATCCGGCGCGAGTTGTTCAGGCGTTCAATGGCTATATGGAGCAAGAAGGCGGACGCGTCACACGCGCCATGTTCGAGAAAAACCTTGCCGCCAAGCTCACGATGAAAGAGTTCACGGCGGACATTACGCCCCTGCTCTCTTCCGGCTATGTTTGGAATCTTGCGGAATCTTCGCAAGAAATTCAGGAACGGCTGATCAATCTACTTCCCGGCGATCCATGGAAGGGCGAATAAGCAAGGCTGAAACCGCCCATCTTCCCTTGGCGAGTTTGGCAAGCATAGCGCGCATCAATCAAGAAAGAAGCTATTTATTTATGGCATTCATTTCCAATAAGTCGCTGCAAATTGAAGTGTTCTAAGAAGGATGAATTGTTCTGGAATCGCAGCATTTCGAATCTGCCGTCCTTCGATTTCTTTTCTGACGTTCGCCATAAACTCGTCGATCATCATAAGTCGTTTTCCGCCCAGAGTGGAGTGATCCTTAGACGATCCATACATAAGAAGCGCGACTTGCTCTATCTCTGCTGGCAATGAAAAGCCTTCGAACAACATCGGTATATATGTACGCCCTGTTTTGAACTTTCTCGAGAATCGCGCTTCCCGTTTATCCCAAGGATCACAATCCATGGACGGCTCAATATGGATAAGGCGTCCCTTGCTGGGATGAAAGGCCACAACATCAAGTTCGCCTTCATGCCCACCATTTAGACGTTTTCCAACTCTAACATTGCGACGAACAAAATAGCCCTGAAACTCATACCATTCCGCAACAAGCTGCTCGAGAAAATTTGTCATATTCAGGCCCCGTTATTTTGCACGGTTTAAAGTTTCAATCTCCTCACCGCCACAAGTTAAGATGGCTGAGTTTTCGAGCAAGCATCGAACGGTTTTTGATGTTAGGTTCGCAAATGTTCGTTTACTGCCTATAGAAATCCACGCCTTGCCTACAATGGCTGAAGCAGACACTTCGGCCCCTACTTCGAGGGCTTTTTTTATCAAGGCATGTATTCGTAGGCTCGTTTGCTGCGTTGGAGCGGGGTTTCGATAATTTCCAAATCTGCGTTTCAAATTATCTGTTTCGCCAACGTAAAGCGATATCTTGTCATTCTGACGCATGCGGATTCTGTATATAGCAGGAATATTTTCAACATGTGGAAACAGAGGCCGCCCTTTGGCATCAAGAACGACTTTACCTAAAGGCTCCCACTGCATTGTTGCCGTACACTCAAGGCAAGAACAAATATCCCATGGATAAATATCTGAAGCATCCTTATGCTCTAACGTGCGTACTTTCAAAGGCCGCTTTTCTTTCACACTTGTTGGAGGCGTTTTCCGAAATACAACCGTCTGGTCTTTAAGATTAGGTTCTTCCGTCATCCAACCGGCTTGAATCCATGACGTAGCGTGCGTGTGGCCGCGGGCGTCATTAGCCCACCATGCGGAATGAACATAGGCACTACGGGGAAGATTGCTGCCAATAATTTCTTCGACATCTTTAAATCGCATCTTCTGCGTATTTTTATCGGTATTTAACAAGTATCGTTGTAGTGCTTTGTACTTACCCATGCTCGCACCTATTCAGTGATTCCTATTCAACCGCTCTATCCTTTTAAAGGGCCGCCAAAAGATCAGCAAGGATCACCAGCATTGGTGTGTGATTAGCCCTCACCAATGAATAGCTCCCAAAAACAAAAAAGGGAGCCGATGGCTCCCATTGAAATACTGGTGCGGGCGGGGGGACTTGAACCCCCACGGAATTGCTTCCGACGGATTTTCTTACCTGCTACGGTTTTCACCGCCCTGCCCGAAAGCAAGTTTGTGGTCTGGACTATCCCTTCACCATCGCCTAAGGCCTTAGGTGCTGCCCGTCTAGTCTCTACACCTTCTCCGTCGCCGGAGCTTGGCTCGGGATCGCCATTTGAAAGGGTTCCCCGAATTTGGGCAGTTCTACTTCCTCGATTTCCCGAGGAGCACTCAATTTCATTTGCTTAAGTCCGTTGCGTCTACCGATTCCGCCACGCCCGCATGCGCTTTCTTATACCGATAACCTCTCCTTTTGCCAAGCTGAAAGACCTTTGTTATTCAACATCTTCACGGCTTTTCTTGTCTTTGGCCGCTTTTTTGTTTCCCGCGCGGCGCACATTGATCGCCGAAGCGTCCAGCATGTCTTTGATATGGGATGCGTAATACTTCTCGATCATCTCGACGCTGGTACGGCAGTTTTTGGCGATCTGATAGATGTCAGCCCCTTCCATCAACCGAAGACTGATATAGGTGTGTCGCAGGCTGTAAGCCGTGCGGCGGTTCCCTTCCCTGTCAAATTTGAGCTTCTCCTCATCAAGAATGCTGTTCATCAATTCATGATGCGTCGTAGGAAAAAGCGGATCGGTCGGCGTCGTTTTGACAAGCTTCGCCGAGACCTTTGATGAGCGAAGATTTTGACCCGCCGAGTTCTCGTCGGCGTCAAACAGGGTCGGACGCAAGCGATCCTTCAATCGCTTGAAGGGCTCTACTGCTCCCGGCATACTTTTGCAGTAGCCGACCCCTCTTTTGCCACGAACCTGAATTTCCAAGATCGTCTCGCCGGTGCCCTTGTCCTTGACGATCTCCACATCGCGGAATTGCAACCGGAGCGCCTCGTCCGGGCGCAAGCCGGTATTCGCCATGAACAAAACGAAGTCGTGCAACTGCTCGCACGACCAGCGCCAACGCTTCTTGGGCGGGTGCATCGCCCTCTTTCGCGTGGCGGCATAAAGACGCTTATATTCCTCCGGCGAAAACCAAGCCCTGTGGCTGATTTTTGTCGATTGCTGAAACGGTGGTGACAGATTGGGCAAATAGTCGAGCCAACCGTGACGATTGGCCGTCTTCAATATCTGCCGAAGACATACGATTTCTTGATGAAGCGTGCTGCGCGCCGGAGGCTTCCCGTTCCGCCCATTCTTCATGCGATGGATACGGTAATCCTGAACGCGCCCAGCCGTGATTTCGGAAAGGATCATTTGCCCGAAAAACGGGTTCAAATGGTTCTTGATCCTGTCCTTGTGGCCTTGGACATAAACAGGGCTACGCTGACCTTGCGTGATAACTTCGAACTCATCAAGGAACCGCTGCGCCGCCACCTTGAACAGCTTGCCTGTCTTGAGCTGGCCTGCACGGCTCTTGCCTTTCAGGCCAAGATACCAGTCCTCGGCGAAGTCCTTCGCCTGCGAGAGGCTTTCCTCTTTCGTGGACACGCGCCAGTTACGCCCGTTCACGAAAGCCGAGCATTGCCACTTGGCACTGTTCGCACGGCGGTAAACGTGAAGTTTGCCGCCCATCAATTCGTGTTTCACAGTCTGTTGCACAGTTTCTTGCACACTCATGCCGCACCGGACTTTATATAGACATGGTCTATTTTAGCCGAAAAATGTGAAAAAGTGTGTAACGAATGTGCAACACATTTTTTCAGTTCAATTTCATTATAACATATTGAACTTATTTGTAAATATGTCGTGAAAAACGCATAATTTTAGGCTTTTAAGTCCTGTACGTCTACCAGTTCCGTCATGCCCGCAGAACTGGGGCGACGCTATCAGCAAACGCCTTCAAAGCCAATCACATTTCACATAAAAAGCCTTTTTTAGAAGCCGTCCAAAGGCTGAAACGGCCGGAATCGGCCTTATTTTTAGGGCAACGCCGTGCCCATTCTCTTGAAAAAAGCCGACTCAAGCGCCACGAAAGCCTTGCGTCATTCCCTAAACCCTTTCGCAAGCATCCTTAAGAAACAAGTAAAGAATCGACACTATCCTTGATAAAATTTCTCTTACAAAAAAGGGGGGTATTTATGTCGTCCCTTACACGAGTTTCCTTTTGTGCCTTGGCCGTCATGGTAGGCTCTCTTCTTTTTTCTCCATGCATGGCAAGCGGCATTGACTCGGAAAAGAAGACCGATCTTCCGATCGGCGCGGGCGGTCACCGCACCATGACCATCTGCGGCGGCGGCGAAGATTGCGGCGACAACGTCGTCGGCAGGGTCGGCATCGAAACAACAACGCCCCAAGCAACCCTTGACGTGAATGGAACGATCCGCGCCGGATCCGCGGCCTTGGGAGCAAGTTGCACAGGGACAGCGGAAGGGTCGTTCGCCTATGATTCAACCAAACACACTCCCGTCTATTGCAACAAAGATAAGGTTTGGACGTCAATGGAAAATGGAAATGACGACAAAGGAACTTTGTGCGGCATGGCGGTATTTTTTATAAATTATAACAAACGGGGAAACTATATAGGGTGCACCATTGCATCTTCTCTCTCCTGTAAAGATCAGCCTATTTTAACAGATGATTGCTACTCGAACTGTCCCTCTGGATATCTTGGATTCACTACATCACACCTTGTTAATGGAGGTGTCCAGTCTGGACATCTTGCGTATTGTGCACATGAATAACCTTCTTAATCTGGACCCGTCTCCTGTGTAAGTCAGGTCATCAAATTTTCTTTCAAGGAGCCCCTCATGTTTTCTTCCCTCAAAAATCTTAATCAGTGGATCTTGTTGGCTATTATAGCCTTTGCCATAGTCTTTTTTTCTATCCCATGCATGGCAAGCGGCATTGACTCGGAAAAGAAGACCGATCTTCCGATCGGCGCGGGCGGTCACCGCACCATGACCATCTGCGGCGGCGGCGAAGATTGCGGCGACAACGTCGTCGGCAGGGTCGGCATCGAAACAACAACGCCCCAAGCAACCCTTGACGTGAATGGAACCTTCCACGTCAGCGGCGACGT
>JAQVBU010000004.1:75956-102508 GCA_028690155.1 Alphaproteobacteria bacterium | reverse complement strand
AGTTGCGTTCGTATTCCTGATGAATAGAAAAACGGCGGTCTGATCACATGGCCGCTTAGCAACCATCGCGTGGCGGGAAGCCCCCCTCTTCGTCTTGAGCCCACGAATAATCGCCCCTGCTCAAAGCGCGTCTTTGGTTCCGTGTTTCGCCACGGCCTCGGTCGAGGTCCGTTTCCATGACGTCAGATGCACGATGACAAGCCCGCCGATGCTTCGCGTCTCAAGCCGCACGGGAAGCTCCGGCAAGCTGGGCTCCGGCGAGGCCAGCCAGATAGAAAACGGATCGCGTCCATCTTCCGTTTCGGATTTTTTCCAAAAGCGCGCGTGCTCCCTATCCTTCCACGCGCCGGAAACCATCGTAAAATCGGCCGTGCACCGCCGCGCCGGACCGCTGTAGGCTCCATACCCGTCACCGCTGATTTCGTCCTCGCCAAGGTCACGGCCCGTAATATCGAAACGCCTTTTCCCGTCAAAAACCGCCACCGGCGCACGACAGTTCTTTTCGACCGCCACGTGTCCCAAAAGCTGAAGCAACGCCGTAATCGGATCGAGGGCCCCACGCCTTTGATCTTTCGTCACCGCCTCGCGGTTTTTGTCGTTGTTCGGCGGATCGAAAGCCGGAACGACATCGCCACGGCCGTCAAAACGCAGCCATGTCTTTCTGGGTTTGTCGTCCCAAACGTCGCGGGTGAAAAAAACCTGCGGCTCAAACCGGGCCCCTTTGATCCGCCCCTTGGCTTCCAGAACCGTATCCCACGGAAAAAGCCAATGCCAAAAGCCATGGGTGCCTGCGCGAACGATCGTGCGATAACGCCCTTTTTGCTCCTCGAACCAGATGCGCCCGGAAATAAGATGAATGCCGCCGACATAAACGTCGTATTGCGTCTCAAGAGGCGGCAAGTCGGGCAACGTCTTGGCCTTGGCTGCCTGAGCCTGTCCGCCGCTTCCAAGAAGAAAGAAAACGAAAAGGATCCCGCAAAAAAAGCGCGCTGACGTCATCGGATGGAAAAATCCTTTGTTTTTGGCCCTTGAAGAGAAATCTTCTGGAATTATTATGGATTTCGGCGACGATAGCCAGCGTTAAAACATTCAGGGTGTTGGCAACTTTCGCGATGTGGCGACGGCGTTGCCGGTTAAAAACGAATTGATCGGCCGCGACACGGGCCCCCGGCTCTCCACATTCCTGTGGGCCGTTGATCGGGCGTCCATACTGAAGCTTTTGGCTATTTAATTCAAAACGTTCCAAAAAGTCTAAGTCTTCCAAGCTGTTCCGCCTGGAAGACTTTTTATTGCGCTCAATATCGTCGTTAACATCCCGTTAACTTCTTGTTTATCTCATTCGTCTATTCTTTTTGAATTCTTTTTTTGTGAATGAAAAACATGATCCGTATCGCGCCATCCATCCTCTCTGCTGACTTTGCAAAGCTTGGTGATGAAATCCAAGCCATCGATGCTGCCGGCGCCGATTATATCCACATCGACGTCATGGACGGGCACTTTGTCCCCAATATCACGCTGGGACCTAACGTCGTCAAAGCGTTACGGCCCTACTCCGCCAAGCCGTTCGACGTTCATCTTATGATCGCGCCTGCCGATCCTTATCTTTCCGCTTTTGCCGATGCCGGAGCCGACATCATCACCATCCACCCCGAAGCCGGACCGCATCTTCACCGTTCGCTTTCGCAAATCAAAGCGTTGGGGAAAAAAGCGGGCGTCGCGCTGAATCCGTCAACGCCTATCGCGTCCATCGAAAATGTGCTGGGCGACGTCGATCTGGTTTTGATTATGACCGTCAATCCAGGATTCGGCGGCCAATCGTTTATCGAGTCCCAACTCCAAAAAATCCGCGCCGTTCGCAAAATGATCGACGCTTTGGGCAAAACTATCGATTTAGAAGTTGATGGAGGAATCAATGTGAACACGGCACCTAAGGCCTTAGAGGCCGGGGCCGATGTTCTTGTCGCCGGAACGGCCGGTTTTAAAGGCGGCGTCTCGTGTTACGCTAAAAATATCGCCTCGCTGCGGTCTCAAGCCTAGCCGGGGGACGCCTCTTTCATGACCCAAGCGGCGAAACTTATCGGAAAAGTTCGGCAAGGTGTACAATCGGTTGCCTATGGCAATCCCCTGTATCAACGCATTCTTTCGTCGGGCGACGTGCCCTTGCAGCTGCACTTCACGCCAAGCGACCTGTGGCCGGGCGACGCTCACGCCGGCGAGGCCTTGCTTGCCAGCCAAGAAACCATGTTTTTTCTGGCCGAAGATTCCTCGCTACGCAACGCCGCCATAACCTTGCGCAATCTGCGTGCGGTCGGTTCGGATGCCGCGCGCCGTATGTGCATTCGCCTTATCGACGGTTGGATGCAGCAGTTCGATCATTGGGACAAAGACGAGTGGACGCCTAAAAATCTCGGCGCGCGCCTTGCGGCGTGGATTGGCTTTTACGATTTTTATTCCCCAGCAGGCGACGCCGCCTTTATCGAACGACTTGTCGCCAGCATTCATCGTCAATGGAACCACTTGGCGCGAATTACATCGACCTCCTTGAAAGGGGTCGAAGCCATTGAGGCGGCACGCGGTCTTCTCTACGGCGGCCTGAATTTTCCGAACGGCGATAAAGCCATGGGGCTTGCGTGCGCACTGATTCAACGTCAATTGGCTTCGGAACTTTTGTCCGACGGCGGCCATATCTCGCGCAATCCCTCCGTTCAGTTCCGCTTGCTTCGCGGTTTAGTCGACATCCGCCATGTTCTGGAACAAGCGGAGATAAGGCTTCCCCCGTCCATTGGCACGGGGCTTACCGCTCTTATCTCTCCGCTTAAAGTCTTGCGCCATGGAGACGGCGGCTTGGCCCTGTTCAATGGAGCCATCGAAGAAACGCCCCTAGCCATTGATGCCGTGCTGACCCAAGCCGTCGTTCGGGGCCGCGTTTTACGCCGCTTACCGGAAATGGGTTACGAACGCATGATTGCAGGGCGCAGCCTGCTTCTTGTCGATGCAGGAGCGCCCCCTCCCCTAGCGTTCGGACACGATGGGCATGCAGGCCTTCTCAGTTTCGAATTCAGCGTCGGGCGCGAACGTCTTATCGTCAATTGCGGCGCAAGCCCCAACAGTCTTCCGGAATGGCGAACCGCATGCGCCGCAACAGCCGCCCATTCGACGCTGACAATCGACGATACGAACGCTTGTTCGCTCAACGCCGACGACGGCATTGTGGGACAGGTTGTGACCTCGGCCCAGCGCTTCGAAGAAAACGGCGACCAGACGGTTGAAATGGCCCATAATGGATACTTCTCGCGCTTTGGCATAACACATTCACGCACGTTGAGGCTTTCAAGCGACGGAGATACCTTGTCGGGACGTGACCTTCTTCAAGGATCCAAACGGCATACCTTTACGCTGCGCTGGCATGTGCACCCCAAAGTGCAGGCTTCCTTGTCACAGGACGGCAAAACCGTCCTTCTAAGAACCGCGGCGGGAAGCGGGTGGCGCTTAAGGCTTGACCAAGGGCGGCTTTCGTTGGAATCCAGCGTCTACTGCGGCCAAGGAATCCCGCGCCGCACGGTCCACGTCAAGGCGTCGGGCGTGACGCATCCGGGCGACACCGTTGTTCGCTGGAACTTGAGCCACGAAAGAAAAAACTGATTATCTCCCTTTTTTAACAAAAAAGGGTCATGGGCTTTTGGTTCCTTTTGCCTTGACTTTCTTGGCCGCTGCTTCCATTATGAACATATGTTCATAATGGAAGAAAACCATGCGCCCGCGTAAATGTCGTCTTGTTCGATCAAGCCCCCGCGCGCGCTTTTTCAAACCGCGCGGAATCCCCCTGTGCGAGCTCGACGTCGTCTCTTTGAAAGACGAAGAATGGGAAGCGATTCTTCTTATCGACTACCGAGGGCTCCAACAGGAAGAGGCCGCCACGCTCATGGGCATATCGCGCCCGACCTTCTCGCGCACGCTATCCTGCGCGCGCAAAGCCATCGCAAAAGCGTTGGCCGAAGGACTGGCCATTGAAATCGACGGCGGCGACTTCAAGCTCGTCGGTCGACGCCCTTCAACGATGAAAGGAAAAAAACCATGAAAATTGCTCTAACCTCGACAGGCCGCAATCTTGAGGCGCCTTTGGACGCACGCTTTGGCCGTTGCGCGCAGTTCTTGATTTACGATACGGACAATAAGGACGTCACCGTTCTCGACAACAAAAACGCAGGGGCTGCTCAAGGCGCCGGGTTGAAAGCGGCGGAAACCGTCGTTAAGGCTGGCGCAAGCGTTGTCATCACCGGAGCGTGCGGCCCCAAGGCCTTTGTCGCGCTGAAACGCTACAACGTGGCGATCTTTGCCGCCGACGCGATGACGGGGAAAGCCGCGCTCGAGGCGTATCAAGCCGGAACCCTGTCGGAAATTGCCTCGGCATGAAAATTGCGGTAGCCTCAGGAAAAGGCGGCACGGGCAAAACCACGGTCTCGGTCAATCTTGCCCTTGCAGCGCAAGAGCCCATTCAGCTTCTTGACTGCGATGTCGAGGAGCCGAACGCTCATATTTTCCTGAAGGGTTCCGAAATTCAGGAGAAAGTCGTCTCGATCCTTGTCCCAGAGATCGACAAAGATAAATGCGACAGCTGCGGGTTATGCAGCCAATTCTGCGCGTTCAATGCGCTCCTTTCGTGCGGCGATGCGCCTTTCTTCGCGCCTGAGCTGTGCCATGGCTGTGGCGGATGCAAACGCATCTGTCCGCAAAAGGCCATCCGCGAGGTCGAACGGCGCATCGGCGTCGTCAAAACAAGCACATGCGGCAAGATCTCGCTTGTTCAGGGCGTGCTCGATATCGGCGTCGCGTTAGCGCCCCCCTTGATCCGCGCGGTCCAACAGGAAGTCAACGAGAACGGCCTTGCGATTTTCGATGCGCCTCCCGGCACCTCGTGTCCCGTGATCGCGACCGTGCGCGGTGCCGATTTTGTCGTGCTGGTAACCGAACCGACTCCGTTCGGTCTGAACGATCTTAAACTGGCCGTCGGCATGCTGCGTGAAGTCAAAATTCCCTTCGGCATCGTCATCAACCGCGCCGAAGAGAACGATCCGCTTATCGTCCCCTACTGCGCCGAGGAAAAATTGGACGTCCTGGCCAAAATCCCCGACGACCGGCGCATCGCCGAGGCCTATGCCAAAGGCACGCCGGCCATCGACGCCTTGCCCGAATACAAGAAAGCCTTTGTGTCGCTTCTTCAGAAAATACGCGAGGCCGCATGAGAGAAGTCCTTGTCATCAGCGGCAAAGGCGGCACCGGAAAAACGAGCCTGACGGCAAGCTTTGCGCTTTTGGCCGAAAACGCCGTCGTCGCGGATTGCGACGTGGACGCGGCCGATCTTCATTTGATCCTGACGCCGACCGTAAAAGAAGAGCACGTTTTCAAAAGCGGCCACGAAGCCTTCATCCTCGAAGACATCTGCACGGACTGCGGCGCGTGCCTGAATCTTTGCCGGTTCGACGCCATTCGCGGCACGTTCAAAAACGGACGCATCGCCTATCGCGTCGATCCCTTGATGTGCGAGGGCTGCGGCACGTGCGCCCGTTTTTGCCCCAAGGCAGCCGTCGAACTTAAAGAACGTGTGTGCGGAAAATGGATGATTTCCGAAACGCGCGCGGGGCCCATGGTTCATGCCCGGCTTGGCATCGCGGCCGAAAATTCGGGCAAGCTGGTCGCGACCGTCCGGCAGGAAGCCAAAAAAATCGCCGAACGGGAAAAACGCGATCTGATCCTTGTGGACGGGCCTCCGGGCATCGGCTGCCCCGTCATCGCGTCGATCTCCGGCGCCAGCGACGTCATCGTCGTCACCGAACCGACCTTATCCGGCGCCCACGATCTAGCCCGCGTTTTGGGGCTTGCCAAACACTTCTCGACCCCGGCTTTCGTGTGTGTCAACAAAATGGATCTTTCGGTCGATGGAACCGAAAAGATCATCGACTTGGCCAAAACGGCGGGCGCGACGTTTTTAGGAGGCGTTCGTTACGACAAAGCCTTCACGAACGCGCAAAAACAACAAAAAGCGATTGTGGAAACCGACGCCGCATGCGCCGAGGACGTCCGAAAAATCTGGAACCGTTTTCTCTCTTCTCAACCCGAAAAGGAACAAACATCATGATCATTGCCCTTCCCCTTGACGGCGACACGCTGTCGTCGCACTTCGGCCATTGTCACGCCTTTGCCCTCGCGCATGTTCAGGCCGACACCAAAAAAATCGAAAAAATCGAGATCGTTACGGCACCGCCTCATGAACCGGGAGTGCTTCCTCAATGGCTGGCCAATAAAGGCGCACACGCCGTTATCTGCGGCGGGATCGGACCGCGCGCCGTCGATCTTCTTTCCCAAAACGGCATCAAGGTCGTCATGGGCGCGCCCGTCGATACGCCCGACGCCCTCGTCCAAGCGTTTCTGAACGGCACATTGCAGACGGGCGCCAATAGCTGCGATCATTAAAGACAAAAAAACACGCCGCCCTTCTTTTAAGGACGACGCGTTTCTTGTGTTCAATAAGCTAATCGATCGCCATTTCCGGAACGTTATCGGGTATGGTCAACGTCGCTTCGGTCGCGGCAACGATTTGATTGATTGATACGCCGGGAGCGCGTTCCTTCAGAACAAGCCCCTGTTCGGTCGGTTCGATCACCGCCATTTCCGTCACGACGAGATCAATCCGGCGTTCCGACGTAAGGGGCAGCGTGCATTCCTTGACGATCTTGGCGCCGCCCTTGCCCGCATGCGTCATTGAGACGATCACACGGCGAGCGCCCGTCGCCAAATCCATGCCGCCCCCCATGCCCGGAACCATCTTGCCGGGAATCATCCAGTTGGCAAGCCGTCCCTTCTCGTCCACTTGAAGGCCACCGAGGACCGTGATGTCCAAATGCCCTCCGCGGATAAGACTGAACGACATGCTGCTGTCCAGCGTTGCCGCACCCGGCAACGCGCCCACAAAGATACCGCCCGCATCGATCAGATAGTCGTCGATTAAACCGGCTCCGGGAACGGCCGACATGCCTATGATTCCGTTTTCCGATTGAAAATAGACTTCGATCCCTTGGGGCAAATGATTGGCGACAAGGGTCGGCAGGCCAATGCCAAGGTTGACCAGGTCGCCGTTTTTAAGTTCGCGTGCGACGCGCTTGGCGATGAGAGTTTTATCGTCCATTGCTCTGCCTCCGTTCAATAATGTAATCGACAAGCACGTGCGGGGTTACGACCTCATCGGGAGGAATAACTCCGATCGGAACGATTTCATTCGGTTCCGCGATGACCGTGGCCCCGGCGAGTGCCATAAGCGGGTTGAAGTTACGCGCCGTCAATGCGTAATCGAGGTTGCCTCGGTAATCCGACCGCCGCGCGCCGATCAAGGCGAAATCGGCCTTAAGCGGCGATTCCAAGAGAAACTTCTTTCCGTCAATCTCCATCTCGCGCTTTCCCTCGGCGGCGACAGTGCCGACACCGGTCGGCGTCAAAACGCCACCAAGGCCGGCGCCGCCGGCACGGATACGCTCGACCAGCGATCCTTGAGGACAAAGCTCAACCTTAAGTTCGCCCGCGATCATCTGGCGTTGCGTTTCTGGATTGGTGCCGATATGGCTGGCGATCAAATGGTCCACGCATTTGTTCTCGATCAAAAGAGCGTTACCCATGACGCCGGGCTTGGATGTATCGTTCGTAATGAGGGTCAGATGCTTGCGGCCTTGCCGCGCAAGCTCTTGCAAAAGGCGACGAGGGCTTCCCACGGCGAGGAATCCCCCGACCATAATCGTCGCACCGTCCGGTATCATCTCGGCGGCTTGGGTTAAACTTATAGCCTTACTCATTTTCACCTCTCATGCCTCAGGGGCGGCTGGAGGAACTCCTCCCATTGAAGAGTTCTTGTGTTGTAAAAAAACTTTGGAAAAACAAAAAGAAGACAGGTAACTTGAGGGCATGGTGGCATCAAAAAGGAAAGAAAACGTAAAGAGCCCAGCTTTTTCCTTTACCTTCAATCTTGGAACATTTTATCGATTTCTTCCTGAGCCTTACACGCGTATCCGTGCACAAGGCCGTTCCCTTCCCCCATCATCGCGCGCAACTGCGCGGTCGTCGTCCGAGCCAAATTGGCAAAAGCATCCTTTTCGCCCGCATCTAAAAGCCCACGAAGCGTCTTAATCAGCGACTCGATAATAAGGCGAATGCCTTGCACTTTGCGCTCAAACGCCTCGCGCAGTTCCGGCGGCGAAAAGGGATAGACCTCAATTGCCAACTCGGCAAAATCAAGGCCGCTCGCCTTGAAATGCTCCGTGTAATTGACATAGCGCCATTGCTCAACCTCCTCCAACAAGTCGGGGGCATCCGGCAAAAGGTCTAAAATCATCACAACCGAATTGAATGAATTGAAATAGTCCGTCGAAAGAAAGGAACGCGCATCAATGTTGGTTCCCTCGACGCGTTTTCGATATTCCTGCAACACGTCTTCGGAAGGAAGCGCCGAAGAGCCCTTTTCGGAATCGGCTTGTTGGGACGACTCGATTTCAAAGATGCTCGCCATTGTCGGCTTTCATTCCATCACCTTGCGGGAAAATAATTTTAGAAGCCATTTTCTAACAAACCGTTACCGAACGGTTTTTTTTGCCATCCCGCCTGTATGGAGGCGCCCCACCAAAACCATCACCGCCCCAAAAAATTCAAAAAAAGGCCAAGAACTCGTTCTTTCTTTGATTATTGCTCTTTCCAGAAGAGAAGGATAAAAGAACCATCCGAACAAAGTCTTTTTTTGTTTTTTTTGACTTAACCACCAAGTGCCTATGAAAATTTCCGACCTGAAATATCTCTATGTAAACCAGCGCTTTCTCGCCTTCGTCCATGATATCGTCGTTGCCGGTCTGTCGTTCTGGCTCGCTCTTTATTTGCGTCTAGGTGACCTTGATTCTCTTTTTTCTTCAGACTCAACGTTGGTCTCAACCGCTATTTTTACCGCAACCTGCGCGAGTGTTTTCTGGGCCCAAGGACTTTATCGAAGCGTTTGGGCATTCGCTTCTTTGCGCGACTTGCTCGAAATCTTCAAGGCCGCCACGCTCGCTGTGGCGATTTTTCTCGCTGTCGCCTTCGTGACAACACGGCTAAGTGGCATTCCACGTACGGTCCCCTTTATGGCTTGGTTCATCATGTTGGCTGGCCTCGGCGGATCGCGCATCCTTCTGCGTTTACTGCGCGAACGGCGCTTGGGCCTTCTAAGCGAGCGCATGGGCGGCGGACGCGTCAACGTCCTTTTAATTGGAGCCGGCGACGAAGCCGACCTTTTCGTGCGCGCCGTCGCCGCCAATCCTCAGGCTCCCTATGACATCGTCGGCATCGTGGGCGAAAATGCGAAACGCGCCGGACGAAGCATCCGCGGCGTCGAGGTCCTCGGCGACGTGAACGATCTGCAAAAAATCATCGCCCGTCTGCGCGCAAAAAACAGAGCTCCCTCGCGTTTGATTTTAACACGCTCGATATCCCGCCTTAACGGCGAGTTTGTCTCGAATCTCTTGGAACAAGCCTCGTCGCTCGGACTGACTCTTTCCCGCCTTCCCGCGCTAACCGAAGTCCGCGACGATGTCTCAGCCCTGAACAAGGTCCAAGACACGCCCTTGGCTCTGGAAGATCTTCTCGGTCGTCCGGAAACAAAACTGAACCATGATGACATCCGCGCCATGATCCAAGGACGCCGTGTCCTGATCACAGGGGCCGGAGGAACGATCGGCGCCGAATTGGTCCGGCAAATTGCCGCCCTTCTCCCCCAGCACTTAACCCTTGTTGATTTTTGCGAATTTAATCTTTATCGCATCGATCTTGAAACGCGCGAAACATTTCCGAAGCTTTCTGTGCACACGCGTATCGGCAACGTGCGCGACGCGGCTCGGATGGACGCTCTGTTTAAAGAAGAAAAACCCGACCTCGTGTTCCATGCCGCCGCCATCAAGCATGTCCCTTTGGCCGAGGAAAATATCCGCGAGGCCCTTCTGACCAACGTCGTCGGCACACGCACCGTAGCCGATTGTTGCGCGCGGTTTGGCTGTTCGGCCATGGTTTTGATTTCGACCGACAAGGCCGTTCATCCATCCAGCGTCATGGGCGCAACCAAGCGTTTGGCCGAAATGTATTGCCAAGCCCTGGACTTGGAAGGCGAAAAGACACGCTTTTTAACCGTTCGCTTCGGAAACGTTCTTGGATCGACCGGCTCGGTCGTCCCACGCTTCAAAGAACAACTGGCCAAAGGGGGACCGTTGACCGTCACCGACCCCAATGTAACGCGTTATTTTATGACGGTGCGCGAAGCCGTCGAACTTGTTCTTCAGGCTTCGTCGCTCGGGACGCGTCCCGGCGACCCTCTCGGCAAGGTCTTGGTTCTGGACATGGGCTCGCCCGTGAAAATCGTGGACTTGGCGCGTCAGATTATCCGGCTTGCGGGCTTGCGGCCCGATGAAGACGTCAAAATCGTTTATACAGGGTTGCGGACCGGCGAAAAGCTTTATGAAGAACTCTTTTCAGAAACCGAAGAGCTTATCCCTTCGGCCGTACATGGTGTGCAAATCGGCAAGGCGACAACCGTCAAGCTTCCTCTGCTTCAGAAAAAGCTGGATACTCTGGCATCACGCCTTCGCGAAGGCCTTAACGAGACGGGATCTCTTTCGGCGTTGGCCGAACTCGTTCCAACGTTCAAAAGGCCGTCGCGAGATTAAGAAAAGGACGCAATAGCCTAAAGTCAAAGCATAATTTCGGCATTCTGGGCCGACGCACCCAACGTAAGGCCCCTTTGCCCAAATTACCCAAGCATGCCGTCAAAAGGCCGTTTCCTTTCCTCCTATGTGGCAAAACGCTCCGAAAAAAATAGGTCCACACCAGAACCGTGCGATGGCTGAAATAGGCTCTCCTCATAAAGAAAAGGATTAAAAAAACCTAACAACGACAAGATAAACAATGAAAGTTTGTAATTTTACGGTTCATATTCTCGATCTTGGCGTCTGCTTTCTTAAAAACCGATCTCTCTCTAAGGTAGCTCATTACAAGTTATCCACAACATCTTGTTTTTGTTCTGATACCGCAACAATAGGGGTCAAAAACAAGCTTTTAGGCCTAAAATAGGCCCAAAATCGACTGATTCGGGAAAAGGGATCTCCCTGATTCGAAAAAAACAGGTCTAAAAACGACTGATTCGATAAAAATACGCCGTTTCTTATTACAAAAAGGCCTCAAGATATCGAAAAAAGGCATCAATACACTATGATTTGTCCGTGTATTCCCCCTTTTTCCCTCTTGAAACGTCTTTTTCCACGTCTGAAAGAGCCGATTCGCCTTTCTTCACGAATCGGCCCGAATCAACTCGCGAATAACTTGCTTTATAACGGCGTAAAGCTCGTTCCAAACCGCCTCATCCGCCGCCACCAGAAGGCCACGCCGACCTTTCTCCCTATTATAAGGAAGGCCCGACAAATCCGCGGCATAGCCCCCGGCTTCGCTGTGAAGAAGAAGTCCGGGCACATGATCCCATGGCTTGGCCGTTCGATAAAGAAGCGCCGTTGCACGAGGCGCCTTGCTGTTGGCAAAAAGCGTCTCTCCCGAAAACAACCGCGCGTAATCAAAGGCAACCGCCGATCCGATAGCAAGAGCCGGCAAACATGCGATCAAAGGGGCAACATCCGGCTTGGCCAAAATGTTACGTATACGCGAGCCCAAAAGCAAAAGACGCCTTACGGACGGATCGTGTCCCGCCAAGCGCACTTTTTCGCCCGCCAACCATGCCCCACTTCCAAGTTCGGCCGAAAGGGTATGACCTGTATTCGGATCATGAATCCAAGAGGCAACCGTCTGCTTGTCCCGAACAAGCGCAACCATAACGCCGAACTCCCGGCGTCCCGCAATGAAATTATGTGTCCCATCCACGGGATCAATAACCCAAACCGCGCCGTCTCCCGAAAAATGCGTCAGAATGGAAGGATCGCTATGACAACACTCCTCGCCGACGACCTCGCTTCCAGGCAAAAGCTCTTTCAATCGACGGGTCAAAAGGGTTTCGGCCGCTTTGTCAGCCACCGTAACCGGGTCGTCCACGCCTTTCATTTCGATATCATGGCCTTCAAGGCGGCAAAATCGGGGCATGATCTCGGTCGCGGCAATCTCTTCGATGAGGCTTTGCACAACGGAGGGATCCACGGTACGCATAAAACTCTCGTCTCCACCATAAAACAACGAGCCGAATGACCGGCAGGAGGGAAAAAAACGGCTTGGCTCCTTTTTGGAACCAAAACAAAAGAAACGCTAGACCTTTTTTTCGAGGTTTTCTCCAAAACGGCTTTCGAAGCGTCCATAGCTGGCAGCATCCATTTCGACTTTAAGAAAAACCTTCGTTTTTTTCTCTTTCCTCTCAAGAATTTTTCCGTGCGCGTAAAGCCACGATAACGCCGCACCGTCCGACAACGACAATGTTATGGTATGGGTAACGCTTGTCGATGAAACCACCCTTTCGATAAGCCGCAAAAGCTCGTCCATACCTTCGCCCGTCAACGCGGAAACGCCAACCACGCCCCCGCGTGCTTCCGGACGAATGTCGCCGCAACTTTCCGACGCCGGCCCTTCCTTCAACACGCGCGCGGCATAAAGCTTAAGCCGGGCGCGTTCATCATCAGGCAAAAGATCGATCTTGTTGAGCGCCTCAATCAACCGCGGATCGTCGGCCTCGATGCCAAGATCGCCGAGAACGGACATAACCGCATCGCGTTGGCGCTTCGTGTCGGGATGGGCCACGTCACGCACATGCACAAGGACGTCCGCTTCGACGACTTCCTCAAGCGTCGCACGGAAGGCCTCGACAAGGTTGGTCGGTAAATCCGTAATAAAACCGACCGTATCGGACAAAATAGCTTCTTGCCCGCCCGGCAGGGTCAACGCGCGCATCGTTGGGTCGAGCGTTGCAAACAACATATTCTTCGACAAAACGTCGGCCCCGGTCAGCCGATTAAAAAGGGTCGATTTGCCCGCGTTCGTATAGCCGACAAAAGCAATCGTCGGCTTTCCGGCCCGATGGCGCGCGGACCGACCTAACCGCCTCGTCCGCCGAACCTGATCGAGATCTTTCTTCAACCGGACGATCCTTTCGACAATCAGACGACGATCGACCTCAAGCTGGGATTCGCCGGGCCCACCCAAAAAGCCGAAGCCACCCCGCTGTCTCTCCAAATGTGTCCAAGACTTAACAAGCCGAGATTTTTGATACTCCAGCGCCGCAAGCTCAACTTGCAGCTTGCCCTCGCGCGTGCGCGCGCGATCGCCGAAAATTTCCAGAATAACGCCGGTCCTGTCTATTACTTTACAATGAAACGCGCGTTCCAAATTCCTTTGCTGAATCGGCGATAATGCGTGATTGACAACTACAAGAATAATCCCCTCCTCGGCCACAAGCTCGGCACATTGCTCAACTTGTCCGCGGCCCAAAAGAGTTGAAGGAACGGTGCGGTTCAAAAACAAAGTCTTGGCCTCGACGACGTCGAGATCAATTGCCCGCGCGAGGCCTTCTGTTTCTTGCAAAGCCCTTTCGTCGTCCAAAAAGCGTTTTTCGGACTTCAAAACCGGGTTAAGAACAAGCGCACGGTCGCCGTGGCGAACGCCCCGGATATCTGTAAAAACATCGGTCATCAATTTTGCCGGTATAACACCTTGGACACCCCGCCCTAACCATGCACCGCACGCACGCCGCAAAATAAAAGCGTTGCAGCTTTTGCGGGGAAAAAACCTTCAAAAAGGCCTCAAACCTATTCCATTCAGATTTACACGCAAAAGCGCCCGACTTCAAGGGACGCCCGCCTCTCGCCGCTTCAGCTCATCTAAAACAGCTTCGCAATCGCGAAAAGACAAAGAAACGAGAAGCCTCTTTGCTTCCTCATCCGCGCCAACTAAAACCGGAGTGCAGGCAGCGTTGCGTGCGCAAGCAACATCCGCCTCCGTGTCTCCGACAAACCAAATATCCGGCCCACCTTCAAGCCCAGCACTCAATAAAGCTTGATCGGCATGAGCGCGATGCGGTTTGTCATAGGGCGCATCATGCGCGCCGACTAGGGCCTCGAAATAATCTTTCCACCCCATCTGTTCCGCTTCCAGTCTCAAGTAATGGCCGGATTTGTTGCTGACAACGACAGAGGGTATGGCCTTCTCTTTCAACCAAGCCAAAAGGGGCGTCGCGCCATAAGCCTCTGTAATCCCCATTTGGCTCCGAACCTTATCAAAGTATGTGTAATAGTCATCCCAAGCATCCTGCCAAAGGTCACCGAACCATTCAGGGAAGCTTTCCCTCGCCGAACGCGTGCAATGCTGCTGAATAAACCGCCGATCCCATAGGGTAAGCCCATATTTTCCGCGAACATAGTTGATCGCCTCGGCGATAGCCGCCCAGCTATCAACAAGCGTATTATCCCAGTCAAAAATAACGCCCGAAGGCAACGCGTTTTTCATAACGGAGAATCCCCCAGATCCCGTTTGGCTTTTAACGGAAAATCGTTTAATTTTAACATAATAATCTCTCTTCAAAAATATTAATCTGTCATTAAGATTTTCAACCTACACTGGTTAAACTTAATATTGGTATTGTGTCTGCCTTTCAATTCCATCCACAAGGTGCAGCTATGTTCTCAATTCGCTGGAGAGTGTTTAGCGTTTGTCTCTTTCTTGTAGTCTTTTTTACATCTAATCTCTCTGACGCCAAGGATGCCAGTTTTGAGGAAGGGGTTTCTCCCTACAATGAAGAAAGTTCTGCCTACGACGGCGGGGCCTCCCCCTTTGACTGGTGGCGCACGAAAGATAACTGGCGTTACTCTTGGGGTTCCCTTCCCGACGAACGCATCCCGGCAAATCAACATACAATTAAGAAATCGATCAACGATACCGTTGATCCAAATTTATGTGGCATAGGAAAAGAAAACTATGATGCAATAAAAACATACGCCGTCGATTATAGTGGGGATGGAGAACCCGATTACGTTCTGGACGAAACAGACTATTTTCATCAGGGAATCAATACGGATTCTTGTCCGATACAAATTTGTGAAAGCGTTAACAGCGAGGGCGAAAGCGCCTGTCAAATCGCCTTCTTTACATATGATTCACTTACGCAAATACTGACGGACCCCAAGGATACAACATCTGAAGTAATTCATGTCGTTGATCCCTGCCCGGAGAACGCTTCGGATAATAAAAGCTGTCGTCCTGAATGTCCGGCATCAACGAAATGGTGTCCGCACCTTTTTCAATACAATATGACTGTCGCTATGTCGCGATTCGCATATAAATGGCGTTTTATAGACCCTGAAGGCTATACAACGCTTACAAAAGACGTAACGAGCATATATGGTAGAAAAATATATTCCGAACTTCCGAACAAAAATCGTCCTGTTCTTGTTATTGATACAATCAAAAGCGCTTGTACAAGTGAAGAATTGGATCAATGGCAAAACCGTCCAAAATGGAAGGGACGTTGTATCAAGTTTTTTCAATATCTAAACGGAAATGAGATTGCAGATGAACCCGGGAAGAAGGGTCAAAATGCCGAGGGGAGATTTCAAGATCTTTACAATCCGACGCCCGAAAACGGAACCGCCCAAAATGACACGCGCATAACGACCAAAGAATTCGATGCCAATTATGCCTTAATTCGGGAAGAAACGGATAACGACAGAACATGGATGGGAAAATTGAGTTCTCCAACCGCATTAAAACTTCCGGACGGGAAAGGAACAGCCCAAAATGCCTTAGCGGTACCTCCCGCAATAAAGAATGCTCCCGGAGTCGTCGCTATCCAATTTTCGACGGACGGAGAAATGAAACGGTGCAGAGTGATCAGAAACACTTCTTCGAACAAATACCTTCTTCCATGGAAGAGTCTTGGCGAACTTGATAGTTTTATAAATCACATTGATACCTTGCGCAAAAACTACAAATCGTCGCCGAATAAAAATCCGCTCAAAGACCTCACCGAATCCCAATGCGGTGTTCAGTATACACCGTGGGCAGGAACGACGACATGCCCGGCGTTAGCATGCGGCCAAAAAATCACTATTGGAGCAGAGCGACGTTGTCAAAGAGCCTCATCGGCTTATGGCGCTTGCGAAGAATGTGATAACATCACGGATCCAAGCACGGTTAATCCCCACGAGTGTATGTTTAAAAAGGTGTGTTATGGGGGACCGTGTCCTCCACATCATTCGTGCGTCCCCGCAAATACAAAAATCTTAATGGCCGATGGATCACAAAAACCGATTTCCGAAATCAAAATCGGAGATACCGTTATGGGATTCAACAAAGGAGATCCCTCTGCTCCTGCACATCCCGCTCTTGTCAAATCGCTTATGTTGACGGAGAAAAGCGATCTTCTTCAGATCAATGATCTTAAGATTACCAAAGGACATACCGTTGTTTTAAAAAGCGGAATGATTGTTCCGGCTCGATCGGTCAAAAAAGGAGATAAACTGCTCGACGCATCTGGTAAAACAATCGTCGTTAAAACAACAGGCTCTGCAGGAACGGCTGAAATGGTTTATAATTTTGACCTTAAGAATGCCGATGGCTACATTGCGAATGGTATACGCATTCTCGCATATCCCCTTCCTGATAAGTAAGTCGATCTTTGTACATAATCCATGTCGATCGTTTTATGGAGGACCGTGTGAAAAAATTCGTCATCTTTGCCATCACTTTTGTGATAATCGGAAGTGTTGCTCTGACGCCTCTTTATGCCAAGGAAGGCCAATCTGTTAAAGACCCTTTACAACGACTTGTGCGTTATTCGGCCGATGATGGCTCCAGTTCACGTAATGTTATTTTTGATGTCGCGACATATCAAAGTTTGCCCCGTTATATAAAAAAGCAGGCCCAACTTATTGCCGCGTGTGCGGGGGGAGAAAAATACGCAAAAACCATAAAATATTATTCTTATTTTTCTGATTATAATAGAAAAAAAGGGCTTCAACCAAATTATATTCTCGATCCTTCTGCATTAAAGAAGGCTGATTTTTCCAACTGTAATATGGGAAATCTTTGCCAAAATAGTCAGTGCGCCCTGATGGGTTATTCGGCAATTGAACCCAATAGATGGACTCAATCCTTTGTGACTCCAATGTATAAATGGTCCGTCGAATATGCCCCTCAAAAAAACGAATCGGATCCCCTTGTGTTATGGATCAACTTACTATCCGTACAGGATTCCTCGTGTGCCGCATCAGGAGGATCTGCGACGGAAGAGGGGTGCTTCCGTCGTTATACGTGGAGACGGGACGGATTAGCCCAAGTTGATGTCGCCCTAACGGATGAAATGAAAGAATAAAGACCTATAAAACCGTCAGGTTAACGCTTTCGTTTTTTCTTGGGGGCCCGCGCCGGCGAAAGCCCCAAATCGGACTGTTGAAGCCGTCTGATTTCGTCGCGCAACGCCGCCGCTTCTTCAAATTCAAGGTTAGCGGCCGCCTCGCGCATACGTTTTTCCAGATCCCGGATATGCGCTTGAATGTCTTTCCCCGCGAATACGTCGGTAATGGAAATTTCGACCGTAACATGATCGCGCTCGTAAACAGAGCCGAGAATATCCGCAATCGATTTCTTGACCGTCTCGGGCGTAATGCCGTGCGCCTTATTATACGCGTCTTGCTTGGCGCGGCGGCGATTTGTTTCATCCAAAGCCGCTTTCATACTCCCGGTTATCCGATCGGCGTAAAGAAGCGCCCGACCTTCAACATTACGTGCCGCGCGGCCAATGGTCTGAATTAACGATGTACGCGAACGCAAATAGCCTTCTTTATCGGCATCGAGAATAGCCACAAGGCCGCATTCCGGAATATCCAAACCTTCCCGTAACAAATTAATCCCGATCAAAACATCATACACGCCCAAACGAAGATCTCGGATGATCTCGATCCGTTCAAGCGTATCGACGTCCGAATGGATATAACGAACTTTGACGCCAGCCTCGCCCATGTATTCCGTCAAAGCTTCGGCCATTTTCTTGGTCAACGTCGTCACCAGAACGCGCAGACCTCGAGCCACAACCGTTTGAACCTCGGCCAGAAGATCGTCAACCTGTCGCTCGGTCGGCCGAACCTCAACAGGAGGATCCATAAGCCCTGTTGGACGAACAATTTGTTCGACAAAAACGCCTTGGGCTCGTTCCAACTCCCAAGGCCCCGGCGTCGCCGAAACAAAAACGGTGGGAGGCCTCATGCGATCCCATTCCTCGAATTTCAAAGGCCGATTATCGACACATGACGGCAAACGGAAGCCATAGCGAGCCAACGTCGATTTACGGGCAAAATCGCCCCGGTACATGCCTTGAAGCTGCGGAACCATGACATGACTTTCATCAACAAACAGCATGGCGTTTTTGGGAAGATACTCGAAAAGTGTGGGAGGCGGCTCTCCCGGCGCGCGGCCCGTAAGATAGCGCGAATAGTTTTCGATGCCCGCGCACGACCCCGTCGCCATCATCATTTCAAGATCAAACGTCGTGCGTTCCCTCAAACGCTGTTCTTCCAGAAGCTTTCCTTCCGACAGGAATTCTTCGCACCGCGCCTTTAAATCTTTTTTGATCTGCTCGGCGGCTTGCGCCAACGTCGGCTTGGGCGTCACATAATGGCTATTGGCATAGATTTTAACGGCATCAAGCGTCGCTCCCTTTTCGCCCGTCAAGGGATCCATTTCGATAATTTTTTCGATTTCGTCTCCGAACAAAACAATTCGCCACGCCGTACTTTCCAAATGGGCCGGAAAAATTTCGATGGTATCGCCCTTGACTCTGAAATCGCCGCGCCCAAAACCGATCTCGTTGCGACGATATTGAAGCTCAACCAAAGCAGACAAGAACATCGAACGATCAATGTCCTGTCCCTTGGAGAGTCCCAGAACCATGCTCTGATACGTCTCAACCGAACCGATGCCGTAAATGCACGATACGCTTGCCACAATGATCACATCGTCCCGTTCCAAAAGAGCCCGCGTCGCGGCATGGCGCATTCGATCGATCTGTTCATTGATCATCGATTCTTTTTCGATATAAGTGTCTGTGCGCGGAACATAGGCTTCGGGCTGATAATAATCATAGTAACTGACGAAATATTCGACCGCATTCTTGGGGAAGAACGTTTTCATCTCGCCGTAAAGTTGAGCCGCCAGCGTTTTATTCGGAGCGAGAATAAGCGTCGGACGCTGCAAGGCTTGGATGGTCTGGGCCACCGTAAACGTTTTGCCCGATCCGGTAACGCCCAGCAAAACCTGATCGCGTTCCTGATCTTGAAACCCTTTGATCAAAGCCTCGATCGCCTGCGGCTGATCGCCGGAAGGGCTGTACGCCGAGACAAGCTCAAACGCACGTCCCGCTTCGGGACGAAAATCGGGTCTCACAACATCGGCAAAAATTGGAAAGGTCATGGCTAGGGATTTTAAGGCGTGGCCTTAGGCCTCGTCAAACGCCAAGCCGCCTAATAAAATATCGAGGCGTTCCATATCGTCCCGTGGATCATAGGCCGGATCTGGCGGATTGACCATCGCCTTGGCATGAGCCCAACGGCTTTCAGCGGCTTGGCTCATCGGACCGAGAACACGAACGATGGCTTCCATTTCGGAAGCCTTGCCGTTGCAGTGAAGCGCAATATCGTTGCCCGCTTCAAGAGCCTTGGCCGCCAACTCGCCGGGAAGTCCGTTAAGCGCCTTCATCATCAAATCGTCAGAAAACAGCAATCCGTCAAACCCAAGCCGTCCCCGAATAATGTCGTTATTGACAACGAGCGACATCGAGGCCGGCCTTTCCGGATCGAGCGCCGTAAAAATCGCATGGGAATTCATGCCGATGGGTGCGTCTTTCAACAACTCAAAGGGCATAAAATCCTGGCTTTCAAGTTCAGCCCTCGTTGCCTCAATGGTCGGCAACACTTTGTGGGGATCCGTTTTAAGCCGACCGTGACCAGGCAGATGCTTAACAACGGGAAGAATGCCGTTGGCCAAAAACGTCTCGATCTGCCGTCGCGCCAGAGCCGCAACAACCGAAGGCGACGAACTGATGGCGCGTTCACCAATGGCTGCGGTTCCTTCGGGATTGAACAAATCCACAACCGGAGCGCAATTGATCGTAAATCCTAATTTAAAAAGCTCGTTTGCCACAATCCTTGAATAAAGCGTAATGGCTTCCATACCCCAATCGGGATCTTTTTCATACATAAGACCGAACGTCCGTGCCGGGGGGTACGCCGGCCAATGCGGCGGCTGCAAACGCGACACACGCCCGCCTTCTTGGTCAATCGCAAATTGAACGTCGTCATGGTCGGCCGCTTGACGAAGCTCGGCAATCAAGCTGCGAACTTGTTCCGGATCTTCGCAATTACGCTTGAACAGAATGAAACCGAACGGCCGCGCGTTTCGAAACAAGGCCCGTTCGACCGGGTTAATCTTTGTGCCCTCGCAGCCGAAAAGAACGGGTTTCTTTTCTTTACCGTCGGACAAGGAAGCACTCCGCCTGACGTTTCTTTAACGAAGAACACAAGCGCGCCGCATCGTCCTTCGAGAAAAAATCGCTTTGAATGCGATAAAAAACGCCGCGGCTTCCGAGGTTGGCTCGGCGAACATAAAGGTCCGTTCCGCCCAAAAGATCGGCATATTTTTTCTTGAGCGAATTCGCAACCTGACGCGCCTGTCCTTCATCGCGAACCGACGTCAACTGAACGGCAAAACCGCCCGTGGCGACAGGAACCGGAGAATCTTTCTCCTGAATGTGCGAAAAAACGCTATCAAGAGGCGCGGTCGCCGGTTTGACAGCCTGAGCCGTCTTGGGTGGCACAATCGGCGCGGCGACGGCTTTTTTGGGCTCTTCCAGAACCGTCTTGGGCGCGATTACCGGCTTTGGCAAAACGGTTTCTTTGGGCTTCACCGTCTCCAGCGCCTTAATTTCTTTTGCCATAATGGGGGATTCAACAGTCTTCACATCCTCAATCGGTGGCAATGCCTTGGCTGGTTCAGCCACCGGAGCAACAGGGCTCTGCACCGCGGCAGGAATCGTGGCCGCCAAAGAAACGGCCTTTTTCTGCATCGAAGGATTCTGTTGTTGAATTGTTGGTGTTTCCGGGGCTTTTTGAGGTTCCTCAGGAGGAGGAAGCAGACGTTCCTTCTCGACTGTACGCTTTTTCCCTTCCAACTGGTCATAAACCAAAACATCCCGATGCGGAACATCAATGCCGCCCGGATCTTCCGGTTTTTCCTTATAAGCCTCCGTACTGCCAATTGTGGGCACCCTTGAACTTTCCGGAGACCCGCCGCTCCAAAAAGCATATACGGCGCTACTCAAAGCAAGAATAAGAACAATAACGGTTATAAAACGGCGGCGCGCGTAGCTAACTTCGCGGGCATAATCCGAGCGTACGGGCCTAAAAGGCTCATCCTTCAGAAGGCGATTCACTGCGTAACTCCTCCATTGGTGTACATCCTACCATGTTAAGGCCGCTACGCAAGACAACTCGCGTAGCGCTGATCAGCGCGAGGCGTGCCCGTGTCAGATTTTTGTCATCAGGAACAATAAAACGCAAGGCCGCATTGTCGTTTCCTTTGTTCCACAAGCCATGAAAGAGCCCGGCAAGGTCCATAAGATAAAACGCGATGCGGTGCGGTTCTTGAGCCAGCGCCGCCGCTTCGACGACCCGCGTCCAATTGGCCATCCCCTTGATCAGAAAAAGTTCTTCCTCTGAAGTCAGACAATCCAAGGAGACTTCCGACAACGCTTCTTCGCTCAGGCTCTCTTCGGGGAACATTTCAGCCGCATGGCGCAGGACCGAACAGCACCGAGCATGAGCGTATTGAACATAAAAGATAGGATTGTCACGCGTTTGCTCCAAAGCCTTCACGAGGTCAAAGTCAAGCGGCGCATCGCTTTTCCGTGTCAACATGATGAAACGGACCACATCGGCCCCCACCTCATCCACCAAATCGCGCAGGGTTACAAACGTGCCGGCTCGCTTACTCATCTTATAGGGCTGGCCGTCTTTTAACAGATTGATCATTTGGCACAAACGAACCTCAAGCCGTCCGGCCCCATCCGTCACGGCTTTGACCGCCGATTGAAGCCGCTTGACGTATCCTCCGTGATCCGCGCCCCATACGTCGATCATCAAGCCAAAGCCTCTTTTGAACTTGTTCAGATGATAGGCGATGTCCGAAGCGAAATAGGTCCAGCTTCCATCCGATTTCTTCAAAGGACGATCCACATCGTCTCCAAATTGCGTCGCCCGGAACAAAAGCTGCGGCCTCGGCTCCCAATCGTCGGGAAGCTTGCCCTTAGGCGGCTCTAAAAGGCCTTCGTAAACCAAGTCACGGCTTTCCAAGAACGCCCGAACAGCATCCACGCCGCCGCCATCCACCAACGAACGCTCGGAAAAGAACACATCATGATGAACGTTCATCACCCGCAAATCTTCGCGGATCAAAGCCATCATCGCCTCAATCGCCTCTTTACGGAAAAACGGCAACCATTCGGCTTCGTCTTTGTCCTTCCATGCCGCGCCTTCGCACTCAGCCAACGCCTTGCCCACCGGAACCAAATAATCCCCTGGATAAAGCCCTTCGGGAATCGCCCCGATGTTGTCGCCCAAGGCTTCGCGATAACGTAAAAAAACCGATCGAGCCAACACATCGACCTGCGCCCCGGCATCGTTGATGTAATATTCGCGGCAAACGCCATACCCGGCTTTTTCCAAAAGCGCCGCCAGAACATCACCAACAACGGCGCCACGTCCGTGTCCTACATGCATCGGGCCCGTCGGATTGGCCGAAACGTATTCAACGTTGACCTTAATTCCCTTCCCGATATCGCTCTCGCCATAGGACGTTCCGGTGCGCAAAATGGCGCTCACTTCCTCCTGCCAAACTTTGGGGTGAAGCCTTAAATTGATAAACCCCGGCCCCGCAATTTCCACGCCAGCAACAAGGGGGTTCCCTTCAAGCTTCGGCTTTAAAATTTCGGCAACCGCACGTGGCGCTTTATGGGCCGTTTTCGCCAAGAGCATCGCCACGTTTGTGGCGAGATCCCCATGGGCTCTTTCACGCGGCGGCTCGACGACAAAAGAAGGCATCGGCCCAGAAAGATCCAACGCCCCCTTTGCCAAAGAATCCTGAACAGCTGTCTCAATAACCTTATGAATTGTCTTAAAAAGCGTCATAACCTAGCCTCGTCCTTTTTTTCAAGATAGCAAGCACGCTATGGCTTTGCCAAGAGGAAGACGCGTAAAGGGAGGCGCTTTTACGCCTCCCTTCTCACTTAAAGACCGAATTCTCTGGGCCTGCGTTTTTCCTTAACGAGCAACCCAGCCGCCATCGATGCTGTATGCCGAGCCGGTAATTTGGTCAGCGCCGTCCGAGCAGAGGAAAAGCACAAGCTTGCCGATCTGTTCGGGCGTGACAAACTGCTTGGAGGGCTGTTTTTCCTCAAGCAGCTTGACCGAAGCCTCTTGGTTGCTCAGCCCTTCTCGGGCCGCAATCGCGTCGATCTGCTTCTGCACCAAAGGCGTCAAAACCCATCCCGGGCAAATGGCGTTGCAGGTCACGCCGGTTCCGGCAAGTTCCAACCCCGTAACCTTAGTCAAGCCGACAACACCGTGCTTGGCCGACACATAGGCTGCCTTTTGAACGCTGGCGACAAGGCCGTGAGCCGACGCCGTGTTGATAATGCGGCCCCAGCCCTTCGCTTTCATCAAAGGCGCCGCAACCCGCGTCGAATAGAAGACCGACGACAAATTCGTCGCGATAACGGCATTCCACTTTTCGACGGGGAAAGCCTCAATCGGCGCAACAAACTGGATCCCTGCATTGTTGATCAAAATGTCAACCGAGCCGAATTTGCTCGCCGCCGTTTTAATCATGTCTTCAACCTGCGTAGGATTTCCCACATCGGCAGGGCTGTAATCCACACCGACGCCAAGCGCCGTGAACTCCGCTTTCAGCTGCTCAATGGTCTCCGGCGAGTCGCCAAAGCCGTTCAGCATAACGTTCGCGCCCTGCTCGGCCAAAGCAAGGGCAATCCCATGGCCGATGCCGCTTGAAGAACCAGTTACAACAGCTGTTTTACCTTTAAGAGTCATTTCATCCGCCAATCGTTATAAGGGAAAAAAGAAGAGATGAGGGCGCGATTTAAAACCCGGAAAGTCACGCTGTCAATCCCGCCTCCCGGCGCTCCTTTGACAGAACACGATAAACCACGCACGCATAGACAACGATAAACATAATCGAAACCGCTTGCCACACACTGGAGGTCAAGATCGCCAAAAGGCTCTTAGAGGATACCGTCGTGCCTATCGCCTTAAGAATTTCGTATTCGGCGATCAAAATGGGAAGAAGAACGACATAAAGAAGGCCCCAAACCATCATGGCCCCAAACCACACCCGGATCAGATTACCTTTTATAAGGGAAAAACAGTTCCTTATAACGCTTTTCTCATGCAAAACCGCCATGGGCGTCACACAATAAAGGCTGTAAAGCCCCACATAGAAATAAAGCATGCAACACAGCGATAGCGCGACAAAAAGGATAGACAACGGCTCTTGAAGGCTTACGGGAACCGTCAGAAAGGAAACACCAAGCCATAAAACCGTCAAGGCTACGGAAGGCGCCGCAAGCAAAGCGTATTTGCGAAGCATCGCTCCAAGCCAAGAGAAAAAGCCCCCGAAAGAAAACGACGGCGCGCCTTCGCCCCCTTCATAGCGAAGGAAAAGAACGGCAAAAGCATACGTCGCCATCATAACAAGGACCAAATCGGCCAATGACGAATAGAAAATATTCGGCCCTATGGACTGAATGGTATCGACCATCTTTGTGGGGGCATTCTCGGTCTGTTTAAGCTGATCAACCAAACCCTGCGAATCGTAATTGAGGATCGGGATTATGCTCTTGATGGCAACAAGGCCCGCCAAAACAACGACCCATTGCCATTCCGCTTTCAAAAAACGCCACGCCGCACTCATGCCTTCGCGCCACAAGGACGTTTTCTCAACCGTTGTTTCTTCCATTTTCTTTTTGTCCTCGTCTCTAGGAAACATGACGTTCCAGGTCCGCATCCGAGTAATAAGTCAGGCTTTCAATCAGCTCACGACCCCACGAAGATTCCATGTCGCAAGCCTTCCTTTTCTTCTCTTTATCCTTCGGCTCAAGCTCTTTTCCCTCGCCGTAATAACGCCGGAAATAAAGCAACGCCTCAAGCCCATAACGCAGGGTCACGGGAAACGTTTCGTCGTCCTTGACGCTTTCTAGAACCGCTTCAATCTCATCGTCGCCGCCAAGAAGTATGGCCTCCTGAATGGCTTGCGCAACAGACGAGGACACTTTGGGAAGAGAGCCGCTGATCATGGGGACCGAACCCTTTTCAAGAAAACGACGTGTGAAGTTTCCCCTCTTTTTCCTGAAATGTCAAATGATTGGATCGGCTTTTGCCTTTTTGATAGAGCCTTGAAGCGCCGGGCGAGCCCGTGCTAAACGATTAGCCTCTTTGGATTTTGAAGGAAAGTCTCTCGCAATGAAGGTTATCTTGGCTCAACCCCGCGGTTTTTGCGCCGGAGTCGAACGCGCCATTGAAATCGTTGAACAAGCGCTCGAAAAATTCGGGCCGCCTATCTATGTTCGTCATGAAATCGTCCACAATCCCCACGTTGTCCAACGCTTAAAGGATAAAGGCGTGCAGTTTGTCGAAGAAACGGACGAAGTCCCTGAAGGCGCCGTCGTGATCTTCAGCGCCCACGGGGTTCCCGAAGACGTTGAAAACCATGCCAAAAGCCGCAGGCTCCAGATCATCGACGCGACATGCCCTTTGGTGTCAAAAGTCCATACGGAAGGCCAGCGCTATGCCAAACGCGGATTCGAAATTATCCTGATCGGCCACGAAGGCCATCCGGAAATCGAGGGGACGCTGGGCCGCATTCCGGGCGTTGTCCATTTGGTGTCCGAAGTCGACGACGTTGCCAGACTGGCTGTCAAAAACAAGGAGCAGCTTGCTTACATTACTCAAACGACGCTGAGCGTTGACGATACGAAATCCGTGATTGACGCCCTAAAAGCGCGCTTTCCGAATATCGTGGGGCCGGCCACCAAAGATATCTGTTACGCAACCCAAAACCGGCAAGGCGCCGTGCGGGAACTGGCGCGAACCGTCGATGTGGTTCTGGTCATCGGCGCACACAACAGCTCGAACTCAAACCGTCTGCGGGAACGCGCGGCCGAAGTCGGCATTCCGGCTTATTTAATCGAAGACGCTTCGCATCTCGACCCAAACTGGGTTTGTGGGAAAGAACGCGTCGGCATCACGGCCGGGGCATCGGCACCGGAAGATTTGGTTCAAGAAGTCATTGAACGTCTTCGTGTCCTTGGTCCGGTCGAGGTTTCCGTGCTTCCGGGCGGCGTTCAGGAAAACGTCCACTTCCGACTGCCCCTGTCTTTGACAAAAGCCGAGCCGCGCCAAACGGCCTCGTCATCATGACACAATCCAATATCCAAAGGCCCAATATCCAAAGGC